>NZ_DATMYH010000088.1:0-8692 GCF_035561115.1 Brevundimonas sp.
GGTTATCCGGTCACGGTGACGTTCGACGGCGACGACAGCCTGCGGAAACGGCCGATGAAGCGGGTCACCGGTCCGTTGGCGTCGATGGGCGCGCGTTTTGACTGGAAGAGTGAGCCGGGCCGCCTGCCCGTCGAGATCAGCGGCGGCGATCTCGCCGCCATCGACTATGTCCAGACGGTCGCTTCGGCCCAGATCAAGTCGGCCATCCTGCTGGCCGGGCTGAATGCCGACGGCGTCACCACCGTGGCCGAGCCGGAGCCCAGTCGCGACCACACCGAACGCATGCTGCGGGCCTTTGGCGTCGAGGTCGGCGTCTTGCCGATGGAGGCCGGCTGGCGGGTGAGCCTGAAGGGCGGGCAGCGTCTGACCGGAACCGCCGTGGCCGTGGCCGGCGACCCCTCGTCGGCGGCCTTCCCGCTGGCGGCGGGGCTGATCGCGCCCGGCTCCGGGGTGACGGTGGAAGGCGTCATGCTCAACCCCCTTCGCACCGGCCTGTTCCAGACCTGGCGCGAGATGGGCGCCGACCTGACCGTCTCAAACCGCCGCATGGCCGGCGGCGAGGAGGTCGGCGACGTCACCGCCCGGCATTCGGCGCTCAGGGGCGTGGTCGTGCCGCCGGAGCGCGCGCCCTCGATGATCGACGAATATCCCATCCTGGCCGCCACCGCCGCCTTCGCCGAGGGGGCGACGGTGATGCGCGGCATCGGCGAGATGAGGGTCAAGGAGAGCGACCGCATCGCCCTGATGGCGGCGGGCCTGACCGCCTGCGGCGTCCGGGTCGAGGAGGAGCCCGAAGGCTTCACGGTGGCCGGCGGCCTCGTTCGCGGCGGCGCGACCGTGACCACCCACGGCGATCACCGCATCGCCATGAGCCATCTGGTGCTGGGGCTGGCGGCCGACGAGCCGGTGACGGTGGACGAGCCCGGGATGATCGCGACCAGCTTCCCGGGCTTTGTCCAGTTGATGCGCGGCCTCGGGGCCGATATCGCAGCGTCCGCATGAACCGGGCCCTGATCATCGCCGTCGACGGCCCCGCCGCCTCGGGCAAGGGCACCATCGCCGCGCGGCTGGCCCAGACCTATGGCCTGCCGCATCTCGACACCGGTCTGCTCTACCGGGCCGTGGGGCTGGGCGTGCTCGACGCCGGCGGATCGCTCGACGACGAGGCCGCCGCAGAGGCCGTGGCGCGCGCGTTGAAGGCGGAGAATCTGAGCGACACCGAACGGCTGACCAGCGGAGTGGCCGGCGAGGCCGCCAGCCGGACGGCGGGCTACCCCGGCGTGCGTGCGGCCCTGCTGGCCTTCCAGAGGGCCTTCGCCGCCCGGCCCGGGGGGGCGGTGCTCGACGGGCGCGACATCGGCACGGTCATCGCCCCTGAAGCCCAGGCCAAGCTATACGTCACCGCCACCGCCGAGGTGCGCGCCATGCGCCGCTGGAAGCAGCTGACCGGCCGCGGCGACGTCATCGCCTATGAGGACATGCTGGCCGATATCGTTCGCCGCGACGAGCGCGACGCGGGCCGGGGTGCGGCCCCGATGGTGCAGGCCGAAGACGCCGTCTTGCTGGACACGACCGATATGGATATAGAGACCGCCTTCGATGCGGCCCGCCGTATCGTCGAGGCGGCGCGTGTCCGGCACGGTCTCTAGAGACCCCAAGGCAAATCCAGCGCGTCATCCTCGGCTTCCGCGGGCGTTCTGACTCATTCGTCTCGCGTCCCGACGACCTGATGACCCTTTCACACTCACCTCGCGCGGGGCCGTCCGGTCGCGCGCCATAACCGTTAGAAACCCAACCCCTGCATGACTGACACCCAAAGCCTCTCCCCCTCGCGTGACGATTTCGCCGCGCTGCTCGACGAAACCCTTCAGGGCCGCGATCTCGGCGAAGGCCAGGTCGTTCACGGCCGCGTCGTCGGCATCGAAAAGGACATCCTGATCATCGACGTCGGTCTGAAGACCGAAGGCCGCATCCCGGCCCGCGAGTTCGGCATCGGCGAAGGCGCCGTCATCCCGAAGCTCGGCGACAACGTCGAAGTCTACCTCGAGCGCGTCGAGAACGCCCTGGGTGAAGCCGTCATCAGCCGCGACAAGGCTCGCCGCGAAGAAGCCTGGACCCGTCTGGAAGTCGTGTTCGCCGAAGGTCAGCCGGTCAACGGCGCCATCGTCGGCCGCGTCAAGGGCGGCTTCACCGTCGACCTCGGCGGCGCCTCGGCCTTCCTGCCGGGCTCGCAGGTCGACATCCGCCCCGTGCGCGACGTCGGTCCGCTGATGGGCAAGGAACAGCCCTTCGCCATCCTGAAAATGGACCGTCCGCGCGGCAACATCGTCGTCTCGCGTCGCGCCATCCTGGAAGAGGCCCGCGCCGAACAGCGCACCGAACTGGTCGGCCAGCTGCTGGAAGGCGAAGTCCGCGAAGGCGTGGTCAAGAACATCACCGACTACGGCGCGTTTGTGGACCTGGGCGGCATCGACGGCCTGCTGCACGTCACCGACATGTCGTGGAAGCGCGTCTCGCACCCCTCGCAGGTCCTCGCCGTCGGCGACACCGTCAAGGTCCAGATCGTCAAGATCAACCCGGATACCCAGCGCATCAGCCTCGGCATGAAGCAGCTGCAGACCGATCCGTGGGACGGCGTTGAGGCCAAGTATCCGGTCGGCGCCAAGATGACCGGCCGCATCACCAACATCACCGACTACGGCGCGTTCGTCGAGCTGGAAGCCGGCGTCGAAGGCCTGGTCCACGTCTCGGAAATGTCCTGGACCAAGAAGAACGTCCACCCGGGCAAGATCGTCTCGACCTCGCAGGAAGTCGACGTGGTCGTGCTGGATGTCGACGCCTCCAAGCGCCGCATCTCGCTGGGCCTCAAACAGGCCCAGGACAATCCGTGGGACGCCTTCGTGGCCGCCAACCCGATCGGTTCGACCGTCGAGGGCGAGGTCAAGAACGCCACCGAGTTCGGCCTGTTCATCGGCCTGGACAACGACATCGACGGCATGGTGCACCTGTCCGACCTGGACTGGAACGTCTCCGGCGAGGAAGCCATCCAGCGTTACCGCAAGGGCGAAACCGTCAAGGCCAAGGTGCTGGACGTCGACGTCGAGAAGGAACGCGTCTCGCTCGGCATCAAGCAGCTGGGCGGCGATCCGATGGAAGGCGACACCTTCAAGAAGGGCCAGCAGATCACCGTCACCGTGACGGCGGTCGAAACCGGCGGCATCGAGGTCAAATTCGGTGAAGAGGACGCCCCGGCGACCGCCTTCATCCGCAAGTCCGACCTGTCGCGCGACCGCGCCGAGCAGCGCACCGAGCGCTACACCGTCGGCGATCGCGTCGACGCCATGGTCACCGGCATCGACAAGGCCTCGCGCCGCGTCTCGGTGTCGATCAAGGCCCTGGAAATGAAGGACGAGGCCTCGGCCATCGAGCAGTTCGGGTCGTCGGACTCGGGCGCTTCGCTGGGCGACATCCTGGGCGCCGCGCTTCGCGAGAAAGCCAGCACGAAGGAATAGTCTCCTTTGTGATCTGGATACGGATCAGGCGGCGGGAGCGATCCCGCCGCCTTTTTCGTGCGCAGGACGCGTGGATTGTGAGCGTTAACCGACATTTCTCCGCCAATCCGCCGGGCGGGGCTTTTTCCTGCGGCGGGCGAAGGCTAGGGTGGGGTTGCATCCCGTGCCCGGATGCACCCGTATGGGCCTTGTGAAGGCTGAACAGGGCGGGGGCTGCCAATGATAAAGTCTGAGCTGATCGAAAAGCTCGCTGCCGAGAACACCCATCTGACCCATGCCGAGGTCGAACGGGTGGTGAATATCGTGCTTGGCCAGATGGTCGACTCGCTGGGCGAAGGCGGACGCGTGGAACTACGCGGTTTCGGCGCCTTTTCCGTCCGGGCCCGGCCGGCGCGCGCGGGACGCAATCCCCGCACCGGCGAGACCGTCGATGTGCCGGCCAAGGCCGTGCCCTTCTTCAAGAGCGGCAAGGAGCTGCGTGAGCGGCTGAACGCCGGCGACGCCTGACCGGAGACCGCCGATGGGGCTCGTGACCGAGTTCAAGGAGTTCATCTCCCGGGGCAATGTGATCGACCTGGCTGTCGGGGTGATCATCGGCGCATCGTTCGGCAAGATCGTCACCAGTCTGGTCGAACAGGTGGTGATGCCGCCGATCGGCCTGTTGCTGGGCAAGGTCGACTTCTCGAAGCTGAAATGGGTGCTGGCCCCCGAGAACCCCTCCACCGAGGCGGTCGAGGAAGTCGCGATCCAGTACGGCGCCTTCGTCAACACCCTGATCCAGTTCGCCATCGTGGCCCTGGTGGTGTTTCTGCTGGTCAAGGCGATCAACAGGCTGCGCCGCGAACAGGCGGCCGAGCCGGAAGCGGCGGCTCCTGCGCCGACGCCCACCGAGGCCCTGCTGGCCGAGATTCGCGACGAGCTGAAGGCGCGACCGCGGGTCTGATTTCCTGGAAGGCGACGGAACGGGATTCTCTGTTTGACTCTGGCGGCGTCCGGAACAAATAGTGAACATCTGGATTTCCGGACTCTCATGATCCCTGCGCCCCTGTCATCTCCCGGCCTGTTTCCCCAGCGGCCCGCGCCGCTGGAAGAAGCGTGCGCGGCGGGTCCCCGGGACGGAGCGGCTCTGATGGCCTTCGCCTTGTCGCGCCGGCTGGAGGAGGATGAGCGACCGGTGCTGATGACGGCGACGCGAGCGTGGCTGGGCGAGCATGGCCGGCCCTATGGCCCTGGCCTGCCGGGGATTTCCCTGATCCTGGCCCCCGTCAACACGGCGGCCGAGGCCTTGTGGACGTTGGAGCAGGCGCTGCGGTCGGGGGCGGTGTCCCTGGCCCTTGGCGCGGTGGATGCGGCGACCCTGACCCAGACACGGCGGCTGGACTTCGCGGCCAAACAGGGCGGGTGCGTGGGGCTGGTGCTGCCGCGCGGGCTGGACGGGCTCAGCGCGGCGCGGCGGCGCTGGCGGATCTCGACCCTGGCCAGCGCCGTCGATCCGGACGACGCCCGGGCCCCGGGCGCGCCACGGCTGACCGCCGAACTGATGCGGGGCCGTGGCGAACGGCCGGGGGCGTGGATGCTGGAGCAGGATGATGAGACGCATCGTCTCCGTCTGGCTGATCGACTGGCCGGTGACGGTCTGGCGGCGATCGGCCACGCGGGCGCGCCGTCCGGCCTCGCCGCCTGACCCCGCCCTCGATCCGAAGAACCCGTTCGCCCTGATCCTGAAGAACCGCCGGGGCGCGGCGGTGATCCACGCCCTCAATCCGGCGGCGCGGGCGACGGGCCTGCGGCGCGGCCAGACCCAGGCCGACGCCCTGGCCATGATCCCGCACCTGATCTGCAAGCCCGCCGATCCCGAGGCGGACGCCCGGGCGTTGACGGCGCTGGCGGTCTGGGCCGAGCGCTGGTCGCCGTCGGTCAGCGTCGATCCGGCAGGGGAAGGCCTGGAGGGCCTGTTCCTCGACCTCACCGGCGCCACCCGTCTGTTCGGCGGAGAGGCGGCCCTGCTGGCGCAGATCCGGGACCGGCTGGCCGAGGCCGGAGCGCGGACGCGCGTCGCCATAGGGCCGACGCCGGGCGCAGCCTGGGCCCTGGCGCGCTGGGGCGAGGCTGAAGGCGGCGCCTCCATCGCCGATGAGGAGACGGTGCGCGGCCTTCTGGCGTCCCTGCCGGTCGAGGCGCTGCGCATCGACGACCGCACCCTGACGCAGTCGCGCCGTTTCGGGCTGAAACGGATCGGCGACCTCTATCCCATGCCGCGCGCTGGACTGGCGCGGCGGTTCAGGGATGGGGACGGCGTGGGCCTGGTGCAGCGTCTGGATCAGGCCCTGGGCTTCGCGGGCGAGGCCCTGACGCCGGTGCGGCCGCCGCCGAAATACCGGGCCTGGCAGGCCTGGATGGAGCCGGTCAGCGATATCGAGGGCGTGGAGGCGCGGCTGACGGAATTGGTCGCCGATCTGTCCGCACCCCTGGTGCGCGACGGGCAAGGAGCGAAGGCGCTGACGCTGACGGGGTTCCGCTCGGATGGCCGGACCACCAGCCTGTCGGTGCGTACGGGCCGGCCCGGCCGCGAGGCCGGGGTTTGGCTGCGACTGTTCCGCGAGGCGGGGTTGGGGCGACTGGAGCTGGGTTTCGGCCTCGACGCCATGATGCTGACCGCCGACGCGGTTGAACCGATGACGGCGCGGCAGAGGGCGCTGGAAAGCGAGGCCGAGGCGAAACAGGCCGAGAGCCTTGCGGCCCTGATCGACCGTCTGACCGCGCGGCTGGGCGAGGACCGGGTGCTGATCTCAGAACCGGTCGACAGCTGGGCGCCCGAGCGCGCCGAGCGTTGGCGGCCGGCGCTGGGGCGGCGGCCATCCGCGACGGACCGGGATGCGCGCCGTCCCATCCTGCTGCTGGACCCGCCCGAGCCGGTCGAGGCTCTGGCTGAACTTCCCGATGGCGCGCCGGTGCGCTTCACCTGGCGGCGGCTGTCGCGACGTGTGACGCGCTCCGACGGCCCCGAACGGCTGTCGCCCGAATGGTGGCGGCCGCGTCCGGACGACCGGCAGGTCCGAACCCGCGACTACTACCGCGTCGAGGACGAGGCGGGGGCTCGCTACTGGCTGTTCCGCGAAGGCCTGTATGGCCGGGAATATTCGGGGGTGGCCGAAGAACGGGCGCCGTCGTGGTGGATGCACGGGGTGCTGCCATGAGCGCCCCGGGTTCAGGCTGGGACGGCCAGTACGCCGAACTGGGGGCGATGACGAATTTCAGCTTCCTCGAGGGGGCTTCGCATCCCGGCGAGATCATGATGCAGGCGAAGGCCATGGGGCTGGCCGCCGTCGGCGTGGCCGACCGCAACACCCTGGCCGGCATGGTGCGGGCGTTGATGGGGGCGGAGGAAATCGACCTCCCTCTGGTCGTCGGATCGCGGCTCGGTTTCACCGACGGGACGGAGCTGATCGTCTTTCCGCGTGATCGCGCCGCCTACGGCCGGCTCTGCCGCCTGCTGTCGCGGGGCAAGAGCGAGGCCGTGCCGCAAGCCGGGGCCGATCCGGATGCGGAGCGGATCGAAAAGGCCGAGACGCGGCTGACCTTCGAACAGGCGGTCGGGCTGGGGGAGGGAATGATCGCCCTGGCCCCCGCGCCGGAACAGCCCGACGCGGCGTTCGAGACGCGGCTGGCGGCGTGGCGAAAGGCCTGGCCGGACGATCTGTATCTGGCGGCGGCGCCCCTGTGGCGCGGCGACGACCGAAAGCGGCTCAACCGGTTGGCGGCTATGGCGCAGCGCACGGGCGCGCCCATGATCGCGACCAATGCGGTGCTGTATCATCATCCCGACCGGCGGATGCTGCAGGACGTCATGACCTGCATCCGCGAGGGGACGACCATCGACAAGGCCGGGCGGCGGCTGCAGGCCAACGCCGAACGCCATCTGAAGCCGCCGGCGCAGATGGCGCGGCTGTTCCGCGGCCACGAGGCGGCGCTGGCGCGGACGATGGCGGTGGCGCGGGCCTGCGTCTTCTCGCTACGCGAGCTCGAGTACCAGTACCCGGACGAACCGGTGCCGTCAGGCTGGACGGCGCAGCGTCGATTGATCCGGCTGGCCTTCCAGGGGGCCCGCGGCCGCTGGCCCGACGGGGTTCCGCAGAAGGTCCGGGACACGATCGTCAAGGAGCTGAAACTCATCAAGCTGCTGAAGTACCCGAACTATTTCCTGACGGTGCACGACATCGTCGCCTGGGCGCGGTCGCAGGAGGATCCGATCCTGTGCCAAGGGCGGGGTTCGGCCGCGAACTCGGTGGTCTGCTACTGCCTGGGCGTCACCAATGTGAACCCCGCCGAGCAGGACGTGCTGATCGAGCGCTTCATGTCGGCCGATCGCGACGAGCCGCCCGACATCGACGTCGACTTCGAACACGAGCGGCGCGAACTGGTGATGCAATACATCTACCGCCGCTATGGCCGGGACCGGGCGGCCATCGTGGCCACCATCATCCATTACCGGCCCCGGTCCGCGATCCGCGACGTGGGCAAGGCGCTGGGCCTGACCGAGGACGTCACGGCGCGGATGGCGGACACGGTCTGGGGCTCCTGGGGCGACGGGGTGAAGGACGAGCACGTCGACCGCACCGGCCTGAGCCGCGACGACGCGCGCATGCGGCTGGCGCTGGAGCTGACGGCGCAGCTGATCAAATTCCCGCGCCACCTGAGCCAGCACGTGGGCGGCTATGTCCTGAGCCAGACGCCGCTGATCGAGATCGTGCCCGTCGGGAACGCCGCCATGGCCGACCGCACCTTCATCGAATGGGACAAGGACGACATCGACTTTCTGAAACTGATGAAGGTCGATGTGCTGGCCCTGGGCATGCTGACGGCGCTGAAGCGCGGCTTCGACATGATCGCGGAAAACTATGGGCCGCGGTTCGAGCTGCATACGGTCCCGCAGGGCGATCCGGAGGTCTACGACATGCTGTGCAAGGGGGACTCCCTGGGGGTCTTCCAGGTCGAGAGCCGGGCCCAGATGGCGATGCTGCCACGGCTCCAGCCCCGCACCTTCTACGATCTGGTGGTCGAGGTGGCGATCGTCCGGCCCGGACCGATCCAGGGCGGGATGGTGCATCCCTATCTGAAACGACGGGCGGAGCGGCGGGAGGCTGAAAGGCTGGGCCGGCCCCATGTGATCGACTTCCCCC
>NZ_DATMYH010000089.1:0-112620 GCF_035561115.1 Brevundimonas sp.
CCAGCCGATCAACTATCCCACCGTGCCCAAGGGCACCGAACGGCTGCGCTTCACACCCTCGCCCAACCACACCGACGCCATGATGGACGACCTCGTCGCCGCCATGGACCGGCTGTGGACCCGCTGCAACGTGGCGCGAATACCCCTGGCGGCATAAGCGCCAGCCCCGGCCAGGAACGCCGGTCCGCATTGTCTGACAAGGTGTCGCAGGGCCGGCGACTTTGCTCAGGCGCAAGGCCTCCGGGCAAGCGTGGCCGCACAAGACCCCAGACGTTTCGGCGATCGAATTCGCGGTCGGGGATCGTCGGGGACAGAACCATGACTCTCAAGATCGCATCCCTCGCCGCGCTGGGCGTCCTCGCCCTGGCGGGAACCGTCCAGGCCCAGGAGCAGGCCTGGCAAGCGCCGCGTGCCGGCGACTGGCTGGTCACCGGCCGCATCACCGACGTCGCGCCGACCACCGACGACGCCATCGTCACCGCCGCGGGCGCGGCGACCGGCCTCGCCGTCGACGTCGGCGACAGCATCATGCCGACGCTCGGCTTCACCTACTTCCTGACCGACCACTGGGCGGTCGAGGCGATCCTGGGCACGACCCGGCACGAGATCCGCGCCCAGGGCGGGGCGACCGACGTGGCGGTGCATGAGACCTGGGTCCTGCCGCCCGTGGTCACGGTCCAGTACCGGCCGCTGACCGGCGGGAACTTCAGTCCCTATGTCGGAGCCGGCGTCAACGCCATGCTGTTCTACGGCGGGGATGACAAGAACGGTTTCACTGTCGATCTCGACGACGGCTTTGGCTACGCCGCCCAGATCGGCGCCGATATCGGCCTGCGTGGTCCGTGGAGTCTGAATGTCGACGTCAAGAAGGTGTGGTTCAACACCGACGCCGAGATCAACGGCGGCGCCCTGCGAAGCGACGTCGACCTGGATCCGTGGGTCGTGTCCGTCGGCGTGGGCCGTACGTTCTGAAAATTTCCGTTCGGCGGTTCGCCGGGAAAGGGCGGCGGCCAGGTTGGCCGCCGCCCTTTCCCGTCTCCGACCAGGACGGCGCCCGCCGCCGTGTCTCTAGGCCGCGCTAGCGCCCATCTTCCGGATCTGCGCCAGACAGCGTTTGCGGCTTGCGTCGGATCGGGTCTCGACCGCGCCTATGATCGTGTCCCGGACCGGACCGATGCCCACCAGGGCGAGGATGTTGCGTTTCAGGCTGCGCAGCGAATGGGCGAGATAGAAGACACGATAGGCGGCCGCCGGCATTCCCATGGTGATGATGATGCGCGCTGAACGGCCCTTCAGCTTGCCGCCGCCGGGCGAGACCGTCTTGCCGCCGAAGGCAAAGGCCGGGCGGAAGGCCTGTTCGAGCAAAGCCTTCAGTCGTGCGGGCATCTCGCCCAGCCAGAGCGGATAGATGATGACGATGTGCTCGGCCCAGGCCAGCTGATCCTGGAGGGCAAGGACCGCGGCCGGCGTGGGGCCTTCCTCCCAGTCGTTTCTGGATCGAAGGACCGGAAAGTCCAGATCCGAAAGATTTGTCCGATGCACGACATGACCGATCCCGGCGGCGCCCTGCGCATAGCTGGCGGCGAGGGCGTGGCAGTAGCGCGCGGGATCCGGATCAGGGTGCCCGTCGAGGATCAGGATGCGGCGGCTCATCTTCCGGGCGCCGTGGAGGCGAATACGATCGGGCTGGCGGTCACTTCGACATCCTTCAGTGAGCGAGCGCAAGACAGATGGCGCTGTCGGCGATCAGATCGCGGGTCACGCCTCCCAGGGCCCATTCGCGCAGGCGGGCGTGTCCGTAGGCGCCGGCCACGATCAGGCCGGCTTCGCGCGCCATCGCCTCGTCCAGAATCTGGCGGCCTGCAGGCTGTTCTCCCTTGAGCGCGATGACGGGCTCCGCCTGAATTTCATGGCGTGCGAGATAGCGGACCACCTCGCCGATCTCGCCGTCAGCCGCTTCGTTTTCTTCGGCCGTGCAGACGCTGTAGAGCGTCACGCTGGAGGCGCGTTGCAGGAGGGGGATAGCGCCGGCGAGCGCGTGCCGCGCCTCCCGGCAGTCCTTCCAGGCGACGAAGGCCGGGCTGCCGACCGGCGAACGCAGCCGCGTCGGCGGGGTCACGAGGACCGGACGGCCGCATCCCATCAAGACGTCCGCGACATCGGGCGCGTGGCCGGGAGCGAGTCGGTTGCGCCCGCCGAGGATCACCAGATCCGCCGCCCGGGCGGCCCGCGACGCGAACTCCGACGGATAGCCGACACCGCCCCGCCATTCGGTCTCGAGAGCACGGTCGGCCGTGATCTCCTCAAAACGGACCCGCGCCCGTTCCACGTCCGCTTCGGCCATGTCGCGATAGAGGGTCAGCAATTCCCCCACCATCGCCCCGCCCGCCATCGGGTCGTACAGGGGCGGGGCGATCGAACCCACTGACAGACCGATGAGAAGGGCGTCGAAGGCGATGGCGAGGTCGCAGGCGAGTTCGAGTCGGCTGTCGCTTTCCTCTCCGTCTTCGACGGCGACGAGCATGCTGGCGTAGGTCATTGGCGATCTCCTTGGCGGCAGCAGGCCTCATGAAGACGGCGCACGCCTTGATCCGGATCAAGGCCGCCCGGGGAGAGGCCTGACACCATCGATCAACGCTGGAGCCGGACATGTCAGCCACCCTCAGAGTCATCGTTCTCGCTTTCGCCTGCATCTTCGTCGCGGGGGGATCGCCCTCTCCCGGAATCCAGGTCTCGCCCCGGGCCAGGCCAGAGGGGGGCGTCAGCATCGCCGCCGACGCGGTCGAGCGCGGCCGACTGCTGACCTCCACCGCCTGCGCCGGCTGCCATGCGACCGGCGCGACAGGGGACAGCCCGCTTCCGGACGCCACGCCGTTGCGCGAAATCGTCCGTCGCTATCCGCTGGACCAGCTGGAGGAGGCCTTCGCAGAAGGTCTGGTGACCACACACCCGGCGATGCCCGACTACACATTCCGGGCCGGCGAGATCGACGACCTGATCGCCTATCTGGAAACCCTGAGGGCGGAACAGTGACCAATCCGGCTCCAGCCCCGATCCACGAACGGGCGGTCGAGGCCGTCGTCGGCCTGCTCGACCGTGAGAGGCTTATGAGCGTCGCCCTGAATCGTCCCGACGGCTGGCCCCAGGTGACGACCGTCGGCTATCTGAACGACGGGTTGAATCTCTATTTCATCGTCGCCCGATCAAGCCAGAAATTCGCCAACGCCGAACGCGATTCCCGGGCGTCCGTCTCCATCTGTTCGGAAAGCGGTCCGCATGGAGACGCCGTCGGCGTCTCCATGTCAGGCCGTGTCGCGGAAGTCCTCGATCCTTCGACGATCGAGAGGCTGAACCGGCAAGTCGTCGCGCGCTATCCGGACGTGCATGTCTACTGTCCCGGCGGGGATGCGGTGGCGGTCATGCATTTCGCTCCGGAGATCGTGTCCTGCGTCGGGGTCATGGACGGTCGCAGCGAGGCGCAGACCTTCGCGATCGGCCGCCCGACGTCGGGGTCCGGAGACTCTGACCGCTCCTGATCCCTTGATGTCGATCAAGGGAAGGACGCGGCGCGGGGCGCAATCTCTCCCTGAAGGGATATCCGACATGAGCCTGAAACACATGATAGCCATCGCGGCGGGGGGAGACGGCGACCGCCAGGCCCTCGGCCTGTCGAGCAGTCTCGCCGGCCAGCACGACGGCGTGGTGGAAGTCCTGCCCATCTATCCGGAAAGCGCCGCCGACATGATCGCCCTCGGCATGACCTTGGGCGCCACCCTGTCCCGGACGGCGATCGAGGAACTGGCGGCTGCTGAACGCTCGCTTCAGGACCGGATCGAAGAAGCGGCGCGGAGCGCCGCCAACCAGGCCGATGTCGTGTTCGGTTCCGGCGAGGGGGCGCCGCGGATGTCTGTCCTGGGCCGTGGCCTGAGGCCGGCGCTGGCGGCAAGCCGCCACGCCGCTCTGGCCGATCTCGTCGTTTTCGGTCAGGGGCATCTGGATCACGGTCCCGGACGCGATCTGTTCGGCCAGTGCCTTCTCGGCGATCGCGCGCCGATTCTGGTCGCGCGACAGGATCCGGATTCGCTCTCCGGTCCGGCGGCGATCGCATGGGACGGGAGTCCGCAGGCGGGACGGGCGGTCAAGGCCGCCCTCCCCCTTCTGGCGATGGCCAGCGAGATTCACATCGTGCAGTGCGTGACCGGCCTCGATCCCGACGCCACCGATCCGGACACCGACGCCCTGAACGCCTACCTCCGGCTCCACGGCGTCGGCGAAGGCGCGGTTGTCCTGGTCGAGGGAGAAGATGAGGGCGCCGCCCTGATCGCGGCGGCCAGGGGCAGGATGGCCACGCTGCTGGTCGCGGGCGCCTGGGGCCACTCGCGGCTCCGCGAAGCGGTCTTCGGCGGAGCCACGCGCGCCTTTCTCGCGTGCAAGGACGGCCCGAACCTGCTGCTGGCTCACTGACGTGGGCGGAGCGCCCTGGCTGACCGCCAATCCGCCGTCCGTGGGACCCGCGACATGACCGTGAACCTGACCTTCCACGGCGCCGCTGAGTGCGTGACCGGCTCGTGCATGCTGCTCGACACCGGCCGCGCCCGCCTGCTGGTCGATTGCGGCATGTTCCAGGGTCCCAAGACGTTGAAGGCCCTCAACTACGAGCCGTTTCCGTTCGATGTCGGCAAGATCGACGCGGTCCTGCTGACCCATGCGCATATCGATCATTCGGGCCTGTTGCCGAAGCTTGTGCGTGCGGGCTTCCGGGGGCCGATCTTCGCCACGAGAAGTACTCGCGACCTGTGCGAGGTCATGCTGGCCGATGCGGCCGGGATCCAGGAGAGCGAGGTTCGCCATCTCAACCGCCGCAACGAGCAGCGCGGTCTGAAACGGGTGGAGCCGATCTACACCACCTCCGACGTGGAACCGACCCTGCGCCTTTTCGAAACGGTGAAGTTCAACACCCCCAACGAGGTGGCGAATGACATCGAGGCGATCTGGTGGCCGGCGGGCCACCTGCTGGGCGCAGCTTCGATCGAGGTGCGCATCGGCCGGGGATCCGATCCCCTGACCCTTCTCTTCTCGGGCGACCTCGGCTCGGGGCGCCAGCCGTTCCTGCCCAGGCCGTCAGGGCCGATCGATGTGGACCACGTCATACTGGAAAGCACCTATGGCGACCGGGAGCGCATCGACCTGGAGCTCTCCGCGCGGCGTGGGGCGCTGGCCGGTGAACTGCGCGCGGCCAAGGCCGCCGGCGGCCCCCTGCTGATGCCGACATTCGCTATCGGCCGGGCGCAGGAATTGATCCTGGACCTGTTGGCCGTGATGGAGGCGGAACCGGATCTGGCGGCGGAGATATTCCTCGACTCGCCTCTCGCCATCGAGGCGACGGAGGTGTTTCTCCGACGCGGATGGAACGCGGACTCCGGCGACAATCCGTTCGAGCCCCTGCGCCATGCGACCCGGCTCCACCACCTGCTGCGGCCGCAGGAAAGCGACCGGCTCGAGCGGCTGAGCGGCTGGCATGTGATCCTGGCGGGCAGCGGCATGTGCGACGCCGGCCGTATCAGACGCCATCTCAAACGGCTGTTGTGGCGCAAGGACGTCACAGTTCTGATCACCGGCTTCCAGGCGGCGGGCACGCTCGGACGGTTGCTGGTCGAGGGTAGGACCGCGGTGCGGATCCAGGGCGAGGACATCCATGTCGGCGCCCGGATCCGGAGCCTGGACAACTACTCGGGTCACGGGGACGCGACCGAACTCGTCGACTGGCTGAAGGCGCGAGGCGTCGTCGCCGGCCACGTGCTTCTCGACCATGGCGAACCGACGGCCCTCGCCACGCTCGCCGCCCGTTTGTCCGCGCTGGGCTATCGATCGATCACGGCGGGCCTCGACCAGACCTACGCCCTGACCCGGGACAAGGCGGAACCGGTCGGCCGGGGACGCGCGCGACTGGCGCCCGGACAGGCGACCCGGCCGGACTGGCACAATGACCGCGCGGCTTTCCTCTCCAGCCTGAACACGGTCCTGCAGCAGTTGCCCGGGGACGCCGAGCGACAGGCCCTGATCCAGAGTCTGGAGGCCGCGATCAGCCCTTCCACAGGGAGCCGCGGGCTATGAGCGACCCTCTGTCGAATGCCGCACAACGCGACTCCAGCGCCTATCGCCTCCCGGCCGCGGACCTGCCTTTCCTTCTCGGGGATTCGATGAGAGGCGTGCGCTTCCTGCTCGAGTTCGCCAAGGCGGAAGAGGCCTTGCGAGCCTGGAACATTCGCTCGACGATCGTAGTGTTCGGCAGCGCCAGGGTCGCCGAGGACGGGCCGCCCGATCACGCCCGATGGTATGCGCAGGCGCGTCGTTTCGCCGAACTGGCCTCCCGCGAGGGCGGTGCGCTCGACGGCGAGGATTCGCCGCGCGAGAACGTCATCGCGACGGGAGGCGGCCCCGGAACAATGGCCGCGGCCAACCGCGGCGCGTTCGACGCCGGCGCGCCTTCCATCGGTTTCAACATCAGCCTGCCCCTGGAGCAGGAGCCAAACGCCTGGTCGACGCCCGAACTCACGTTCCGCTTCCACTACTTCGCCATGCGAAAGATGCATCTCGCCATGCGGGCCAACGCCCTCGTGGTCTTTCCCGGCGGCTTCGGCACCATGGACGAGCTGTTCGAAATCCTGACCTTGCGCCAGACCGGAAAGATGCGCGCCGTGCCGGTGATCCTCGTCGACAAGCCGTTCTGGACCGACCTGATCCGGTTCGAAGCTCTCGTCTCCCAAGGGCTCGTCACGAAAGACGATCTCGATCTCATACAGTTCGCGACTGACGGAGAGGACGCGTGGCGCCAACTCTCGGCGAGCCCGGGCATCATCCGGCCAGGCTGATCATCCCGCCTCCCTCAGCGTGACGCCTGCGGACGCCACCCTCTCCCGGAAAGCTCCAGACTCGCGGAACTCAGGATCGCAAGCCGCCGCCTGCGGTTCAACACCGCCTGTCGCGCGCCTTCGACGAGAGCGTCCCTCATCGCCTCGCATCGACGCCGCTGGTCCTCCAGCTCCCGGCGAATGGTTTCGAGCTGCTCGTCCAGCTTTTCGACGAGCCGATCCGCCTCGCCGGTGACCGTGGTCGCGCTCAACACGAGATTGCGGCTCCTGATGACGGCGTGGGGCGCGTCGATCGGGACGGCGCCGCCGCGCAGTGCGAAGAAGTCGCGCGAGCCGGAGAAGGGAACGATCAGGTCCAGCAGGACGCCCCAGCCTCGATCTTCCACCAACTCCGTCTCAAGGATCCGGAACCGGATTCGGCTGCCGAGCGTGGGGGGACGAGGCATGAATCGCTCCGCCTCTACGGCCGGAGTCGCGGGATCTTCCAGACGCGCAACGCTCAGACGACTGACATGGAGCCCGATCGCAGCGAGCGCCTCGGCCTGCTTGATCTCGACAGGCTCGCCGGTGAACAGCGGAGAGGGTCTTAAACGCATGACGAGTCCCACCACACGTCCCGGCAAGCTAATTCAAACTGTGTGCCACTGGCGCCGGTAGTCTGTTCAAGCTGCGCACCGAGCTGGTCGGCCAGGCGCGCCACCAGCGACAGGCCGAATCCCGCCTTCAGCTCACCCTCCGGGGCGCCGGCTCCATCGTCGCGAACCGTCAGGGTAGCGCCGCCGTTCGCCATACGCAGGCTGACCTCCACCCTTCCCGCTCGCCCGGCCAGGCCATGCTCGAGCGCGTTGCCCAGAAGTTCGGCTGTGATCAGCGCCAGGGCGGATGCTGTTTTCGCTCCCGTGCAAAACGGCTGGATATCGACCCGGATCTCCGCGTCACGGTCCACCGCGTCCAGTTCGGCGACATCGCGGCATACATCGCCCAGAAGATCGTCGAGCCGGACGACGTCGCCGTCGCCTTCCTGCAGGCGCTGGTGCAGCCGCATCACGGTCCGGATGCGCCGCCCCGCCTCGTTCAGCGCGGTGGCCGCCTCAGGGGGCGCGGAACGGCTCTCGAGACGCAGGAGGCTGGCGACCGACTGCAGGCTGTTGCCGATCTGGTGATGCGCGGCCCGCATCGCGTCCCGGCCCTCGTGCGACATGTGAGGCATGGAATCTCCTTAGGCGGCCAAGCTAGGGTCCACCGGCCTCATTTCCTTGATCCAGGTCATGCGCGCCTTGAGCCAGATCAATCCGCCCGGCCATGGAACGGGGATACTGAGGTCATGCAAAACTCAGCCCCCCGCATCGCCGTCATCGTCGCCCACCCGCGCAAGCGCAGCTTCACGCTGACGATGGCCGCCGCCTTCGCCGACGCCGCGCGCGCCGCCGGTTGCGAGGTGGAGATGCGCGACCTCTACCGTCTGCGGTTCGATCCCCGGCTTCGCGCCGAGGAGATGCCCGATCATCTGGGCGCCACGGTGAGGCCGGACGTGGTCCGGGAGCGGGCTGCCATCGCCGGCGCGGACATCTTCGCCTTCTTCTATCCTCTGTGGTTCAACGCCACGCCGGCGATGATGAAGGGGTATGTCGAGCGCGTGTTCGGGATGGATTTCGGCTATTCGGCCATCCGCGAGGGTGGGAACCAGCCCCTCCTCGGCGGCCGGAAGATGATCACCTTTACCTCGTCGGGCGCCCCGCAGGACTGGGTCGAGACCAGTGGGGCCTGGTCCGCGATGCAGAAGCATTTCGATGCGCATTTCGCCGCGATGACCGGGATGGAGATCATCGGCCACCACAATTTCGGAAGCGTGGGCCAGGGGATGCGCAAGGACACGGTGGAGCGCTGCCGCGCCGAGGTTCGGGAACGGGCCCAACGCATCGTTCAGGTCTACCGCCGGGACTGAGGCTATCTGGCCGTATAGCCGCCGTCGATGACGAGTTCGGCGCCGGTGACGAATTTGGCTTCGTCCGACGCGAGATAGACGGCGCCCCAGGCGATGTCGTCGGGATCTCCGATGTGACCGAGCGGATGAAGCGCGTCCACGGCCTTGCGGCCCTGCTCGACATCCCCCTGGCCGGCCAGATGGGCCTCGACCATGGGCGTCCAGATGAACCCCGGATGGATCGAATTCACCCGGATGCGATCGGCCGCATAGAGCAGGGCGTCCGTCTTGGTCATCAGCCGGACCGCGCCCTTGGACGCATGATACGGCGGCACGTCGGGTCCGCCCACCAAGCCGTAGATGGACGACAGATTGATGATCGAGCCGGCGCCTGCGGCCTTGAGATGGGGAATGGCGTGTTTGGTGCAGAAGAACACGCCCTTGACATTGATCGACTGGACCCAGTCCCATTCGGCTTCGGTCACCTCGTGGGTGGGCTTGTTGACCCCGGCGACGCCGGCGTTGTTGACGAGAATGTCCAGCTTGCCGAAGCGTTCGACGACCGCGTCCAGCGTCGTTCGCACTTCAACCTCGCTCGCGACGTTGCAGCGCCAGTAGGCGGCAGGCAGCCCCCGCTGCGTGAGTTCCCCGACCAGGGCCGCACCCTCCTCGTCACGTACGTCGAGTACGGCCACCGCAGCACCTTCCTCGGCCATGCGCAAGGCTGTCGCCCGGCCGAGACCGACGGCTCCGCCGGTGATGACGGCGACCCTGGAAGCCAGTCTGTTCATTGGTCTGCTCCGGGTCGGATGATGCGGGACTGAAGGGCGTCGATGACCGAGGCGGCGTCGTAGGCTCTCGGGTCTTCGGGTTTGGCGCCCTGCCCCATCACGATCTCTGCGATGGCTTCGTAGGCGGTGACTTCGGAAACTGCGAAGGCGCGGTCGGGCCGGGTCGGCTCCCAGGTTTTCCAGGCGCCGTCGTGGACCACCCGCCAGCGCGGAGACCAGGCTGGACCCCAGCTGCCGGGAGGATCGCGAACCACCACATCGGCATGGGTCTCGGTGTCGCGGCTGACAGCCAGAAACCAGTCATAGCCTTCCGCTTTCGTGAGCTCGGCGGACCGGTAAAGGAGCGCGGTCTCGACGGTCTCCCGGGAGGTCAGAACATTGCCGCGAAACACGACGCGCCATCGCCGGGCCTCGATACGCGTCTCATGATAGCCGTCGGCCCAATCCTCGGCGCCCGCCGGGTGGTAGGTCGTGGCCGTCGCACAGCCGCCCAGAACAAGGAGTCCGAAGGCCGCGACGGCGGCAAGGCGGGGAAGGATTTGTCTCGACATGAAGGCCTCCGGTTTGCGCCATTTGAGCCTGCCGCCGCCGCGGGGCCTTGACCCGGATCAAGCGCCGGCGAGAAGATTTTCGATTTGCTGGAAGAGGCTTTCATCAAGGAGAGGCTTCTCCACGATGGGCGCGGCGGCCGCGGCCGCCTGGATTTGCAGCGCCGCCGAAGGGCTGGTCGCCATCAGCAGCGCGGGGGTCCGGATTCCCGCATCCCGGATTTGCTTGAGAAGGCGAACGCCCGGGACGTCAGGCAGGTTCTGGTCGAGGACCAGACAGGAGACGGATCCGTCCAGGTCGGCCAGCGCCCCTGCCGCGGTCGCGCAACCGATCACCCCATAGCCCCGGGTCTCCGCCATGAAGGCGAGGGCGCGCAGAACCTCCGGGTCGCCATCGACGATCAGCAGGATCGGTCGGGTGTTCGATGACGGGGCCATGAGAAGTCAACCTGCGCGCTGGATCGACCCAGCACGACAAGTCTGGCGCTTCTGCAGAATTCGGTCTTGATTCAGAGCAATTACAGTCCGACCGCGAGGGCGATCCGCATCAGGTCGGCGACGTTTCGCGCGCCCGTCTTCGCCATCAGGTTGGCGCGATAAATCTCGACGGTGCGCGGACTGATCTCCAGCTCGTAGGCGATGACCTTGTTGAGCTTGCCTTCGACGACCCCGGCCAGCACGTCGCGTTCGCGGGGCGAAAGCTGGGCCAGTCGTTCCTCCGCCGCGAGCCGGACGACGTCAGGCTGGACGTCACCCTTCAATCGCTCGAAGGCCGCCTGGATGGCGCCGAGCAGGACATCGTCGCCGAAAGGCTTCTCGATGAAATCGACGACCCCGGCCTTCATGGCCTCCACGGCCAGGGGAATGTCCCCGTGGCCCGTCATGACGATGACCGGCAGGTCGATCCCGCGGCTCTTCAACTCACGGACGAGCTCGAGCCCGGTTAGGCCCGGCATGCGGACATCCGTCAGCAGGCAGCCTTCCTCGACCGGCAAGGCGGCGAGAAAGGCGTCGCCGGACTCGTAAAATCGCGCGTTGACGCCGTTGACCTCGAGGAGAAAGGCGAGCGCGTCGCGCAGTCCGGCGTCGTCGTCGATGACATGAAGCAGCTCAGCCATTGGCGCTCTCTCCGTCCGCCAGCGGCAAGGTGAAGACGAAGACCGCCCCTCCGCCCGGGTTGTCCTCCGCCCATATACGCCCCCCATGGGCCTCGACGATAGTGCGGCAAATCGAAAGACCGATTCCCATTCCCTGGACCTTCGTCGTAACGAACGGTTGAAACAACCGCTCCCGCACCACGGGGTCCAGGCCGGGGCCGCTGTCGGCGACGCTGACCCGTATGGTGCTGGCGTCCTCAAGCCCGATAGCGATTTCCAGGACCCGGCGCGGACCGTCCGCGATCGCATCGATGGCGTTGCGGATCAGGTTCAGCGCGACCTGCTGGACCTGGATCCTGTCGACCACGACCGCGCCGAGGTCTCGGGTGAGGCGGAGATCGACCCGGACGTCCCTGTCCTTGACGCCCACCAGCGCGAGGGCGCTCGTCTCCTCCATCAGCTTCGCCGGATCCTCGAGGGACCGTTCGGTCTCGCCCTTGGCGACAAACTCACGCAGGTGTTTGATGATGTCCCCCGCGCGCAGGGCCTGGTCTCCGGCGCGGTCCAGCGCCGCGCGGAGTTTCGGCAAGTCCGGCTGTTCGACCTCCAGCAAGGTGACCGAACCCTTCATGTAGCTGGCGATGGCGGAGAGCGGCTGGTTCAGCTCATGAGCCAGCGACGACGCCATTTCGCCCAACGCCGTCAGACGCGACACATGCATGAGTTCTGACTGAAGTTCCTGAAACCGGCGCTCCTGGTTGCGCCGTTCCGTCAGGTCGCGGACGAAACCGGTGAAGAACCTTTCGGTCCCGACCCGGGCCTCGCCGACGGCCAGCTCCATCGGGAAGGTCGAACCGTCCTTGCGCTGTCCCACCACGATGCGTCCGATGCCGATGATCCGCCGCTCGCCCGTGTCAAGGTAGCGCTCGAGGTAATGATCGTGCTCGGAACGATCAGGCTCGGGCATGAGGATTTTGACGTTGCGGCCGATCGCCTCCTCGGGCGTCCATCCAAAGAGGCGGACGGCGGTGGCGCTGAACGACTGCATCTTGCCGGCCGCATCGATCACGATCATCGCCTCGGGCACGGTTTCGAGGATCGACTGCAGGTGGACCTGTCGGGTCGCAGCTTCGCGGCTGTCACGCCAGAGGCGTTCTCCGACGAGCGCGATGATGGGCCCCAGCGAGGCGAAGGCCAGCGCTTCAGTGATATTGCCCGGGTCCGTCCAGAGACTGTCCTGCAGAAGGGTCGCGCTGACGGCCAGGCAGATCGCCGTCGCCAGAAGCGCCGGCCCTCCTCCGCCCAGACCCGCCGCCACCAGGACGACGGGCACGTAGAGAATGAGGGAGGTTCGTTCGCCGAATATGGGGTTCAGACTCAGCCGGACGCCAAGACCGACGGCCGCCCCGGCGACTGCGGCGATATAGCCGTTGCGACGGGACATTATCCGCAGCACGGCGGAGCGACGATACACGGGGCCCTCCGACCCCGTTGCTGGGGGTGAAGCGTCCATCAGCCGAACCTGACGTAGCCGCCCGCGACCGCCACAGGATCAGGCGGCCGCGAGTTCCGACAGAAAGCCGGGGCGCCGGACCCGATATCTGCGGGAGCCCGAGAATTCGATCACACCATCGGCCTGAAGGCGGCCGAGCATGCGCGAGATCGTCTCGATCGTGAGGCCGAGATAGTCCGCCATGTCCTGTCGGCTCATGGGCAGGATGACGAATTCGCCCCTGAACCGGTTGGCGATGTCCATCAGAAACCGGGCCACCTTCTCGCACGCCGTCGCACGTCCCAGCAGCAGCATGTGGGATTGGGCCCGCTGCAACTCGCTGGCGGTGGCGGCCCAGATCATGCGTTCGACGCGGCCGGTCTCATAGGCCGCCGATCCGGAGCGCCGAAGCGCCAGAACCTCGCAGCCGCTCAGCGCCTCCGCCGAGAAGCGATGGGCCTGGCCGACTTCGACGCCGATGATGTCGCCTACATAGTAGAAGTCCCCGACCTGCCGGCGGCCATCCGCCTGCAGATGCGTGGTCCTGACGGAACCGCGGACCACGCGATAGATCAGGTCCGCGTCCTCGTCCTGGGCGTAGATTTCCTCGCCCTGCCGGAAGATCAGCCGCACCGCCCCGGCCCAATCCTCGCCGGCGAGGAGGCTCTCGGCGGGGGCGATGGACGTTAGTTGGGACATGGCTCAACTCCTCAGGATGATGCTGGAGAATTAGCCCGGTTGAGCCTTGCCGGTTATTCAGGAGCGGTCCCTAGGGGCTTGCCACTAAGTAGCGGTACGGAGGGCGGGAACGGCGGCGCGCCGCCGTCTCAGAGCTTGATCCGGCCCAGGCGCAAGGCGTTGCCGACCACGCTGACCGAGGAGAGAGCCATGGCCAGAGCCGCCAGGGCGGGAGACAGCAGCCAGCCGAAGGCCGGGTACAGCAGACCCGCCGCGATGGGTACTCCGAGCGCATTGTAGCCGAAGGCGAACACCAGATTCTGGCGGATGTTACCCATCACCGCCCTCGACAGCCGCCGCGCTCGCATGATGTTCCGTAGATCGCCGCCCAGCAGGGTGACGCCGGCGCTTTCGATAGCGACGTCCGAGCCGGCGCCCATGGCCACGCCCACATCGGCGGCGGCGAGCGCGGGGGCGTCATTCACGCCATCGCCGGCCATGGCCACCACCCGGCCCTCGGCCCGCAGAGCCCTGACGACCGACGCCTTGTCCTGGGGCAGGACCTCGGCCCGGACGTCGTCGATGCCGAGCTGCCGGGCCACGGCTTCGGCGGTCGCGCGATTGTCCCCGGTCATCATGACCACGCGAAGGCCGGCGGCCTTCAGGTCGCGGATCGCCCCGGGCGTGGTCGATTTTATCGGATCGGCGATACCCAGAACGCCGGCGGCCGCGCCGTCGATGGCCACGAAGATTGCGGTCGCGCCGTCCGTCCGCAGGGCGCCGGCCTCGACCTCGAGCGCTGCGACGTCCACGCCGGTCTCGCGGAGATAACGGGCGTTGCCCAGGGTGACGCGACGCCCGTCGACGACGCCGGTGGCGCCCCGCCCGACCGGACTGTCGAATTCGGTCGTCTGCGAAAGAGTCAGATTGCGGTCGGCGGCCGCACGCACGATCGCGCCGGCCAACGGGTGTTCGCTGCTCCGCTCCAGACTGGCCGAAAGGCGAAGCAGTTCCGCCTCTTCCACGCCTGGCGCGGATCGGATGACGGTCACCGAGGGTCGACCCTCGGTGAGGGTGCCCGTCTTGTCGATCACCAGGGTGTCGACCTTCTCGAAACGCTCCAGCGCTTCGGCGTCGCGGATCAGGACTCCCGCGCGGGCGCCGCGCCCGACCCCGACCATGACCGAAATCGGCGTCGCCAGGCCGAGCGCGCAGGGACAGGCGATTATCAACACGGAAACCGCGGCGAGGAGGGCATAGGACAGACGCGGTTCCGGCCCGGCCAGACCCCAGATTACCGCGGCCAGAAATGCAATGGCGATCACAACCGGCACGAACCACCCGGAGACCTGGTCCGCCAGGCGCTGGATCGGCGCCCGGCTGCGCTGGGCCTGCGCCACCATCTGGACGATCTGGGCCAGAAGGGTGTCCGCCCCGACCTTGTCGGCCCGCATCACGAAGGAGCCTGTCCTGTTGAGCGAACCGGCCACCACCCTGTCGCCGGCTGCCTTTGTGACCGGCATCGACTCGCCGGTGACGAGGGACTCATCGATGGCGACCCGGCCCTCGATGATTTCGCCGTCGACCGGAATCTTCTCCCCCGGACGAACACGAAGACGGTCGCCTACGACGACCAGATCCAGCGCCACATCCTCGTCCGCGCCGTCGCCGCGCAGCCGGCGGGCGGTCCGGGGCGCGAGGTCGAGCAGGGCGCGGATCGCACCCGATGTCTGTTCCCGGGCCCGAAGTTCCAGCACCTGACCGACAAGCACCAGGACGGTGATTACCGCCGCCGCTTCGAAATAGACGGGCGCGCTGCCATCCGTGCGCAGGACCGCGGTCGGAAACACGTCGGGAGCCAGAACGGCGACCACGCTGTAGATCCAGGCCGCGCCCACGCCGAGCGCGATCAGGGTGAACATGTTGAGGCTGCGATTGCGAACGGAGGTCCAGCCTCGCCGGAAAAAGGGCCAGCCCGCCCACAGCGCCACCGGCGTGGCCAGGACGAGCTGAAGCCAGTTGGAGGTCTGGCCGGAAACGCGCATCGCGAGTCCCGTCACATGCCCTCCCATCTCGAGGGCCAGAACCGGGACCGTCAGCGCCAGACCGATCCAGAATCGGCGCGTGAAGTCGATCAGTTCCGGATTGGGCGCCGCCTCGACCGTGACCGTCAAGGGCTCCAGAGCCATGCCGCAGATGGGACACGAGCCCGGCCCCTGCTGGCGAATCTGCGGGTGCATCGGGCAGGTGTAGATGACGCCCGGAAGGATCGGATCGGACGCGTCCGATCCGTGCCCGTTTGCGGGCGCGCCGTGATCCCGGGTCATGCTTCCTCGCTCCTGACAGCCTGGGTGTCGAACCTGTCCGGGCCGCCGCCTTCGGCGCGCAACCGCCTCCGGAATTCCTCAAGACGACCACGATAGCCCTCGGCGTCGCCGTATTCCAGGAACTGGTAGTAGCGCAGGTGCGGATCGGTGACGGCCAGGGCGTGCTTGATCGGACACCAATACTGCTCGGTCCGGCTGGATACCTCGCGGACGTAGGCGATCACGCCGTTGGCGTATTCGCAATAGAGGCAGTTCAGCACCTCGACGAGGTTCAGATAGCCCAGCCTGTTGCGGTCCACGACGATGTACTGCGAGCGACGCACGCGCGGAATCCGGTAGGCGCGAAAGCAGACCGCCTGGTACAGGGAGGCCCAGCCGTCGATCAGCACGAGCGGGATGATCAGGGAATAGATCACGGGGGCGCTCAACACGGTCGCGACGGACGAGCGAGCCACAAAGGCGCCAAGGTCGAGGCGGAGTCGCCGGTTTCGTTCGGTGATCCCGTGCTCGAACTCCACCAGCCCCTCCCTGAACTTCCAGCCGAGGTCCTTGCGGCGCCGCTCGATCTCGCGGTCGAGTTCGCCCTGCAGACGCACGATCTCTCCGGCGAGTTGTTCGATGCGTTGGGACATGGCGAATCCTGGTGTGGCTGACCCGCCATGTGTGGCAGCTCCGGACCGTGTTTCGCGTGACCTGGATCAACACCGCCACGACCGCAGGCGGTGCGGGCGGACGCCGGCTTCATCTCTTGCGCTCGATCAATGTCCGGAGGGCGCAAGGACGGCAGACTGGATGGAACTGGAGGTCGCAATGGGCAATTCCATACGTCGGATCGTCGTCTGTCTGGACAACTCGTCCCGGAGCGATCGCCTGGGCCGTCAGGCCGCCGCTCTGGCGCGGCGGCTTGGCGCCGGACTCATCGGACTCTGGAGCCTGCATCGTCCCTTCCCGACCCCGGCCGAGACCTTCGCGCGCGGCGCCGGAGCGATCCATGAGGTGCTGGAGCATCAGGCGCAGCAGGAACAGGCTCTCGTCGCCGCCGCGCGCCGGGCGTTCGACGCTCTCATCCAGCCCTTCGGAGCGCCGGCGGAATTCCGCGCCGCCTGGGACGACGATCCAGACGTCACCGGCTTCGCCACCGCCGGCGACCTGATCGTCGTCGGCCACCCTCGCCTGCCGGGGCTGTCGGAGGCCTTGTCGGCGGATCGGCTGCTCCTGCGTTGCGCCCGGCCCGTGCTTGTCGTCCCGACCGACTGGGCCGGGGATATCGGCGGCCGCGTGCTGATCGGGTGGAATGGCAGCCGGGCGGCGCGGCAGGCCGTCGACGACGCCCTGCCCTTGATCGCAGCTGACGCGTTGGCGACGGTCCTCGTCGTAGATCAGGCCGCGCCGCCCCCGTCCCTGGTCGAGCTGACGGCCGCCTTGCAGACCAGGGGCGTGCGCACCGCTGCGAAGGCTGTGGACTCACGCGCCGCCACGGTGACCCGGGTGATCGTGGAAACAGCCGATGAACTGGACGCCGACCTCGTCGTCCTCGGGGGCTACAGCCGTTCCCCTACGGTCGAAAGATTGTTCGGCGGCGTCACGCGATCCCTGCTCGCGGCGACGTCTCGCCCGCTCCTGCTTTCCCACGTCCCTGACGACGTCCGTAAAGCCATCGCCGCGGATCGCGATTCAGGCCCGCCGCCGAAAGCGGGCATCGCGCCCGGGGATTGATCAGGGCGTGGCCCGATTGTCGTACGGCCCGGTCTCCGCCGCTATGGAATGCGCCCGCCGCCGGGACGGTGCGAAATAATGGTCTCGTGAGAGGAGCCGTCCTGACAACCGCAACAGCTGTCGTGGGGCGCCCCGGACTGCGCCTCGAGCCAGGCCGCCTCATGATCGGCGCAGCGCTCGACCAGCAGGCGCCAGACCGGTTCGGCGATCGCGGCCGACAGACCCGCCAGGCCGGCGGCCTGCAGCACATTGGCCAGAACGGCCTCGACCCGGGCTGGATCGCGCACCCTGGCAGGGTCGCCCTTCAGCCGGGCGACGGCTTCGACGATCCCCTGCCGGCGCGCCAACGTCTCGACCATGCGCCGGTCCAGCGCATCCAGTTCAGCCCGGAGGGCGGCGAGTTTCAAATGGCCGGGATCGGTCATGCCGGGCCTCCGACGGACTCGAGCCCCGCCTCGCCGCGCAGATAGCCCCCGATCAGCGCGCCCGGCGGGCCGGAGGCGACGACCCGGGCGGCGAGTTCGGCGCCGTCGATCAGGCCGTCCGCCCGGTCGCGGAACGCCGTGGCCACGGCGACCATGTCGGCGGTGTGCGGCGACAGGCGCAGGGCCGTGACGCCGGCTGCTCTGAGCGTCGCCGGCGCCGCATCGGCCAGCTGGACGCCATGCGACAGGGTCTGGACGCCGTTGACAGCGAGGAAGTCGCGCCCGTCCAGCGTCCTCAGCGCCAGCCCGTCGGGGTCCCGGTCGCAGATGAACTGGCAGGCGTCCTTGTGCAGGCCGTGGTGGCGAGCGTGGTAACAGCGTCCGGACAACGCCAGCGGCAGCCGGCCGAAGGCGAACAGCTCGATCTCCAGTCCCGGACAGGCGGCGGCGATCGCGGACACGGCTTCAAGCGACAGTTCGACATTGGCGCACAGCCGTACGCAGCCGCGCGTCATCAGCTCGCGCGCGGCCCCCTCATTGTAGATGTTGAGCAGGGGTCCGGCCACGAACGGCCCGGTTCGGCCCCGCAGGCCCGAGACGTCGTTGATCTCGATCAGCATCTCCTGTTCGGCGGCCAGGGCGGCGATGGCCTTGCGGTCGCGCCTGAGAGCCGGAAGCCCCAGCGTCGACCAGACCACCGTCCTGCCCGCCTGGGTCAGGCGATCGGCGGCGTCGGCCAGGGCCGCGTCGATCAGCGGCGCGCGTTTGCCGCACACCACCTCGCCCAGATAGACGCGGTCGATGGGCGCCTCGTCGGCGATCCGCGCATAGAAGTCGCGGATTCGGTCCGGGGTCCAGTTGAACAGCAATGGCCCGAGGGTCAGTTGGAGGGGATCGGTCATCGCCAGGTCTTCCGGTAGGCGCCGGCGGTCTCGCGACCGCCCTCGGCGAGGTCGGTCAGCAGGCTTTCAAACGGCGTGGGATCGGCGCCCTGGTCCAGGGCGTCGATGGCTCCGCGGAAGGCCGAGGCGACGCGCGCCACATAGGCCTTGCCCCGCTGCCGCCCCTCGACCTTGACCGCCGTAACGCCGGCGCGGCGCAGCGCCGCCAGCAGGCTCATGGCGTTCAGACTGACGGGATCCTCGAACAGGTAGGACAGGCCGCCGTCCACATCGAACCGGCCCTTGCACAGGGTCGGATAGCCGGCCGGCTCGCCTGGCGCATAGCGGTCCAGCGCCAGCCCGCCGAGGCGTGACACCAGCGCCCCCTCCTCCTCGGTGTAGGTGACCGCTTCCGGCGGCGAACACACGCCGCTGAGATTGGGCGACCGTCCGGTGACATAGGACGACAGGGCGCAGCGCCCCTCGGCCATGACGCACAGGCCGCCGAAGACGAAGGCTTCGGTCTCGACCGTGATCTCGCGCATCAGGGCCGCGATCTCCTCGACGCTCAGCACGCGCGGCAGCACCACCCGCTTCACTCCATAGGCCTCAGCGTAGAAGGCGATGGCCTCGGGCGAACCGGCGGCGGCCTGGACCGAAAGGTGCAGCCGCAAATCCGGGTGAGCTTCCCGCGCGTGCGCCAGGACCCCCAGATCGGCGACGATGACCGCGTCCACCCCGGTTCCCGCGGCGGCGTCGACCGAGGCCCGCCAGCGGTCGCCGGCGCCGGCCCGGGCGAAGGTGTTGACCGCCAGCAGCACCTTGGCGCCGTGGTCGTGGGCCCAGGCCACGCTGTCCCTCAGTTCGGCCGGCGAGAAGTTCAGGCCCGGAAAATTGCGGGCGTTGGTGTCGTCCCGCAGGCCGCAATAGACGCTGTCGGCGCCCGCCTCGATCGCCGCCCTGAGCATGGCGGGCGACCCCGCCGGACACACCAATTCGATGGACCCCATTTCAGAGCTCCCGCGGCAGGGGGCGCAGCCGATTCAGCGCCCCGGCCAGCCCCGCGTTGAGCCGGTCCCGGAAGGGCGGACCGACCCCCAGCAGGTCGGCCAGCGTCAATTCGGCGGCTTCAAGCGTATTGTGCAGGGCCACCACGGCGCGCGTATCCCCGTCCACGCGGATGCGCCTCGAGAAGAAGGCCGAGTCGGCGTCGCACCGGCCGTCGAACAAGGCCAGCAGGGTCAGCAACGGACCGGAGATGCGGGCGGCGTGGGGCGGCGCGTCCGCCACGCGGACCACTTGCACGTTTCCGGAGCCGCGGCCGGGCCGCAGGCGGAAGGCCACCGGAAAGTCGGTCGGGGCGACGATGAAGGTCACGTCGCCGGCCTCGCCCAGACGTTCGAACACATCGGGCCGGCGGCGCGCCACCCGGCGCAGGGCGAGGGTCAGGAGGCGCTCAACGGGATCGCGCAGGGCCATCAGGACGAAGGTGGCGGCCTCGCCTCGCCCCGGCGCGGCCCGCCGCAAGCCGCCGGACCTCCGGCCCGCCGTTGCGCGGCCGGTCACGCCCCCGTCTCCGAGGCGTCGCCGAGGCACTCGGGGACCAGGGCGACAAACGGCGAAAACAGGGCCGCAGGAAACTCCTGATCCAGCACCGCCTGGAATTCGCCGGGCGTCCAGGTCTCGTTTTCCGGGCGAGAGCCGGGGAAACAGGCGCCGGCGACGGCGACGGTGGATGGGCTCATGGGATCTCCTGAAGGATGGATGGCGCGGAGACGCCCCGGCGTCGTTGTCCCGGCGCAACCTCGCCCGGGACGACCGGATCAGCCTCCGGTCGCCGGCGACCCGGACCGGGCCGCCTTCCTGCATCCCCATCAGCGCGATCCTGCCTCGGCCTGCGATCAGTCGATCGACATGACCCCGGTCCCTCCAGTTGGCCCTTGCATCGATAGGCCGACACCAGGGATCAAGGCTCGGATGGCGCGGTCCGCACGTCCAGCCCGGCGCCGCTGGAGAGGAAAGGCCAGTATTGCTGAAGCCAGAGGAGAAAGGCGCCCGCCCACATCAGGGCCCCCGCCAGGTGCAACGGGGGCAGAAGGGACGGGTCGGCCAGCCCGAACGCCGCGGCCACCCGGGCGAGCGTGCCGCCGACCAGCAACAGGAACGCACCCTTTACGGGCGCCTCCAGACCCAGGGCCTGGCCGGTGTGAAGCTTGCCCGCGATGGCGAACACCGACAGAACGCCGAGACCGAGTCCGCCCATGGTCAGCAGATGAAGTCCCGCCAGTTCGGGGATGGGCAAGGCCAGACGACTCGCGCCGACAAGCAGCAGGCCGGCCCCGGCGAGTGCGGAGGATCCGCCGAGCGCCAAAACCTCCGATCGAAAGAAGGCGCGGCCGATGAAGGCCTCCGCCGAGCGGTCCATATAGGCGGCGCCGGCGGCGATGAGGAGAAAGCCCTCCACCGCAGCCGACGCGCCGAGGATGGTCCCGACCATCGCCGCGGCGATCAGGATCGGGCCAAGGTTGCGGCGTCCGGGGTGCGGCCGGAACGGCGTGCTCCTGAGGTCCGGATCGAGGATGCGGTTGGTGATCGGCGGCGTGATCCGGGCGAGCGCGAGACCAAGGACAGCCGTGAAGGCGAGAACCGAGAGCCACAGCGCCGTCCTCGCCAGTTGGAGGTCGCCAGTCAGGAAACCGTATCGGGTAGCCGCCTCACTGAGCCACAGGGCGCCGATCCAGAACAGGAAGCCCCGCAGACCCCAGGCGCGCAGGCGGACGGCGGTGAACGCCAGAAAGACCACGATGGCGCCCAGCCAGGCGAGGTCGACGAGAGCTCCGAGACCGCCCAGGACGTCCGCGCCCAGAAGTCCGACCAGTCGCCCCACACCCCAGAGGCCGGCCAGGACGAACAGGATGGGCCCCCTTGGCCGATCCTGGTTGCTCCATTCCGGGACCGCGGTGAAGATGAAGCCAAGCAGGGCCGCGCCGAAGGCGCCGATCAGCATCTCATGGCCGTGCCACAGCGACGGGGGGACCGTCCGCGCCAGAGGCAGGTTGAAGCCATAGACCGCGACCCAAAGCAACGGCCAGGCGGCCGCGTGGAGCGCCGCGAGGGGAAAGAACAGGCGCAGGGCCTCACCGCCGAGCACCGCCGCCGTGGCCCGCGACCGCCTGCCCATTCTAGTCTCTCTCATCAACGTCATTGATGTGCAGAAATGCGGGGTCGTGGGCCAGCAGATCCTGGACCGTATCGAATATCTGACGCTCGCTGCGCCGGCCCGGGCGGTCCGGAAGACGGCGGTTCGCGATCACGCTCCGCCCTCCCCCATCGAGAACCACGATGCGATGGGCGATGCGGGCCGCCTCGGCCAGGTCGTGGGTGACGAACAGGGCGCTGACGCCGCCTTCATCGAGCGCGGCGATAGTGAGATCCTGCAATCGCCGCTTCAGGCCGACATCGAGCGCGCTGAATGGTTCGTCCAGGAAGACGAAATCGGGATCGGCCGCAAGGGCGCGGGCGACGGCCACCCGCTGCGCCATGCCGCCTGACAGCTCCAGCGGATATTTGTCGAGGTCGTCTTCGCCGAGCGCCACGCTCGCGGCGACCTCGCATACCCGCCGGCGTCGGATCCTGCCGTCGACGCCGCGACGCCTGAGGGCGTAGGCGATATTGTCGCGCGCCGTCGCCCACGGCATCAGGCGCGGCTCCTGGAAGACCACGCCGTGGCGTCGATAGTTGCGGACGACCCGGCCGCGCACGGGCTCCGTCAGGCCGGCGGCGATATGCAGCAGGGTGCTCTTGCCGCAGCCGGACGGCCCCACCAGGGCCACGATCTCCGCCACCCCGACCGCCAGATGAATCTGGTCCAGAACGGTGCGTCCGAGGTAGGCGTGGCCGACGCCGCTCAGGTCAAGCCGGGTCAACGCTTCACCCCCCACTGGCGCGCGGCGTCGCGCCAGCGTTCGAGGTGGCTGCGGATCGGATGGATCAGACCGTATTCAACCGCCAGCAGGGCCGACACCGAGATGAGCACCCAGGCCAGGGCCTGGCGGACATCGAGCATCGTGCGGGCGTCCGCGAGCGCGCCGCCGACCCCGCCCGTATTCGTCAGAAGTTCCGCCATGACCGCGACCTTGAACGCCGTGCCGGTGGCCATGGTCAGGGCCGGAAACAGGCTGGTCATCATCTGGCGCAGCCCGATCGTGGCCAGGCGCGTGACCGGGCCCGCTCCGAACGCCCGGGCCATGTCGTCGAGCCGCCGATCCCGCCCCGTCACGCCCTCCGCGGCCCCGATGAAGAGCAAGGGCGCGGCGGCGACGACGACCGTCACCGTGACGGTGGCGTCGGAGGACCCGAACCAGATCATCGTCATGACGATCCAGGCGATGGGCGGCACGCCGAGCATCACCGTCAGGATTGGCCGGGTCAGGCGCATCAGCGCCGGAGAATAGCCCGCGACGAAACCGGATACGCCGCCCACGGCCAGGCCCAGGGCGAGTCCCTGGATCGCCCGCACGGTCGTCCGGCCGGCGATGCCCCAGGCTTCCGGCCGGCCGAGCAGGTCAATCATGGCCGCCAGGACCGCCATCGGCGCCGGCAGGATGAAATCGCCGAAGGCTTCATGCCCGACCTGCCAGAGGGCGCCGATCAGCGACAGGCCCGCCATGCCGACCCAGGCGGACCACAGGAAGCCGCCGAAGCGGCCCGCCGTCCGGGACGCCGCCAGCGCGAACGGGGCCCTAGAGATAGAAGCCCTCATCCGGAGCACGCCCCCCCAGTATGGCGGGATCAGCGGCGGCGATCGTCGAGAAGAAGCGGTCGATCGCCGGTCGGGCCGCCTTCGCCTCGACGACCCTGAGATTGGAGAACGGAATGGCCGCCTCCAGGATGGCCGCCGGCATGCCCAGCGATCCGGCCGCCGCGCGCGCGGCGGCCTTGGGGTTCGCATTGACCGCGACGGCCGCGTCCGCGAGGACCCGGTTCAGGCGCGACAGCCGCTCGGCGTTGTCACGGTGGAAAAGCCCCTTCACCGCCAGGCCGGCCTGGGGAAGGGTCGCGGCCGGATCGCCGACCACGGCCCGCCAGTGGTGCTGGACGTCGATGACGCGGCTTACGGTCTTGCCCACCAGCCGCCCGCCTAGGATCGCGGCCGAGGCCGCCGGCTCGGGCACGAAGGCGGCGTCGACCGCGCCCGTGAGCATCAGCTGAACCGCCTCGATCGGCGATCCGGTGTTGCGGATCGTGACGTCCGCGCCCGGGACCAGTCCATGGAAGGCGAGCAGACTCCGCAACACCACGTCCGGGGCGTCGCGACGGTACGGAACGGCCAGGCTGCGGCCCTTCAGATGTCGGGGTCCGGTGATGCGTGCGTCCGGCGAGACCACATAGAGCAGGCCGTCGGTCATCACGTTCAGCAGCCGTACGTCCTGGCCCCGGTTGTAGAGACTGGCCGCCGTATTGAGAGGCATCACCGACAGCTGGATCGTTCCGGAGGTCAGGCCGGCCCTCAGTTCGTCAGGACTCCGCCAGGCTTTGACAGCCACCTTCTCGGCCAGGGTGTCCATCAGGCTCAGATCCGCGGCATAGGCCAGCACGATCGTGGGGCCCGCCGGCGGGCCCCAGAGGGTCAGCGTCGAGGCGTCCGCGCCTCCTCCACGCCCGTCGCAGCCCGTGGCAACCGCGGACGCGCCGAAGGCAAGGCCGGAGACCAGCGCGCCGCGGCGGGTCAGGAAGGGGGTCATCATGGAGTTCCTAGAAGGCCGCGCGCAGGCCGGCGATCAGCGCCCGCCCGTCTCCGGGCAGAAAGACAGCCTGGTCGGGCCGGGCCTGATCAACCACCAGGGTGGACGAGGCGTAGACCTCGTCGAGGACGTTGCGAACTTCGACGAAGGCGACGATCCCGGGTTTGACCGTATAGACGGCGCGCAAATCGACCGTGGCGAAGGCATTGTTGTAGAGGGTGTTCATATTGTCGACGGGCGTGCGGGACGGACGCCAGTGGACACTGGCCGCCAGGGTCAGAGCCGACGTCGCTGCATAGCGCAGGTCGGCGTTGACCACATGCGGCGGGGCGCCCGCCAGGCGATTGTCCCCACGCAACGGGTCATCGACGAAGCGGAAGTCCTGATAGGCATAGCCCAGCCGCCCCGTCGTCCGCTCGCCGAAATCCGCCTCCAGACCGAGTTCGAGACCAAGATGGCGAGTATCACCCGCGTTGACCGCTCCCAGCGAAACCCCGGTGGCGTCCCGCAGGCTCAGCAGCTCCCCTTCGACCCAGGAATGGTAGACCAGGCCATCGAAGCGCAGGGCGCCCCGCCCTCCGCGCCAGCCGACCTCGACGGTGTCGCTGGTCTGGCCCTTCAGATCGGGCGTGCGGAACACCTCGGCCGGCAGGCCTGGATTGCCGGGGTTGGGGCGACCGGGCGACGAGTTGGGGGTGCCGTTGACGGTGGCGATCAGGTCGTCGTGGGACGGCGGCTCGAAGCCTCGGCTGACGGCGGCATAGATCAGGCTCCCGGCCGCTGGCCGCCAGCTCAGGGCCAAGGCAGGATTCAAGGTGCGCCAGCTGCGGTCGTAGCTTGAATCGACAGTCGTCACCGCGCCATCGGGCAGACGCTGCGCGGGATTGAGCGGATTGAAAGCCAGCGTGGGCCGGGTTGTCTCCGAATAGGTGTCAGCAAAGCCGCGGTCGGCATGGACGTAGGATAGCGAGGGCGAGAGCGTCAGCCCCGGGCGAAGCGACAGATTGGCGGTCAGGTTCAGGCCCCAGGTGCTGGCGTCCAGCTTTCCCTTCCCGAACAGCGCGCCGCGCTGGCCGGCCGCGTTGAGCATGTACACCCGGTCCGCCGAGCCGGTCGAAAGATGGCCCGCAATCTCGAGCGGCGGCAGCCCATCGTCCGCATCAAGGACGGCGTACCGCGCCATCAGGTTCACGTCGCCGCCCCGGGTGTCGCGGTAGCCGGCCGAAACCGGGAAGCGGAAGCTGTCGTCGGCATGGACGTAGCTGGCCGCCGCATCGATCGCGTGGCGGCCCCGGCGAACCGTGGTGCGGTTGCCGACCCAGGTCAGGCGGGTGTCACGCTGCGGTCGGTCGCGCACGACGTTGGGTCCAGGCTGTCCGGCCACGCCGTTGACAACGACAGGGCCGGTGGACACCTGGCGAGGATCGCGGGCGAGGGCCTGGGCGGAGAGCGGACCGGCGACGTCGAAGATGTTTTCGACATGGCCCGCGAGAAACCGGGTGCTCACCCCCGACGCAGGCCGGGCTTCGGCGCTCAACAGGACGCTGACGCGCCCGGCGTCGTTATAGGTCCGATAGCCGTTCCGGGCGCTGTAGCTGATCGCGCCCGAGGCCGACCAGGGCCCTGCCTCGATCCCGCCCTCGGCCAGGCCATAGAGGTAGCCGTGGGCGCCGCCCTCGATCCGGCCGCGGAGCCCCGCCGCGGCCTCGCCCGAAGGCGACACGAAGTTCAGCGCGCCGCCGAGGGCCGCCGATCCCAATCGGTTCGCAGTGTAGCCGCGGAAGATCTCGATGAACGTCGCCTGTCGCGGATCGACAAGCCCGACGACGTAGGAGCCGTCGGCGCGATTGAGCGGCAACCCATCCTGAAGAAACAGCACACCCCGCTCGGCCGGGTTCTGCTGCAGGCCCGAGCCCCGTAGTTGGAGCCGCGGCTGGTCATCGCCGCCGAAGAATGCCTGGACGATCGCGCCCGGGGCGAACGCCAGGGCCTCGGCCAGACGTACGCCCCCCTGGTCCTCGAACGCGACGGCGCTGATCACGCTGGCGCCGCCGGGGGTGAGGGCCGCTCGCGCCCGGGCTTCGGTCTGCTCCGTGCGTGGAGCCGTGACGACGATCTCCGTCAGCGAATAGGCCGCCTCCGACCCCGGGGCCACGGACTGGGCGGCGACTTCGAATGACCATCCGGCGGCCAGAGCGAAGGCGACGCCGAACGCCGGCTGCTTGATGCGGCGCAAGGACGGAGAGCCGAAAAGGCTGGAAAGGAGTGTCATCTGCATCGCCAAGGACCAAGAAATGATATTGCGACGCATTTGCACATATAGTCGGATTGAAACCATGCGCCGGATCGTCGCGGATCCCCCCGGGCGGAACGCCCACGCGATCCGGCCTTGGCGAGCGATCCGGCCGCGATCAACCGTCACGCCTGGCAATCATCTCCTTGCCGTTGTTCGCCGGGTCTCCTCATTCCAGCCGAAGCATGTCGATGACCACGCCCTGTTCGGATCGATGACGATAGGCCACCTCGAATGCTTCGCCGTAACGATCGGCGATCTGGCGCAGGAGGGGCAGAGGATCATGATCGTTGAGGAAGCGCATCGTCTCGCCAGGCGTGAGAACGTCCAGGGCGCCGAAAATCGCGGCATGGCGGAAGCGCCGCGCGACGCCGCGGGCGTCGAACGGATGCACGGCTTCCGGCGCGGGAGCGCCTTGCGCCGGATGATCGGGAGAGGCCTGGCGGCCGGCGTCGGTCGAACTCATGATGGGGGCTCCTTTGGCAGTCATCGTGACGCAGCGGGACGGGCGGAACCTTGTCCGGGCGCAAGGCGGCGGCCGGATTTTTCGGCAGGCTGCCGCCGATGACCCACGATCCACGTACTGAGGCCTCCCCGCCGCCCTCGCGGGGTCCGGCGCGCGCCGTGACCGCTATGGACCCACCGCGAAGCGTCGCCGCCGCGAGGGCGGCCTTTGACGACGGACGCACCCGCGATCGCGCGTGGCGCGCGCATCAGCTGGAGGGACTGATCGAGCTGACTGATGCTCACGAATCAGCGATCGCCACGGCCTTGCGCGACGACCTCGGCAAGCCACGGGCCGAGGCCCTGACCACCGAAGCCTGGTTGGTGCGTGGAGAGGCCCGAAGGGCGACCGGCGCCCTGACACGCTGGATGCGCCCGCGGAGCGTGCCGACGCCCTTGTCGCTGTTTCCCGGCCGGAGCCGCATCGTGCCTGAGCCGCGCGGCGTGGCGTTGATCATGGGGGCGTGGAACTATCCGTTCCTCCTGACCCTCTCGCCGCTGATCGGCGCCCTGTCGGCGGGCTGCGCCGCCGTCGTCAAGCCCTCCGAACTCGCGCCGGCCACCGCGAACCTGCTGGCCGACCTGCTCCCGCGCTACCTTGACGATGAGGCGGTCCAGATCGTGCAGGGCGACGCCGATGCAGCCCAGCGCCTGCTCGAGGCCCGGTTCGACATCATCCTGTACACCGGAGGCGGTCGTGTCGGCCGGCTGGTGATGACAGCGGCGGCGCGTCACCTTACCCCGGTGATCCTGGAACTGGGCGGCAAGAGCCCCGCCCTGATCCACGACAGCGCGGATATCCGTCAGGCCACCCGCCGTATCGCCTGGGGGAAGATCCTGAACGCCGGCCAGACCTGTCTGGCCCCTGACTACGCCCTCGTGCCGCGCCGGCTGATGGACGCGTTCCTCGACACCTGGCGCGAGGCCGTGAGGGAGTTTCTCGGCCCCGACGCGGCGACCAGCGCCGACTACGGCCGCATCCTCAACGACCGCCATGTCGAGCGGCTGGGCGGCTATCTCAGGGAGGGTCGGATCGCCCTGGGCGGCCGCGTCGATGCGGCGGTCCGCTTCATCGAACCCACCGTCCTGGTCGATGTCCCGCCGACCGCGCGCGTGATGCAGGAGGAGATCTTCGGCCCGATCCTGCCGCTCATCCCCTATGACACATGGGACGAGGCCTTGGCCTTCGTGAGGGCGCGGGACAAGCCGCTCGCCGCCTACGCCTTCGGCCGCGACAATCGGGCCCTCGATCTGGTCGAGCGGACCATCAGCGCCGGCGCCTTCTGCGGCAACGATGTGATCGTGCAACAGACGGTGCCCGGGCTGCCCTTCGGCGGGGTGGGGGCCAGCGGCATGGGCGCCTATCACGGGCGCGCGGGCTTCGACGCCTTCTCGCACGCCAAGGCGGTGCTGAGGCGACCCGCCCGTCTCGATAGCGGGATGCGCTTCCCGCCGTACTCGGAAACAACGCTGCGGCGACTGCGATCGTTCTTCTGAGGACCGCTCAGCGCCCGCACATCTGCTGCAGCCGCCCCGGATCGAGGATGGTCAGGCGCGCATAATGGGTGGCTACGACGCCCTCGCGGCGCAGGCGACCCAGCAGCGCGGCCAGGCGCTGACGCGACAGGCCGACCATGCCGGCGAGCTCCTCCTGGCTGAGCCGCAGGTCGATCTCCAGCCCGCGGTCCGTACGCCGGCCGTTGCGGCCGGCCAGCTCGGTGAGGATGAAGGCCAGCCGCGCCTCGGCCGAGGCGGTCAGGGCCTGTTCGACGAAGGCGAGAGCCGTGCGCTGGTGCATGCAGGCGAGCGCGCCCAAGGCCCGGTCGAACCCGGGATGAGCGGCGGCGATCGCATCCAGCCGGGCGGAGCCGACGTGCAGCACCGCTGACGGGCCGAAGACGACCGCGTCGTGGAGGCGCGGTTTGCCGTCCAGCACGGAAATCTCGCCGAACCAGTCGCCGGGCCGCAGGATCAGATAGATGAGCCGGCGGCCAGCCGCGGAATGGCCGATGAGACGGATCTCACCCTCCAGCACCGCATAGAGACCGTCGCCAGCGTCCGCGGCGCGATAGACGGCGGCGTGGTCGTCGACGGCCCGGATACGCCCGGCTGCTAGCAGGGCCGCACGCGCCGCCGGAGTCAGGGTCGCCGGCCAGGCGCCGTCCTTCAGCCGGTGTTCCACCTCGATCCAGTCCATGCGGCGATGTGTACCGCTGAATTGTCGTCAACGCGACAATTCAGACGGCGGGGCGCCGCTAGCGTCGCCTCAAAAGGGCCCGCTCGCAGCGGGCCCCAGGGAGCCGAAGCCATGGAGACCGCCGTCCGGATGCTCGAGACCTTCGCCGACGGCGGCGTGGAGGTTTGCTTCGCCAATCCCGGCACCTCGGAGATGCATCTGGTGGCGGCGCTGGACCGGGTCCCGCGCATCCGCCCGGTGCCCGGCCTGTTCGAGGGCGTGGTCACCGGCGCGGCCGACGGCTACGGCCGGATGCGCGGCGCGCCTGCGCTCACGCTGCTGCATCTCGGTCCCGGCCTCAGCAACGGGTCGGCCAATCTGCACAACGCCTTCCGGGCGCGCACCCCGATCATCAATCTGGTAGGCGATCACGCCGTGGCCCACCGGGCGAACGACGCGCCCCTGCAAAGCGACATTGAAAGCCTCGCGCGACCCGTCAGCCGCTGGTTCGCCGCCGCGCAGACTCCGCAGCAGGCGCTCGAACTGGCGTCATGGTCGCTGGACGCGGCGGCGCGGGAGGGTCCCGGAACGCTCGTCCTCCCCGCTGACGTGGCCTGGTCGGACGCAGACACGAAACGACCCACCCCGGGACGCACGGCCTCATCCGGAACGCCGACCTGGGATCGCGATATCGACCGGTTCGCTGACCGCCTGCGGACCGGAGGGTGTGCTCTGGTTCTGGGCGGGCGGCGCCTGGGCGCGGAGGCCTGCGCGGCCGCCGCGCGGATCGGGGCCGCCACGGGGGCCATGGTTCTGACCGACACCTTCCCGGCGCGGGTGGAGCGGGGGCGAGGTCGTGTCGCCCTGCCCCGCATTCCCTATCTGATCGAGATGAGCGCGGGCCTTCTGGCCGGCGCGCGGACGGTGATCCTCGCCGGCGCCCCGGCGCCGGTGGCCTTCTTCGCCCTGCCCGGCCGCCCCATGCGCCCGACCGCGGGGGATGCGGAGATTCTGACGCTGTGCGACGCGGGCGAAGATCCGACCGAGGCCCTGGTCGCGCTCGCCGAGGCCGTCTCCGGAGCTGCGAGCGACCTGACGGCGCCGCCGGCGATTGCCCCCGGCCTCGCCTTGTCGGAGCACGACCGGGGCCTCGATCCCGATCTGCTCGCCCGCGTGGTCGCCGCGACCCTCCCGGCCAACGCCATCGTCTGCGACGAATCGATTTCGCTGGGCCTGTACGCCTACGACCAGGCCGCCGGCGCCGCGCCGCATGACTGGCTGTCGCTGACCGGCGGCGCGATCGGTCAGGGCCTGCCGCTGGCCACGGGGGCGGCGATCGCCTGTCCCGACCGACGTGTGGTGGCGCTGCAGGCGGACGGCAGCGCCCTCTATACGGTGCAGGCGCTGTGGACCCAGGCGCGCGAGAGTCTCGACGTCACCAACGTCATTCTCAACAACGGCGCCTACGCCATCCTGAACATGGAACTGGCCCGGGCCGGCGCTTCGCCCGGGGGGCGCGCCGCGCAGGCCCTGTTCGACCTGACCCGGCCGGCCATCGACTTCTGCGCCCTGGCGGCCGGCTTCGGCGTCCCGGCGACGCGGGTGCGCACGGCCGGCGAGTTGGCGGCCGCGCTGGCGCGAGCCCAGGCCACCCCTGGCCCCTCCCTGATCGAGGCGATGTTCCCATGAGCGACCCCGTCGTCCCCGCCTCCCTGCCCGAGGCCTTGATCCGGGTTCTGACCGACCGGCTTGGAGAACACTTCACCGTCAATCCCGTGGTCCGCGCCCATCATGGCGGAGGTGGGACGCGGCATCCGAACCGGCCGCCGCAGGCCGTGGCCTTCCCTGACACGACGGCGGCGGTCGCCGAGGTGGTTCAGGCCTGCGCCGCTCACGGCGTCGCCATCGTGCCCTACGGGGCGGGCACTTCGCTCGAAGGTCACGTGGCGGCGATGTCCGGGGGCGTGACCATCGACCTGTCGCGGATGAATCGCGTCCTGAGGGTCGGCGTCGATGATTTCGACTGCACGGTGGAGGCCGGCGTCACGCGCTCGGCGCTCAACGCCCATCTGCGCGACACCGGCCTGTTCTTCCCCGTTGATCCCGGAGCCGACGCCACCCTGGGCGGGATGGCGGCGACACGGGCCTCCGGGACCACCACGGTCCGTTACGGCGGCATGCGCGAGAACGTCATGGCCCTGACGGTGGTCACCGCCGCCGGCGAGGTGATCCGCACCGCCCGACGGGCGCGCAAATCCTCGGCCGGCTACGATCTCACCCACCTGTTCGTCGGATCGGAAGGCACGCTCGGGGTGATCACCGAGGTCACCCTGCGCCTGCATCCGGTCCCGGAGACAATGGCCGCCGCGGTCTGCGCCTTTCCATCGGCCGAGGCCGCGGTGCGTACGGTGATCGAGGCGCTGCAATCAGGCCTGGTCCCCGCGCGCGCCGAATACCTCGATCCCGTCCAGATGGGGGCGGTCAATCGCGCCTTCGGGCTCGACTACGCGGTCGCCGACAGCCTGTTCTTGGAGTTCCACGGGGGGCCGGACGAGGTCGGGGTCCAGGCGAGGATGTTCGGCGAGTTGGCCGAGGCCAATGGCGGCTCCGGCTTTCAGTGGGCGGTGGAGCCGGAGGCGCGCGACCGGCTATGGAAGGCGCGTCACCAGGCGGGGTTCGCGGCCCTGTCGCTGCGGCCCGGCGCGATCCCCTGGTCGACGGATGTCTGCGTGCCGATCAGCCGGCTGGCTCAGTGCGTCATGGAGACCCGGGCAGACCTCGACGGCGCGCCCTTCCCGGGCACGATGCTGGGCCACGTCGGCGACGGTAATTTCCACTGTATCCTGTTGCTGAACCCCGACGACCCGGCCGAGATGGCCGCCGCCGCCGGGTTCGACGCGCGACTGGTCCGGCGCGCCCTGGCCATGGACGGCACCTGCACCGGCGAGCATGGCATCGGTCTGGGCAAGCAGGCGGCGCTGGTCCATGAGATGGGGGACGCAGTCGGCCTGATGCGCGCGATCAAGCACGCGCTCGATCCGGAAGGCCTGTTGAACCCGGGCAAGATCTTCGTCGCAGGCTGATCCGGCTCCGGAACCCGCCCGTTGATCGCATCCCCGCTACGGAACCCTTCATGGCCTTCCTCTCCACCAAGACCTACGGCGCCGATCGCGGTCTCTCGTGCGCCTTCAGACAGTGGGCCGCCGACAGCCACTGCCACCTTCTCCATGGCTATTCGCTCGGCTTTCGCTTCACCTTCGCCGCCGAACAGCTTGACCACCGCGGCTGGGTCGTGGACTTCGGCAAGGGCGGCTTCGGCGGCATCCGGGAATGGCTCCACGCGACCTTCGACCATACGCTTCTGATCGGCGCCGACGATCCGGACCGGGACGCCTTCCTGCATCTTGAGAGCCTCGGCCTGGCCCAGGCGCGGCTGGTCCCGGGGACCAGTTGCGAACGCCTGTCGCAGTACGTTCTGGAGCACGCCGAAGGTCTGATACGGGAAGCCACCGATGGCCGGTGCTGGGTGCAAAGCGTCGAATGCTTCGAGCACGGCGCCAACAGCGCCCTTTACGAGAATCCAGCCGCCCTGCTCTCTAAGATCGACCTGGAAGTCTACACCCGCCTGCTGGCGGACGCCTCGGTCGACAGGCGCGTCCGCTGAGCCTTCCGGGCGCCGGGGCCGGCAATTCTACGACCATAGAGCTTCGCGGCGAACTGATCAGTTTGACCGACCAGAGTCCCATTGTCGTCAGAGAATTTTCTAGCCAGACGCCGCTCCCGTATGCTCGCCGCCCCTCACTCCCACTCGATCGTACCCGGAGGCTTGGATGTCACGTCGTAGACCACCCGGTTGACCCCCCTCACCTCATTGACGATCCGCGTGGCGCAGCGGCCGAGGACGTCCCACGGGAATTCGAAGAAGTCGGCGGTCATGCCGTCCGTCGAGGTGACGGCGCGCAGGGCCAGAACCTTCTCATAGGTGCGGGCGTCGCCCATAACGCCGACGGTCTTGACCGGCAGCAGAACGGCGAAGGCCTGCCAGATCTGGTCGTACAGGCCCGCCGTGCGGATCTCCTCCAGATAGATGGCGTCGGCCTGTTGCAGGGTTTCGACGGCGTCGGGGGTGATCTCGCCCGGAATGCGGATGGCCAGACCCGGTCCCGGGAAGGGGTGGCGACCCACGAAGGCGTCGGTCAGACCCAGTTCGCGGCCCAGGGCGCGGACTTCGTCCTTGAACAGTTCGCGCAGCGGCTCGACCAGCTTCAGCTTCATGAAGTCCGGCAGGCCCCCGACGTTGTGGTGGCTCTTGATCACCGCCGAGGGTCCGCCCGAGGCCGAGACGCTTTCGATCACGTCGGGATAGAGGGTGCCCTGGGCGAGGAATTGGGCGCCCTCGATCTTGTGGGCCTCGCGGTCGAATATCTCGATGAAGACGCGGCCGATGGTCTTGCGCTTGGTTTCGGGGTCCGAAACACCAGCCAGTTCGCCGAGAAATTCCTTTGATGCATCAACATGCACAAGCGGAATATTGTAGTGCTCTCGGAACAGGGTGGTGACCTGTTCGGCCTCGTCCTTGCGCAGCAGGCCGGTGTCGACGAAGACGCAGGTCAGCTGATCGCCGACCGCCTCATGGATCAGCACCGCCGCCACCGAGGAATCGACCCCGCCCGACAGGCCGCAGATGACCTTCGCATCGCCGACCTGTTCCCGGATCTGGGCGATCTTCTCGTCGCGATAGGCGGCCATGGTCCAGTCGCCCTTCAGCCCGGCGATGCCGAACAGGAAGTTGCGATAGATCTCGGTTCCGCGCGGCGTGTGGTGCACTTCCGGATGGAACTGCACCGCATAGATTTTCCGCGCCTCGTCGGCGATGGCCGCGAAGGGCGCCCCGGCCGAAGTGGCGACGACCCTGAAGCCCTCGGGGATGGCGGCGACCCGGTCGCCGTGGCTCATCCACACCGGTTCGCGATGGTCGACGGCGCCGACGCCCGCGAACAGCGGCGTCTCCTCCGCGATGACGATCTCGGCCCGGCCGAACTCGCGGTGATGGCCGCCCTCGACCTTGCCGCCCAGCACGTCGCACAGCAGCTGCTGGCCGTAGCAGATGGCCAGCATCGGCAGGCCGAGGTCGAACAGCTTGCGGCCGATGCGGGGACTGTCGGCCTCCAGCACGCTGGCCGGTCCGCCTGACAGGATGATGGCCTGCGGCTTCATCGTGTCGACGACGGCCTCGGCCTTGTCGAACGGATGGATCTCGCAATAGACGTTCGCCTCGCGCAGTCGGCGGGCGATCAGCTGGGTGACCTGGCTGCCGAAGTCGACGATCAGGACCTTTTCGTGATCAGCGGGGACGGTCATGCGGGCTCCGTGGCGGCAGGCGGGAAATGGTCATGCAACAGGTCCAGCGCCTGGGCCAGAGCCTGATCGACCTCGGCGAGAGCGTCGGTCCAGTGTTGGAGGGCGGACAGGTCCGAGCGACCGTCCGAGACGCCCCTCAAACCCATCACCGGCATCCTGAAACGGGCGGCGGCGCGGACCACGGCGAAGGTCTCCATGTCGACCATATCAGCGTCCACGGCGTCATAGGCCGCGCCTGAGACGACGCTGGCCCCGGTGGCGAGACGCGCGGTCGGAAGGGTCGCGGGACCTTCGGCGAGCGGAAGGATGGCGGGAATGCGCGGAAACGGCGTCTCGCCCCGGGGAAAGCCCAGGACGCTGGCGTCCATGTCGCGATAGCTCACCGAGGCGATGCGATAGACGCGGGCGTGGTCGAGAGTGCGCGAACCCGCCGAGCCCAGCGAGACGATCAGGTCCGGCAGGGCGCCTTCAGCCTGCAGCTCGGCCAGGGCGTGGGCGACGGCCGCTGCGGACTCGACCGGACCGACGCCGGTGATCAACGGACGAATGCGGGCGCGCAGGGCCGGGCCGTATTCGGGCTCGGCGGCCATGACGCAGAGGGCGGTCTTCGGACCGAAGCTGGAAAGGGCCCAGTCCCGGCTCACGCCCGCCGCTCGTAGAGGGCCGCGAAGAAGCCGTCAGTGCCGGTCGAGGCGGGCGAGAGACGAATGCGGCCGCCGGAGGCGCCGGAGGCAAGACCCGTGCGGGCGGCGTCGGTCAGGGTCTTCGCCGCCAGCAGATCGGCGACGGGCACAGGCCTGAAGCCCGGATACGCCGCCTCGAAGGCGTCGGCGACGGCCTCGTTCTCGCGCGTCAGGATCGAGCAGGTGACATAGGCCAGCCGGCCGCCGGGCTTCACCAGCGGCGCGGCCTGGGCGAGGATGCGCAGCTGCAGGGCGTGCAGCCGTTCGACCTCGTCGGCCTTCAGACGCCAGGCGTCCTCGGGGCGGCGGCGCCAGGCGCCGGAGCCGCTGCAGGGCGCGTCGACGAAGACCAGGTCGGCCTTGCCGTTGAATTCCTCGACCCCGCCGCCGTTCGGACCCAGCATGCGCAGATCGGCGGCGACGCCGGCGCGCTCGAGGCGCGGACGGATGTTGTCGAGCCGCTTCTGCACCACATCGCAGGCGATCAGACGCATGCCGGCGACGCGGGGAGCCGTCTTCGCGGCCGCTTCCTCATCGGCGCCGACCGGCGACCAGCCGGCGGGCCGGGGCGCGGCGACCTTCGAGAGATCAGCTTCGGGCAGGCCCTGCACCGCGAGGGCCAGGGTCTTGCCGCCGCCGCCGGCGCAATAGTCGACGACGATGCTGTCGGGCGTGAAATTCAGGCCCGATCCGGCCAGCCAGGTCACGATCTGGCTGCCCTCGTCCTGGATCTCGATCTCGCCGACGTTGAAGGCTTGCAGGCTCTGGACGTTGGGCGCGGGTTCGGACGGCAGGCGCAGGCCAACCGCCGACCACGGCGTCGGCGCAGGCGTCAGGCCGCCGGCGGTCAGGTCGCGGCGAGCGGCCTCGACGGTGGTCTTCGCCGTATTGACGCGCAGGTCGACCGGCGCGCGGGCCATCAAGGCGGCCGCCTCCTCGCTCCAGCGGTCGCCGAAGGTCGTCTTCAGGTCCTCGGCCACGAACTCGGGCAGGCCGGCGGCGGCCCAGTCGGGCAGGTCGCCCTCCCCGGCCTCGATGCGGGCGCGCTCCTGTTTCGACAGCGGGCGCGGGCCGTAGCCGTCGCCGGAATGGAGGGCCTCGATCTCTTCCAGCGACAGGCCGTCGAGGAAGGCCAGCGAGCCGATCACCAGGGCCCGACCATCCTCGCGTCCGCCCATGGCGCGAACCAGACGGCCGCGCGCGCGCAGCACCTCATAGACCCGCTCGGCGACGGCGCGGCGGTCCTTGGACCCCGCATAGCGGTTGGCGGCGCCCCAGGCCTTGAGGACCACATCGGCGGGCGCGCGGCCCTGGGCGATGCTGTCCAGGACGGAGGCGGCGGCGGCGAGGCGGGCTGCTGGGGTCAATTCAGGCTTTCAAACGAACAGGGCGGCGATGACCATGACCAGCCCGACGAACGACACGCCCCAGACCAGAGACCGGACATAGGCGACACCGAAGGCGTAGAGGGGCAGGTAGATCACGCGACCGAAAAGATAGAGATGCGTCCCCCACAGGGTCAGGGGGCCGCCGTCCTTGCCCGCCACATGCGCCATAATCACGGCGGCGGCGAAGATCGGCAGGGTTTCGAACAGATTGGCCTGGGCGCGGATCAGCCGGCCGGCCATCCTGCCGGGCGGCGGAACCTCGCCGTCGCGGGCGCCGGCGTTCCACTTCAGGCCCAGTTCGGCCGTGCGGGCGCTGGCCGCCCAGCCGATCTGGACCAGAGCCAGGATCAGGGTGAAGGCCAGCATGATGAATTCAGGCGTCATATCCATGGCTTGAACCTCCCCGCTCATCCCTGACGATAGTTGGGCGCTTCCCGGGTGATCATCACGTCATGGACGTGACTTTCGCGCAGGCCGGCGCCGGTGATCCGCACGAAGCGGGCCCGATCCTGGAAGTCGGCGATGCTGGCGGCGCCGACATAACCCATGGCGGCGCGGAGCCCCCCCACCATCTGGTGCAGCACCGGGGCGATCGGCCCCTTGTACGGCGTCTGGCCCTCGATACCCTCCGGCACCAGCTTCTGGGTGTCCTCGACTTCCTTCTGGAAGTAGCGGTCGGCCGAGCCGGCCCCCATGGCCCCGACCGAGCCCATGCCGCGGTAGGACTTGTAGGACCGGCCCTGGTACAGGAAGACCTCGCCGGGGCTCTCGTCCGTGCCGGCGAACATCGAGCCCATCATCGCGACAGAGGCGCCGGCCGCGATGGCCTTGGCCAGGTCGCCCGAATATTTGATGCCGCCGTCGGCGATGACCGGGGCGCCGGACTCCTTCGCCGCGCGGACGGCCTCCATGATGGCGGTCAGCTGGGGAACGCCGACGCCCGCGACGATGCGGGTGGTGCAGATGCTGCCCGGGCCGATGCCGACCTTCACGGCGTCGGCGCCCGCGTCGATCAGGGCCCGCGCGGCGTCATAGGTGGCGACATTGCCGGCGATGATCTGGATGCGGTTGGATTCGCGCTTGATGCGCTCGACCACGCGCGAGACCTGGATCGAATGGCCGTGGGCGGTGTCGATAACGACCACGTCCACGCCCGCCTCGGCCAGGGCCATGGCCCGCTCATAGCCGGCGTCGCCGACGGTCGAGGCGGCGCCGACCAGCAGCCGGCCCTGATCGTCCTTGGCGGCATGGGGGTGGGCCTGGGCCTTCTCGATGTCCTTCATCGTGATCAGGCCGGTGGCGCGATAGTCCTCGTCGACGACGATGACGCGTTCGATCTTGCGGTCGCGTAGCAGGGCCCGCGCCTCGTCGCGTCCGGCGCCCTCGCGCACGGTGACCAGATCGCCCGTGGTCATCAGCTCGATGGCCTTGCGGTTCGGGTCGGTGTCGAACCGCATGTCGCGGTTGGTCAGGATGCCGACCAGCTTGCCGCTGACGGGATCGACGACCGGGAAGCCCGAGATCTTCTTCTTGGCCACGATGGCGCGGATCTCGCCCAGCGTCGTCTGGGGCGTGATGGTCACCGGATTGATGACCATGCCGCTTTCGTAGCGTTTGACCTCGCGGACCTGATCGGCCTGTTCCTCGACCGTCATATTGCGGTGAAGCACGCCCAGACCGCCGGCCTGGGCCATGGCGATGGCCAGCCGGCTTTCGGTGACCGTGTCCATGGCGGACGAGGTCAGGGGGATGTTCAGCCTGATGTCGCGGGTGAGCTTCGTCGAGACGTCCGCGTCGGCGGGCATGATCTCTGACGGGCCGGGTTCCAGCAAAACATCGTCGAAGGTGAGCCCTTCGCGTATCTCCATGAGGAGTCTCCGTTTTGCGGGCCGCGTATAGCGGTGAGCGGCATGGAACCGCAAGGGCCGCCCGCCCTTATCGCCACGATAAGAACAATTGGCTTGCCGGATGCGGCGCCGGCCCCACATCTGGAAGTCCATGGTCCGCACGCTCATCAGCACCGCCCGCCGCCTCGCGCTCAAGATCGCGAGCTATGGCGTGATGCACCTGGTCGTCGCCGTGCTGGTGGCCTTCGCCATCACGCGCGACTGGCGGCTGGCGCTGGCGGTCGGCGTGGTCGAGCCCTTCTTCCAGACCATCGCCTATTCGGTGCACGACCGCGTCTGGCATCGGATCGAGCGGCGGAAGATGCTTTCGGGGCTGGAAGAAGCGTCGGAAGCCTTCACCGCCCGCCTTCAGATCATGGTTCCCGAGGAACAGACCCGCGCCCACGGCCACCATGGGCACAGCCACGCCCTGCCCCGCTCGTTCAGCCAGATCGCGCTCAAGTCCGTCACCTATGGCGTGATGCATTTCGTCGTGGCGGTGACGGTGGCCTGGGCCCTGACCCAGAATTGGCGCGTGGCCCTGGCCATCGGCGTCATCGAACCGCTGGTGCAGACGGTGTTCTTCACCGCCCACGACCGTATCTGGACGCGGATCGAGACCAGGAGGGCCCGGCGGGCGGCGGACCTGGCCTCGGCCTGACGCTCAGGGCTCCAGGAAGCCGGTCGTCGAACAGCCCGGCCGGACCCTGCCCGCCCGTCCCCCGGAGTCCCGGCACATGAGGCCGCGCAGACCCAGCACCTGGGCCGGAAACCGCTCGGTTTCCCACACCACCCGGTCGCCGCGGACGCCCAGCAGGCCGATGTCCGAGCCGTTGCTATGGCCCGGACCCAGTTTGACGGCGACGATGGCGAAACCGGGATCGGCGGGATCGCGATAGACCCGGACCCCCTTCGTCCCCGCCGCAAAGGCGTCCACGTCCTGCGGCAGGACCGAGCCGGGCTCGACCGAGGCCAGCAGGGCGCCGCCCTCGCGGTCCGCGCGCGCGGCCTCCGAGCGTTGGAAAGGCACGGCGACGAGGAACGGCAGGCCGATCATGGCCCAGATGATGTCGGTGCCGATGTCGCCGCTGCGGACCGGGGGACGGTTCGGAAGCGGGCCGCAGAGGCTGGCCACCGAAAGATCTGCCGGCGCCGTGGGCAGGCGATCCAGGACGCCGAGGCCGTCGGAGGCCGGCAGGCGCCCCGGCGCCGCCAGCCATGGCGACTGGAGTGACCGTGCCCGACCGAACGCCTCCAGGCTCTCGCGGGTCGCCCGATCCGTCCCGCCGGATCGCAGGGGCTCGGGATGAACGCCGGCAAGACGGCCGTTCTCGAACACCAGATAGCCTCTGTTCCGCCGCGCGAGCCGGGTGCGCGGCCGGCCCTCGACATTGTCGGGATCGGAAACCTCGGGGAACCCCGTGACGCAGCTTTCGCCCGCCGGCGCGACCCGCCAGAAGCGCATCGCCGGATAGATCTCGACGGCGCGTCCGCCCTCCGCGATGCGGAAGGCGTCCGCCGCGACGGGATCAGGCGCTGCGCCGAGAGCGGCCGCCACCTGGCCCGGCGTCTGGCCCAGCAGATCGGCGACCGGAACGCGGGTTTCCCGCTCGGGCGCCGCCTGAAGGGCGACGGACAGCAGGGCCGCGACCAGGCTCATCGCTTGTTCAGCGCCACGAGGAAGACCTCGGCGCTGTCCTTCCGGCTGGAGGCAGGCTTGACATATTTGACCGTCTCGAACCCGGCGCGCAGCCGCGCCAGAACGCCGCCGGCGTCGCCGCCCTGGAAATTCTTGGACACGAAATGCCCGCCCGGCCGCAGGGTCCGCAGGGCGAAGTCGGCGGCGATCTCGATCAGGGCGATGATCTTCAGGTGATCGGTCTGGCGGTGGCCGACGGTGTTGTGGGCCATGTCGGACAGGACCAGATCGGGCGCCCCGCCCAGCAGGTCCATCATCTGCTGATCGACGCCCGGATGGGTGAAGTCGGCCTGGATCATGATGGCGCCGGGCACCGGCTCGACCGGCAGCAGGTCGACGCCGACCACAGAGGTAGCGCCGCGCTTGACCGCCACCTGGGCCCAGCCGCCCGGCGCGGCGCCCAGGTCGATGACCCGGCTGCCGTGTTTGATCAGGTGAAACCGATCGTCGATCTCAAGCAGCTTGAACGCCGCCCGGCTGCGCCAGCCCTCGGCGCGGGCCCTCTCGGACCATTTGTCGGAGAGCTGGCGTTTGATCCACTGCTGACTGGACATCGACTTGGTGTCCGCCGTCTTCATCTTGGTGCCCATGCCGCGGCCGGCCGCGGTCCCGCCCGAGGGCGGTCGCACCATCCGTCTGCGTTCTGCGGGCTTTTCTTCGTCGCTCATCGCATCCACATAGCCCCCGACGGGATTGCGGGCTATGCACCCGCGACAATTCACAAGGAGCGCGCCCGATGGCCGACGAAACCCTGACCTTCACCCTCGACACCGGCGACGGCGTCGACCGCGACGTCGTCATCAAGCTGCGCCCCGACCTGGCCCCCGGCCACGTCGCCCGCATCACCGAACTGTCGAAGGAAGGCTTCTATGACGGCGTCGTCTTCCACCGCGTCATTCCGGGCTTCATGGCCCAGGGCGGCGATCCGACCGGCACCGGGACCTCGGGCTCGAGCAAGCCGAACCTGAAGGCGGAGTTCTCGAAAGAACGCCACGCCCGCGGCGTCTGCTCCATGGCCCGCACCTCGGATCCCAACAGCGCCAACAGCCAGTTCTTCATCTGCCTGGACGACGCCTCCTTCCTCGACGGCCAGTACACCGTCTGGGGCGAGGTCATCGAAGGCATGGACAACGTCGACGCCCTGCCCAAGGGCGAACCGCCCCGTTCACCGGGCAAGATCGTCAAGGCGACGGTGGCCTGACCACATGATCTCCGGTGCGGTTCGCGATGAGCTGATCACGCGCTACGGCGAGCCGCACCGGCGCTACCACACGATGACGCACATCGAGGACTGTCTGGCCCAGGTCGCGGCTTCGACGGATTTCTCGGATGAAGACCGCAGCCTGATGGACGCCGCCATCTGGTTTCACGACGCGATCTATGACGCGACACGGCACGACAACGAGGCCGAAAGCGCGAAGCTGGCGGTCGAGCGGCTGTCGGCGGCAGGCGCCGAACAAGCCTTCATTCACGAGGTCAGCCGCCTGATCCTGCTGACCGCGGGCCATTCAGTGGCCCCTGACGACGCCATCGGCGCGCGGCTCGTCTCCATCGACCTGTCGATCCTCGGCGCGTCGCCCGAGCGTTATGACGCCTACGCCGCCGCCATTCGCTACGAATACGGACATGTGCCCGAGCCCCTGTACCGGGCGGGACGCGCGGCGGTCCTGGGTCGCTTCCTCGAAAGCGGGCGGCTGTTCGCGGATCCGGTCTGGGCCGAACGGTTCGAAGCGCCGGCGCGGGCCAATCTGTCCCGCGAGATCGCCGCCCTGACGGCCTGACTATTCGATCTCCACCACCTCGACCCGGGCCCCGTTCAGGACCAGGGCGATCTCGCCGCGCTTGAGCTTCAGCGCGTCCTCGCCGAACAGCTGACGGCGCCAGCCCTTCAGGGCGTCGACGTCGGCCTCGTCGTCCAGGGCGATCTTTTCCAGGTCGGCGACATTGGCCAGCAGCTTGGTCGCCACCCCGGCGTTGTCGCTCTTGGCCTTCAGCAGCACCTTCAGCAGTTCAACCACCGAAGGCGGCGCCGGCTGGTTGTGGGCCGGACGTTCCAGCTTGGGTGCGAAGGCCTCGGGATCGGCCAGCACCCGCTTCAACTCGGCCGACAATTCGACGCCCAGTCGCGAGGCGCCGAAGCCCTTGGGCACGGAACGCAGTCGGTTGAAGGCGTCGGGGTCGGTCGGACCCTGGGCCGCGATCTCGTCGATGGCCTCGTCCTTGAGGATGCGGCCGCGCGGCTGGTCGCGCTCCTGCGCCGTGCGCTCGCGCCAGACGGCGGTGGCGACGAAGGCCGACAGGTATCTGGCCGAGAATTTCTTGGGCTTCAGCCGCTTCCAGGCCTTGTCCGGATCGGTGTCATAGAGGGCCGGATCGGTCAGATCCTCCATCTCGGCCATGACCCAGTCCAGACGACCCTCCTTCTGCAGCCGGTCGCGCAGCTTCGGATACAGGGCCGCGAGGTGGGTGACGTCGCCCAGCGCATAGATCAGCTGCGCGTCCGACAGCGGCCGGCGGGCCCAGTCGGTGAAGCGGCTGCCCTTGTCAACTTCCTGGCGCAGCATCTGACGGACCAGCGCCTCATAGGAGACCTGATCGCCGAAGCCCGCGGCCATGGCGGCGACCTGGGTGTCGAACATCGGCCTGGGCATGGCGCCCAGTTTGACGAAGATTTCCGTGTCCTGACGCGCGGCGTGGAAGACCTTGATGATCTTCGGATCGCGCAGCAGGTCGAGGAAGGGCTCGAGGTCCAGACCCTCGGCCATGGGATCGATGATGGCCGCGTCCGTGGCCGACGCCGCCTGGATCAGGCACAGGCGCGGCCAGTAGGTCGTCTCCCGCATGAACTCGGTGTCGACGGTGATGAAGGGCTGGTCGGCCAGGAGCTTGCAGAAATCGCGAAGCGCCTCGGTGGTGGTGATCGGCGTCATTCGGATGCTATAGCCCCGCGCGACAGGGTTGTGGCAAGAGCCGCCGCAGAAAACCTCCCACTGATTCAGGCCCGTGACCGATGAGCGACACCTCCGATTCCCGGAAAGACGGCCTCAGGAACGGCCTGACCTATGCGGATGCGGGCGTGGACATCGACGCCGGCGAGATGCTGGTCGACGCGATCAAGCCGCTGGCGAAATCGACCCGCCGCCCCGGCGCCGAGGCCTCGCTGGGGGGATTCGGGGCGCTGTTCGATCTCAAGGCCGCCGGTTTCGAGGACCCGCTGATCGTCGCCACCACCGACGGCGTGGGCACCAAGCTGAAGATCGCCATCGAGACGGGCCGCCATGACGGCGTCGGGGTCGATCTGGTCGCCATGTGCGTCAACGATCTGCTGGCCCAGGGCGCCGAGCCGCTGTTGTTTCTCGACTACTATGCCACCGGCAAGCTCGAGATCGACGCCGCCAGACGCGTCGTCGCCGGCATCGCCGAAGGCTGCCGTCAGGCCGGCTGCGCCCTTGTGGGCGGCGAAACGGCCGAGATGCCGGGCATGTACCAGGGCGGCGACTACGACCTGGCCGGCTTCTCGCTGGGCGCGGTCGAACGCGGGCACGCCCTGCCGTATCTGGACCGGCAGGCGGCGGGCGACATCATCATCGGCCTGGCCTCGTCCGGTCCGCACTCGAACGGCTATTCGCTGATCCGCAAGGTGGTCGAGAAGTCCGGTCTGTCGTGGGGCGACGACGCCCCCTTCGCCAGGGACCGCACCCTGGCGCAGGCGCTGATGGAGCCGACGCGCATCTATGTGAAGCCGGTGCTGCCGCTGATGAAGGCGGGGCTGATCAAGGGCGCGGCGCACATCACCGGCGGCGGCCTGATCGAAAATCCGCCGCGCTGCATCGCCGACGGCCTGCAGGCCAGCTTCGACTGGGACGCCTGGCCCGTGCCGCACGTGTTCCAGTGGCTGGGCGAGGTCGGCGGCATCTCGGATCATGAGCTGCGCCGGACCTTCAACTGCGGCGTCGGCTTCATTCTGGTGGTCGCGCCCGAAAACGCCGAGCCCGTTCTCGCCGCCTTGCTGAATGCGGGAGAAGTCGCCTTCGTCTGCGGCCAGCTGGAAACGGTCTGATCCTGCGCCGTTGACCCGAAGGTGAGGGCCCGGCAAGGTCCGCGCCTTCCCAGCAAACGAGGTCGCCGATGCGTGTGCTTTCTGTCGCCCTGACCGGACTGATGCTGCTGTCCGCGACAGGCGCTTCGGCCCGGACCGCCATCCAGGAACAGGCGCTGCTCCATCGTCTGGCGGGCGACGTCCAGCCGGAGCGGATGCGGGCTGATATCGAGGCCCTGGTCGGCTTCGGCACCCGTCACACCCTGTCCGAAACGCAGTCGGACACGCGCGGCATCGGCGCGGCGCGGCGCTGGGCGCAAGGACGGTTCGAGGCCATCAGCCGGGATTGCGGCGGCTGCCTGACCGTCGTCACCCCTTCGGACACCGTCACCGGTCCGCGGGTGCCGACCCCGACCGAGGTGGTCGACATCGTCGCCATCCAGCGCGGCACGGGTGATCCGAACCGCGTCATCATCATCTCCGGCCATATCGATTCGCGCGTCACCGACGTGATGAACTTCACCGCCGACGCCCCCGGAGCCAATGACGACGCTTCCGGCGTCGCCGCGGTGCTTGAGGCGGCGCGGGTGCTGTCGAAACACAAATTTGATGCGACCCTCGTCTTCGCCGCCCTGTCCGGCGAGGAACAGGGTCTGCTGGGCGGCAAGATCCTGGCCGACTACGCCCAGGCCCAGGGCTGGCGGGTCGAGGCCAATCTGAATAACGACATCGTCGGCAATTCCGAAGGCCAGTCCGGCGTGCGCGACACCACCCGCGTCCGCGTCTTCTCCGAGGGGACCAAGACCGTCGAGACCGAAGCCCAGGAAGAGCGCCGGCGCTACAACGGCGGCGAGGTCGACTCTTCCTCCCGCAACCTGGCGCGCTTCGTCGACGGGATCGCCGACCGCTACCTGGCCAATTTCGACGTCGAGATGATCTACCGCACCGACCGCTACGGGCGCGGCGGCGACCAGGTCGAGATGCTGCGCCACGGCTTCCCGGCCGTGCGCATCTCCGAAGGAGCCGAGAACTACGACCGCCAGCACCAGGATCTCCGCACCGAAAACGGCGTGGAGTACGGCGACACCATCGAGGGCGTCGACTTCGGCTATCTCGGTCAGGTCGCGCGGCTCAACATCGTCAGCATGGCGGCCCTGGCCAACGCTCCCGCCACCCCGCTGGGCGTGACCATCGAGGGCGCGGTCAAGCCCGACACCACCATCAAATGGCAGGCCGTGCCGGGCGCGGCGGGCTATCGCGTCTGGTGGCGCCCCACCACCGCCCCCCAGTGGACGCACAGCCGCTGGGCCGGGTCCGCGACGGAGCTGGTGCTGCGCGACATCGTCATCGACGACTGGTTCTTCGGCGTCTCGGCGGTGTCGGACGACGGCTACGAAAGCCCGGTCGTCTTCCCGGGCCCCGCCGGCTCGTTCGTCTCGGTCGGCGACCCCGCCCCGCCGGCGCGCTGATGTCGAACCGCCGTCCCGGTCCCGTTCGCGTGGCCGTCCTGATCTCGGGCGCCGGCTCCAACATGGCGGCGCTGATCGACGCCGGGCGGCAGGCCGGCGCGCCGTTCGAGGTCGCCCTGGTCCTGTCCAACAAGCCTGAAGCCGGCGGTCTGGCGGTCGCCGAAGCCAAGGGGATCGCGACAGCCGCCGTGGATCACCGGCCGTTCGGCAAGGATCGCGAGGCGCACGAACGCGCCGTCGACGTCGCCCTGACCGCCCATGACATCGAGGTCGTCGCCCTCGCCGGCTATATGCGACTGCTGACTCCGTGGCTGGTGGGGCGCTGGGCGGGGCGGATGCTGAACATCCACCCCAGCCTGCTGCCCAGATATCCCGGCCTGGACACCCATGTCCGCGCCATCGCGGCGGGCGACGCCGAGGCCGGCTGCTCGGTTCATCTGGTGACCGAGGGGGTGGACGAGGGACCGGTGCTGGCCCGGGCGACGGTTCGCGTGCTGGCCGACGACACGCCGGGCTCGCTGGCGCAGCGGGTGCTGGCGGCCGAACATCGCCTCTATCCGCACGCCCTCGCCGACTTTTGCCGGGCCTGGATTAGAAGTTCGTAATATCCCGCCTTTCCCCGCGACAGGGACGACGGCGTGAGGCAGCTTGCGGCCCGAATTCAAACGGGGGCCTTCATGTCCAGACTCAACCTCATGGCCTGCGCCGCCGGCGCCGCCCTTCTTCTGGCCGCGGGCGTCGCCCAGGCCCAGACCGCGCCGCCGATCGTGGAGATTCCCTCCGCGACCCAGGCCCGGATTGGCGAATTCGGTTTCGACACCGGCGGCATGGACACGGCCGTGCGGCCGGGCGTCGATTTCAACCGCTTCGCCAACGGCGTCTATCTCGACACCCATCCGGTCCCGGCGGACAAGTCGGCCTACGGCATGTTCCACATGCTGAACGACCGCTCGCAGGAAAATCTCAAGGCCCTGATCGAGGAAAGCGCGGCCAGTCCGTCCTCGACGCCGGAGGCGGAACGCATCGGCGCCTGGTACGCCAGCTTCATGGACGAGGCGACGATCGAGCGTCTCGGCGCCAGCCCGCTCCAGGCCGACCTGGACGAAGTCCGCGCCGCCGACACCCGTGAAGAGATCGCGGAACTGATGGGCCGCACGCACAAGGGCTTCGGCAGCACCCTGTTCGGCGCCGGCATCTTCGAGGACCTGAAGACGCCCGACCGCAACGCCCTGTATCTCAGTCAGGGGGGCCTCGGCCTGCCGGACCGCGACTATTATCTGGAAGAGCGGTTCGCGCCCCAGAAGGCGGCCTATCAGGCTCATGTGGCCACGGCCCTGACCCTCGCCGGCTGGCCGAACGCCGAACAGGCCGCCGCCGACGTGGTCGCCTTCGAGACGCGGATCGCCGAACAGCACTGGACCCAGGTCGAGAGCCGGCAGATCGACAAGATCTACAATCCCACCACCCTGGCCGAACTGGCCGTCTCCGCGCCGGGCTTCGACTGGGCCGCATGGGCGCGAGGCGCTGACATCCCCGCCAACCAGACCGTCATCGCCACGAACAACACCGCCTTCCCGGGCATGGCCAATGTGTTCGCCGGGACGCCGATCCCGACGCTGCAGTCGTGGCAGGCCTTCCACGTCGTGCGCCAGGCCTCGCCCTATCTGTCAAAGGCCTTCGTCGACGCCAATTTCGACTTCTTCGGCAAGACCCTGAGCGGACAGCCGGAGAACCGTCCTCGCTGGAAGCGCGGCGTGGCCCTGGTGGACGGCGGTCTGGGCGAGGCCCTGGGCAAGGAATATGTCGCGCGCCACTTCCCGGCCGAGGCCAAGGCCCAGATGGAGGCCCTGGTCGCCAATCTGCGCCTGGCCATGACCGCGCGGCTGGAGAACCTGGACTGGATGAGCCCGGAGACAAAACAGCAGGCGCTCTACAAGATGAGCCGCTTCGGGGTGAAGATCGGCTATCCTGACCAGTGGCGCAGCTATGACGGGCTGCGCCTCGTCCCCGGCGACCTGTACGGCAACGTCGAACGGTCCTCGGCCTTCGAATGGGCCTGGAACCTGGGCAAGCTGAACAGGCCGGTCGATCCCCTGGAATGGGGCATGACGCCCCAGACGGTGAACGCCTACTACAACCCGCCGCGCAACGAGATCGTCTTCCCGGCGGCCATCCTTCAGGCCCCCTTCTTCGATCCGAACGCCGACCCGGCGGTCAACTACGGCGGCATCGGCGGAGTGATCGGCCACGAGATCACCCACGGCTTCGACGACCAGGGCCGCAAGGTCGACGGCGACGGCGTGTTGCGCGACTGGTGGACGGCCGAGGACGCCGCCAGGTTCGAGGAGCGGGCCCGCGTCCTGGGGGCCCAGTATTCGGCGCTCAGCCCGCTGGAGGGCGCGACCGTCAACGGCGACCTGACCATGGGCGAGAACATCGCCGACCTGGGCGGCCTGCTGATGGCGCTGGACGCCTATCACATGTCGCTGAACGGCCAGCCGGCGCCGGTCATCAACGGCCTGACGGGCGACCAGCGGGTCTTCCTCGGCTGGGCCCAGGTGTGGCGCTCGAACCGTCGCGACGAGTCGCTGCGCCAGCAGGTGACGGTCGATCCCCACGCGCCGGAGCAATACCGGGCCGCCGTGCCTCCGCGGAACATCGACGCCTGGTACGCCGCCTTCGGCGTGGAGCCGGGCGACGCCCAGTACCTCGCGCCGGAGGCGCGCGCCCGCATCTGGTAGGCAGCGCGGCGCAAACGACGACGGCCCCGGGCGAGCGATCGCCGGGGCCGTTTCAATTTCGCCGGACGCGCCTAGTTCGGACGGCGGCGCGGCGGCGTGGTGACAGCGCCCGCGACGGCGCCTGCAGCCGCGCCCGCGACGGTCGAGCCCGTGTTGCCGCCGATGGCCTGCCCGACGACGGCGCCGCCGATGGCGCCGGTGGCGGCGCGCTGTTCCATGGTGGAGCCGCAGGCCGACAGCAGTGTCAGCACGGCGGAGACCGGCGCGAGTTTCAGAATCGGTTTCATATCAAGGCTCCTTGGGGAGAGGGCCCGGACAGAACGCCCGGCGAAGGGCGGCGGTTCCGGCGCCCGGACCTCCAGAACCCGGCGCCCGGTCTTGTGGCGGAGACTCTATCTCTCTGGTGTGGTATATGATCTATCAATAGAGAGGTTTTGATGATCACTGGCCCCCAGATCCGCGCCGCCCGAGCCCTGCTGGGAATCGACCAGCGCGAGCTGGCCCGCCTGTCGGGCCTGTCGACCCAGACCATCCAGCGGATGGAGGCCTGCGAGGGCTCGGTCCGGGCGGTGGTAGACAGCCTCGAAAAGGTGATGACGGCGCTCTCGGACGCGGGCCTCGAACTGATCGTCGAGGGCGCGCCCAGCCAGGGCGTCGGCCGCGGCGTCCGGCTGATCGGCGGGAAATAGCGGCCATGGGAAACGACTGGAAGCTGTTCCTGCCCAAGACGATCACCGTCCTGCGCCAGGGCTATGGCCCGACGGACTTCCGCGCCGACACCTTTGCCGGCCTGACCGTCGCGGTGGTCGCCCTGCCTCTCGCCATGGCCCTGGCCATCGCCTCCGGCGCGACGCCCGAGGTCGGGCTGATCACGGCCGTCGTCGCCGGCTTCCTGATCTCGGCCCTCGGCGGCAGCCGGTTCCAGATCGGCGGCCCCACCGGCGCCTTCGTGGTCATCGTCTACGGGGTCATCTCGAAATACGGCTACGACGGCCTGCTGATGGCAACCCTGATGGCCGGCGGCATACTGATCGTCGCTGGCCTGGCCCGCGTCGGGACCCTGATCAAATACATCCCGGATCCCGTCACCACCGGCTTCACCAGCGGCATCGCCGTCATCATCATGGCGAGCCAGATCAAGGACATCCTCGGCCTCAAGGCCGCCGCCGTCCCCGCCGAACTGATCCCCAAGCTCCAGGCCCTGTGGGCCGTCCGCGACACGCTCAGCCTCCCGGCCTTCGGCCTGTCCGCCGCCTGCGTCGCCGCCATCCTGCTGCTGCGCCGCCATGCCCCGCGCCTGCCCGGCTTCCTCATCGTCACGGTTCTGGCCGCCGGCGTTGTCGCCCTGACCCAGTGGCCGGTCGAGACCATCGGCTCGCGCTTCGGCGAGATGAACGCCCGCCTGCCCGTCCCCAGCCTCGCCTTCTGGCGCTGGGACAACGCCATGGAGCTGCTGCCCAGCGCCCTGACCATCGCCCTGCTGGCCGGGGTGGAATCCCTGCTCTCGGCGGTGGTCGGCGACCAGATGACCGGTCGCCGCCACCGCTCCAACGTCGAGCTGGTGGCCCAGGGCGTGGCCAATGTCGCCTCGGCGGCGGTCGGCGGCCTGCCGGCCACCGGGGCCATCGCCCGCACCGCGACCAACATCCGCTCCGGCGCCCGCTCGCCGGTGGCCGGCATGCTGCACGCGGTCTTCCTGCTGCTGTTCATGCTGCTGCTGTCGCCGGTGATGAAGCTGGTCCCCATGGCGGCGCTTGCAGCCATCCTCGTGGTGGTGGCGCTGAACATGGCCGAGGCGCACCGCTTCCGCCTGATCCTGCGCACTTCCAACGGCGACCGCGCTGTCCTGCTGGCCACCTTCGGCCTGACGGTGCTGGTCGATCTGACCGTCGCCATTGAGGTCGGCATGGTGCTGGCGGCCTTCATCTTCATGCACCGCATGGCGGGCCTCGCCTCGATCGAGGGCGGTCCGCCGATCATCGAGGGCGATGAGGACGACCTCGGGTCCCGCCGGGGCGGTCGCTATACGCCCAACCAGGGCCTTCCGGCCGACATCGGCGTCCTGACGTTCCGGGGTCCGCTGTTTTTCGGCAGCGCGGCCGTGGTCAAGGACGCCCTGGACCGGATCGGCGCGCGCAGGCGCATCTACATCCTCCGGCTCGAGGACGTGCCGCTGCTCGACCCCACCGGCGCCTTCGCCCTGGGCGATCTGCTCAAGCGGCTGCTGGACGAAGGCGACGAGGTGCTGATCGTCGGAGCCGGACACGGCGTCCTGCGCGCCCTGCTGCAGACCGTTCCCAAGCCGGTGCTGAAACGCGTCCGCTTCGTGCGGACCTTCGAAGCGGCGCGCAGACGGGCGCTCGGCCGGTCGGACGGTCCGGAAAACGAAGCGGCCGGCCCCCCGTCAGGAGAACCGGCCGCCGGTCAGACTACGACGGGGTGAACCCGGCTCAGCCGACGATCTGGTCGTCGGTGAAGAACTGGGCGATCTCGATGCCGGCGTTCTCGATCGAGTCCGAACCGTGGACCGAGTTCTCCCCGATCGACAGGGCGAACGACTTGCGGATCGTACCGTCGGCGGCATCCTTCGGATTGGTCGCGCCCATGACCTCGCGGTATTTGGCCACGGCATTGTCGCCTTCCAGCACCTGCACCACGACTGGCTCGGCGGTCATCTGGCCGACCAGTTCGCCGTAGAACGGGCGCTCGGCGTGGACTTCGTAGAATTTCTTGGCTTGCGCATCGGTCAGCTTGACGCGGCGCTGGGCGACGATGCGCAGGCCGGCGGCCTCGATCACGGCGTTGATGGCGCCCGTCAGGTTGCGGCGCGTGGCGTCGGGCTTGATGATCGAGAAGGTGCGTTCGGTCATGGAGGTGACTTCTTGTTGGGAGATTGAGGGTCGCGGGCTTATAGACGCGCCCTCCGCCCTTTCCAAGGCGTCCCTGATGCGCGCGGCGCGGCCGCTCGCTGCTTGAGGGACGATCCCATTCCACCCTGTCGCTCACCGCCTGTCGGGGGGCCATCCTCGCCTACCGGACCCTCGTCTTCGCCATGCTCCAGATCACCGACCTGACCTTCAACGCCTGGGGCCGCAAATTCCTCGAGGACGCCTCCGTCTCCCTGCCGCCCGGCGCCAAGGTCGGGCTGGTGGGCCGCAACGGCATCGGCAAGTCGACCCTGTTCAAGCTGATCCTCGGCGAACTGGCCGCCGGCGGCGACGAGATCAGCCTGCCGAAAACCGCCCGCATCGGCTCGGTCGATCAGGAGCACCCCGCCACCCCCGTCAGCGTGCTCGAAACCATCCTCGAGGCCGATGAGGAACGTCACACCCTGCTGGGCCGGCTCGAAACCGCCGAGCCCGAGGAGATGGGCGAGATCTGGACCCGGCTGATCGAGATCGACGCCGACGCCGCCCCCGCCCGCGCCGCCGAAATCCTCGTCGGCCTCGGCTTCGACCAGGAGAACCAGCAGCGGCCGATGTCCGAGTTCTCGGGCGGCTGGCGCATGCGCGTCGCCCTCGCCGCCGCCCTGTTCGCCGAGCCGGACATGCTGCTGCTCGACGAGCCGACCAACTACCTCGACCTCGAGGGCGCCCTGTGGCTCGAGGCGCGGCTGAAGAAATACCCGCACACCGCCCTGATCATCTCCCACGACCGCGAGATGCTGAACGAGGTCTGCACCCACATCCTGCACCTCGCGAACCGGACGCTCGAGCTCTACACCGGCAACTACGACCAGTTCGAAAAGGCCCGCGCCGAAAAGGCCCGCCTGCAGATGTCGGCCAAGGCCAAGCAGGACGCCGAACGCGCCCACCTCCAGGCCTTCGTCGACCGCTTCAAGGCCAAGGCCTCCAAGGCCGCCCAGGCCCAGTCGCGGATGAAGCGGCTGGCCAAGATGCAGCCCGTGGCCACCACCATCGAGGAGCGCGTCGCCCCCTTCATCCTGCCGTCGCCGCCGCGCCCCCTGGCCCCGCCCCTGATCCGGCTGGAGCGCGCGAATGTCGGCTATGAGCCGGGCAAGCCCATCCTGCGCAATCTCAACCTGCGCATGGACCTGGACGACCGCATCGGCCTGCTGGGCGTCAACGGCGCCGGCAAGTCGACCTTCGCCAAGATGATCGCCGGGGCGCTCAACGTGTCCGAGGGGGAACTGCATCGCGATCGCAAGATGCGCGTCGGCTGGTTCCACCAGCACCAGATCGAGGCCATGGACCCGACCGACACGCCGCTGGAGATCATCCGCCGCGCCATGCCCGACGCCCCCGAGAGCGCCCGCCGCTCCAAGCTGGCGCAATGGGGTCTGGGCTATGAGAAGCAGGAGACCACCGTCGCCAGCCTGTCCGGCGGCGAGCGCGCCCGCCTGCTGCTCAACCAGGTGGCCATGGACGCGCCGCACATCCTGATCCTCGACGAACCGACCAACCACCTCGACATCGACAGCCGCCGCGCCCTGCTCGACGCCCTGAACGACTATTCCGGCGCCGTCATCCTGATCACCCACGACCGCTCGCTGATGGAGATGGTCGCCGACCGCCTGTGGCTGGCCGCCGAGGGAACGGTGAAGCCGTGGGACGGCGACATGGACGACTATGCGAAATACGTCCTCGACCGCGCCAAACAGGCGGCGGTCAAGCCGAGCCAGATCAAGGACGAGACGGCCGCCGCCGCGCCGGCGCTCAACAGCAAGGGCAAGAAGAACGACAGGAAATCAGGCCCTTCCCCCTCGACCTTGCGTCACGCAGTGAAGAAGGCCGAGGAGCGGATGAGCCAGCTCACCGCCGAGATCGCCCGCATCGACGACGACATGGCCAACGCCTCGGTCAGTAATCCCAAGGCGCTGGAGGGCCTGACCCGCGCGCGGGCGAAAACCCAGTCCGACCTCGACGCCGCCGAAGCCGCCTGGGTCGCGGCGGAGGAAGCCCTGGCGGAGGTCAGTTGAAATGAAACCCATCCAGTTCAGCCGCGAGGAGACCGCCGACATCACGGCGAAGCTGAGGGCATATTTCCGCGACGAGCTGGAGACGGACCTCGCCGCCCTGCCCGCCGAAATGCTGCTGGACTTTCTGGGGCGCGAGATCGGACCGTTCTTCTACAACCGCGCCGTCTATGACGCCCAGGCCGTGGTGGCGAAGAAGGCCGAGGACATCGTGGAGGCCCTCGCGGGTCTGGAGCGGGGCTAGGCTGAGAGCGCCTGAGCGCACGGCCACTCCGTCTCCTCCCCACGCAGTGGGAGGGGGACCCCGAAGGGGTGGAGGGGTGGAAGCAGAGCGCACGATCAACGCCCCTCCACCGCTTCGCGGTCCCCCTCCCCATTCGCTTCGCGAACAGGGAGGAGACAATGTGCGCAATCCGCCGCCAGCCATACAGGTTGCAGACGCCAACCCTTTGATCTGGTGCGGTATCCGGGAACAGGCAGCGTCATTTCGTAGCCGCACGAACCTCCCGTGCGACACTCTCCCCGTCCGTCGCGCACGGCAGGCGCAAGGGCCTTGCGTCCTTTCGCGGGGGATGTGGAGAAGGGGGCCTGAGTGACGACAGAGTCCGCCGAGTCCGAATTGTCCGCTGTTTTTCGAGCGGACTCCCGTCGGGAACACCCGGAGTCCCATGTGGCCGAAGTGTCCATCGTTTCTCTACTTCCGGATGACGGAAAGCGGCATACTTGCGAATCCCATGCTCATCCGCCGCCTCCCCCCTGAAACGGTCAACCGCATCGCCGCCGGCGAGGTGGTCGAACGCCCGGCCAGCGCCATCAAGGAGCTGGTCGAGAACGCTCTCGACGCCGGCGCCACCCGCATCGAGATCCAGGCCGACGGCGGCGGTCTGAGCCGGATCCTGATCGCCGACGACGGGCATGGCATGGCGGCCGACCAACTGGCCCTCGCCGTCGAGCGCCACGCCACCTCCAAGCTGGAGCCGGATGACGCCGGCGATGTCGACCTGCTGCGCATCCACACGCTCGGCTTCCGCGGCGAGGCCCTGCCCTCCATCGGCTCGGTGGCGCGCCTGACCATCACCAGCCGGCCCCGCGACGGCGGCGAGGCCCATCAGATCACGGTCGAGGGCGGCGACCAGCGGCCGGTGGCGCCCGCCGGCTTCCCCGGGCCCCACGGCGCCCGCGTCGAGGTCCGCGACCTCTTCTACGCCACCCCCGCCCGCCTCAAATTCATGAAGTCCGAGCGGTCCGAGGCCATGGCCATCTCGGAAGAGATCAAGCGCCAGGCCATGGCGCACGAGGGCGTCGCCTTCACCCTCGACCTCGACGGCAAGACCACCCTGCGCCTGCCCGCCGAACATCCGGGCGACGCCGGCCGCCTCAAGCGTCTCGCGGCCCTCCTCGGCCGCGACTTCGAGGCCAACGCCCTGCTGATCGACCAGTCGAGGGACAATGTCCGCCTGACCGGCTACGCGGGCCTGCCGACCTACAGCCGCGGCAACGCCGGCCACCAGTACCTCTTCGTCAACGGCCGTCCGGTGAAGGACCGGCTGCTGCAAGGGGCGCTGCGCGGCGCCTACGCCGACTTCCTCGCCCGCGACCGGCATCCGGCGGCGGCGCTGTTCCTCGAGATCGACCCGCTCTACGTCGACGTGAACGTGCATCCCGCCAAGGCCGAGGTCCGCTTCCGCGACCCCGCCCTGGTCCGCGGACTCATCGTCGGCGCCCTGCGTCACGCCCTGGCCGGCGCCGGCCACCGCGCCTCGACCACGGTGGCGGCGGACGCGCTGGCGGGCTTCCGGCCGCACGCGGGCGTGTCGTCCGGACCCGCCTTCAGCCCGTCCTCACCCTCGGCCCAGGGCTGGAGCGGCTGGCAGGGCTGGGCTGCTCCAGCCAGCGCGAATGCCCAGATCATTCCGGGACTTAACGACCGGTCGGCGCGCGTCGAGTCCGGCGCCGGGGACAACGAGGATTTGCGCTACGGAATCGCGGGGAATTCGGCGACGCCGGAGTCGCACTCCGAGGATATGAGAGACTATCCCCTCGGCGCCGCCCGGGCGCAGCTGCACGGCACCTATATCGTCGCCCAGACCCGCGACGGCCTCGTCGTCGTCGACCAGCACGCCGCCCACGAACGCCTCGTCTATGAGCGGATGAAGGTGCAGATGGCGCGCGGCGCGGTGACACGTCAGGCCCTGCTGACCCCCGAGGTCGTCGAGCTCGACCCGGCCGAGGCCGCGCGCGTCTCGGCCCGCGCCGACGAACTGGCCGAACTGGGCCTGATCGTCGAACCGTTCGGCGCCGGCGCCGTGCTGGTGCGCGAGACGCCCGCCCTGCTCGGCGACACCGACGTCCAGGGCCTGATCCGCGACATCGCCGACGACCTCGCCGAGCACGGCGCGGCCCTGGCCCTGTCCGAGCGGCTCGGCGAGGTTTGCGGCACCATGGCCTGCCACGGCTCGGTCCGCGCCGGGCGCATGCTCTCCGGCCCCGAGATGAACGCCCTGCTGCGCGAGATGGAGGTCACCCCCCACTCGGGCCAGTGCAACCACGGCCGTCCGACCTATGTCGAGCTCAAGCTGGCCGACCTGGAGAAGCTGTTCGGGCGATGTTGAGGGAGGCTTCACCTATCGAGATGGCCAACCACCTAACTATTGGTCAGCAGAAGTGTTTCGAGATCGCTTCTGATTGCTCGCAGTAGGTTGAGCTGCAGTACCGGAAACTGAGCCGGCGCCGCGACCGCAGGAGAAGAAGCGCCAGCATACGCCGCGAATACGTCTCCGTGCTTCTTCTTCTTTTTGGCGACAGACTTTGTGTCGCCGTGATCGGTATCGTGCTGGAGTTCGGTGCGTAGGGTGTTCACATCCTTGAAGGACGTCGGCTTATCTTCGATTTTCGAGCCCGCTCCCTCCCACAGGAGGAAATAAAGGTTTTCGATCAAAACTTTGTAGGCCTCATAGCTTCCGGCCGATTCACCAATCATTGATTGGGCGCTAGCCGTTTTACTGGTCGCCTTGAAAAGATCCGACCCATTCTTCGCCGAATAGGCCTCATTTATCGCCGCGATATCCGCGCGAATTTGTTTCGCGACGGCCCCAATCTCGTTGTCGAAATTCGCGGCGGATACAACGTCGGCATCCGCGGTTTCGAGAAACTCGGGCACCGCTTGGAAAAGCTTCCGTAAAAGCACTTGATTGCGGACAATCGGCCCAGCTTTAACGTTTGAATTTACGCTCCGCTGGAAGGCGATGAGATCTCCATCCGTGGCGTCTTGCCCTTTCTCAACCTCCTTCGCGAGTGCCGTGACGAAGCTTCCGGCGAACTGGCCGATTTGGGCCTCTTTTCCCTTCAAGCTACCTGACTTCTGCAGTTGGCAGACCATCGTGATGAAAGACTGGGTGATTGAACGGCTTCGAAAAACCTTGGTGCCGGAAGGGACGCCAGCCGCGAGAGCGTCGAGCGCGGCCTTGATCCGCTTGGCCACCTGAGACTGATCTGAGAAGTTCGAGTTCGCCTCGAAAACCTGCCTCACGTCCTGATAGCGAACACCGGTTCCAATGCCTTCGATTTCAAGAGTTGCGACTTTCGCCATGACATCAAAATGCGCGTAGCGGCGATCCGCAAAAGCGACCCGGTTTTTGAAGAACGGATGTCCAGCCGATTTCTTGCAAAACGCCTTCAGTTTGCTGGGTATCGCGTTAAGTTTCTCGCTCGAGTTCAGTTGTAGACCGTTTTGTAGCCGCTGGAAAAACTCCATCAGCTCATCGTCAGATGCATCGGTGATTTCGTCGAAATCGATCTCAAAGTCGTCGACTTGATCTGACGTCTCGGCACTGAGATCACCGTAGGTCGCGCCACCGAATTCCTTCGCGGTTTCTTCGGAAAGGGACAGGTCGCCCGACAGAAACTCGAAGATAGTAGCAAGCCTCTGCTGACCATCAACCACCTCGTAAGTCTGCGGTCCGGTCACCATGAAGTAGAATTTCGGCAGCCGCCACCCTCTGAGGATCGAGTCGATCAGCTTCTGTTTTCGTGCGGTGTCCCAGACTTCATCCCGCTGCCATTCTGGAATTTCGTAACGGTCGCGCCGCTTGAAAATCTTGTCGAGCTCTCGCTTATCAGATGTGATCTTCATCTAGGCCTCGTGTCGTTCCTTCTCATGGCTACAACGTTATCGTCACTGCCGAAAGGTCAATGCAATCATTGCGAGAGACGGCAGTGCCTACGCTTGAGTGGACTCACGGGCATCGACCCGCGTTTGTCGTGCCGATTCAACTAGCTCCCTTCCTCTTTCCGGGCCCGCGTTATGCCCTCCATCCTCTTCGTCTGCCTCGGTAACATCTGTCGGTCGCCGCTGGCCGAGGGTGCCCTGCGCGCCGAAGCGACCCGGCTCGGTCTCGAACTGATCGTCGACTCCGCCGGAACCGGCGACTGGCATGCCGGAGAGCCACCGGACGAGCGGGCGCAGGCCGTCGCGCTGCGCCACGGCGTCGACATCTCAGCCCTGCGCGCCCGTCAGGTCCGGCTCGCAGACTTCCGCCGCTTCACCCATGTGATCGCCCTCGACCACGACAATCTCGCCAAGCTGCGCAAGCTCGCGCCGGCGGATGCGACCGCCGAACTCAGCCTGCTGCTGGACCATGTCGAGGGCCGTGAGGGTCAGGCCGTCGCCGACCCCTGGTTCGGCGACGCCGCCGGTTTCGAGGTCACCTGGGCCGAGGTGACAGCGGCGGCGCGAAAGCTCGCCGCGCGATTGCGCCTCTAGCGCCAGAACCGCGACCTGCGCTATGTCGCGCCGTCCAACCCTCGGGATCACCCCGACAGGAAGCCCATGTCCGAGATTGCCCGAAAGGCCTGAGGCCGACGGTGCATAACCGTCGAAGCCTCTGATCACCCGCCGGCGTGACTGCGCCGGCGAGAGCCTTCACGCATCCACGGACTTACCCAAATGAACATCTCCCGAGCGGAGCAGCGCACGCTGCACGCCCTGGCGCAGGGCGGCGCGATCGTCCTCGAACGCGACGCCGACGGCCGCATCCTGCGCGCCGACTGTTTCACCCGCGACGGCTATCTGCTGACCGACTGCAATCTGTCGGTCTGGAGGAAGCTGAAGACCAAGGGGCTGATCGCCTCGCTCGGCGGCGGACCCTACCGGGTCAACCGCGACGGCCTGGCGCGCCTGCGCAGCCAGCTCGACAACCGGGTCTCAGCCCGCCGTTGGTGAAACCCTGAGAAAAAGGACGCGCGCGGCGCCGTAGTCGCGCGCGTCCAGCCGTTCATAGCCGGGCGTGTCGGTCTCGGGCTCGTCCGAGCCGCGCTCGAACACGACCACAGCCCCGGGCTTCAGCCAGTTGCCTTCCAGCAGTCGGAGAAGCGTCTGCTCCCCCAGCCCCTTGCGATACGGCGGATCGAGGAAGGCGAGATCGAAGGCCTCGCCATCGGAACCGGGCCGGCCGCCGAGGTCGGTGGCGCTGCGCCGGTGCACGCGCGTCCGGCCCATGACGCCATAGGCGTCCGCATTTTCGCGAATGGCCCCGCGCGCCTCCTCGTCCGTCTCGACGAACAGGGCGAAGGCCGCGCCCCGGCTGATGGCCTCGAAGCCCAGGGCGCCCGAGCCGGCGTACAGGTCCATGACCCGCATCCCCTCCAGCGGCTCGGCCCAGGCGGCATGCTCCAGCACGTTGAAGATGGCCTGACGCGCGCGGTCGGAGGTCGGGCGCGTGCCCTCCCCTTCCGGCGCGACGATGGACCGGCCCTTCAGAGTCCCTGCGACGATCCGCACGGGTCAGCCCCTGGAGCGGGGACCGCGCGGACTGCCGCGCCCGCCGGCGGGGCCGGCGCCCGGACGCGAACCGCCCGGCTTGGAGAAGCCGCCGGGCCGGTCGCCGGACTTGCCCGCGAACGGCGGCTTGGCGCCCGGCTTGCGGTCGAACGAACGCTTGTCGCCGGGCCGGTCATCGGACCGCGCCGCCGGCCGCGCGCCCGTGCGGGCGTCGCCGCGCGGACGGTCGATGAACTGGTCCTCGCGCGGCTTGAACACCCTCTTGGGGCGTTCGCCGGCGGGCTCGGCGCCCTCCGGCCGGGCGCGCGGGGCGAAACTCTTCTTCGGATGCTCGAATTTCGGTCCCGCCTTGGCCCAGCCTGCCTTCTTGGGCGGCCGTGCGGCGCGTTCAGCGGCGGCGTCGGCGGCGGCTCCGGCGGCGCGGACGCGGCTGGGCTTGCGCGACGGATCGGAGATGGCCGAGCCCGAGGCGCCCTTGACGATCGGGGCCGAGGTGCGGCGGCCCGGGATCGGCGCCGGCGTGGCGACCGTATTGCCCTGGGGCAGGCTCTCGGGCCGGATATGCTGGGCCAGCAGTTCGCGGATCACCCGCGGACCGACCTCCTCGACCGATCCCGTCGGCAGGGTGCCCAGCTGGAACGGACCATAGGCCAGGCGGATCAGCCGGTTCACCGTCAGGCCGAGATGCTCCAGCACCTTGCGGACCTCGCGGTTCTTGCCCTCGGTGATCGAGACGCTGATCCACAGGTTGGCCGGGGCGTTCCCCTCACTCTCCCTGGCCTTGTCCAGGGTGGCCTCGATCGGGCCGTAGCGGATGCCGTCGACGGTGACGCCGTCCTTGAGAGAATCCAGCTGCAGCTGGCTGACCCGGCCCCGGGCCCGGGCCCGGTACTGACGCACCAGTTCGGTCGTCGGCAGCTCCAGCGCGCGGCTCAGCTCGCCGTCATTGGTCAGCAGCAGCAGGCCCTCGGTATTCAGGTCGAGGCGGCCGACCGAGATCACGCGCGGCAGGCCGCTGGGCAGGGCGTCGAACACCGTCGGGCGGCCCTGCGGGTCATTGTGCGAGGTCATCAGGCCGGCGGGCTTGTTGTAGCGCCAGACGCGCGTCGCCTGGGCCGAGCCGATCGGCTTGCCGTCGACGGTGATGACGTCGTCGCGTGTGACCAGAACCGCCGGCGTGTCGAGGATCTTGCCGTTCACCGCCACCTTGCCTAGGCCGATCAGCCGTTCGACCTCGCGGCGCGAGGCGATGCCGGCCCGGGCCATGGCCTTGGCGATCCGTTCGCTGCGCCTGGGACCCTCATCGGTCTTCGGTCCGGGCTTGCCGTCCCTGGCGAAGGGCTTGCCGCCCGGTTTGCCGAAGGACTTGCCGCCCTTGGGCGGACCGCGGTCGTCGCCGCCCTCGGCGCGCTTGACATAGGGTTTGCGGGGACCGTCGCGGCTGTCGTCTTGACGCGGGCGCGGCTTCTTGTCGTTGTCTCGGGGATGGCTGGCCATGATGAGCGGTTCATGCACATGGCCTTGGCGTGTGCGCAAGCGGCGGCGGACGCGGGAGAGACTCCCGTAGGCTGCGTGATCGTCGACGAATCCACCGGAGATGTGGTCGCGGAGGGTCGAAACGGCCCCATCGGCGCGCATGATCCCACCGCCCACGCCGAGATCATGGCGATACGCTCAGCCGCCGCGAAACTGGGAAATTACCGCCTGACGGGCCTGACCCTCTATGTGACGCTGGAACCCTGCGCCATGTGCGCCGGGGCCATCAGCCACGCCCGGATCGGTCGGGTCGTCTGGGGCGCGGACGATCCCAAGGGCGGCGCAGTAGCGCACGGACCGCGCTTCTTCGAACAACCGACCTGTCACTGGAAACCCGCTGTCGAGGGCGGCGTGCTGGCCGCTGCAGGGGGCGACCTCCTGCGCGACTTCTTCCGCGCCCGGCGCAAAGGAACGGCGGCTCCCGACGCACGTTAGTCCGCAGGGCCCTACGGCTCCGCTTGTTAGAAGGTCTGCATGAAGTCGCTCGCCGTCCTCGCCGTCGCCTGTCTCGCCCTGTCCGCCTGCGGTCAGAAGCCGAAGGACGCGCCGACCGACGGCGACTCCGTGCGCGTCCGGGCCCAGGAGGCCCAGACGGCGCGCCGGCGGACCGGCGCCGAGGCCCAGGACCGGGCCCTGAACCGCGTCATCCGCACCGTCTATCTGTGCAACAACAGCGAGCGTCTCTCGGTCGATTTCGACAATCCGCGGCAGATGGCGACGGTCCGCAACTCCAGCGGCGAGGCCGTGGACCTGTTCCAGGAGCGCGCCGAGGACGGCATCTGGTACCGGGCGTCGGGCTACGAACTGAGGGGCAAGGGCGTCATGGCCACATGGACCTCCGACGGGCGCGATCCCACCGACTGCCGCGCGGTCGACTAGGCGGGGGCCGCCCGCCTGATGTCGGGACAGGGCCGGCCCTCGCGCCGCTCATCGTCGAGGACAGCAACCGGGCGGGCCAGCTTCAGGCGGCCCCCTCGCCTTTCAGAAAGTCGATCAGGGCGGCGCTGTCCACCGCCTTGTCGACGAAGGCGTCGCCGATGGCGCGGGCCAGAATGAGCGTCAGCCGGCCGCCCTCGGCCTTCTTGTCGCCAGCCATGCGCGCCAGCAGCCGCTCGGCGCGGAAGACGCCCGCATGTTCCAGCCGCGTCGGCAGGCCGGCGGCGGCGACCGCCGTCCCCACCCGTTCGGCCTCGGCGCCCGCGCACAGGCCGAGGGCGGCGGACAGGCGGAAGGCCATTGCGCAGCCAAGGGCCACCGCTTCTCCATGGGTCAGAAGGTCCTCGTCGAAACCCAGCTCGGCCTCGATGGCGTGGCCGAAGGTGTGGCCGAGGTTCAGCAGGGCGCGGCGGCCGGCCTCCTTCTCGTCCTCGCCGACGATGGCGCTCTTGATCTCGACCGAACGGACGACGGCGCGGGTCAGGGCGACGGGATCCCCCTTCGCGCCGACGGCCCCCTCGCCGGCCAGCCAGTCGAAAAAGTCCCGGTCGCAGATCAGGCCGTGCTTCAGCACCTCGGCCCAGCCCGAGCGCAACTGACGCGCCGGCAGGGTGGCCAGCACGTCGATGTCGGCCACGACCATGCGCGGCTGGTGGAAGGCGCCGACCAGGTTCTTGCCGCGCGGCGTATCGATGGCGGTCTTGCCCCCTACCGACGAGTCGACCTGGGCCAGCAGGGTCGTCGGGACCTGGACGACATCGATGCCGCGCATGTAGAGGGCCGCCGCGAGACCGGCCAGATCGCCGACCACACCGCCCCCCAGGGCGATGATCAGGTCACGCCTGTCCAGGCCGAAGGCCAGCAGGCGATCGATGACCCGCTCCAGTTCGGCGAACGACTTGGAGTTTTCGCCGGGCGGAACAGTCAGCAGGCGACCGCGGACCCCCGCGGCCTGCAGCGAGGCCAGGGCGGCGGGACCGTGGAGACTCGCGACGGTCTCGTCGGTGATGATGACGGTGCGGCCGCGGACCAGCGGCGCGATCAGGACGCCCAGTTGGCTCAACAGGCCCTGGCCGACGATCACGTCATAGGGCTCGAAGCCGCCGCCGCTCACAGGAAGGGTGGCGGTCATGCCGCGGTCACCACGCCGAAGGCGTCCAGAGCCCGGACGATCGCCTCCACCGCCTCGGCGTGGGCGCCGGTCGCGACATCGACGGTCACATCCGCAAGCCCGTAGAAGGGGTACCGGACCTCGGCCATGGCCGTCAGCGCCTCAAGCGGGTCGCGGCCGCGCAGCAAGGGACGGGTGTCGCGGCGCTGCACCCGTTCGGCGACGGTCTTCAGGTCGGCGCGCATCCAGACCGTGACGGCCCGGGCCTGCAGGGCCGCGCGGGTGTCTTCGTTGAGGATCGCGCCGCCGCCGGTGGCCAGCACCATGCGCGGGCCGTCCAGCAGGCGCTTCATCACCCGGGCCTCCCCGGCCCGGAACTCGGCCTCACCCAGCCTGGCGAAGATGTCCGAAACGGTCATGCCCGCCGCCGCCTCGATCTCCACATCGCCGTCGGCGAACGGCAGGCCGAGACGTTTGGCCAGGCGGCGTCCGACCGTCGATTTGCCCACGCCCATCAGCCCGACCAGGGCTATGGTGCGTTCATGGACGGGAATCGCCACGGCATGATTCACGCGCGGCCTCGCAGGAGGCGGCGGGCCGGCGACGGACGGGGCGCGGGGAGGCACGGCATGACAGGCCCATCCTCTACACCAAGCGCCGCCGTCGGGAAGCGTCGCGACGCATGAGCACGCCGCAGATCGAAGCCTTTCTGGAGATGATGGCCGTCGAACGCGACGCGTCGCCCCATACCCTGTCCGCCTATGGGCGGGATCTGGCGGACGCGGAAGCCGGCGTCGTCGGCGGTTTGATGAAGGGCGAGGAGGCGGGACTGGAGGCGTGGTACGCCGGACTGGCGAAACTCGGCCTGTCCCCGGCGACCCAGGCGCGGCGGCGGTCGGCGGTGCGCCAGTTCTACCGGTTCGCCCTCGGCGAGGGGTGGCGCAGCGATGATCCGTCGCGCCGGCTCGATGCGCCGAAACAGGGCCGCAGCCTGCCACGGACGCTGTCGGGCGAGGAGATCGAACGGCTGCTGGCCGCTACCTCAGCGCATGAGGGGGCCGCTGGCCTGCGACTCGTGGCCCTGGTCGAACTGGCCTACGCTTCGGGCCTGCGGGTGTCCGAGCTGCTGGGATTGCGGCTCGAGGCGGTGCGACGCGATCCCGCCTGGCTGATCGTCCGCGGCAAGGGCGGCAAGGAACGGCTGGCCCCGCTCAATGCGTCGGCGCGCGAGGCAGTCAAGGCCTGGCTGGTCGCCCGCGACGCCGCGCGGCCTGAAAAGGCGCCGGACAGTCCCTGGCTGTTCCCCTCATCCTCGGCCAAAGGCCATCTGACCCCGCGCCGCTTCGCCCAGTTGCTGGATCAGGCCGCGCTCGACGCCGGGATCGCCCCCGCCCGGGTCAGCCCCCACGTCCTGCGCCACGCCTTCGCGACCCATCTGCTGGACGGCGGGGCCGATCTGCGCGTCGTCCAGACCCTGCTGGGCCATGCGGACATCGCCACGACCCAGATCTACACCCACGTGGCGACGGACCGTCTTACGCAGGTCGTCAGGAGCAAACATCCTCTTGCGCGGGACGACTGAACCGTCGCTTGCTCACCGGCGTTGACCTGACTAGGTTCCGCCGCCTTCCGATGCGCCATAGGCGCGCCTCTTCCGGACCGCCTCATGGCCGTGCACTACCTCGAGTTCGAAAAGCCGATCGCCGATCTGGAGGCGAAGATCGAGGAGCTGAACCTGCTCTCTTCGACCTCCGGCTCGTTCGACGCCGAGGTCGAGGGCCTGCGCCAGAAGGCCGAGCAGCTGCGCAAAAAGACCTACGCCGGTCTCGATCCCTGGATGAAGACCCAGGTCGCGCGGCATCCGCAGCGGCCGCATTTCGTCGACTATGTCGAAGGCCTGTTCACCGACTTCGTGGAGCTGAAGGGCGACCGCCAGTTCGGCGACGACCAGGCCATCCTCGGTGGCCTGGCCCGCTTTCGCGGGGAGCCCGTCGTGCTGATGGGCCATGAGAAGGGCTATGACACCCAGACGCGGGTGATGCACAATTTCGGCATGGCGCGGCCCGAGGGCTATCGCAAGGCCGTTCGGCTGATGGATCTGGCCGAGCAGTACGGCCTGCCGGTCCTGACCTTCGTCGACACCGCCGGCGCCTATCCGGGCCTCGGCGCCGAGGAGCGCGGCCAGGCCGAGGCCATCGCCCGCTCGACCGAACGCTGCCTTACGCTGGGCGTCCCCTCCATCGCGACCATAACCGGCGAAGGCGGGTCGGGCGGAGCCATCGCCATCGCCGCAGCCGGCCGCGTCCTGATGATGGAGCATTCGATCTATTCGGTGATCTCGCCCGAAGGCGCGGCTGGCATTTTGTGGCGCGACGGAGCCCGCGCCCGGGACGCCGCCATGGCCATGAAGATCACGGCGCCGGATCTGCTTGAGCTGAAGATCATCGACCGGATCATTCCCGAGCCGGTCGGCGGGGCGCACGCCGACCGCGAGGCGGCGATCGCGACGGTGGGCGACGTGCTGGCCGAAGAACTGAAGGCCTTGTCCGGAATGACCCCCGACCAGTTGCGCAAGGCGCGGGCGGACCGCTTCTACGCCATCGGCCGCGCAAGCTGACGTTAACCACTCCTTCCACTCTGGCGTGCCATTTGGCACAGGGGACAGGTGATTGGTTGCGAGTGCTTGTGAGGGGGTCAGTATGAGCGGTGTCGGCGAGTCCCTGCGTGAAAGCGCAGTGATCAATCTGACCGGCGCGACGACGATGGTGGTCGACGATTCATCCTTCGGCCTCGACCTGACGTGTCAGGCCCTCAGGGGCTTCGGCATCCGAACCAGCTACACCTGCCAGAGCGCCGCCGAGGCCATGGAAATTCTGGTCGACCACCCCGTAGACCTGCTGGTGGTCGACTGCGAGATGCCCAGCGTCGACGGCTACGAACTCGTCCGCTGGTTGCGGCGATCCGCCAGGGCCAACGCCCTCGCGCCCGTCATCATGACCGCCGCCCACATTCGCCGCTCCAAGATCGACGAAGCTCGCGACTGCGGCGCCAATTTCGTGGTCACCAAGCCGTTCAGCGCCTCAACCCTGCTAGAGCGAATCGTCTGGGTGGCCCGTGACACGCGTCCGTTCCTCGAGGTCGGCGACTATTTCGGGCCGGACCGCCGCATCCGCGATCAGGGTCCGCCTTCGGACGAGCGGCGCGATGCGGTGATCCGCAAGGCGGCCTTTGAGGCAGAGCAGGCCGCGCGGGTGGCATCGATGGACGGCGCGTCATGACGGTCATCACCCATCCCCGGGCCAGGTCCAGGCTCTCGAAGATGATCGACTCGCCCGGCGGCGTCAGCGTCGGCGCGGCCCTGACCCAGGCCCGGGCCAACATCGAGGCCAGGCGCGCCGAGGCGATGGCGTTGGTTGAGATCCAGATCGCCGCCCTTGAGGCCGTGATTCCTCCCGCCGACCTGGACCAGCAGGCCTTCAGGCTGAACGAGGCCTATTGCGCGGCCAACGCCGTCATCGACGCAGCCAGCCCATTCGAACTGATCGACCTGTGCCGGGCCGCCAGCGGCCTGTGCGACCTTATCGACGGCGCGCCGGCCGACCAGACCTTCGACTGGCGCATCGTCACCGTCCACGCCCGCTCGCTGCGTTTGCTGCAGACGCTGCCGCTTGAAGAGACGGCGGCGCGCAACACGGTGCTGGACAGTCTGAAAATGGTCGCCGACCGCAAGCTGCCGCCCAGGGCCTGAGATCAGGCCGGTTGCCGCTCGGTCCGGGCGCCGCGGGTCTGTTTGCGCCACAGGGCGGCGTATTCCCCCCCCTGACGCGCCACCAGCTCATGATGCGCGCCGCGTTCGACGATCCGCCCCGCCTTGAGCACCAGAATCTGGTCGGCGTCGGCGATGGTCGACAGCCGGTGGGCCACGACCAGGGTCGTGCGACCGGTGCGGGCGCGACGCAGGGTCTTCTGGATCGCGGCCTCGGTCCGGCTGTCCAGCGCGCTGGTCGCTTCGTCGAGGATGAGGACGCAGGGATCGGCCAGCAGGGCGCGGGCGATGCCGACGCGCTGGCGCTCTCCGCCCGACAGCTTCAGGCCGCGCTCGCCGACCCTGGTGTCCATGCCGTCCGGCAGTTCGCGGATGAAGTTCGACAGTTCCGCAGCCTCGGCGGCGGCCCAGATCGCAGTCTCGTCGGCGTCGGGTCGGGCGAAGCCGATATTGGCGCGAATGGTGTCGTTGAACAGGGCCACATCCTGCGGCACCAGGGCGACGGCGGCGCGGAGCGATTCCTGGGTGACCTGCCGGGCGTCCAGCCCCTCGATGAGCACGCTCCCCTCCTGGGGATCCAGCAGGCGCAGGGCCAGTTTGACGATGGTGGACTTGCCCGAGCCCGACGGCCCGACAAGCGCCGTCGTCGTGCCCGGGGGCGCCAGGAAGCTGACGTCTTCCAGGCCGTTGGCGCGGGCGTCATGGCGGAAGCCGACGTGTTCGAAGGCCAGGGCGGCGCCTTTCGCATCCGCCGGACGTGGCAGCGGGACGGCGTCGGGGGCGTCGGCGACCTGGGGGGTCTGCCGCGTGACCTTCAGCATCTCCTCCATGTCGATGAAGGACTGGCGGATTTCCCGGTAGGCGAAGCCGAGAATGTTCAGCGGCGCATAGAGGGAGATCATGATCAGGACCGCGGCGGTCACGTCGCCGGGGCCCATGCGTCCGGCGGCGGCTTCGAAGCCCGCCATAACGGCCATGATCCCGAGCCCGACGTTCATGATCACCGCCTGCATGACGTTGAGCAGGGCCAGCGAGCTGTTCGCCTTCAGGGCGGCGCGGGTGTAGTCGCCCAGCGCGGCGTCATAGGTCCGTGCCGCGCGGGCCTCGGCGCCGAAGGATTTGACCGTCTCGTAGTTCAGCAGGGCGTCGACCGAGACGCCGGCGGCTTCCGTATCGGCGGCGTTCATCTCGCGCCGGTGCTCGAGTCGCCAGTTGGACAGGGCGAAGGTCGAGGCGGCGTAGACGGCGACGACGCCGACGGCCACGGCGCCGAAGCGCCAGTCGTATCTGCCGGCCAGGACGCCGGCGGCCAGCACCAGTTCGACCCCGGTGGGGACCAGGTTGAAGGCGAGGATGCGCATCAGGAAGTCGACCGAGCGTGCGCCCCGGTCCATTGTCCGCGACAGCGAGCCGGACCGTTTGGTCTGATGGAAATCCAGCGACAGGCTGAGCGCGTGGGCGAAGGTCTCGGCGGCGGCGGTGCGCTGGGCCGCCGAGCGGACGGGAGCGAAGACGACGTCGGCGGCGTTGGGGGCGATGGCGGACAGCAGGCGCACGAAGGCCCAGCCGAGTGCGAAGGCCGCGAAGCCCATGCCGAAGGCGACGCCCGCCCCCTGCCCCGCCGCCAGATGGTTGACCGCCGCGCCCAGCACCAGCGGAGCCAGCACGCCCAAGGCCTTGCCGCCGAGGGTCATGGCGATGGCCGCGACGAGACGAAGACGCAGTTGCGGGGCGTTGGAGCGCCCGACCAGTTTGATGAGATCGCCCAGAGCCTGCCAGGTCGGCGGGCCATCCGCGGTGGGCGGAAGGGGCGCCCCGGCCTGCCCCGCCTTCGCTACTGAATCACCGCGCCGTCCCGACCGTTCACCGTGCATCGCCATGGGCGGACATATGGACCGCGAGGGCCGTTACGCAAAGAGCGCCATGACCGAAGCGGAAACTGCACCTGGACCGGCTGCATGAACTGCATAGGGCGGACGGCGGAAAGCGCCGTAGCGGCTATCCCCGCCGACCGCCGTGTTTCGCATACTCCAGCCGCGCCACCGTGCGGTTGTGGACCTCGTCGGGGCCGTCGGCGATGCGGAGGGTGCGGACCATGGCGTACATCTCGGCCAGAGGCGTGTCGGCCGAGACGCCGGCGCCGCCGAAGGCCTGGATGGCGTCGTCGATGACCTGAAGGGCCATACGCGGGGCCGCGACCTTGATCTGGGCGATCTCGGACTTGGCGTTCTTGGCGCCGGCCTCGTCCATCATCCAGGCCGCCTTGAGCACCAGCAGGCGGCACATCTCGATATTGGTGCGGGCCTCGCCGACGCGCTGTTCCCACACCGAATGCTCGGCCAGGGTCTTGCGGAAGGCGGTGCGCGACAGCAGGCGCTGGACCATCAGCTCCAGCGACCGTTCGGCGATGCCGATGACGCGCATGCAGTGGTGAATGCGGCCCGGCCCGAGGCGCCCTTGCGCGATCTCGAAGCCCCTGCCCTCGCCCGCGATCAGGTTCCCGACCGGGACGCGGACATTCTCAAGCACCACCTCGGCGTGGCCGATCGGAGCCTCGTCATAGCCGAACACGGACAGCATGCGCTCGACCCGGAAGCCGGGCGTGTCGACGGGGACGATGATCTGGGACTGCTGGGTGTGGACCGAGGCGTCGGGGTCGGTCTTGCCCATGACGATGGTCACCGCGACGTTCGGGTGCGCCATATTGGTCGACCACCATTTGCGGCCGTTGATCACATAATGGTCGCCGTCGCGGACGATGCGGGTCTGGATGTTGGTCGCGTCCGACGAGGCCACCTCGGGCTCGGTCATCAGGAAGGCCGAGCGGATCTCGCCGGCCATCAGAGGTTTCAGCCATTTGGCCTGCTGGGCCTCGTTCCCGTACATATGGAGCACTTCCATATTGCCGGTGTCGGGGGCGTTGCAGTTGAACACCTCGGCCGACCACAGATGGCGGCCCATCAACTCGGCCAGGGGAGCGTATTCGAGATTGGTCAGGCCGGCGCCGTGGTCGCCGGGCAGGAACATGTTCCACAGGCCGGCTTCGCGCGCCTTGGCCTTCATCTCCTCCATGGCCGAAGGCTGGCGCCGGGGATTCTCGCGCACCTGGGCGCGATACTCTTCCTCGCGCGGCAGGACGTGGTCGTCCAGGAACCGCTTCACCCGCTCCTGCCAGTGCAGGGCCCTGTCGCTGTGGCGGAATTCCATGGTCTTGCTCCGGAAAGAAAACGGCGCGATCCCCATGAGGGACCGCGCCGCGGAAAACCTTGCTTCAGATCACAATCAGCGCTTCAGCAGCGGGGCCAGCTTCTGGGCGATCATCATGTCGCCGGCGATCTTCAGCTTGCCCTGCATGAAGGCCATCATCGGATCCAGCTGGCCGTTCGACAGGGCCATGAAGTCGTCCCAGCCGATCGAGACCGTGGCGTCGGCGGGCTTGTCGTCGTTGGTCACCGTGTTCGGCACCGAGGCGCCGTCGATGAAGATCTTGCCGACGTCGCCCAGATCGATCTTCACGGTCTTGCCCAGACCGGAGTTGTCGCCCACGGCGCCGCGGATGTGTTCGGTGACTTGAGCCAGGTCGGCCATGGGTCTCTCCCTGAAAGACGTTGAGCTACCGACCTAGACCGCGCGCGACGCGGCGCCAAGATCACCCGAGGTCAAGTTGGCGCGACGGCGCGGCTTCAGCCGACCTCGGGGCCCCAGGGGCCGTCCGACGGGGTCCCGGCGGGACGTTCGTCGCGTGGCGGGTCGTAGGACGGCCCGTCGTCGCGAGGCCGTTCGTAACGCGGCGGTTCGGAGGAATGACGCCGCGGCGCGGCGCGGTCCTCGAACTCCGCGCGGCGCTGATCCTCAAGGGCGTCCAGGCGCGCCCGACGGGCGCGGCGCTCGGCGCCGAAGTCCGGCAGGGGATTGTCGAACCCGAACCAGCGGCGCTCCCGGTCGCGCCGGGGCGGCTCAGGCTCGAACGGCGGGGCGGCGGCGTCGGACGAGGCATAGCGCCGCACGTTCGCGGGCTGCGTCGGCGGCGTATGCGGCGCGAGGTCCCCGGTCTCCATCCATGCCACGTCATGGACGGGCGCGCGCCCGGCGGGCGGGGGCGGCGCATAGCGGAAGCCGTCGACCAGTTCGCCGACTTCCATCACCGATCCGGGCGCCGCTTTCGGCTCCACGGGCGCCACGACCTCGATCTTCAGGGCGTCGCCCGGCGCCACGGGAGCCGCATCCGGAAGGTTGACGAATTTCAGACCCATCAGCCCGAGGGCCGCCGCGCCCAGGGCGCCGATCGCCGCCATATGGGCCGGGCGGACCCGGCGCGGCGGGCGCGGCGCGGAATCGAACGGGGATCGGGGCTGGGACGGATCGGGAAACATGGAGGCACCAGAACTGAAGCGGCGCTCCTGCAACCCGTCAAAAGGGGTCGGGTTCAAATAAGGTGGGACGGATATCCCGCCGGCCGGCGATCGCGGCGCTGGAGGGTCTGGCGGAGACGCAGGGATTCGAACCCTGGGTACCCCTTACAGGGTACGACGATTTAGCAAACCGTTGCCTTCAGCCACTCGGCCACGTCTCCGGCAGGCGGCGTGATTAGCCGAGCGCGCGGGCGGACGCAACGGGGGACCGACGCCCTCGTGCGTTAACGGGACAGTGAGAGCGGGTATGCAAGGTGCGGCGAGGAAACCCCGCGCGAGCCCCATGACCGACGCCGCCAGCCGCTCCCTGTCGTTCGATGCCAGCCTGCCCGGGCCGGAAAGCCGCGACGCGGCCGGACTTCAGGCGCTGGCTGCTGCATCGCTGGCCGGCGCGCCCGAGGCCGACGGGGCTGCGCGCCGCGGGCCCTTCCGGCCCGATGTCTGGCGCAACGCCCGCCAGCGGCACGCCTCGCGTCTGGCGGCCCATTATTTCCGCGGGATCGATGTCCTGGCCGTGGCCGGCGTCACCCTGCTGTGCGCCTGGGCCGCCGCGACCGGTCCCCTGCTCCACGCCCAGCTGTCCCAGGTCCTGCCATTCGCGCTCGGTGCCCTCACCATTCTCGGCCTGCTGCGGTCCCTGGGGCGCTACCGTTTCGCCCGGGGCCAGCGGACGGCGCTGCATCTGGCGTCGGTTGCGGCGATCGTCGGGACCGGGTCGCTGGCCGCCATGGCTTCCGGCTGGGCCTTGCAGGGCGCCGCCGCCCAATGGTCCGCGTACCTGGTCTGGACGGGCCTGGTGCTGGTCACCCTCAACGCGCTGCACATCGGCTGGAGCGATATCGTCGCGCGCTGGCGTGCGTCCGGAGCCCTGACGCCCAATGTCGTTCTGGTCGGCGCCACCCGGCATGCCGAGGCCCTGATCCGCGAGGCCCTGAAGCGGCGCGATCTGAACGTGCTCGGAATCTTCGACGACCGGCTGGCGCGCAGCCCCCGCGCGATCGAGGGCGTGCCGGTGCTGGGGACGGCCGACGACCTGCTGACCCACAGGATGACGCCCTATGTCGACCGCATCGTCCTGGCGATCGATCCAAAGGCGGAGGCGCGCGTGCGCGACCTGACCGCGCGGCTGCGGACCCTGCCCAATGAAGTGACCCTGCTGGTCGAGCCCAAGGACCCCGTCGAGACGCGCAACGCCCTGAACCGGCTGGCGGCCGCGCCGCTGGCGGATGTGCAGGGTCCCGTCGACGACGACCGCCGCGCCTTCAACAAGCGGCTGCAGGACATGGTCTTCGGCCTGACCGCCTTGGTGCTGCTGTCGCCGGTGATGGCCGGGGTCGCGCTCGCCATCCGTCTGGACAGCCCGGGCCCGATCTTCTTCCGCCAGCGCCGTCACGGCTTCAACCACGAGGAAATCGTGGTGTGGAAATTCCGCTCGATGAAGCAGGAGTCGGCCGACGCCACGGCCAGCCGGCAGGTTACGCACGACGACGACCGGGTCACGGCGGTGGGCCGGTTCATCCGCAAGACCAGCCTCGACGAACTGCCGCAGTTGCTGAACGTCCTCACCGGCGAGATGTCGCTGGTCGGGCCGCGGCCGCACGCCATCGGCATGAAGACCGGCCATGTCGAGAGCGCGCGGCTGGTGGCGGAGTACGCCCACCGCCACCGCATCAAGCCGGGCATGACGGGCTGGGCCGCCGTCAACGGCTCGCGCGGACCGCTGCACACCGCCCAGGACGTGCGCCGCCGGGTGCAACTGGACATCGACTATGTCGAGCGCCAGTCGTTCTGGCTGGACCTGTGGATCATGGCGGTGACCCTGCCGGTGCTGCTGGGCGACCGCGCGGCCGTGCGATGATCCGGGGTCGTTGATGTTCTGGCGCGGCGTCTGGGGCTATCTGCCCGCCAATATCGTGCAGGGGGTGGTCGGCTTCCTGTCGATCGTCCTGTTCACCCGCCTGCTGAGCCCCGAGGATTTCGGCCGGTATGCGCTGGCCTTCTCGGTCATGACCCTCGCCCATGTGGCGGTTTTCAGCTGGCTCGAGGCGGCCATGGCGCGCTTCTGGGCGGCCCAGTCGCCCGGCGCCGAGACTTGGGGCCATTTCGCCAGCCTGTACCGCACGGCCTTCGTCCTGAGCGGGGTCTTCATCGTCGTGACAGGCGTGGCCGTCTGGGCCTTCCCGGTCGATCCGCTGTTCAAACTGGCTCTGGCTGCGGGTCTCTCCGGGGCGCCGGCGCGCTGTCTGGTGAAGCTGGGGCAGGAACGGTTCCGCGCCGCCGGCGAGGTGGGCAAGGCCGCGGGTCTGGACATGGCGGTGGCCGTCGGCGGTCTGGCCATCGGCGTCGGCTTCGCCCTGATCGGCGCGGGCGGCGCGGCGCCGCTGCTGGGCCTTGGGCTGGCGCCCTTGGCCGCCCTGCCCTTCGTCCTGCCCGGCGAGCTGAGACAGGCCCGCGGCGGCGCCTTCGAGCCGGCGCGGGTGCGGGACTACGCGCTATACGGCTATCCCATCGCGGCCTCGCTGGCGCTGACGGTGGTGCTGTCCTCGACCGACAGGTTCCTGCTGGCCGCCTTCATGGACGAGGCCGCGGTCGGCGCCTATCACGCCAGCTATTCGATCGCGAACCGCACGCTGGACGTGCTGTTCCTGTGGCTGGGATCGGCGGGGCAGCCGGCGCTGGTCATGGCGCTGGAGCGGGGCGGGCTGGAGCGGCTGAAGGAGGCCGCGCGCGAACAGCTGTCGACCTTCCTGCTGATCGGCCTGCCGGCGGCGGCGGGGGTGGCGCTGGTGGCGCGACCGTTGGCCGAACTGCTGATCGGCGAGGACCTGCGGACCGCAGCCACAGGCGTCACGCCGTGGATCGCCCTGTCGGCCCTGCTGTTCGGACTGACCGCCTATTATTTCGGACAGGCCTTCACCCTCGGCAAGAAGACGAAGCGGCTGCTGATCGCCATGGCGATCCCGGCGGGCGCCAATGTCGTCCTGAACCTGGTCCTGGTGCCGCGTTTCGGCATCATGGGCGCGGCATGGGCCACGGCGGCGAGTTTCACCCTGGGCCTGATCGCGACAATGATGATCGGCCGCAGGGTCGTTGCCCTGCCCATCCCGTGGGAGAGTCTGGTCCGGTGCGCGATCGCCACCGGCATCATGGCGCTGGTCGTCGCCCGCCTGCCCGCGCCCGGAGGGTTCCCCGAGCTGGCGCTGGACGCCTCCGTGGGCGGTCTTGTCTATGCGGCGGCGGCCCTGACCCTGAATGCGGCCGGCGTCCGGGACGTCGCCCTGCGCCTGCTGACGCAGTTCCGCATCCGGAGGGCCGCGGCGTGAGCGCACGGGCCGACATCCACGACAACGCCGCCTGGGCTGTCGCCCGTCCCGCCCTGTCCGTGCTCACCCCCTTTCTGCGCGATGATCCGACGGACCTGCTGACGGCGCTCGAGACGGAGGCCGGGGCGCTGGCCGGAGCGGTCGAGGTCATCGTGCTGGACGACGGCACCGCCGATCCGGCCCTGACGCGCCGGCTGACGGCGCAACTCGACGCCATGGCCCTGCCCGTGCGCCTGATCACCCTGCCCGCCAACGAGGGCCGGGCCATCGGCCGCAACCGTCTGGCCGGTTCGGCGCGCGGCGGCTCGCTGCTGTTTCTCGACAGCGACATGCGGCCCGATCATGCGAACTTCCTGCGCGACTGGGCGGCGCTGGTCGCCTCCAGCGATCCCGCCGTGGCCTTCGGCGGCTTTTCCCTGCTGCAGGCCCCGACCGACGCCCGCTTCCGGGTCCACCGCGCCATGGCGGCGAAATCGGAATGCGTGCCTTGCGCCGAGCGGGCGAAACAGCCCGAGAAATACGTCTACACCTCCAACCTGCTGGTCCGCCGCGACGTGTTCGGGTTCGAAGCCTTCGATCCCGGCTTCACCGGCTGGGGCTGGGAGGATGTGGAATGGGCCATGCGCGTGTCGCGCCGGTTCGCCGTCGTGCACATCGACAATCCCGCCACCCACATGGGGCTGGACACGGTCACGGCGCTGGCGGGCAAATACGAGCAGTCGGCCCCCAATTTCGGACGCATGGTCCAGCGCCATCCCGACGTGGTCGCGAACTATCCCAGCTACAGGGCGGCGAAACTGCTGAAGCGGCTGCCCGGCCTGCCGCTGCTGCGCCGCGCCGTGCGCGGGGCGGCCGAGGCCGGCTGGCTGCCGGTCGCCGCGCGAGCCTTCTCGCTGCGCCTGTATCGCGCCGCCCTCTATGCGGAGGCGGTGTGATGGGCGACGTCGCCATCATCGTTCCGACCCTGCGCCGGCCCGAAAGCCTGGAACGGGCGCTGCGGTCGCTGTTCGGCCAGACCGGGGTGGCCGACCGCGTGGCCGAGATCGTGGTCGTCGACAACGACCCGCAGGGCTCGGCGGCGACGCTGACGGAGAGGCTGCGCGCCTTCTCCCCCTGGCCGCTGATCTACCGCCATGCCCCAACCCCCGGCGTGGCGACGGCGCGAAACGCCGGACTGGCTGCGACCGGGGCCCCGCTGATCGCCTTTCTCGACGATGACGAGGCCGCCGCTCCCGGCTGGCTGCGGGCGTTGCTCAGGGCCCGGGCCGAGACCGGCGCCGACGCTGTGTTCGGCCCGATCACCGGCCGGGCGCCGGGAGCCGAGGCCTGGCTGCAAGCCTATCTGGAGCGCTTCTTCGGCCGCGATGGGCCGGACCGCACGGGCCTGATCGCCGAGCCGTACGGCTGCGGCAACTCACTGCTGCTGCGCGCCACCGCCCTGCCGGGGCCAGCGCCCTTCAATGTCGCGGCCGACCAGGCGGGCGGCGAGGACGACGCCCTGTTCGCGGCCCTGGCGGCGCGCGGCGGCCGTTTCGGCTGGGCCGCCGACGCCCGCGTCGAGGAGTTCGCCCCGGCGCACCGGGCCACGCTGAAATACGCCCTCGCCCGCGCCTTCGCCTATGGACAGGGACCCAGCCAGACGGCGGCGGCGGCGGGGAACTGGCCGGGCGTAACGCGCTGGATGCTGATCGGCGTGGCCCAGACCGTGGTCTGGGGCGCGGCGGCTGCGGCCCTGACCCTCGCGGCCCGGCCCGGACGCGCCGAGATGTACGACCGCGCCGCGCGCGGTCTGGGCAAGGTGCTTTGGACCAAGGGATTCGAACCGCAGTTCTACGGCGCGCGGGAGCTGGCCCGGCTGGACGCCGCCGCCTAGCCCGTCAGCCGCTTCAGGAAGGCCGGCGGCTTGTAGGTCGAGCGGTTGACCACGACCCCTGCGATCCGGCCGCCCACCGCCTCGATCTCGTCGCGCAGCATCAGCGGTTCGTTCGCGGCCGTGCTTTCAGCGGCGACGACGAGCACGGTGGAATCCACCAACGGCGCCAGGGTGATGGCCATGTCGTTGCGGTCGGCCGCGGGTGCGTCGATCACCACTGTGTCGGCGTGTTTCCTCAGGGCGTCCCAGTAGCGGGCGTCGCCCACGGCCTCGGCGCGCTGCCCGGACCGCAGGTGTTCGGCGGCGAACCGGGTGACCCACAATCGTCCGCCCAGACAGGGGCGCGCCGTCATCAGGCGGGCCGGATGCACCGGCTTGCCGGCCCGGTCCATCAGACGCGGCGTGACGGCGAAGAAGATCGATCCGTCCGGCGTGGCGATGGCCGCCTTGCCCAGGGCGCCGAACCGGTCGGGCTCGGCCGCGACGGCTTCCATCTGGCCCTGCTGGGACAGATCGGCGTCAATCAGCCAGACGGGACGGCGCGCGCGCACGGCGGCCAGGCGCGCGTATTCCCGGGCCACCGTCGAGACCCCCTCGCCCGAGTTGGCGGCGGCGATCTGCACCACGCGGCCGCGATGGCCGGGCGCCGGCCCCAGCGCGGCCCAGAGAGCCGCCATTTCGGTTGTCAGATCGACCATCGAATCGCTACGCGCCCGGCTACAGGCCCCTACGCTACCATGGCTTGCGGGATCACCGGGCGGCCTTCATCGGCGCGACGGCCAGGACCGGCATTTCCAGCGTCCGGCCCGTCGAGGCGGGCGTGACATAGCCCTTGCGGGTGAAGATCCGCAGCAGGCCCACGCACAGGGCGGTGAAGCCGGCGAACAGGAAGACGAGGGCCAGCAACGGGGCCTTGAGGCTGGTCCCCTTCGTGGGCGCCTCGGCGCGTTCGATGACGGTGACATTGTCGGCCCCGGCGGCGACAAGGGCGCTGTCGGCGCGGGCGGCGCTCTCGCGTTGCTGGAAGTCGCGAATGTTGGCGGTCAGGACCTCGCGGTTGCCGGCGAGGTTGGCGTTGGTCGATTCCAGCCGGGTCAGTTCGGCCTGGCGGGAGCGGATCTGGTCCAGCTGGCCGTTGGCCACGGCCAGCCGCGCGGCCAGGCCGTCGCGGTCGGCGGCGGCGGTGATCCGCGCCGTCTCGATCGCGGTGAAGACGGTGCTGGGCCCGGTGCGGACCTCCTTGGCCCCCACCGTCGTGCCCGTGGCGACATAGGCCTGCAGGTCGGCGATCTGCTGTTCGATGTCCTTCACCGGCTGGGCGTCTGGCGTATAGCGCGACAGCAGGGCCTCGCGCTGGGTCCGCAGTTGCAGGATCTGGTCCTGGGCCGAGACGTTCAGGTCCTGCTGCAGCACCACCTCGGCGGGCTGCTGGGCCAGCTGGGACTCCAGCGTCGACAGCCGCTGGCTGGCCTGGTTCAGCTGCGCCCGCAGCGACAGGGCCTCGGCGTAGGTGGTCTGGTAGGTCGCAGCCAGGGTCGCCTTGGCGGTGGCGAAGTCGCCGATGGCGTTGGACTGCATGAAGGCCTGATAGGCCGCATCGGCCTGGGCGAGGTCTTCCTCGAACGCCTCGCGCTGCTGGGCGATGGCGGGGGTCCTGCGGTCGCTGAACACGACCCGGCGCTGCACCAGATACTGGTCGACCACGGCGTTCAGCACCTGGGCGGCGCGCACCGGGTCGTCGGACTTGTAGGACACCGAAATGATGGCGCTGCCCGCCGTCACCCCGACTCCGAGGCTGGAATCGATGACCTTGAGGGCCGCCGCTTCCTTCTCGGCCGGCGTACCCGCGGCGTCAGGACCCAGCACGGTGTCCGCGCCGACGGCCCGAACGGCGCGGCGCTTGACCTCGAGGCTGCCGAGGATGGCGGCCTCCGACTGGGCCACGGCGTCCGCCTCCAGCGGCTGGGCGCGCTCGGTGGCTCCGACGCGCGGCTGATAGACATATTCCGATCCGGCGCCGGCGTAGACGCTGGCGGTCGCGGTGTAGGATTTCTTGAGGGTCAGGATCGCCGCCGTCCCGATCGCAAACACCAGAAGGAAGATAACGACCATCAGCAGCAGTTCGCGGAACAGCAGGCCGACGACGTCGAAGAAGCCGTAGCGCGGGCGGACTGTGGTGTAGGCCGTCGTACGCATGCGGCGGACTGATTCCATGGAACAGGACTGACCCGCCAAGCCTTGGGCTACCGGCGTTAACCAGCGGTTACCCATAAGCGACGACGCTGCTTCCAACGTCGCCTTGAGGAACGAATCCGCCATGTCCATCGACCGCCGCCTGATGCTGCTGGGCCTTGTCGGGGCGGGCGCGATGGCCGGCGGCTGCGGCGGCGTGGCGAGCAGTCTCACCGGCGGCGAATATGGCGACCGCATGCCCCTGCCCCGGGATTCCGGCGGCGATCGCGTGCAGAATGTCGGCCGGACCTCCTTCCCCGAGATCGGCTTCGCCGACTGGACCGAGACCGAGCCGGAATACGTTCTCTATCCCGGCGACGAGATCGAGATCGCCACGCCCACGGCGGTCGAGCTGACGCGGACGCAGAAGGTCGGGCCGGACGGGCGCATCTCGCTGCCGCTGGTCGGCCAGATCATGGCCGCCGACCGCACCATCGCCGAACTGGAGGCCGACGCCTCGGCCGCCTACGCCAGTCAGCTGCGTCGGCCCGTGGTCGAGGTGACGCTGAAAACCGCTGGACCCTTGAAGGTCTGGGTCGACGGAGAGGTCCGGACTCCCGGCGTCTACGACATGCCCGGCGACATCGACGCCTATCAGGCGGTCATTCAGGCCGGCGGCTTCCTGCCCACCGCGAAACAGGGCGAAGCGGCGCTGATCCGGCGCGGGCCGGGCGGCGTGCGGATGATGCGAGCGGTGGATCTGCGGCCCCGGCGGGGCGAGGTGGTGGCCTTGCGGCGGGGGGACATCATCTTCGTGCCGCGATCAACGCTGGGCGAGGTGGCGAATTTCGTCACCCTGTTCCGCAACGCCCTGCCCGTCGGCTTCACCTACGCCCTCGGCGGGCAGTATCAGAGCTTCTAGGGCCTCGAGACGGCCTGCTCCGCCGCCTCCAGTCCGGCCCGCGCGGGCCCGGCGCCGGGCTGGCCCAACACGCGGCGAAAATGCTTCATCGTCGCGTAGCATTCGCAGGCCCGCCGCTCGAGGCCGGCGGCGTCGCGAATGGCGATCTTTCCACGGACGTAACGGATCAGGCCGTCAGCCTGCATCTGGCTGGCGATTGCGGAAATGGTGGTGCGCTGGGCGGCGACCATGGTCGCGAGAAACTCCTGCGTCATCTGGATCTCGCTCGATCCAGCCTTGTCCAGGCACACCAGCAGCCAGCGGGCGAGGCGCGCAGGGGCCTGGTGGGCGCCGTGGCAGGCGATCTCCTGCCGCGCCTCCGCCAGCAGCAGTTCAATGTGCTGGTTGACGGCCTTCCGCAGCTGAACGCTCTCGTTGAAGGCCTCGCGATATCGGGCCGCCGGCGCGCGCAGAGCCCGGCCGCTCATTTGCGAGATGATCAGCGAGTGGCTGACGCCGCCGCCGCAGGCCTCGACAAATCCTACGGCGCTTTCGCGCCCGACGACCGAGCTTTCCACCTGGGTTCCGTCGATGAGCACCGAGAGGATGGACAGGAGCCCTCCCAGCGGAAACCAGACCTGGGCCACCTCGTCCCCGGGGGAATAGATGATATCGCCGGCCTTGAGTTCGACCGGGCTGAGGTGGGGTCGCAAACGCGCCAGGTCGTCGGGCTCCAGCGCGTCGAGAAGAAAATTCCCCAGCATGGAAGCTGAACGGTTCAGGCGCGTATAGGTTCGCTGTTGCGCGCCGGCGCGACCGTCAGCCTCAGGCCGCGAGCGAGACGACTCCGGCGTCGATCCAGCGGCGGGCGGCCTTCTGGGCCTCGGCGATCTCGTCCTGCTCCATCTCCTGGCTCATCTCGCGGCGATAGACGCGCGCTTCGATGCTGCCCTTCATGGCGGCGAGGTTGAAGATCATATGGGCCGAAACGCGGTCCATCGGGCAACCGCCCTGGCCGCTCGAATACATCATGCCCAGCCGGAACAGATCGTCGCCGCTCATGTCGGCGGCGGGCAGGGGGAGCCCAGAATTCTGGCCCTGCTCCTGATCGATTTCCGGCGCCATTTCTTGCGCGTTCATCACCGTGTCTCCCGGGTTTTGGGCCGTTCTGGCCCTGCCCTCTGACAGCGATCAAATACCCGCGGTTTGAAGTTAAAGTTAACAGCGAAACGGCCCGCCAAGCTTTTCAGTAAAACGAAAATGAATACTCTCGAACCGATTCAGACCTCTGAAATCTCTCGTAAATCCCTGAGTCATACCGCCTAACGAAAAATCACCGGGCCCGCTGACCGAACAGGACCTTGCGCGCCGCCTCCGCAGACTTGCCCGAGGACGCCAGATTGCCCCGCAGGGCCTCGCCCAGCGCCCGGCCGGCGATCACGGCCGGCCGTTCGCCGACCCGCTTCATCCAGGCCGAGAGGTGCGGAAATTCGTCGAGGTTCTGCCCCTGAAGCTCGGGCAGGATCCATGGCCAGCTGGCCATGTCGGCGATGGAATAGTCGCCGGCCAAAAAGTCACGGTCGGCCAGTCTTCGGTCCAGCACGCCGTAAAGCCGGTGCGTTTCGTCGGTGTAGCGGCGGACGCCATAGGCGATCTGGCGCTGATCCTTGATCAGGGCCGGCGCGTATTGTCGGAAATGGTGCGTCTGACCCGCCATCGGCCCGAGTCCCCCGACCTGCCAGAACAGCCACTGGTCCACCTCGACCTTGCCGCGCGGGTCCTGCGGATAGAAGCGGCCGGACTTCACGCCGAGATACTGGAGGATCGCCCCCGACTCGAAGATCGACAGCGGCCGACCGTCGGGCCCGTCGGGGTCCACGATGGCCGGCATCCGGCCATTGGGGCTGATGGCCTGAAACGCCGGGGCGAACTGGTCGCCGGCGCCGATGTTCACCGGCTTCATCTCGTAGGGCAGGCCCATTTCCTCAAGGGCGATCGAGATCTTCCAGCCGTTCGGGGTGGGCCAGTACCAGAGTTCGATCGGACGGGTCATTCGGCGCTCCTGAAACGGCAGGATCTCAGGTGGGCGTCCGCGACGCCTCGCACAACAGCGCACCTGACAGACGCGTTCAGGACGCATTCATCCGCAGGGGATGAGCGTCGCGTCGTGATTAACGGACGGCAGCCAGTCTCCGTCCAGCCGGAGAGACGACCATGAACCGCTTCACCAGGGCAGCCGTGCTCGGGCTGGTGCTGGCCACCGCCGCCCCGCTCGCCGCCGAGGCCCAGAGCCGCGGCGACCGCCGCGAGAACCGCCGCGAGTATCGCGAGGACCGGCGCGACGACCGCCAGGACTATCGCCGGGAGCGGCGCGACGACCGGCGCGACTGGCGCAGCGGCGAGTACGACAATCGCCGGGAATTCCGTCAGGACCGGCGCGACGATCGCCGCGATTTCCGCGAGGAACGCCGTGAGGACCGCCGGGACTTCCGCCGCGACCGGCGGTGGGACCGTAGCAATCGCGACTGGTGGCGCGGCCGGGACGACTTCCGCGACTATCGCGGCGTCCGCAGCGGCTATTGGTACGCCCCCAGCTACGGCTACTATCGGGTCGAGCCGCGCTACTACAATTATCGCTGGCAGCGCGGCGGCTACCTGCCCCCGGCCTATCGCGGCTACTACGTTCGCGATCCGTACGTCTATGGCCTGGGTCCGGCCCCGCGCGGCTACCGCTACGTTCACGCCGGCAACGACATTGTCATGATCGCCGTCGCCACGGGCCTGATCGCCAGCGTCCTGTCCGGCGCATTCTAGCCCTCGGGCATCGTCCGGGAAGCGCCCCGCGGCCTTGGCTGCGGGGCGTTTTCTATCCGAAAGTTAACCTTGCAACGGCGTTCGTTCAGTCACGGTTCATCGACCTGGCGCGACGTTTCAATCAAGCCGTCTGACAGGGACGTGCGGGGAAAGACCGAGACCATGAAACGCACTCTGATGATGGCCGCAGCCGTGGCGGCCTTCGCCGTGCCCGCGGCCGCGCCGCTCACCGCCCTGGCCCAGGACGGCGAACGGGGCGGCGGCCGACGCGGCGCCGCCCGCCAGAACGGCGGGGAACGCATCATCCCCGACGCTCCGGTCCAGGCCGAGGCTCCGCGCGAGAGACGCGAAGAGCGGCGCGAGAACCGGCAGGAACGCCGCGAAGAGCGGCGCGAAAGCCGCCAGGAGGCGCGCCCCGAGCCGCCGCAGAACCGCGAGCAAAGGCAGGAAAACCGGCAGGAGCGTCGCGAGGAGCGGCGGGAAAACCGGCAGGAAGCGCGCCAGCCCGGGACTCCTCGCGATCCGAACCAGCCCCTGTTCCGCAACAACCAGGACATTCTCGACGCCCGCGCCCGTGAGGCGCGGCAGCAGAACCGTCAGGAGAACCGCCAGGACCGCCGCGAAGAGCGGCGGGAGCGTCGCGACGACCGCCCCCACACGCCGCCGCAAGACCGCGAGGAGCGTCGCGAGAACCGTCAGGATCGACGCGAAGACCGGAGGGAGAACCGCCAGGATCGCCGTGAGGACCGTCGCGAAAACCGTCAGGACCGGCGCGAATACCGCGAGTTCCGCCAGCGCTTCAGCAGCGACTCCTGGCGGCGCGACTGGAACCGCAGCCACCGGTCCGACTGGTGGCGCAACGACCGCCGTTTCCGGGGCTACAACGGCCTGCGCATCGGCTTCTATTTCGCGCCGGGCTACGGCTATTACCAGGTTCCGCGCAACTACTGGGGCCAGCGCTACTACGAGGGCCAGTACCTGCCCTCGATCTTCTGGCGCTATCAGCTGAACGACTGGCGCACCTACGGCCTCGGCTATCCGCCCGAGGGCACGCGCTGGGTGCTGGTGGACAACCACATCTATCTGATCGACGCCTACGACGGCTACATCATCGAGGTCATCTACGACGCTTGGCGCTGGTAGTTCGTCAGCCTACGGAAGAAGCGCCGCCGGATCGCACGATCCGGCGGCGTTTCCGTATCCGGAACGAGGTTGCGGCGAGACGCGCGACACGCCAGAACCGGCGCATGACCGACGCGGCGATCAGCGACAAGACCCGGGGCGAGGAGGTCCCGTCCTCGCGCGCGCCGCAGCTGCATCTGTCCGAAGAGCTGATGCAGTCGCCCACCCGCTTCTTCAACCGCGAAATCTCGTGGCTGGCTTTCAACGGCCGGGTGCTGGAAGAGGCCGCCAATCCGGCCCACCCGCTGCTGGAACGGCTGCGCTTCCTGTCCATCTCGGCCAACAACCTGGACGAATTCTTCATGACCCGCGTGGCCGGGCTGAAGGGCCAGGTCCGCGAGCGGGTGCGGGTGCTGTCAGCCGACGGCCTGACGCCCGCCGAACAGTTGGACAAGGTCAATGTCGCCGCCGGCGCCCTGATGGCCGAGCAGCAGCGGCGCTGGCGCAAGCTGCGCAAGGAACTGACCATCGCCGGCATCGAGGTGGTCGACGCCGACAGGATCAGCAAGACCGAACGGGACCGGCTGGAGCCCGAGTTCCTCAACCAGCTGTTCGCCGTGCTGACGCCCATGGCGATCGACCCGGCCCACCCCTTCCCCTTCCTGCCCAATCTCGGCTTCTCGCTGGCGCTGAAGCTGAAGCGGCGGTCGGACAACCGCACCCTCTACGCCCTGGTGCCGGTGCCGACCCAGGTGAAGCGGTTCTGGCCGCTGGCGACCGACGGCCGGTCCAGCCCCGGCAAGAAGCGCTACGTCAGCCTGGAAAGCCTGCTGACCCTGTTCATCGACCACCTGTTCCCTGGCTGCGACGTGCTGGAGCGCGGGGTTTTCCGCCTGATCCGCGACTCGGACATCGAGATCGAGGAGGAGGCCGAGGATCTGGTCATGGAGTTCGAGGAGGCGTTGAAGCAGCGCCGTCTCGGCTCGGTCGTGCGCATCAAGATCGAGGCGTCCATGCCAGACGATCTGCGCACCTTCATCACCAACGAACTGGACGCCGCGCCGCAGGACGTGGTCCTGGTCGCCGGCATGCTGGGCCTGGCCCAGGTCGCCGACCTGATACCCTCGGGCCACCCCGACCTGAAGTTCAAGGGCTACGAGCCCCGTTATCCCGAGCGGGTGCGCGACAACGGCGGCGACATCTTCGCCGCGGTCCGCGAGAAGGACATGCTGATCCACCACCCGTTCGAGAGCTTCGACGTGGTGGTCCAGTTCCTGCGCCAGGCCGCGCGCGACCCCAACGTCATCGCCATCAAACAGACGCTGTACCGCACCTCGAAGGACAGCCCCATCGTCGCCGCCCTGATCGAGGCGGCCGAGAACGGCAAGAACGTCACCGCCCTGGTCGAGATCAAGGCGCGTTTCGACGAAGAGGCTAACCTGCGCTGGGCGCGGGCCATGGAGCGGGCGGGCGTCCACGTCGTCTTCGGCTTCGTCGAATGGAAGACCCACGCCAAGCTCAGCGTCGTCGTGCGGCGCGAGGGCGAGTCCCTGAGGACCTACTGCCACTTCGGGACCGGCAACTACCATCCGGTGACGGCGCGGGTTTACACCGATCTGAGCCTGTTCAGCTGCGACCCCATGCTGGGCCGCGACGCCTCGCGGGTGTTCAACTACATCACCGGTTACGCCCAGCCTGACGAGCTGGAGGCGCTGGTCGTCTCGCCGCTGAACATGAAGACCACCCTGATCGACCTGATCGGCAAGGAGATGGCCGCCGCGGCCCAGGGCAAGCCCGCCGCCATCTGGGCCAAGATGAACTCCCTCGTCGACCCGCAGGTCATCGACGCCCTGTACCGCGCCAGCCAGTGGGGCGTGCGCATCGAGCTGATCGTGCGCGGCATCTGCTGCCTGCGCCCCGGCGTGGAGGGCCTGTCCGAGAACATCCGGGTCAAGTCGATCGTCGGCCGCTTCCTGGAGCACGCCCGCATCGTCGCCTTCGCCAACGGCCGGGACCTGCCGCACAACAAGGCCAGGGTCTTCATCTCGTCCGCCGACTGGATGAACCGGAACCTGGACCGTCGGGTCGAGCTCATGACCCCCGTGCTCAACGCCACCGTCCACGACCAGGTGCTGGACCAGATCATGGTCGCCAATCTCAAGGACGACGCCCAGAGCTGGGTGCTGTCCGCCGACGGCGCCTATCAGCGGGTTCAGCCCGCCGATCCGGACCGGCCCTTCTCGGCCCACAAATACTTCATGACCAACCCCAGCCTGTCGGGCCGGGGCCGCAAGGTGAAGACCCTGCCCGGCCAGCTCAGCTACGAACCCTCGCGGAAGAAGCGCTGATGTCCGCGGCCCTGCTGTCGGCGATCGGCGCGCCCCGCGACGTCGCGGCGATCGACATCGGCTCCAACTCGGTCCGCCTGGTCCTGTACCGGCTCGAAGGCCGGGCCATCTGGACCGTGTTCAACGAAAAGGTCCTGGCCGGGCTCGGCCGCGATCTGGCCGTCACGGGTCAGCTGTCCGTCGAGGGCGCGGCCCAGGCCCTGACGGCGCTGAAGCGGTTCGCCGCGGTCATCGAGGGCGTGCGCCCCGCCCTGGTGTTCGTCGCGGCCACGGCGGCGGTCCGCGAAGCCGCGGACGGACGGGCCTTCTGCGACAAGGTCGCCGCCGAAACCGGACTGCAAATCCGCGTCCTGTCGGGCGAGGAGGAGGCCCGCTACGCCGCCCTCGGCGTCCTGGCCGGCATACCCGGCGCCGAAGGCGTCGCCGGCGATCTGGGCGGCTCCAGTCTGGAGCTTGTGCGCATCTCGAACGGCGAGGTCGGGCGCGGCGTGACCCTGCCCCTCGGCCCGTTCGCCCTGGCTGACGAACGCGGCTTCGACGCCGACCGGCTGCGTGAGGCGATCGCCAAACGGCTGAAGCCGGTCGCGGACTTCAAGGCCGACACCCTCTACGCCGTGGGCGGGGCCTGGCGGACGCTGGCCCAGGTGCACATGGAAATGAACGGCTATCCCCTGCGCATCGTCCATCAGTACGCCATGAGCGCCGATGAGGTGCTGGCCACCGCCGGGCTGGTCGCGCGGGCGTCGAAGGCCTCACTCGAAAAATGGCCGGGCGTCTCGAAGAAGCGGTCGGAAATCCTGCCCCACGCCGCCCTTGTTCTGGAGGCGCTGGTCGAGCGGCTGGAACTCAAACGGGTCGTCGCCTCGGCCTGGGGCGTGCGCGAAGGCATGCTGTATGAGGCGCTTGAGCCCGAGATCGCCGCCGCAGACCCCCTGCTGGCGGGCTCGTCGGCTCTCGGCGCCCGGCAGGGCATTTCTCCGACCTTGCCCGGCGCGCTCAAGGGCTGGATCGCGCCCCTGCTCGCGGCCATGCCGGTGACTTTCGACAAGGTCCGCGACGACGTGCTGGCGGACGCGGCCTGCCGGCTGGCGGATCTGGGGGCCCGGTTGCATCCGGACCACCGTGTCGAACTGGCCTTCGACCAGGTGCTGCGGGCGCCGGTCCCGGGCCAGACTCACGCCGAGCGCGCCTGGCTGGCTACGGCGGTCAACGCCCGATACGGCGGCCCGACCGGCACGCCCGAGCCGGACACCGTCACGCGCCTGTTGACCGAGGAACAGCGGCAGGGGGCCCGCGCCCTGGGGCTCGCCATCCGGTTGGCCTGCGACCTGTCCGGCCGCGCGCCGCAACTGCTGGTCAACGCCCGCGCCGCGGTCGAGAGCGGGACCCTCGTCCTGACGGCGGCCGACGGCTACGCCGACGTGCTGCTGGGCGAGCAGACCCGGCGACGCGGCAAGGCCCTGGCCGACGCCATGGGTCTGAAGCTGGATATCCGCAACGGCGGCTGACGCCCGGTCAGTCGCCCATCCACCAGCGCAGGCGCACGTCCCGCACGGTCTGGCCGGCGGCGGTCAGGGTTCCGGTCACCACGACGCCCTCATCGCCCAGGTTGCGCCGCGAGGTCGCCAGAACGCCCTGGTCGATTCGCCCCTCGAAGCGCACGGCGCCCAGTTCGGGCGATGTCCCCTCGAACTCGATCCGGTCGTCGGACACGGCGTAGCGGGTGGGCAGAACCCGCGGGGCGATGCTTCGGGTTTCGCCCAGTTCGGTTTCCACCATCGGACTGGTCTCGTCCTTGAACTGCAGCATGACGGGCGCGAAGGTCGCCTCGGTGTCCGCGCCCGTCCACTCCTGGAACTCGGCCGACTGGCCGATGAAGACGTGATCGAAGCTCCACTTGCCCAGACGGACCTCGCTCACCGGCATGTAGAAGCCCGACAGGTCCGACGTCGCAGCATAGCTGAACGCCCGGGCGGCCGAAGCTCCGGGAGCCGCAGGCGCATCGGCCGGCTTGGCGGGACGGTCGCAGGCCGACAGGATCAGGAGCCCCGCGGCAAGGCCGATCAGATGTCGCATATCATTGTCCCTCGGGTGTTCGCCGCGGACCGGACCACGCCCGCGCTCCGCTGTCCACCGTCAAGGCAGACGCGCGACGACCCGCAGCCAGTGCGCCGCCTGTCCGGCGTCGATCAATTCGAACACCGGAATGGCCAGCAGAAACACCAGACCGTCGCGGATCGTGGTCACGAACAGGGCTGGCCGGATCGTCAGCTGTTCCTCGTCCTTCCACAGCGAGAAGCGCGGCCAGAAGCGCGGCGTGCGGGCCTTGTAGGCGGCATAGACCGCCCCGAACTCCCGCTCCAGGAAGGCTTCCTCACGCAGCACCGTCAGGTAGAAGACGGCCATCGCCGCGAGAACGAACATCAGGCCGATGGTGACGCTGCCGCTCTGGGCTCCGATGCCGAACGCGCCGACGAAGCTGAAGATATACAGCGGGTTGCGACTGATCGAATAGGGGCCCCGGTCGACGATCTCGGCCTTTTTGCGTCCGCCTATATAGAGCGAGCACCAGGCCCGGCCGACGATCGCCAGGATCATGGCGACGAATCCCGCGCTCTCGACATGCTCATGCCATTCGCTGTCGACCCCGCCGATCGACTGGGTCACCAGGGCGAGCCCGACAAGGCCCGCGAGAGCGGCGAGCACGGCCGCCTTGCGGATTTTCTGGACCATGGAGAGATCCATGGTCGGCCGGTGGATTGCGGTCATGGGGTCGCCTCCGATCTCCCGGACCAAACGACCTCAGCGCAGGCTTTTCAAGCCCGATCTTTGCGACCGAAACGCGCTCGCGACTAGCGGTCCAGCGCGGCGTCCAGCGCCCGGAACGACGCGATCGACAGTTCGGTCGCGCTGATGAACACCGACGGCGTGATGCGCTCGAAATCATCCGATGGGCGGTGATAGTCCGGGTGGTAGTTGACCCCCAGGTAGAGGAACGGAATCTGGGCCCGGTGGAAGGCGGCATGGTCCGAGGACTCGACCCAGTTGTCCTCGCCGGTGTCCTGCGGCGTGTCCTTGCCGAAGGCCAGGGCGACGGCGCCGTTGGCGGGAATGGCTTCCAGGATCGGCCGGAACGCGGAGTTCTGGTAGGTGCCGGTGACCCACAGCTTGCCGTCGGTCTCGGCGCGCGCGGTCATGTCGAAATTGAGGTTCATGGCGATCGAGGTCAGGGGCACCGGCGGCGCCTCGACGAAATGCCTCGCTCCCAGCAGCCCGCGTTCCTCGCCGTCGAGGGCCACGATCAGCACGCTGTGGTCAGGAGCCTCCCGCTTCAGGTCCGCGGCCAGGGCCAGCATGGTGGCGACGCCCGAGGCGTTGTCGTCCGCTCCGTTGAAGACCTGGCCCTCGGCGTTGACCCCGACGTGATCGTAGTGGGCGGTAACGACGATATAGCGGTTGGCGACGCGGGCTCCCGGGATCAGGCCGATGACATTGACGCCGTTCCAGGTCTTCGCTCCCGCCCGGGTGCGGCCCTGCATTTCCCACGGCTGCATCCGGCCCATCGGCGGCGGCGCGACGCCAAGGGCTTCCAGTCGTCCGACGATGTAGTTGCGCGCCATCTCCCCGCCGGGCGCGCCGGTGTCGCGACCCTGCATGTCTTCGGCCGACAGGATGCGCACGTCGTCCAGCAACCGGGCGTGCATGGCCGGGGGCGCCGGCGGCGTCACGACGACGGGAGTCGGCGCCGCATTCGCGCAGGCTGACAGGAAGAGAGCCGCCGCGAGCGGCGACAGGGCGGGAATACGAACGGGACGCATGACGGCTCCTGAAGGGACGGCGCGAGGCTAGCGGTCGTCGGCGCCGGTGTCAGATTAACTCCCTGTCATTCCCGCCCACCCGCCGACAAGGCCTCGAAAGCCGCGCCGGCGATGCTAGAACAACGGAAGAATCCTTCTGGCGAGCTGCGCATGTCCGAGACCCCCGTCGATCAGCTGAGCGAGTCCGCCGCCCGCGAGGAACTCGACCGGCTGGCCGCCGAACTGGCCCGGCACGACGCCCTCTATCACCGTCAGGACGCCCCCGAGATTTCGGACGCCGAATACGACGCGCTCAAGCGCCGGGCGCTGGAGATCGAGGAGCAGTTCCCTGACCTCACCGGCCCCGCGTCGCCTTCGCAGGTCGTGGGCGCGGCCGGCTCGAGCCAGTTCGCGCCGGTCCGGCACGGCGTGCCCATGCTGTCGCTGGACAACGCCTTCGACGCGGCCGAGGTCGCCGACTTCGTCGCCCGCATCCGCCGATTCCTCAAACTGCCGGCGGACGAGCCTGTGGCCTTCGTCGCCGAACCCAAGATCGACGGCCTGTCCGCGAACCTGCGCTACGAGAACGGGGTGCTGGTCACCGGCGCCACCCGCGGAGACGGGCGTACGGGCGAGGACGTCACGGCCAATCTTCGCACGCTCGAGGACGTTCCCGAACGTCTGTCCGGCTCGGGCTGGCCCGCCGTGGTCGAGGTGCGGGGCGAGGTCTACGCCCCCAATGACGCCTTCGACGCCTTCAACGCCGCGGCGGAGGCGGCTGGAACGCGCACCTACGCCAACCCGCGCAATTTCGCCGCGGGTTCGCTGCGTCAGAAGGATGCGGCGATCACCGCCAAACGCCCCCTGCGCTTCTTCGCCTACGCCTGGGGCGAGGTGTCGTCGTCATTCGCCGGGACCCAGTGGGACGCCCTGCAGACGCTCCGGTCGTGGGGCTTCCCGGTCAACCACCGTTCGCGTCGGGTCGAGGACGCGGCCGGACTGATGGCGCTCTACGACGGCCTGCAAACGGACCGGGCCACGCTCGGCTATGACATCGACGGCGTGGTCTACAAGGTCGACCGGCTGGACTGGCAGGCCCGCCTCGGCTTCGTCGCCCGCACCCCCCGCTGGGCCATCGCCCATAAATTCCCGGCGCAGCAGGCCCAGACGGTGCTCGAGGACATCGACATCCAGGTCGGCCGCACCGGCTCGCACACGCCGGTGGCCCGCCTCCATCCCGTCACCGTCGGCGGCGTCGTCGTGCGCAACGCCACCCTGCACAACGCCGACGAGATCGCCCGGCTCGACGTCCGGCTCGGCGACACAGTCACCCTGCAGCGCGCAGGAGACGTTATCCCGCAGATCCTCGGCGTCGTGGACGCCGACCGCCCCGGCCGCGGCGAGCCGTGGGAGTTTCCGCACCTCTGCATCTGCCCGCTGAAGACCGCCCTGGTGAAGGAAACCAACGCCTCGGGCGAGGAATCGGTAGTGCGCCGCTGCACCGGCGAACTGGCCTGCCCGTTCCAGCGCATCGAACATCTCAAGCATTTCTGCAGCCGGCGCGCCTTCGACATCGAGGGGCTGGGCGAGAAACAGCTGACCGCCTTCCATGAGCGGGGCTGGATCAACCAGCCCGCCGACATCTTCCGCCTCGCCCGCGATGCGGAAAAGCTGGACGCCCTGCGCGCCGAGGACGGCTATGGCGAGACCAGCGTGCGAAATCTGGTCGCCGGCATAGACGCCCGGCGCACCATCGCGCTGGACCGGTTCATCTACGGCCTGGGCGTGCGCGACATCGGCGAACAGACGTCCATCGTTCTTGCCCGCGCCTTCGAGACCTGGCCCGCCTTCAAGGCCGCCTGTCTCGCCGCCGCCGAGGGCATGCCGAGCGAGGACTGGATCCGGCTGAACGAGGCCCATGCCGTCTCGCCGCGCGTGGTGGCGACCCTGGCCGAGGCCACGCCGCCCGCCGCCGATCCATGGCCCGAGGCGCCGATCGACCAGAAGATCGCCCTCGCCTTCCCCGGTCTCGCTGCGCCCGCCCGGCGGGGACTGGCGACCCTGGCTGATGACTGGGCCGACCTGGTTCGGCTGTCTGCAGTGGCGCGCGACGAGGGGCCGTCAGAAGGCCTGGGCCAGATCGCCGGCGTCTCGGGCGTCGGCCCGGTCGCGGCCCGGGCGCTGGCCCTGTTCTTCCGCGAGACCCACAACCGCACCATGGTCGACGCGCTCGTCGCCGAGCTCGACCGCATCGAGGACGCCGAAAAGCCGAAGTCCGACACCGCAGTCGCCGGCAAGACCGTGGTCTTCACCGGCGCGCTGGAACGCTTCACCCGCGACGAGGCCAAGGCACGCGCCGAAAGCCTCGGGGCCAAGGTGTCCGGCTCGGTGTCGAAGAAGACCGACTATCTCGTCGCCGGACCGGGCGCGGGCTCGAAGATGGCCGACGCGCTGAAGCACGGGGTGCAGGTGCTGACCGAGGATGAATGGCTGGCCCTGATCGGCTGAGGACTTCACCAATAAATAATCCGTTCTGGTTTCAATGACTTCATGGCCAGTTCCCTTGTCGCCGACGGGCTGGAGGCCCGGCCGAGCGTCGAGCGCTTCTCCACCCACGAGCTTGGACCCACGCTCGAACGCTTCCAGGCGTCGGGAATGCTGGAAGAAGGCCGGATCAATCTGATCGGCCTGGACGCCGTAGCCGAGCGGCTCGGGGACAAGTGGGAAGGCCGCCAGGAGCAGATCTACGACCACGTCGAACGCACCCTGACGCGCCATCTCGAGGGCGGCGGCTTCTTCCAGCGGGTGTCGCCGACCGACTATCTGGTGGTCCAGCCCGGCCTGGGCAAGTTCAGCGGCCAGGTGTCCTGCCTGTTGTATCTGCGTGAACTTCTGACCCATTTCCTCGGCGGGGCCGCGCCGGAGGCCGCCGACGTCCTGGAAGTCACCAGCCTGAGCGGCGGCCGCATCTTCGCCGCCGAGATCGACCAGGCCTATGCCGTCGCGGCGGCCAAATCCGAACCGCCGCCTGTCCAGCCGGAAACGGATGCACTCCCCTCATCCTGGAATCCGTTCGTCGCCGCGGACGGACGGACCCTGCGGGTCTCCTGCCATCTGGAACCGGTGTTCGAGCTCAAGACCTTCGCCCAGATCGGCTTCAGGATTGTCCGCCGCGTCCTGCACATGCCCGGCGAGATCGAACTCAACGCCCAGGAACAGCGCAACCTGACCACCGCCGACATCGAGAAGGTCGATCTCGCGACGATCGCGCGCGGCGTCAGCCGCCTTCGCTCGGAACAGGGCAACGCCAAACAGCCGACCCTCTTCCTGCCCGTATCCTACACGACCCTCTCCAGCCAGCGCGGCCGCGGTCCCCTGATCGCCCGCTTCAAGGAGGCGACCCAGGGCGTCGAAAAGGGCCTCATCTGCGAGATCAGCGACATCGAGGGCGTGCCCGGCAGCGCCCTGGCCGCCGTCACCGTGCTGATCAAGCCATTCTGCGTCATCGTGGTCGGCAAGCTGCGCGAGGCCCCCGGCCGTTCGCCCGAGGATCTGCGCGGCGTCCGCCTTCAGGGCGTGGCCTTCGAGGCCGGCCAGCATCCGCTTGAGCCGGCCGACTTCTCGTTCTGGGCCGAGCGGGCCGTGGCCCACGCACGCCGGGTGACCCGATCCGTCATCATCCACGGCCTGTCCGGCCCCGAGTATCTGGGTCTGGCCGGTCTGGCCGGCGCCACCCACGCCAGCCTCGCGGCCCGGCGAACGCCGCCGACGCCGCCGCCCGGCTAGCGGTTCAGGGCCGCCCGCGCCGCCTCGGCGTAGCGATGGCCCGCGGCCGCGCCCTTGGGGAAGACCGCCTCGATGCGCGCCAGATCCTCGGGCGTCAGCGCGATGTCGACCGCCGCCACGTTTTCTTCCAGCGTCCGGATGCGCCGCGTGCCGGGGATCGGGACCAGGTGTTCGCCCTGCGCCAGCACCCAGGCCAGGGCCAGCTGCGCCGCCGTCACGCCCTTGTCCGCCGCGATCCCGGCCACCGCATGGACCAGGTCGATGTTCTTCTGGAAATTCTCGCCCTGGAAACGCGGGTTCGAGCGGCGGAAGTCGTCGGGCGCCAGGTCGTCGACCGATTTGATCTCGCCCGACAGGAAGCCCCGGCCCAGCGGACTGTAGGGCACGAAGCCGATGCCCAGCTCCTCACAGGTCGCCAGCAGTTCGTCCTCGGGATCGCGGGTCCAGAGGGAATATTCGGTCTGCAGGGCGGTGATCGGGTGCGCCGCATGACCCTTGCGCAGGGTCGCCGGGGAGGCCTCCGACAGGCCGAGAAAGCGCACCTTCCCCTCCTTCACCAGCTCGCCCATCGCCCCGACCGTCTCCTCGATCGGCGTGTCGGGGTCGACGCGGTGCAGATAGTAGAGATCGACGTGGTCCATCCCCAGCCGCTTCAGGCTGCCCTCGATGGCGCGGCGCACATTGGCCGGCGAGCCGTCGACGGACAGGGCCGTGCGGTCGGCGTTGTAGCCGATGCCGAATTTCGTGGCGACGAAGGCCTTGTCCCGGCGGTCGGTCAGCGCCTTGCCGACCTGGATCTCGTTGGTGTGGGGGCCGTACATCTCGGCCGTGTCGAAGAAGGTGACGCCGAGGTCGAGCGCGCGGTGGATCACCGCCGTCGCTTGCCCCTCGTCCGACGGCTGGCCGTAGAAGGCGGCCATGCCCATACAGCCCAGGCCGATGGCCGAAACCTCGGGACCCGAACGGCCCAGCGTGCGCGTCTTCATCAGCGCTCTCCTTGAAATGTGGGGGACCGGCGACGCATCCGCCGGCTCACGGGAGATGGGCGCCGTTCGGCCTTATTTCAAGGGGGCCGCCTGCGCCTTCAGCCAGTCCAGCGCTGCCCCGTCCAGCAACGGCCCGACCTTGGCCAGCACCCCGGCATGATAGGCGTCGACATAGGCGCGCTCGTCCGGGGTCAGCAGATCGACGTCGATCAGCTTGCGGTCCAGCGGCGCCAGGGTCAGCTGCTCGAAGCCGTGCATCGGCCGTTCGCCGCCGGGAACGGGCTCGGGCGGCGTCACCACCTGCAGCGTCTCGATGCGGATGCCCCAGTGGCCCTCGCGGTAATAGCCGGGCTCGTTGGACAGGATCATCCCGGTCAGCAGCGGCTGGCTGTTGACCGCCTTGGCGATCCGCTGCGGCCCCTCGTGCACCCCCAGATACGAGCCGACGCCGTGGCCGGTGCCGTGGTCGTAGTCGAAGCCCTGCATCCACATCGGCAGGCGCGCCAGGGCGTCCAGCTGATGCCCCGTCGTGCCGGCGGGGAAGCGAACCGTGGCCATGGCCACATGGCCCTTGAGCACCAGGGTGAACATCCGGCGCTGGTCGGCGGTCGGCTCGCCCACGGCCATGGTGCGCGTCACGTCGGTGGTGCCGTCCAGATACTGGCCGCCGCCGTCCACCAGCAACAGGCTGCCCTTTTCCATACGTCGGATGGTGCGCGTCACCGGCTTGTAGTGCGGCAGGGCGCCGTTCGGACCTGCCCCCGCGATGGTGTCGAACGACAGGTCCTTCAGCGCCCCGGTCGCCTCGCGGAAACCTTCCAGCGCCTCGGCCACCTGACGCTCATCGGGGAGGATTTGCTGCCCCACGGTGTCGACCCAGTGCAGGAAGCGGGTCAGGGCTGCGCCGTCGCGGATATGGGCCTGACGCGCGCCCTCGATCTCGACGGGATTCTTGCAGGCCCGCGGCAGGGCGCAGGGATCCATGCCCCGCACCACGGTCGCGCCGGCGGCCGCCAGCCGGTCGAAATACCAGGCCGACGACTGGCCCGGATCGACCAGCACCTTCTGGCCCGACAGGGCGTCCAGCGCGCCTTCCAGCGCCTCGGGCGCCTCAAGCGTCACCGCGTCCCCCAGCCAGCCGGGCAGTTCGTTGGTGACCTTGCGCGGGTCGAGGAACAGGCTGGCCGTGCCGTCGGCCCTCACCACCGCCTGCCCCAGCGGCAGGGGCGTGCGGATCACGTCCCCCCCGCGGATATTGAACAGCCAGGCCAGCGACGCCGGCGCCGTCAGGACCGCCGCGTCGGCGCCGGCCTTGGCCACCGCCTCGCCGATGCGCGCGCGCTTGGAGGCGCTGCTCTCGCCGGCGTAACGATCCTCGTGCGGGACGACGGGCGCCGCCGGCTGGCCCGGCCGTTCGTCGGCCCAGGCCAGGTCCAGCGGATTGGGTTCGACGGGCTTCAGCTCGGCCCCGGCCTTCGCCGCCGCCCGCTTCAGCCGCGCCAGCGCATCGGGACTGTGCAGCCGTGGATCGTAGCCGATCACCGAGCCCTTCGGCGCGCGCTCCAGATAGTTCGCCACCCCGCCGCCATCGAGATCGAGAATCTCGAACTGGCCGGCGTCGACCTGGGCCCGGACCTGGACGGTGTAGCGGCCGTCGGCGAAGACGGCGGCGCGGTCCTTCATCACCACGCCCGCGCCGGCCGAACCGGTGAAACCGGTCAGCCAGGCCAGCCGGTCGTTGGCGGCGGGCAGATATTCGTTCTGGTGCTCGTCCTCATGCGGGACCAGCAGGCCGTCCAGGCCCTGTTCGGCCATCTTCGCGCGGACGCGGGGAAGGTGCTTCGCTCCGAAGGACGGATCGGTGGTTTCGTCGAAGGACTGGCGCATGGCGGAGGCATAGCACCACCGCCACGGTCATGGGGAGAGGCCGAAACCGACTTCTCCCTCCCCCTTGGGGGAGGGTGGTCGCGCAGCGACCGGGTGGGGGCGGCTCGGCGGATCATCGCGCCGTCCCCACCCTGTCGTCGCTGCGCGCCGACATCCCTCACCCGAAGGGGAGGGAGAGTGCGGCATCAATTCTGCGGCGAGGTCGGGGTGACGACGGTCACGCCGCCGTTCGGGGCCGGCGCGGGCGCCGGGACCTCGCGTTCGATGATCACCGGCGAGGATGAGCGCGCCTCGGCGGCCCGGGCCTCGCTGGCGGCGCGGACGGCTTCGGCCTGGGAGCGGGCGGCGTCGGCGCGGGCGATGTCGACACTGGCCTGGGCGCCGGCGACCTGGCCCTGGATCAGGGCGGAGTCCGCCTGGGCCTGGGCCGCCGCCGCATCGGCCTGGGCCTGCAGCAGGGCCTCGTCCGACTGCGGCCCGGCGCCGCGTGCGAACAGGATCCACAGCACGGCGAGGATGACCAGGCCGCCGAGGATGCCGGCGATCCACCAGCCGGTGTTGTTGGCCTCGCGCACCACCGTGGTTTCCACGGTCTCGGTGTGAAGCGGCGCGGTGGTCGTCACGGTCTCGGTGTAGACCGGCGTGCCGGGCGGGACGTAGTTCGGGTCGTTCGGATCGTACTGGGTCACAAGGCAGTCCTCCAATGAACTGCCGCAACGACTGCGCTTCGCCTCCGTTCCGCCGTTAACCCACCCGCCGCAGCACCAGGGCGCTCCAGGCGTCGCGATGGATGCGCCGTTCGAGGATGAAGCCGCGCGACAGATAGGCCGCCGACACCCGCCGCTCCTGCGTCCGCAGCAGGCCCGACAGGATCGCCACCCCGCCCAGGCTCAGCGCCTCCTTGATGTCCTGCGACAGGCTCACCAGAGGCGGAGCGAGGATGTTGGCGAACACCAGATCGTAGGGCCCCTGCCCCCGCACCTTGCGGTCGTTCAGGCCGAAGGCGTGGACGAAGCGGGCGTTGGCCTGGTTCAGTTTGGCGTTCTCGTTGGCGATGCGCACCGAGGGCTGGTCGATGTCGGTGCCGACGGCGACCTTCGATCCGGTCTTCGCCGCCGCGATGGCCAGCACGCCGGTTCCGCAGCCGACGTCCAGCACCCGCTCGAACCGTTCGCGCTTCAGCAGTTCGTCGAAGGCGACCAGACAGCCGACCGTCGTGCCGTGGTGCCCGGTGCCGAAGGCGGCGCCGGCGTCGATCTTCAGGTTCACCGTGTTCTTCGGCACGATGCCCTGATCGTGGGCGCCGTAGACGAAGAACCGTCCGGCCCGCACCGGCGGCAGGCCCGACAGCGACATGGCCAGCCAGTCGGCGTCGGCCAGCTTCTCGACCACGACGGTCAGGCCGTCGTGCGCCTTCAGCCGCGCCTCGATGCCGCGCGCGTCGTCTTCATCATTGGGAAAGGCGTCGATCCGCCATATGCCCCGGTCCTCGTCTTCCTCGAGGATCGAATAGGTGGCGCCTTCAAGGAGCGGATCGGAGTCCAGCGATGCGGCGGCGGCTTCGGCGACGCTCCGCGGGCCTCTGGCGATTATTTGAACTGCGGACTCGGACATTTCTCAAACACCGCTATCATATCGAATCGAGGCGCGCGCTGGCGTGCGCTCCGCCGCCAGCATCAACCAACTGAACCGAGGGGTCGGGGAATCCATGGCTAAAGCACCATCCAAGCCGAGTACCGCCAAACCGAAGGCGGCCGCCGCCGCTTCCAAGCCGAAACCGGCGACAAAGTCGAGCGCTGCGCCGAAAGCCGTCGCGAAACCGGCCGCGAAGGCCGCTGCGCCCAAGGCCGCCGTCAAGCCGGCCGTGAAGAAGGCCGCGCCGAAGGCCGCCGCCAAACCGGCGACCAAAACCGTCGCCCCGGCCAAGGCCGCTGCGCCCAGACCCGCCGCCGTGAAGAAGCCCGCAGTGAAGAAGGCCGCCGCCAAACCGGCTCCGAAGGCGGCCCCCAAACCCGCCGCGAAGAAGCCCGCCGCCAAGCCGGTCGTCGCGCCGAAGCCCGTCGCCGCGAAACCGGCTGCTGCTCCGGCCGCCGCGCCGAAACCCGCTGCTGTCGCGCCGGCTCCCAAACCCGTCGCCGCCGCTCCGGCCCCGGCTCCGAAACCGGCTGCTCCCAAGCCCGCCGAGAAGGGCTTCCTGTCCGGCCTGCTCGACGCGATCTTCGGCAAGAAATAAATCGCGACGCCTGAACGACGAAGCGCCGGTGGATCGCTCCACCGGCGCTTTTTCGTGCCCGGCCTGCGCCGGAGAATTCAGTCCTGCGGCAGGTCTTCCGCCAGGATCGCCATCTCGAACATGAAGCTGCCGGCCTCGTCCTCGTCCTCGAAGACGACGCCGATGAATTCGTCGCCGACATAGACCTCGGCCGAGTCGCTGGGCTTGCCGCGCGGCTTCAGGATGATGCCGCCCGTGTTGAAGGTGCGCTTCAGGTGCGTCTCGACGCGCTTCATGTCGGCGGTGTTCATGGTCGGCCTCGGGGATCACTCGTGAAGCCGCGGACCCTAGAGAAACCCGTCCGGCAGGGAAACCCCGGATTACTGTCTCCTCCCCATCGCAGATGGGGAGGGGGACCCCGAAGGGGTGGAGGGGTAGAAGAGACGACCTAGATGACGAAGTCGTAGACGATGTCGGCCAGCGTATGGTCCATGGTCCGCGCCGGCGTCGCCCCGGTGGGGCAGTTGACCAGCCGCGCAGGCACGCCCGCCACCGTGCATCCGGCCGGCACGTCCTTCAGCACCACCGAGCCCGAGGCCACCTTGGCGTAGTCGCCGACGGTGATGTTGCCCAGCACCTTGGCCCCCGCGCCCAGCAGCACGCCCTTGCCGATCTTGGGATGGCGGTCGCCGCGCTCGGCGCCGGTGCCGCCCAGGGTGACGGCGTGCAGCATCGACACCTCATCGCCGACCACGGCCGTCTCGCCGATGACGATGCCCGTGCCGTGATCCAGAAACAGGCCCGAGCCCATCCGCGCGGCGGGGTGGATGTCCACCTGGAACAGCTCGGAAATCCGGCTCTGGAAGTGGAAGGCCAGCGCCTCGCGCCCCTGCCCCCACAGCCAGTGCGCCACCCGATGGGCCTGCAGGGCCTGGAAGCCCTTGAAGTAGAGGAAGGGCTGCAACAGCGACTTGATCGCCGGATCGCGCTCGGCGACAGCCTGCAGATCGGCTTCCGCCGACGCCACGATACGCGGATCGGCGTCAAAGGCGTCGCGGCAGATTTCGCGCACCGACATGGCGCCCAGTTCGCTGTCGCCCAGCTTGCGCGCGATCTGGAAGCTGAGGGCCGAGGCCAGGTCATTGTGCGACAGAATCACCGCGTTGAGCTGCGAGGCCAGATGCGGCTCGCCGCGCACCGTCTCCTCGGCCGCGGCGCGCAGCAGGGCCCACGGTTCGGTGCGTGCGGCGACGACTTCAAGCTTGGGCATCAACGGCTCCTTCGCCTGCATCATACGCTCGCCAGCATGGCCTTCGCCAGTTCGGGCGGCAGTTCGCCCTCCCGCGCCATATGGTAGGCCCTGAGCGCCGTCGCCAGCGTGAACATGTCCCGGATCGCGCCGGTCCCGATCTCGCGCAGCAGGTCGCCGAACGGCACGCGGACGACACGGATGATCTCGGTCGGATCGGGCGCGACCGGAACCGGCGTCAGCCCGCAGGCGATCCAGGCCATGGCCCGCTCGTCGGTGATCGAATTGCTCATCTCGGCCTTGCAGGCGGGAATCCAGGTCGCCGCCTCCAGTCCCGCCTCCTCCATCAGTTCGCGTCGCGCGCCCTCGATCGGATCCTCGTCGAACGGCGCGCCGCCCTCGGGCATCTCCCACGACCAGTTCATCAGGGCGAACCGCTGCTGGCCGACCAGGGTCACCGTCCCGTCGTCGTGGACCGGCAGCACGCCGACGGACAGATTGCGCGGCCGCATGACGACATAGTCCGCCTTGAACCCTGTCGGCGCCGACGCATCGTGTCGCGTCAGCCGCATCCATGGGTTCTCGAACACGGTGGCCGAGCCATGGTCGGTCCAGGGCGGCGGCCGGTCGCTTCCGTCATCCCATGCGGGCAGCGGGCGATCGGCGTCGAAGGCGGTGCGGGAATCGGTCATGGCGTGCGTATGGCGAGGGTCCGCCCGTCCCGCAACGGCGCCGGCCGTTTGACGTCTCGCGCGGGCGACGCCATGTGAGCCGCATGACCCGTCCCGCCCTGCCGCGCTTCGCCCTCGGCGACCCCCTGCCCGCCCCGACATCTTCCGACGAACTGCGCCTCAGGCTGGCGACCCGCCGCTCGGCCCCGGCCCAGGCCCTGACCGAACCCGGCCCTTCCGCCGAAGAGATCGGGGACATCCTGACCCTCGGCGCCCGCAGCCCCGACCACGGCAAGTTGTTTCCGTGGCGGCTCGTGGTGCTGGGCCGTCAGTCCCGCGCCGAACTGGCGGAGGCCCTGACTCCGCTGGCCGCCCTCCAGCCGGAGCCGAACAAGGCGAAGGCCGTACTGGGCAAGCTGACGGCCGCGCCGGTCACCATCATGGTCGTCTCGGCCCCCGTTCCCAGCCAGAAGGTCCCCGAGTGGGAGCAGCAGCTGTCCGCCGGCGCCGTCTGCATGAACCTGGAGCACGCCGCCAACGCCCTGGGCTATTCGGCCAGCTGGATCACCGACTGGTACAGCTACGATCCGCAGGCGCTGGACATCCTCGACGTCGGCGGCGGCGAGCAGGTGGCGGGCTTCGTCCACATCGGAACGCTGGCTGAGGCCCCGCTGGAACGTCCCCGTCCCGATCTCGCCGACAGGGTGACCTGGCGGCCCTAGGCCCGGCCCAGCAGGGTCGTGGTCAGCAGAACCGTAGCCGCGCCCATCAGCAGGGTCGTCGCGACGAGCGCGGCGATCAGCAGGCGTTCCATAGCGTCCGGGCGTCGGCTCATGTCGGTCTCCTGCACGCACGATACAGGGATTCGGCCCTACCGCCGCCGCCCCGCGACATAGCTCCGCTCCAGCAGCGGCTTGCCCAGCCAGTAGGCCAGTTCCGCCGGCCGCGTGATGTCCCACACCGCCAGATCGGCCGCCTTGCCGGCCTCCAGCGTCCCGATCTCGTCGCCCAGCCCCAGCGCCCGCGCCGCGATCCGCGTCGCCCCCGCCAGCGCCTCCCCGGGCGTCAGCCGGAATTGCACGCAGGCCAGGGTGATCGCCGCCGTCATCGAGGCGACCGGCGAGGTGCCCGGATTGCAGTCCGTCGCCACCGCCATCGCCACCCCATGCCTCCGGAACAGGTCGATCGGCGGCGGGGTCGTCTCGCGCAGCATCAGATACGCCCCCGGCAGCAGCACGGCGACCACCCCGCCCCCGGCCATGGCCCGCACGCCGGCCTCGGTCGTGTGCTCCACATGGTCCGCCGACAGGGCCTGATACCGCGCCGCCAGCGCCGCCCCGCCGCCGTCCGACAGCTGGTCCGCATGCAGCTTGACCGGCAACCCCAGCGCCCGCGCCTTGTCGAACAGCCGCGCCGTCTCCTCGACGGTGAAGGCGATGGGTTCGCAATAGGCGTCGACCGCGTCGACCAGTCCTTCGGCGTGCGCCGCCGGCAGGATGTCGTCGATCGCCAGATCGACATAGGCGGCCCGATCGAGCTCCGGCGGCGCCGCATGCAGGCCCAGATAGCTGGTGCGCACCCGCACCCCGCCCTCGCGCCCGATCCGGCGCGCGACCCGAAGCATCTTCAGCTCGCTGTCGCGGTCCAGCCCGTAGCCCGACTTGATCTCGACCGTGGTGACGCCCGTCGCCTTCAGTCCCGCCAGCCGCGCCCGCGCGCTGGCGTAGAGGTCCTCCTCCGAGGCCGCCCGCGTCGCGGCCATGGTCGAGACGATGCCGCCCCCCGCGCGCGCGATCTCCTCATAGGTCGCGCCGTTCAGCCGTTGCTCGAACTCGCCCGACCGGTCGCCGCCGAACACCAGATGGGTGTGGCAGTCAATCAGCCCCGGCGTGACCCAGCGCCCGTCCAGACGGTCGGTCTCCGCCGCCGTATGCTCGGGCAGATCGGTCCGCGGTCCAACCCAGGCGATACGCCCCTCGCGGATCAGGATCGCCCCGTCCTCGATCGCGCCATAGGCCTCGCCGCCTTCGACCATGGTCGCCAGGCGGCAGTCGGTGATCAGCCTGTCCGCGCGGATCATCGCGCCTCGAACCCCGCCAGCAGCTCGCAGAACCACCGCCCCGCCGTCAGCGAGCCGAGATCGCCGATCTCCAGCGAGGGATCATATTCCGTCAGGTCGACGGCCCTGACCTTCGGATGCGCCCCGATGACGCGCGTCGCGTCGAAGAAGTCCTGCACCGACACCCCGCCCGGCCGCGCGCCCGGCGACGCCGGCCACTGGCTGCGGTCGATCACGTCGATGTCGAAATCGACGTAGATGACCTCGCACAGCTCCGACAGCCGCCACAGTTCCTGCCCGACGACGGTCGCCAGACCCTCGTCCCGGCATTCCCGCGCCGTCCGCACCGCTATCCCCGCCCGTTTCGCCTTCTCATGCGCCCGCTTCGTATTGGCGAAGGGCGCGAGGCCGACCTGACTGATCCGCCGCCCGTCCAGCCCGTCTTCCAGCAGCGCCTGGATCGGGTTGCCGTTGGTCAGGCCCTGATCGGTGTCCCTCAGGTCGAAATGGGCGTCCAGCGTCAGCACCCCGACCCTCTCAAGCCCCAGTGCATGCACGCCGGGCCGGGTGATGGCGTTGTTGCCCCCGATCAGCACCGTCAGCGCCCGCGTCCCCTGCGCCGCCGCCGCATCCCGCACCGGCCCGAAGGCATCGGCCGGCGAGACGCCCTTCAGGGCCACGTCGCCCGCGTCATGCACCCGCGTCGACAGCTCGCCGCCGGTCTCGACATCATAGGTCGAGAACCGCGGCAGCACGGCCCGGAACGCCTTTGGCCCAAGGTCGCATCGTCCCGGCGTCAGCGACCGTTCATTCAGTCCGGCCCCGATCAGGGCCACCGCCGCATCGGGGCAGTCACCGATCAGATCGGCTACGCTGCGCCATCCCAGCGCGTCTGAGTCTTCCAAGGTCATGGGCGGGCAGCGTAGAGAGGCCGCCATGACGACTCAACAGACCCCGAACACCCGCGTCATCCGCAGCCCGCGCGGTCTCGAGATGACCGCGAAGACCTGGGCCGCCGAGGCCGCCCTGCGCATGCTGATGAACAACCTCGATCCCGAGGTCGCCGAGCGGCCCGAGGACCTCGTCGTCTACGGCGGCATCGGCAAGGCCGCGCGCGACTGGCCCTCGTTCGACCGCATCGTCCACGAGCTGCGCGCGCTCGAACCCGACCAGACCCTGCTGGTCCAGTCCGGCAAGCCGGTCGGCGTCTTCCGCACCCACGCCGACGCCCCCCGCGTCCTGATCGCCAACTCAAACCTCGTGCCCAAATGGGCGACCTGGGAGCATTTCAACGAACTCGATCGCAAGGGCCTCATGATGTACGGCCAGATGACGGCCGGCTCGTGGATCTACATCGGCACCCAGGGCATCGTTCAGGGCACCTACGAGACCTTCATGGAGGCCGGGCGCCAGCACTATGGCGGCGACTGGTCGGGCAAATGGATCCTGACCGCCGGCCTCGGCGGCATGGGCGGGGCCCAGCCGCTGGCGGCGACCATGGCCGGCGCCTCCTGCCTCGCCGTGGAATGCCAGCGCAGCCGGATCGAGATGCGGTTGCGCACCCGCTACCTCGATGTCATGGCCGAGACCCTCGATGAAGCGCTGGCCCTGATCGAACAGGCGAAGTCAGACGGAAAAGCCATATCCGTCGGCCTGTTGGGCAATGCAGCGGATGTATTGCCTGAACTCGTCAGGCGCGGCGTCCGCCCCGATCTGGTCACCGACCAGACCAGCGCCCACGACCTGATCAACGGCTATCTGCCGCAGGGCTGGACCGTGGCCGAATGGGAGGACAGGCGCGTCTCCGACCCCGCCGCCGTCGAGGCCGCGGCCCGCGCCTCCTGCGCGATCCACGTCCAGGCCATGCTCGACTTCCAGTCGGCCGGCGTCCCCGTCACCGACTATGGCAACAACATCCGTCAGGTCGCCTTCGACGCGGGCGTCAAGAACGCCTTCGACTTCCCCGGTTTCGTGCCCGCCTACATCCGCCCCCTGTTCTGCCGCGGCATCGGCCCCTTCCGCTGGGCCGCCCTGACCGGCGATCCGGACGACATCCGCAGGACCGACGCGGCGATGAAGACGCTCTTCCCCGACAACGCCGGCCTGCACCGCTGGCTCGACATGGCCGGCGAGCGCATCGCCTTCCAGGGCCTGCCGGCCCGCATCTGCTGGATCGGCCTCGGCGACCGCCATCGCGCGGGCCTGATGTTCAACGAGATGGTGGCCTCGGGCGAGCTCAGCGGCCCGATCGTCATCGGCCGCGACCACCTCGACTCCGGCTCGGTCGCCAGTCCGAACCGTGAGACGGAATCAATGATTGACGGCTCGGACGCCGTGTCCGACTGGCCCCTGCTGAACGCCCTGCTGAACACGGCCTCGGGGGCCAGCTGGGTGTCGCTGCACCACGGTGGCGGCGTCGGCATGGGCTACAGCCAGCATTCCGGCGTGGTCATCGTCGCCGACGGCACGCCCGAGGCGGCGAAACGCCTCGAACGCGTCCTCTGGAACGACCCGGCCACCGGCGTGATGCGCCATGCCGACGCCGGCTATGAGATCGCGAAACAGGCCGCCCGCGAGCATGGCCTCAACCTGCCGAGCCTGGTTTGACTTCCCTTCTCCCCTTGCGGGAGAAGGTGGCTCGCGAAGCGAGACGGATGAGGGGTCACGCCGGCCCCTCCATCCTTCGACCTTCCACCGCTGACCGGCCGCGTCAGCGTAACCCCTCATCCGTCAGCCCTTCGGGCTGCCACCTTCTCCCGCAAGGGGAGAAGGGAGAGCAAATATGACCCTCACCATCGGCCGTGCGCCCCTCACCCTCGCCCAACTTCGCGCCGTCCTCGAAGGCCCCTGTACCGTCGAGCTCGCCCCGTCCGCCTGGACCGCCGTCGAACGCGGCGCGGCCGTGGTCGCCGCCATCGTGGCCGAGGGGCGCACCGTCTACGGCGTCAACACCGGCTTCGGCCTGCTGGCCAACACCTCCATCGCCACGGAGGATCTGGAGACGCTGCAGAAGAACCTCGTCCTCAGCCATGCCTGCGGCGTCGGCGCCCTTCTGCCCGACAACGTCGTCCGCCTGCTGATGGTGCTCAAGATCGCCTCGCTGTCGAAAGGGGCGTCCGGGATTCGCCGCGGGACGCTTGAAGCCCTGATCGCCCTGGTCAACGCCGACGTCCTGCCCTGCATCCCGTCCAAGGGCTCCGTCGGCGCCTCGGGCGACCTCGCCCCCCTCGCCCATATGTCCTGCGTTCTGATCGGCGTCGGCGAGGCCCGCCACAACGGCGAGACCTTGGCCGCCGAGGCCGCCCTCGCCCGCGTTGGACTGAAGCCGCTCGTCCTCGGCCCCAAGGAGGGCCTCGCCCTGCTCAACGGCACCCAGTGCTCGACGGCGCTCGCCCTCGCCGGCCTGTTCGCCGCCGAGGCCGCCTTCGCCGCCGGCATCGCCGCCGGCGCCCTGTCGGTCGATGCGCTCAAGGGCTCGGACGCCCCGTTCGACGCCCGCATCCACACCCTGCGCGGCCAGCCCGGCCAGATCGCCGTCGCCGCCCGCCTGCGCGCCCTCATGGCCGGCTCGGCCATCCGCGACAGCCACCGCGAAGGCTGCGCCAAGGTGCAGGACCCCTACTCCCTGCGCTGCCAGCCCCAGGTCATGGGCGCCGTGCTGGACGTGCTGACCAACGCCGCCGCGACGCTGGAGCGCGAGGCCAACGCCGTCACCGACAATCCGCTGGTCTTTATCGAGGACGGCGACGTCATCTCGGGCGGAAACTTCCACGCCGAGCCGGTCGCCTTCGCCGCCGACATGATCGCCATGGCCCTGTGCGAGATCGGCAACATCTCGGAACGCCGGACCTCGATCCTGGTCGATCCCAAGATGAGCGAGCTGCCGGCCTTCCTCGTCAAGGAAAGCGGCCTGAACTCCGGCTTCATGATCGCCCAGGTCACCGCCGCCGCCCTCGTCGCCGAGAACCGGATGGTGGCCCATCCCTGCAGCATCGACACGGTGCCCACCTCGGCCAATCAGGAGGACCACGTCTCCATGGCCACCCACGGCGCCCGCCGCCTGCTGGACATGGCCGAGAATACCGCGGCCGTCGTCGGCATCGAACTCCTGGCGGCGGCCCAGGGTATCGAATTCCACCGCCCGCTGACCTCGTCGCCCGAGCTGGAAAAGGTCTGGACCATCGTCCGCGAGGCCGCCGCCGCCTACGGTTCGGACCACTATTTCGCGCCCGACATCGCCCGCGCGACGGACGGGGTGCGCGCGGGTCGTTACCGGGTGTTCGCGGGGGACCTCCTGCCGTCGGCGTAGCCACTTTCCTTTCGTCATCCTCCGGCGAGCGTAGCGAGACCGGGGGACCCAGCGGCGCGCGAGGGCGCGAAACTGCCGCGGACACCCTGCGTGAACAGATCGCCTTCGGCGCTGCTGGGTCCCCCGGTCTGCGCCGCGAAGACGCGGCTTGCCGGAGGATGACGAAAGCAGGAGGGCGCATCATCGAGACTCTCGCCCCTCCCGACCCGCTACTCTCGTCCCTGGAGTCCGCTACTTCCGTCCCTTCGAAAGGCGGGATTCAAGCCGTCCGGACACCCTGCGACCGCTTCTGACGCACCCGCATGTTGTAGTCCTCCAACGCCCGCCGGGCCGGGATCTTTGACATCATGCACGACACGCCGCGCCGCCTCGGAGGCCCGGTTTCGCAGCCGGACGGCCGGCTCGGCCACTCCCGAAAACGGGCGCACAATTTTTCGGCCGGATAAGAGACTCTCGCCCCCTCACCCCTGCAACGGCGCCTTGCGAAGGGCGGTCAGATTGGCCGAGCCGGTGCAGAAGCAGACGGTGCGCATCTGGCGGATCACGGTCTGGAAATGCTCGACCACCGCCTCGGTCGAGACCGTCGCCGCCGCCAGCACCCCCGCCGCCTGACCCACCATGTCGGCGCCCAGCCGGATGGCCTTGGCCGCCTCGACGCCGTCGCGGATCCCGCCTGAACCGATGATCGTCGCCTTCGGACAGGCGGCCCGGACCTCGGCGATGGACCGCGCCGTCGGTATGCCCCAGTCGGCGAAGGCCGCGGCATGGGCCTTGTCCCCCTCGCCCTCGGCCCGCTCGCCCTCGACCGTGGCCCAGTTCGAGCCCCCGGCCCCGGCCACGTCGACCGCCGCCACGCCCATGGCCAGCAGTCGCTTCGCCGTGGCCGCCGACATGCCGGCGCCCGTCTCCTTGACCACCACCGGCGCGTCCAGCGCCTTGACCAGGGCCTCCAGCGCCGCGCCGACACCCCACCAGTCGCGGTCGCCCTCGGGCTGACAGGCCTCCTGCAACGGGTTCAGATGCACGATCAGGGCGTCCGCGGCGATCATGTCCAGCACCCGCCGGGCCTCGTCGACGCCGAAGCCCCGCGTCAGCTGTGCCGCGCCGATATTGGCCAGGATCGGCGTATCGGGTGCCTTGAGCCGCAGGGCCATGTCCAGCCCCGGCGCCCCGTCGGTCTCCAACGCGGCCCGCTGCGACCCGACCGCCAGGGCGATGCCCAGCTGTTGCGCCGCTTCGGCCAGCCGGGCGTTGATCGCCTCGGCCCGCGCCGGTCCGCCGGTCATCGAACTGATCAGCAGCGGCGCCTTGAGCCGCCGCCCCAGAAAGTCCGCGCCCAGATCGATCTTGCCGTGGTCCAGATCGGGCAGCGCCTCGTGCATGAAGCGGATGTCGGCGAAACCGCTGTCCAGCGCGTGGCGCGCCCTGCCCGACAGGATCACATCCAGATGCTGGTCCTTGCGGGCGTTGATGTCGATCACGCGGCGAACTCCACTCTCGCCGCGACCCTAGCGGCCCCGCGTCCCGGTTGGAACGCCGCTGCCGGCTCCCCCGATCGCGATCAGGGCTGTTTCTCGACGTTCAGCGCATAGGCGCCGGTCTGCCCCTGCTGGAAGGTCCCCGCCCGCACCTCGTATGTCCCGTCCGCCGGCGCGGTCCATTCCAGCTTGGCGTGGGTGTCCGACAGCCCGTCATCGTCCGACCCCAGGGTCTCGAACGTCCCGTCCTCCTTCTCGCGGCCGACCACCACGAAGCTGTCGACCTCGTTGGAAACCATGGTGATCAGCAGCTTCTCGTCTTCCTTCAGGATCACGCGATAGGCGTCGTAATAGCTGTTGTCCTCGGCGGTGGCGTCCGCCTCGGTCAGGGTTCCGCGCGCGGTCGCGCCGACCAGCAGGCTGCCCGGCCGCGGCTGCGGCCCGCGGTCGACCAGCTCCAGCGAATACAGGCCCTTGCCGTCCGAACCCAGGGGCAGGGCCCGCAGCACATAGTCGCCGTCCTCGGGCAGGCTGTAGTTCAGCCGCGAGTCCGTCCCCTCTCCGAGGCCGTCGTCGTCCGAGGCCAGGACCTCGAACTCCGTCCCGGCCCGGCCGATCTGCAGGAAGGTGTCGAAGTCGCCCGAGCGCATGATGGCCTGGATGCGCTGCCCGGCCTGGCCGGTCAGGGCGTAGGCGTCGAATCCGCGGTCCTCGCTGTCGGTCGAATCGGTTTCGGCGATCTCCCCCTGCAGCGTCGAACCGAACGTCAGGGCCTCGGGCGGCCGCTCAGGCTCGATCTCGGTGATCGTCAGCTCGTAATTGCCGATGTCTTCGGAAAAGGCGCGGGCCTCGACGACATAGGCTCCGGTGCGCGGCAGGGTGAAGGTCAGGCGCGAATTCGTCCCCTCGGCGGCGCCGTCGTCATCCTCGGCCAGACTGACGCGGTTTTCGTCGAACAGCTGCAGATAGGTGTCGAAGTCCGACGAACTCATGTCGATCCGGACGCGCTGTCCTTCGCGGCCCTGGAAACGGTAGGCGTCCGCCGCCCGGCCGGACTCGCTCTTGCCGTCGCTGGCCGTCAGCTCGCCCTGGACCGTCGCCCCGATCTCGATGGCCTGGGCGGCGGCGGGCTCGGGTCCTTCGGCCACGGCAAGGGTGTAGGCGCCCTCGCCCGCGCCGTTCAGCGCCGTCGCCCGGATGACGTATTCGCCGCCCCCAGGCGCGGTGAAGACCAGCCGGGAATTCAGGCCGGTGTCCGGGCCGTCGTCGTTCATGGCCAGTTCGGTGAAAGCCCCGTTCCGCATCCGGCCAACGCGCAACACCGGATCGAAGCCGTCGGCGGTCAGGTCGATGGCGAATCGGTCCCCGGCGCGCGCGCGGATGGCGAAGGCGTCATAGTTCCCGCCTTCGTCGCTCTCGGGATCGGTCGACGCCAGACGCCCCTGCACGCTTTGGCCGAGCCGGATACGGGCGGGACGCGGCGCCGGGCGCGCCCGCGGCCGCTCGGTCAGGGCCAGGGTATAGGCGCCGCCCTCGAGCCCCGACAGCGTCCTGGCCCGCAGCACATAAACCCCGTCGCGATCCGCGGTGAAGCGCAACCGCGAATCGGTGCCTTCGCCGAGACCGTCGTCATCGCTGAAAAGCGGCTCCGCGGCTTCGTCGGGGCCATAGACCTCCAGATAGGCGTCAAACGCGGCCGAGCGCATGACCGCCTCCAGCCGCTGTCCCGCGCGGGCGCTGATCGCATAGGCGTCGTAGCGATAGGCGTCCTCCGGGCCGGCCGCGTCGCCTTCGGCGATCTGACCCTCGACCGTGCGGCCGGGCGAGAGCTGGGTGGGGGTCTGCGCCAGCGCCGGCGCCGCGATCAGGAGCGTCAGCGCGCTGACGGCGGTCAGGATGGTGTAACGGCGCATGAAAGTCCCCCGATTGCGGCCCGCGATCATAGACGCCGAACCGCGCCCTCTGTAAATCGCGGCGAGCGCGCCTTTCCCCATAACCGGAGCCGAAAGCCATGACGGTCGATCCCGCCCTCGCGACCCTCATCGACGGCAAGGCCTTCGCCGCCGGCCTCGTCGACCGCGTGGCCGCCGCCTCCGCCCGGCTGAAACAGGCCCATGGCGTCGTCCCGGGACTGGCCGTCGTCATCGTCGGCGAAGATCCCGCCAGCCAGATCTACGTTCGCAACAAGGGCGAGACCACGTTGCGGGCCGGAATGCGGTCCGACACCCATCGCCTGTCCGCTGCGACGACCGAGGCCGAGTTGCTGGCGCTGATCGCCGATCTGAACGCGGACGCGGGTATTCATGGCGTTCTGGTGCAGCTCCCCCTGCCCGCCCACATCGATTCCGCCGCGGTGCTTGGCGCCATTGATCCCGACAAGGACGTGGACGGATTCCATGTCGTCAACGCCGGGCGGCTGGCGGTGGGCCTGCCGGGGCTTGTGCCCTGCACGCCGCTGGGCTGCCTGATGCTGCTGAAGGACGCGCTGGGCGACCTCTCCGGCCTGAACGCCGTGATCGTGGGGCGCTCCAACATCGTCGGCAAGCCGATGGCCCAGTTGCTCCTGGGCGAGAGTTGCACCGTGACCATCGCCCATTCGCGTACCCGCGACCTGCCGGCCCTGTGCCGGACAGCCGATATCCTGGTGGCCGCGGTGGGCCGGGCCGAGATGGTGCGCGGCGACTGGATCAGGCCCGGCGCAACCGTGATCGACGTCGGCATCAACCGCGTCCCGTCGCGCGATCCGGCCAAGGCCGCCGAGGGCAAGACCCGCGTGGTCGGCGACGTCGCCTTCGATGAGGCCCGGATGGTCGCCGGGCGGATCACGCCGGTTCCGGGAGGGGTGGGCCCCATGACCATCGCCTGCCTGCTGGCCAACACCTATACGGCCGCGTGCCGGGCCGCGGGCGTTACGCCGGAACCGCTGGACGCTTGAACCGCCGACGCTCAACCCCGATAGTCGGAATCTGGTCTGTCAGGAGATGTCCATGATCCGGTTTTCGCCTCGCATTTCGGCTCTCGCCGCTGTCGTGGTCCTGGCCCCCGCCGCCGCCGGCTGCGGCATCAACGCCATCCCGACCAAGGAGGAAGCCGCCAAGGCGCGCTGGGCCGACGTCCAGTCGCAGTATCAGCGCCGCGCCGACCTGGTTCCCAATCTGGTGGCCACCGTCCAGGGCGCTGCGATCGCCGAACGCACCACCCTGACCCAGGTCATCGAAGCCCGCGCCCAGGCCACTGGCGTCACGGTCACGCCTGACACCCTCAGCGACCCGGCCGCCTTCCAGCGTTATCAGGCCGCGCAGGGCCAGCTGTCGCAGGCGCTGTCCCGCCTGCTGCTGGTCGTCGAGCGCTATCCGGAGATCAAGTCGAACCAGAATTTCATAGCCCTGCAGTCGCAGCTGGAAGGCACGGAGAACCGCATCGCCGTGTCGCGGCGCGACTACAACGAGGCCGTCCGCGACTACAACACCAGCCTGCGCACCTTCCCCACGGTGATCTGGGCCAAGACGATCCATGGCGGGTCCGAGCCGATGCAGCTGTTCACGGCGACCGAGACCGCCCAGAGCGCGCCCAACGTCAATTTCGACGCCCTGAACCCGGCCACCCGGCCGGGCGGCGCGGCCCCCGCCGTGGCTCCCGGCGCCGCACCGCCCGCGACGCCGACGGCCCGGTGAACCGCATCCTTCCGGCGATATCGATCAGCCGGGCCGCCGCCTTCCTGACGGTCCTGCTGGCCGCCGTGTGGCTGATCGCGGCCCCGGCGCAGGCCCGGAGCGGTCCGACGTTCCCGCCCCTCAACGGACGGGTCATCGACCACGGCGATCTGATCTCCGCCGCCAGGGAGCAGGCGCTGGCCGACAAGTTGGCGGCGCTGGAGCGCGACACTACCGATCAGGTCGTGGTGGTGACGGTGCCTGACCTTCAGGGCTACGAGATCGAGGAGTACGGCTATCAGCTGGGCCGGGCCTGGGGCATCGGGCAGGCCGACAAGAACAATGGCGTGCTGCTGATCATCGCGCCGAACGAACGCAAGGTGCGGATCGAGGTCGGCTATGGCCTTGAAGGAATCCTGACCGACGCCCTGTCGGCCCTGATCATCCAGAACGATATCCTGCCGTCGTTCAAGGAAGGCTTCTACGAGCGCGGCATCGAACAGGGCGTGGATGCCATCGACCGGCAACTGCGACTTGATCCGGCCGAGGCGCAGGCCCGGGCGGCGGCGGCCGAGCGGCCGAAATCCTCGCCGCCCATCGGCATCGCCGCCATCATCGCTCTGATCTTCATCCTGCTGATGCTGAGGCTCATCGGCGGCGGCGGCGGCCGGGGACGCAGACGGCCCGGCGGCATCGGTCCGGTGCTGATCTGGGCCGCCGCTGAGGCCATGCGCAACAGCGGGCGGGGCGGAGGCGGAGGTTTCGGCGGC
>NZ_DATMYH010000090.1:0-13873 GCF_035561115.1 Brevundimonas sp.
CGCATGGGCTGGACTCCTTGTCTGGACGGAGCGTTTCCGGGCGGCTTCGCTTTGCCTCCGGGGTCCCCGGATGCTAGAAAACCCGTTCGCGGATCACGTTCCGATTCCGGCCATTTAAAGCCTGATTTCCTTGACTGACGACAGCTATAACGACGCCCTCCCGCCATCATCCGGCGGGGGCGGCGACATCTCCACCATCACCATCGAAGACGAGCTGAGGCGCTCGTATCTCGACTACGCCATGAGCGTGATCGTGTCCCGCGCCCTGCCCGACGCGCGTGACGGGCTGAAGCCCGTGCACCGCCGCATCCTGTATTCGATGCACGACCTGAAGATGACGCCGGACCGGCCGTATTCGAAGTGCGCCCGCGTCGTCGGCGACGTGCTGGGCCGCTTCCACCCGCACGGCGACGCCTCGGTCTATATGGCGCTGGTGCGCATGGCCCAGCCGTTCTCGATGGGGCTGATGCTGGTCGACGGCCAGGGCAATTTCGGCTCGGTCGACGGCGATATGCCGGCCTCGATGCGATATACCGAGGCCCGGATGGCCCCGGCCGCCTCGGCCCTGCTGACCGACATCGACAAGGACACGGTCGATTTCCAGCCGAACTACGACGAGAAGGAGCTGGAGCCCGTCGTCCTGCCGGCGCGGATTCCCAACCTGCTGGTCAATGGCGCCGGCGGCATCGCCGTCGGCATGGCGACCAACATCCCGCCGCATAACCTGGGCGAGATCATCGACGCCTGCGTGGCCCTGCTGGACGATCCCAACGTCAGCGACGACGCCCTGCTGGACATAGTGCCCGGTCCCGACTTCCCGACCGGCGGCGAGATCATGGGCCGGACGGCGCCCCGCAACGCCCTGCGCGACGGCCGCGGCTCGGTCATGGTGCGCGGCCAGGCGACGATCGAGACGATCCGCAAGGATCGCGAGGCCATCGTCGTCACCCAGCTGCCCTATCAGGTCAACAAACAGACCCTGATCGAGCGCATCGTCGAAATGGTCCGCGAGAAGCGAATCGAGGGCATTTCCGATGTCCGCGACGAGTCCGACCGCGACGGCATGCGAATGGTCATCGAGCTGAAGCGCGACGCGTCCGGCGACGTGGTGCTGAACCAGCTGTGGCGCTTCACGGCGATGCAGAGCTCGTTCGGCGTCAACATGCTGGCGCTGAACCACGGCCGCCCGGTGCAGATGGGCCTGCGCCAGCTGCTGGAGGCCTTCCTGGAGTTCCGGGAAGAGGTGGTCGTCCGCCGCATCAAGTTCGAACTGGCCAAGGCCCGCGACCGCGGCCATGTGCTGGTCGGTCTGGCCGTGGCCGTGGCCAATATCGACGAGGTCATCCACATCATCCGCAGCTCGGCCGATCCGGCCGAGGCGCGGGAGCGGCTGCAGGCCAAGAGCTGGCCGGTGGGCGACATGATCGCCCTGATCGAGCTGATCGCCGACCCGCGCTCGATGCTGGTCGACGGCGACAAGCTGAACCTGACCGACGAACAGGCGCGGGCCATCCTGGGCCTGACCCTGAGCCGCCTGACCGGCCTGGGCCGCGACGACATCTTCGGCGAGGCGCGCGGCCTGGCCGACACCATCCAGGGCCATCTGACCCTGCTGAGCGACCGCGCCAACATCCTGGCCGTGATTCGCGAGGATCTGCTGCTGGTGAAGGAGGAGTTCGCCGTTCCCCGCCGCACCATCATCGGCGAGGGCGATTTCGAGCTGGAAGACGAGGACCTGATCCCGCGCGAGGACATGGTCGTGACGGTCACCCACGGCGGCTACGTCAAGCGGGTGGCGCTGAACGCCTACCGGACCCAGCATCGCGGCGGCAAGGGCCGTTCGGGCGTGGCGATGAAGGAGGACGACGCCGTCGTCGGCGTCTTCTCGGCCTCGACCCACACGCCGGTGCTGTTCTTCGCCACCAACGGCAAGGCCTACAAGCTGAAGACCTGGCGTCTGCCGCTGGGCAATCCGCAGTCGCGCGGCAAGGCCTTCGTCAACCTGCTGCCGATCGAACCGGGCGATTCGATCATGAACGTCCTGCCGCTGCCCGAGGACGAGGCGGACTGGGCGAACTACGATATCATGTTCGCCACCCGATCGGGCGACGTGCGCCGCAACAAGCTGAGCGACTTCGCCACCGTCAACCGGGCCGGCAAGATCGCCATGAAGCTGGAGGACGGCGACCACATGGTCGGGGTGGCCCTGTGCACTGCCGAGGACGACGTCATGCTGACGACCGCCCTGGGCCGCGCCATCCGCTTCAAGGCCGACGACGTGCGGGTGTTCAAGGGCCGGGATTCGACCGGCGTGCGCGGCGTGCGCCTGCAGAAGGACGACGAGGTCATCTCCATGGCCGTGCTGGGCCGCGTCGACGCGACGCCGGACGAGCGGGCCGCCTATGTCAAACACGCCTCGGCCATGCGCCGGGCGATGGACGGCGAGGATGAGACCCCGACGGCAGAGGCCGACGACGAGAGCGGTGAAGGCTCCGCCGACGCCGCGCTGAGCGTCGAGCGGATCGCCGAACTGGGCGCGGCCGAGCAGTTCATCCTGACCGTCACCGACACCGGCTTCGGCAAGCGCTCGTCCGCCTATGAATACCGGCGCACGGGCCGGGGCGGGCAGGGGCTGACGGCCCACGGCCTGGGCGGCCGCGCGGGCACGCGTCTGGCGGCGTCCTTCCCGGTGGAGGACGGCGACGAACTGCTGCTGGTCACCTCGGGCGGGCAGATGATCCGCACGCCGGTCGGGCAGGTCCGCATCGTCGGCCGGTCCAGCCAGGGCGTGACCATCTTCCGCACCTCCGAGGGCGAGCGGGTCGTGTCGGTCGAATGTCTGCCGGACAGCGGCGGCGGGGAGGTCGACGCTGTCGAGGATGGGACGAACGAGGGCGAAGGCGGCGAAGGCTGAGTTTTCACACCGCTCATCCCGGCGAAAGCCGGGATCCAGTGCTTTGGGCGTTTCGGCGACCGGGGTTTTCGCTGACATTGATCCCAGGCAGCCTGCCTTACGAAAGGACTGGGTCCCGGCTTTCGCCGGGATGAGCGGAGATTTTCATGTCCCGAATCCCGGACGTATTCATCGACGGCCAGCCCGCCACGCCGGACGACCTGACCCATGTCGCCCTGGTCAACTACGGCGCCTACACCTCGTTCCGGGTGGAGCAGGGCGGCGCGCGGGGGCTGGACCTGCATCTGGCGCGGCTGGAGGCCGAAGCGGTCGAGCTGTTCGGTAAGCCGGTCGGCGAGACGCGCCTGCGCGATCTGATGCGGGAGGCCGCGGCGGGGCGCGATTCCTGCTGGCTGCGGGTGAGCCTGTTTTCGCCGGAGATCAGTCCCCGAACGCCGGACTGGCGCGGGCGGCCGCGGGTCATGATCGCCGTTTCCCCATCGCCGCCGCCGCTGGCCGACAGCGTGCGGCTGCAGGTCCAGACCCATGCCCGGGACGCGCCGCATCTCAAACATGTCGCGACCTTCGGCCTGATCCGCGCCCGTCGGCTGGCCCGCGCCGCCGGCTTCGACGACGCCGTGTTCGTGGATGTGGAAGGCAAGGTTTCCGAGGGAAGTCTCTGGAACATCGGATTTATTGCCGGAGACGACGTCGTCTGGCCGCAGGCGCCGATGCTGGCGGGCGTGGCCCAGGCGCTGGTCCAGCGCGGCCTCGGTCCTGTCGGCCTGACGGGCCGGGTGGAGCCGGTTCACGTGCAAGACCTGAGGCGGTTCGACGCCGCCTTCATCTGCAACAGCGCCACCCCGGCCTGCGCCGTGGCGGCGATCGGCGACCTGGCCTTCGCCCCGGCCCGCGGCCTGATCGAGCGGCTCGGCGCCGCCTGGGCGTCCAACCCGGCGCAACCGATCTAGGCCGTCTCCTTCGCACCTGCTAAACCGCTGGAAAGCGGGGAGGACTGTATGCGCATCGGCCTGTATCCGGGCACGTTCGATCCCGTGACCAACGGGCATATGGACATCATCGGCCGTGCGGTGAAGCTGGTCGACCGGCTGGTCATCGGCGTGGCGCGCAATGACGACAAGGGCCCGCTGTTCACGACCGATGAACGCGTCGAGATGGTTCGCGCCGAGGTCGCCCATCTGGGCGCCAAGGTCGAGGTGAGGGCCTTTTCCAGCCTGCTGATGCATTTCGCCGAGGAACTGGACGCCAGCATCATCGTGCGCGGCCTGCGCGCCGTGGCCGACTTCGAATACGAGTTCCAGATGACGGCGATGAACCAGCGCCTCAATGCCGACATCGAGACGGTCTTCCTGATGGCCGATCCGCGGCATCAGGCGATCGCCTCGCGGCTGGTCAAGGAGATCGCCCGGCTGGACGGCGCGATCGACAGTTTCGTCAGTCCGGCCGTCGCCAAGGCGGTCCGGGACAAGGTCAAGGGATAGAATGAGCTTCAGGATGGCAACCATCGGCGCGCTCTCGATCGCGCTTCTCGCCGCCGGCCTTCCGGCGGCGGCCCAGGCCCCCGCCGCCGAATGGCGCGCGGTCGCGCCCGAAAACCTGCTGGTCATCGACACCGCCAAGGGCCGCATCCTGGTCGAGCTGGACCCGGCCATCGCGCCGCTGTCGGTCGAACGGGTCCGGACGCTGGCGGCCCGGGGCTTCTACGACGGACTGAAGTTCCACCGCGTGATTCCGGGCTTTATGGCCCAGACCGGCGATCCTCTCGGCACCGGCGCGGGCGGCAGCGAGCTGCCGGACATTCCGGGCGAATTCCAGTTCCGGCGCGGACGCGACCTCGGTTTCGTCAGTCTGGACGTCACGCAGGCCGGACAGCTCGGCGTCGCCGGCTCGATGCCGATCTTCACCCAGCCGGACGCCCAGATGATGGTCACCATCGACTTCAAGACGGCGGCCCGGGGGCTGTTCTGCCCCGGCGTCGCCGGCATGGCCCGCAACCAGGATCCGAACAGCGCCAACAGCCAGTTCTTCCTCATGACCGGCGTGAACGAAAACCTGAGCGGCCTCTATACGCCCTTTGGCCGGGTCGTGGCGGGGATGGACGTGGTCAAGGCGCTGAAGGCGGGCGACGAGGCCGCGAACGGCCAGGTCGCCGATCCGGACGTGATGACGCGCGTCCGCCCGGCGTCGGCCCTGCCCGAGGGGCAGCGACCGGCCGTGCGCGTGATGACGCCGCGCAGTCCGGCTTTCGCGGCCCTGGTGGAGCAGAAGCGGACCGAACTGGGCGCGCGTTTCACGGTTTGTGACGTACAGCCGCCGGCCGAAGTGACCGGCGGCTGATTCGGAAAAAGGGGGGGAAGACGATGCGACAGGTTCCCGGTCTCGCGGCGCTGGCCGTTCTGGCGGCCGGAGGGGCGAACGCCCAGGACGCCGGCGGCACGCCCGCGCCGCCTCCGCCGCCCACGCCCGAAACCACGATCGCGGCGCCCGAATGGCGGACGGCGCCGGCGGAAAATCTGCTGGTCATCGATACGACCAAGGGCCGCATCCTGGTCGAACTGACGCCCGAGGTGGCGCCGCTGCATGTGGAGCGGATCAAGCTGCTGGCGCGCCGCGGCTTCTATGACGGCGTGCCGTGGCACCGCGTGATCGACTGGTTCATGGCCCAGACCGGCGATCCGCTGGGCAATGGCGAGGGCCAGAGCCCCTATCCCGACCTGAAGGCCGAATTCACCTTCCGCCGCGAGGCGACCATGCCGTTCGCGGCCGTGGCCGAGCCGGCCGGCGCGCGCGTCGGCTTCCTCCATTCGCTGCCGGTGCAGACCCAGCCGGATTCCGCCTTCGCCCTGACCGGGGACGGCAAGGTTCACGCCTGGGGGCTGTACTGTCCCGGCGTCGCCGGCATGGCCCGGGACGAGGGCAACGACACCGCCAACAGCCAGTTCTTCCTGATGCGTCAGGCCTATCCGGCGCTGGACAAGCGCTACACCATCTGGGGAATGACGGTTTCGGGTCTGGACGTGGTGCGATCCCTCCAGGTCGGAGACGGCGACAACGGCATGATGGCGCAGACCCAGCCGGACCGGATGACCCGGGTGCGGATCGCCGCCGACATTCCCGAAGCGGAGAGACCGGCGGTTCAGGTGCTGGCGACGGATTCGCCGCGCTTCCGGGCGCTGGTCGAGGAAACCCGAGCGGCGCGGGGCGCGGACTTTTCGGTCTGCGACGTCACCCTGCCGGTGCAGGTCGTCAACTAGCCGGGTCCGCCCGGGGCGCCGCCGCCTGCACCCCGCCCACGCCGCCGGCGGCGGGTCGGGGTTCGCGCGGCGCGCATCTGCTGCAACAGCAGGCCCTCGCGCAGGCCGCGGTCCGCGACGCGGACGCGTTCTGACGGCCAGGCCTGCTGGACCGCCTCCATGATGGCGGCGCCGGCCAGAACGAGGTCGGCCCGGTCCGGCCCGATGCAGGATTCCGCCGCCCGGCCGGCGGGACCGAGGGCCATCAGCTTTTCAGCCGCCTTTTCGCAGTCGCCGCTGGTCATCCACAGGCCATCGACGAGGTTCCGCTGATACCGGCGCAGGCCCAGATGGATGCCGGCCAGGCTGGTGATGGCGCCGGACGTGCCGATCATGTGGCCGCGGCCGCCGGTGAAGATGTCGCGCAACGCCGGGCTGACGGGCGCCGCGGCGAGGGCCTGGCCCATGTCCGCGACCATGGCCCGGTACCACAGATCCAGTCCCGCTTCGGGCTCGGGGTGGCGTTCGGCCAGGGTCACGACCCCCACCGGCGCCGACATCCACCCCTCGAGGACGAAGTCTCCCCGGTCGCGCCGCCTCAGCCAGCTGAGCTCGGTTGATCCGCCGCCGACGTCCACGACCAGGACGGCTTCGGCCGAATGGTCGAACAGGTTGAGACAGCCCTCCACCGCCAGCCGGGCCTCCTCGACCGGATCGATGATCCGGAGTCTGAGCCCCGTGCCGAGGCGGACCCGCTCAATGAAGGCTTCGCCGTTGTCGGCCTGGCGGCACGCCTGGGTCGCCACGGCCATCAGCCGGGACGAGTCGACGCCCTTCCTGGCGACGCGCTCGCCGCACAGCACCAGGGCTTCATAGGCCCGGTCCATGGCCGCGTCGTCGAGCCGCCCGGTGCGGGACAGGCCTTCGCCCAGACGGACGATGCGGCTGAAGGAATCGACGACCCGAAAGCCGTCGCGGGCCGGCTTTGCGATCAGCAGCCGGCAGTTGTTGGTCCCCAGATCGAGCGCGCCATACAGGGGCGCCCCGCGACCTGACGCCCCGAAACCGTTGACGGCGCCGCCCCGGGCGCGCTGTCCATCGGGCCTTCGGGGCTGGGACCGCTCGTCACGCCGTGGCGCGCCGTCGGTCTCCGGCATGGGCCGAACTTTCAAGGTGGGCGGTCCAATACGGCGCCCGTCCCCGACACCTTAGGACCGGCAAACGGTCCGCGCCAAGCAGGTGACGCGAAAATGAACGGCGTCACGCCCATAAGGCTCAGGTTGGGTCCGGCATTGTCTGGCCATGACCCGTCAATCCGTCGCGAAATTCGGCCTCGGCCAGATCGTCCGCCATCGGGACGCCGCCTTCCGCGGCGTCGTGATCGACATCGACCCCAGCTATGCCGGCGATCCCGCCGAAACCGGCGAGGCGTCGCCGGACCAGCCCTATTACCAGGTTCTCGCCATAGGGCCGGACGGCGGCTTCGTCGCCTATACCGCCGAGAGCGCGCTGGAGCACGATCCCGAACTGTCCGCCCTGAGCGTGGAGGCCGAGCGTCGCTGGTTCACCGTCGACGCCCGGGGGCGACACGCGCCGCTGGCCCACGCCATCCACTGACGACGGCTGGCGCGGACCCCGCCGCGGGCCTAGATTGCCGACAAGGGCCAGTCAGAGCCCGCAGGTTGCAGGAGCCGTCCATGTCAGACTTCGAGCATGTGTTCGACAAGCCGCCCGAGGGCGCGGCCGCCGACTGGACCATTCCGCAGGACTGGTCGTCCTATACCGAGGTCGAGCACCGGACCTGGGACACGCTCTACGCCCGGCAGATGAAGATCCTGCCCGGCCGCGCCGCCGACGTCTTTCTGAAAGGGCTGACGGCGCTGGACCTGAACACCGGCGGAATCCCGGATTTCGCGGTCATGAACCCCAAGCTTCAGGCCCTGACGGGCTGGACCGTGGTGTGCGTGCCCGGGCTGGTGCCCGACGACGTCTTCTTCGACCATCTGGCCAACCGCCGCTTCCCCTCGGGCCAGTTCATCCGCAAGCCGGATCAGCTGGACTATCTGCAGGAGCCGGACATCTTCCACGACGTCTTCGGCCATGTGCCGATGCTCAGCGATCCTGACTTCGCCGACTATATGGAGGCCTATGGCAAGGGCGGCCAGCGGGCGGCCTCGCTGGGCATGCTGCAAAACCTGGCGCGGCTGTACTGGTACACGGTCGAGTTCGGCCTGATGCAGGATGCAGGCGGCCTGCGCATCTATGGGGCCGGCATCGTCTCGTCGGCGACCGAGAGCGTCTTCTCGCTTGAGGACCCGTCGCCCAACCGGCTGGGCTTCGAACTCGAGCGGGTGATGCGGACCCTGTACCGGATCGACGACTTCCAGCAGGTCTATTTCGTCATCGACTCGATCGAGGCCCTGAAGGCCGAGACGCTGAAGGATTTCGGCCCGATCTACGACCGGCTGAAGGGCGCCGACGACATAGCCATCGACGCCATTCTGCCCACCGACCGGGTCTTCACCCGCGGCACCCAGGCCTATGCGGGCAAGGGCGGCCGGTTCGCGGCCTGATCGGGGGTCTTCCCCGAGCGCGGCCTGACGCCGAGCAGGAGGCCCAGCCATCCCGACCGCCGGGCGATCTCATAGGCCGCGAAACAGGCGGCGAAGGTCGCCGTGATCACCAGCCCCGCCTCGACCGGCAGGGGCAGGTTCAGGGGCATCAGATACCAGGCCGCCAGGATGATCACCGTCTGGTGCACGATGTAGAACGGGAAGACGCCGACGCTCAGATAACGCAGCACCGGCCCGCCGCGGTTCAGATAGCGCGCGCCATAGCCGAGGATGGCGGCGATCCAGGCCCATTGATCGATGGCGTAGACGACCCGCATCGCATGGCGCAGCGACTCGGGCGGCGCCGCGTCGTCGGCCCGGTAAATCCACGCATAGGTCGCCCACGCCGCCCAGGCGAGCACCGCGAGGATCGCCGCGGGCTGGCGCAGCCGCATGAAGTTCGCCTTGAGCGCTTCCGACCGCGCCATCAGGAAGCCGAACAGATAGGCCCCGAACGACAGGGCGTGATTGTACCAGTCCCCCCAGAAGGCGTGGGTCACCTCGAAGATCGGGGCGAGGGTGAAGCGCAGAAGGGCGAACCAGAGTATCGGCCAGATCAGCAGGCCCCAGCCGGCGCAGGCCCGCTCGACCCGGCGGCTCAGGACATCCAGCGGCTTCCCCGGAAGACCGACGAGGGCCGCGACAAGCAGGCCGTAGGGCAGCAGGTAGGCGACGAACCACAGATGATTCCAGGTCGGGGTGGTCAGGCAACCGTCGGCGTCGCACCAGCCCCCGTAGCCGGTGGCGTATTTGATCCAGAAGTCCTGCAGCCACGGAGAATGCGCGGGATCCGCGACGCCCAGCCATTGGGCGGCCTGGAAGACCTCATAGTAGCTCTGGGGCGGAACGATCACGAACATGCCGAACAGCAGGGCGGGCAGAAGCCGCAGGATACGGGACCCCGCCAGCCGTCGGCCGGCCCGTCCTCCGCGGGCTTCAAAGCCGTCCACCATGAACCGGGTCGCCGCCCCCGAAACCACGAACAGCAGGGTCAGCCGCCAGGGGCTGGTGATCATCATGAACGGCTGGACCGCCTCGACGATGCGGGGGCTCTTCACATGGAAGTCCCAGGACACATAGAGCATGCCCACGTGATAGAGAATGAGCAGGAAGAAGGCGCCGACCCGGATCCAGTCGAGGTCGTATCGGCGGAGGGGGCCCGAGGCGGCGTCGGGGAGCGGTGTGGACGACATGGCGGTTTTCCATGAGCGATGAACGGTCCCCCGGGGTCCCATCCGGAGGCCGCGTTGGGCAACCGCGCCGGGACGGGCGGAGCAATCGACGGGACACGGCCAGCCAGGCTGTGACGACCGGCGCGCACCCTGTGACGGGCGGATGGGTCCGGGCGCCCCTGGATGGTCGCGACCTGCGCACGGCCTGGCTGGTGATCGCACCCGTCACGGCGATCGTGATTTCGGTGAACGCCCTGACCAACCTCAGCGACATGCCCCACATCGCACCGTGGGAGCCGTGGGTCTGGGAGATCAGCAGCGCGATCGCCATCATGTTGGCGATGCCGGTCCCCTGGCTGGCCACGGCCCTGGCGCCGCCCGACGAGGCGGCGGCCGAGGGCTGGCGGCCCAAGGCGCGGTTCGTGCTGATCCATCTCGCGGCCCTGCTGGCCTTTTCGACGTTGCATGTGGCCGGCTTCGTCCTGCTGCGCACAGTCGCTTACGATCTTATGGACGCGGGCCCCTATGAGTTCGGGGACCGGTTCATCTACGAGCTGCGCAAGGACCTGATCAGCTACGCGACCTACGTCGCGACCTTCTGGCTGATCGGCTATCTGCGTCGACGGCGTGATGAGCCGGTGCGGCCGGTCAGTTTCGACATCCGCGACGGCGCCCGGATTATCCGGGCGGCCCTGCCGGACATCGTCGCCGTGTCCTCGGCCGGCAACTATGTCGAGTTCTGGCTGGCGGACGGACGTCGCCCACTGATGCGCGCGACGCTCGCGGCCATTGAGGTGGAGCTGGAACGGTTCGGCTTCGTCCGGGCGCACCGGTCGTGGCTGGTCAATGCGGGGCGCGTCACCGGCCTGCGGCCCGACGGGTCGGGGGACTGGACCGTCGAACTCGGTCTGATGGAGGCCCCGCTGTCGCGCCGCTATCCACAGGCGCTGGAACGGCTCAGGTCGCCGGCCTGATCAGTCGTCGTGGACGATCAGGCTGCGATGCTTCGTGTCGCGCATGAACAGATAGACCAGCAGCGACACGCCGATCATGCCGGTGACGTACCAGAAGAAGGCGCTCTCGATCCCGTTCGACTTGAACCACAGGGCGACGTACTCCGCCGTGCCTCCGAACACGGCGTTGGCGATGGCGTAGGGCAGGGCGACGCCCAGGGCGCGGATATGGGCCGGGAACAGTTCGGCCTTCACCACGGCGTTGATGGCGGTGTAGCCGCTGACGATGACCAGCGACGCCATGGCCAGAAGGAAGGCGATGAAGGGGCTGTCGGCCGTGGCCAGGGCCGTCATGATCGGCACGGTCAGCAGCACGCCCGAGACCCCGAAGGCGATCATCACCGGCTTGCGGCCAATCCGGTCGGACAGGGCGCCGACCGCCGGCTGAAGCAGCATGAAGACGAACAGGGCGGCGGCGCTGATCTGGGTGGCCGTGTCCTTGGAGAAGCCCGTCGTATTGACGAGGAATTTCTGCAGGTAGGTCGTGTAGGCGTAGAAGGCGAGCGTGCCGCCGGCGGTCAGGCCCAGGACCAGCAGGGCCTCGCGCGGATGCTTCAGGATCAGCAGCAGGGCGCTGGATTTCGGGGCCTCGCCGGCATCGGAAGCGATGAAGGCCGAGGTTTCGTCCAGCCGTCGGCGCAGCCAGAAGACGACCACGGCCAGGGCGGCGCCGACAAAGAAGGGAATGCGCCAGCCCCAGGCCTTGAGGTCGGTCTCGTCCAGCGTGCTCTGCAGCAGGATGAGCAGCAGCAGGGCCAGAAGCTGGCCCGAGATCAGGGTGACGTACTGGAAGCTGGACCAGAAGCCGCGGTGCTTCGCCGTCGCCATCTCGGACAGATAGGTGGCCGACGATCCGTATTCGCCGCCGACGCTGAGGCCCTGCAGCAGCCGGGCGAACAGCAGCAGGGCCGGGGCGGCGACGCCGATGGCCGCATAGCCGGGCGTCAGGCCGATGATCAGGCTGCCGGTGCACATCAGGGTGACCGAGAGGGTCAGGCCGGCCTTGCGGCCCTTGCGGTCGGAATAGACGCCCATGACCCAGGCCCCGACGGGGCGCATGAAGAAGCCGACGGCGAAGATGGCGGCGGTGCTGAGCAACTGGGCGGTGGAGTCGCCCCTGGGGAAGAAGACCGGGGCGAAATAGACGGTGAAGGCGGCGTAGGCGAACCAGTCGAACCATTCGACCAGATTGCCGGCCGAGCCGCCGATGATGTTGCGCAGGCGGCGGGCCGGATTCATCGAAGATTCGGTCATCCGTCCCCCTTCCCTCTGGTCAGAAGGGCTAGAGCGGTTTGCCCATCCTGACCAGAGGCACCGGCGCGCCGCCCCGGTCGTCGTCGAAGCGTTCGATCTCGCCGTAGCCATTGGCGAGGTAGAGGGGCTCGCCGCCGAGGGTGGCGACCAGTTCGACGCGGTCGTAGCCGGCGGCCCGCGCGGCCTCCTCGCACGCCCGCAGAATCAGGCGGCCGACGCCGCGGCGGACGAACTCGGGCGCCGTGTACATGGCGCGGACGCGGGCGGCGTCGACGCCGGGCGTCAGCGGAGCCGGCGCGCGGCCGGGCGTGTGGTCGCCGCCGTAGGTGGTGATGCGCCGGCTCCAGCCGCCGCAGCCGGCGAGGACGCCCTCGGCCTCGACGATGAAATAGGTCCGGTCGGCGATGATCTGGCTGTCCAGTCCCATCAGCCTGCGGCTGGCGGCGACCTGGTCCGGAGTCAGGAAGGCGGCGAGCGGACCGGAGATGGATCGGTCCATCAGGGCGACGAGCGCCGGGATGTCGGCCTCGGTCGCGGTGCGGATGGAAAAGGCTGACATCGGCTCAGACCCGCTGGAAGGGATAGAAGCCTCCGCCCAGCGCGAGGATGTCCGTCAGCGCGTCCAGCGCGCCGCGGCTTTCGTCCAGCAGGGCGGGATCGGCGAGATCGCGGGGCGTCAGCGCATCCCGATACCAGGCGGCGGCCCAGGCCGTCAGGCGGGCGTGGAGGGCGTCGGTCATCCGCATGGCGGGGTGGGTCGCGGCCAGCTCGGCCCCGGTCAGGACCACGCGCAGGCGCAGGCAGGCCGGCCCGCCGCCGTTGCGCATCGACTGGCGCACGTCGACGTATTCGACCCGGCCGATGGGGCCGTTGGATGAGGCGAGCCGCTCGGCGACGGCGTGGCTGCGGGCGTTGTCGCGGGTCTCGGTCGGGCAGATCAGGGTCAGGCGGTCCTCGCCCGGGATCCGCACCAGCATGGAGTTGAACAGATAGCTGGAGATGGCGTCGGCCAGCGGCAGGTCGGCGGAGAACACCTCGATGAAGATCGGCTCGAACAGGCCGTCGGCGGCGGCGCGGATGTCGGCCTTGGTCGCCGCCGTGTCCTCGAAGGCGAGCTCGTGGAAGAAAAGGGTCTCCAGGGCGCCGACGCAGACGACGTCGTTATGGAAGGTCCCGCCGGCGATGGCGGCCCGGGACTGGCGCGGAAAGACGGCGCGAGCGGCGCCGTGGCGGCGGGCGACGGCCTCGGAGGCCTCGCGGGTCTGGCGGGCCGGGAAGGCGCCGGACCAGGGTTCATACGCCTCGCGGCCCCAGACGAGGATGTTGACGCCGGGCGCGCCGTGGTCGGCGCACAGGCGGACGTGGTTGGCGGCGCCCTCGTCGGCGAGATGGGCGACGGAGGGGAGGGCGTCGTGGACGGCGAAGCGCGCAGGATCCGGGAAGAGGGCGTCCAGCGCCCGCTTCGTCTGCCGGTGCTCCAGCGAGCGGTGCAGGTTGGTGACCAGGTTGGCGGGGGTGAAATGGACCCGGCCGTCGGCGGCGTCGGCGCTGGGGGTCACCGTGGCGGCGTTGGCGGCCCACATGGGCGAGGCGGAGCAGGCGGCGGCGGCGAAGGAAGGGGCGGTCCTCCAGGCGGCTTCCAGCACGGCGGCGTCGGAGCCGGTGAAGCCGAGGC
>NZ_DATMYH010000091.1:0-23815 GCF_035561115.1 Brevundimonas sp.
GCCCTCGCCGCCCTGCCCCTGATGACCGCCCTGGGGGCCTGCGTCAGCGTGACCGCCACGCACCATACCGACAGCCCCGAACGGGCCGCCATCGGCGATTTCGGCGAGGCGACGCTGGTCGATTCCGCCGGCGCCCGCGTCGGCCGGGCCATCCTGACGCAGGGCGCGACCGGTCTGCTGATCCGGATCGAGGCCGAGGGGCTGACCCCGGGCTGGCACGGCGTCCATATCCACGCGACGGGCCAGTGCGCCGCCCCCTTCACGTCGGCCGGCGGCCACATCAACCATGGAGACCCCAAGGCGCCGCACGGCCTGCTCAATGCCGGGGGACCCGACGACGGCGACCTGCCCAACGTCTTCGCCGACGCTCGCGGCCGCGTGAACGCCGAGGTCTTCACCACCCGCGCCCGCATCGCCCGGAACGGCCCCGGCCAGTGGCTGTGGGACGCCGACGGCTCGGCGCTCGTCATCCACGCCGGCATGGACGACCAGACCAGCCAGCCCATCGGCGGAGCGGGCGACCGCGTGGTCTGCGGCGTGATGGCGGCCGGCTAGTCCGCGACGGGCCGCGTCAGGTCGAACTCGACGCGGAAGTGCCGGTTCGGCCGGCGCAGCTCATAGGCGAAGATTTCCGCAGGCCGGACCTCGACGGCCCAGACATTGGCGTTCGACACCGTGGCGTTGCGGCGGGTGAACAGGTCCTTCGAGAACTGATCCGCCGGAAACTCCTGCCGCGTCGCCGTCCCCGCATCCGTGGTGTCGCCGCCGTACTGGCTCAGTTCGTCCTCGGTCCCGTCCTCGTGCCGGTGATCGTGCTTGAGGCGCACGCCCGAGGCCGTCCGGGTGATCACCCAGGTCCGCGACCGGTTCTCGCCGACCCAAAAGGGAATCCGAACCTCGTTCGCCGAACAGTCCCGCACATGCATCAGCAGCCTCGACCGGACGAAGTCGGCGTCGGCGGCGTCCGTGGTCACGACCCGCCCCTCGAACCTCTGGCCGCACAGGGCCGTCAGCCGGGCGAAGAAGGCGTCCTGCGGCGAAACCGGGGCCGGCGCCGTGGCGCAGGCGGACAAAACGAGGGCGGCGGCGATGACGGCGATCTGTTTCATTTGATCAGCTTGGCACGACCGGTCCGCCTCGCCTAACCTGTCGATATGGCCGAAACCGTGACGCTTCGCCTCACCATCGACGATCCGGTCCCCGGGGTGCGCTACAGCCTCCAGAAGGACGACATGCCGTTCGGGCCGCTCACAGCCGGCGGCGGCCCCATCTCGTTCGAGGCGCCGATCACCTTGCAGCCCGACGGCCGCATGACCGGCCCGTTCGTGCGCCGCGAGGGTCCGACCCGCCGTTTCGTCTACATCCGCATCGGCACGTCGGCCGGCGACCACGCCAGCATCTGGAACCGCCGCGCCAAGATCGACATCCACGACATTCCGGCGGTCCTGCTGACCCCCGGCGCGATTCTGGAGGTCCATCTGCCCGGCCGCGGCAAGGACGGCTCGCCCGCCTGCGCCACCGTCCGGCCCCTCGGCGCGTGGAAGGCCGCAAGTCGTCGTTGACTTCCGGTCGCGCCTGAGTATGTTCCGCGCCTCTTATTTTAGCGGCTTTCGCCGTCGCAGAGGTAATTCCCGATGGCCAAACCGGCTTCCATCAAGATCCGCCTGAACTCCTCGGCCGACACCGGCTTCTTCTACGTCACCAAGAAGAACGCCCGGACCATGACCGAGAAAATGGTCGTCAAGAAATACGATCCCGTCGTGCGCAAGCACGTCGAGTTCAAGGAAGGCAAGATCAAGTAAGGGCCACGCCCTGCTGGATTTGAGAACGCCCGGTGGAAACGCCGGGCGTTTTTCTTTGCCGTGCTAGGATCCGTGGATGACTGATCCGACCGACGCCCCGCCCGCTCCCGAAACGCCCGACGAGAGCCCCGTCCAGCGGGCGCTCCGCCTGAAGCAGGCGGCGATCAATGCGAGAGAGAAGCCGCCCCGGGGCGGCCGTTTCCAGCGCGAACAGGCTGCGCGCATCGCCACAGGCAAGTCCAAGCCCTGGATGAGTCGGTAGCCCCCGTCAGGCCGCCCGCGCGATGACCTGGTTCCGGCCGTGGGCCTTGGCCTCATAGACCCCTTCGTCGGCCCGCTTGAGCAGGGCATCCGGCGTGTCGCCCGCGCCCGTGCTCGCCGCCACGCCCACCGAGACGGTGATCGTCAGCCCCTCGGTCCCGCCCATGATCGGGAAGGGCTGGGCCGCCACGTCGCGCCGGATGCGGTCGGCGACGCGCACGGCGTCTTCCATGCTGGCCCCGGGCATCACCACGACGAACTCTTCCCCGCCCAGCCGGCACGGCAGGTCGATGGCCCGCACGTTCGTCGCCAGCCGCACCGCGAACTCGCGCAGCACCTCGTCGCCGGCGTCGTGGCCGAAGCCGTCGTTGACCAGCTTGAAATGGTCGAGATCCATCATCAACAGGGCCACCGGATCGCCTCCCTGCCCCGCGCGGGCCATCAGCCCCTGCAACTGCCCGGCCATATAGCGGCGGTTGTGCAGCCCGGTCAGGGCGTCTGTGACCGCCATTTCCAGGCTGTAGTCCAGCTTTTCCTTGAGGAAGTCGGCGTAGCGTTTGCGCTTGATCTGGGTCCGCGTCCGCGCCTCCAGCTCTTCGGCGTCCACGGGCCGGGGCAGGATGTCGTTGACCCCCAGCTCCAGCGCCTTCAGCAGGCGCGGCCGGTCGGCCTGGTCGATGACCGCCAGGATCGGCAGCCGGCGCGAGGCCTCGGTCGACCGCACCTGGGCCACGAAGCGCAGGCCGTCGAACTCGGAACTGGAGACGTTGACGATCATCAGATCGACGGGTCCGCGCGCCGCGATCAGCGCGGCCGCCGGATCGGATTCCACCGTCGGCCGGTGCTCGCCGGCCAGATGTTCGACCATCTTGGCGGCCTGACGCGGATTGTCGTCGACGATCAGCACCCGTCCGCCCGATCCGCGCAGACGCCCCGCGCCGTCGGTGTCGACGCCGATCCGGCGGCCGCTCTCCTCGCGCTCGCGCAGTTCGTCGATCACCGACTTCAGCCGGACCAGCGACTTCACCCGGGCGAACAGGACCACGTCGTCGATCGGCTTGGTGACGAAGTCGTCGGCCCCGGCCTCCAGCCCCTTGATCTTGTCCTCGCGCCCGTCCAGCGCCGTCACCAGCACCACGGGGATGTGGCGGGTCACCGGGTCGGCCTTCAGCCGCCGGCAGGTCTCGAACCCGTCCATGCCGGGCATCATGACGTCCAGCAGGATGATGTCGGGCCGCTCGTCCGACGCAATCTGCAGCGCCGTCGCGCCGTCGCAGGCGGTCAGCACCTCATAGTATTCGATCGTCAGCTTCGCCTCGAGCAGGCGGACGTTCGGCTCGACGTCGTCAACAACGAGAATGCGCGCCGTCATCGGTCCCTACCCCAGATGTTTCCGAACCACGTCGAGGAAGTGCATCACCGAGATCGGCTTGGAGATGTAGGCCTCGCACCCGCCCTGGCGGATGCGCTCCTCGTCGCCCTTCATGGCGAAGGCGGTGACGGCGACGACGGGAATGTGGCTCAGCTCCTCGTCGTCCTTGAGCCATTTGGTGACTTCCAGGCCGCTGATTTCCGGCAGCTGGATGTCCATCAGGATCAGGTCGGGCTTGTGCAGGCGCGCCAGGGCCAGGGCCTGGAGACCCTCGCGGGTCTGCAGGGTCTCGTAGCCCTGGGAATCGAGCAGATCATGAAAGAGCTTCATGTTCAGCTCGTTATCCTCGACGATGAGGACTTTCTTGGACATCATCACCTGGCCTGTCGCCTCATGGAGTGCGGCTGCACGGAGGCTTGTCGCCTTCTTCGTGCACTGTGACCTCACGGGTCTTAAGTTGGGGTGAAGCGACTTTCCGGGGCCCCGACCGTGCCGATCCGCGCCATCTGCCGCGACTGCCTGTGGACCGGCGACCGCAAGGTCGACCGGTGCGAGGCCTGCGATTCGCGCCGCGTGGTCTGCCATGACGAGCTGGACCGGCTGACCATCGCCCATCTGGACTGCGACGCCTTCTACGCCTCGGTGGAGAAGCGCGACCGGCCCGAACTGCGCGACCGGCCTGTGATCGTCGGCGGCGGCAAGCGCGGCGTGGTCTCGACCTGCTGCTACGTCGCCCGCCAGTACGGGGTCCATTCGGCCATGCCCATGTTCAAGGCGCTGAAGGCCTGCCCCGAAGCCGTCGTCATCAAGCCGGACTTCCGCAAATATGTCGCCGCCAGCGAGGCCATCTTCGGCGCGGTCGGCAAGCTCACGCCCCTGGTCCAGACCCTGTCGCTCGACGAGGCCTGGATCGGCCTGGCCGGCACCGAGCGGCTGAACGGCGGCCCGCCCGCCTGGCAGCTGATTCGCCTGCAGAAACAGATTGAGCAGGACACCGGCCTGACCGTCTCGATCGGCCTCGCCCCCAACCGCTTCCTCGCCAAGGTGGCGTCTGAGCTCGACAAGCCGCGCGGGTTTTCGGTTCTGGGTTCCGAGGCGAAGGATGTCCTGGCCCCCCGCCCCATCCGCATCCTGCCCGGCGTCGGCCCGGTCTTCGCCAGGACCCTGAACAGCGACGGCTTCGCCACCGTCGGCGATCTCGCCGCCGCCGATGTGCGCGATCTCGTCAAACGCTATGGCGAGACCGGCCTGCGCCTGCACGACCTCGCCCACGGCCGCGACGCCCGGCTCGTCAATCCAACGCACGACCGCAAGGGCATGAGCGCCGAAACCACCTTCAACGAGGACCTGACCTCGGCCGAGGACCTCGAAGGCGAACTCTGGCCCCTGTGCGAGAAACTGGCGTCCAAGGCCCGTCGCGACGGCGTGGCCAGCCGGGTGCTGGTGCTGAAACTGCGCCGAACGGACTTCAGGATCGTCACCCGCCGCATCTCCTTGCCCGAACCCGTCCAGACGGCCCGCGCCCTGTTCGCCGCCGGCCGCGCCCTGATGGCTCCCGAACTGGGCCGCCCCTACCGCCTGATCGGAATCGGCATGGGCGAGGTCGTCGACGCCGTCGACGTCCCCGCCCTGTTCGAGACGCCCGAGACCCGGGCCCTGAAGACCGAAACCGCCATCGACGCCCTGCGGGCGAAATTCGGCGCGAAGGCCGTGGTGGCGGGGCGGGCGTTGAAGGAGTGAGCGCCTGGGCGCTCGGAGCTTCCTGTCCCCTCCCCATTCGCTTCGCGAACAGGGAGGAGACGGCCAACGCTCCACTCGTCCGCCGTCACAGAACCATGATGACCGCGACGCCCGGCCCCGCCATAAGCGTCGCCATCAACCCGGAGTGTCCATGCGCCCCCATCGTCGTGATCTGATCGCCGGCTCGGCCGCCGCCTTCGCCTTCACCGGCCTGGCCCGCAATGTTCAGGCCCAGGCCGGCGGGGAGACCTACGTCAACCAGGTCGCCGGTTACGGCCCGCTGATCCGCGATCCGAACCGCCTGCTCGACCTGCCCGAGGGCTTTTCCTACCAAGTCATCTCCCAGGCGGGCGACACCATGGACGACGGCTTGTTCGTGTCGGGCCAGTTCGACGGCATGGGCTGTTTCCCGCTGGACGGCCCGCGCGTCGCCCTCGTCCGCAACCATGAACTGGGCAGCTCCGGCGGCCTGCACCGGAACCTCGGGCCCGGCGGCTTCCATCAGGAGCGCCTCGGCCTGCTGGATCCCGCCCGGGGCTATGACACCTACAAGGACGGCCGCCCCCTGCCCGGCGGTACGACGACCCTCATCTATGACCTCGAGACCCGGCGCACGGTGCGCCAGTTCCTCTCGCTCTCGGGCACCAGCACCAACTGCTGCGGCGGCCAGACCCCATGGGGCAGCTGGCTGACCTGCGAGGAGACCGAGGCTGCGCCTGCTGACGCCGATGTCGTCCGGGAGCACGGCTATGTCTTCGAGGTGCCCGCCGCCGCCACCGGTCTGGTCGCCCCCGTCCCGCTCAAGGCCATGGGCCGTTTCGAGCATGAGGCGGTCTGCGTCGATCCCCGCACCGGCATCGTCTATCTGACCGAGGACAAGGCCGACGGCCTGTTCTACCGCTTCATCCCCACGACACCCGGCAAGCTGATCGAGGGCGGCCGGCTTCAGGCCATGGCTTTCCGCGACGCCCGCGGCTCGGATTCCTCGAACAACGAGACCCGCATCTGGTCCGTCGGCGACTGGCGCGAAGTGGTCTGGATCGACATGGAAGACGTCGAAAGCCCCGCGGGAGACCTGCGCCGGCGCGGCCACGCCGCCGGCGCGACCACGGTGGCGCGCGGGGAAGGCGTTTTCTGGGGCGACGGCGAACTCTATCTGACCGCCACCTCGGGCGGCCCCATCAAGCGCGGCCAGATCCTGCGCTACGTCCCGTCCCGCGACGAGGGCGAACGCGGCGAGACGCGCCGTCCCGGCCGGCTCCAGCTGTTCGTCGAAAGCACCGACGAAAAGACCCTCAACATGGGCGACAATCTGTGCGTCGCGCCCTGGGGTCATCTGGTCGTCTGTGAGGACAACTATTCCGCCGACATCCGCAATCATGTGAAGGGCGTGACGCCGGACGGAAAGCTCTACACGATCGCCCGCAACGTCTTCACCGGCAACTCCGAGTTCGCCGGGGCCGTGTTCTCGCCGGATGGCCAGGTCCTGTTCGTCAACATCCAGTACCCCGGGGTCACCTTCGCGATCAGAGGCCCCTGGACCTCGGTCCGGACGTAAACAGCCGCGCCTGCGAGCGCCGCACCAGCCACAGGTTCACCGTCGTCGCCGTCAGCGCCAGCACCGCCCCGGCCTGATGCAGGGCCCCCAGCCACAACGGCACGGCGTGGATCAGGGTGACGATCCCCAGCAGCGCCTGCAGCCACAGGACAGCCGCAACCGCAAAGGCAGAGACGCCCAGCCCCTCGGCCAGCCGCCAGCGCCAGGCCTGCACCGCATAGACCGTGCCGCCGATCAGCAGGGCGTAGGCCCAGATCCGGTGATTGAACTGCACCAGCGCCTGGTCGTGCAGGAAGGCCAACGCTCCCTTGCCCCAGTCCACCGGCGCGAGGACGGCGCCGTTCATCATCGGCCAGTCGGTATAGACGAAGCCGGCCTTCGCTCCCGCCACAAGCCCGCCCAGCAGGCATTGCACGAAGACGGCCCCAAGCAGGACGGCGGAGCCCCGGCTCCATCCCTGGGGCGACCGCGCATGCGATTCGCCGTTCCAGGCCTCCAGCCCCGTCCAGATCAGCCCCATGAAGATCAGCAGGGCCAGACCCAGATGGGTCGCCAATCGCTCGGGCGCGACATCGACCCGCTCGGAAAGACCGCTGGACACCATCCACCAGCCGATGAAGCCCTGCAGCCCGCCCAGCGCCAACAGCACGGCGCAACGCACGGTCAGCCGCCGCGGCAGCTTGCGCAGGATCAGAAACACGACGAACGGCAGGAAGAAGACCGCGCCGATCAGCCGGCCCAGCAGGCGGTGCGCCCACTCCCACCAGAAGATGCCCTGGAACTCGCCCATGCTCATGCCGGCGTTGACCTGGGCGTATTGCGGAATGGCGCGGTATTTCTCGAAGGCGGCGTTCCAGTCCGCCGCGTTCATAGGCGGCAAGGCCCCCATGATCGGCTTCCACTCGGTGATCGACAGGCCTGACCCGGTCAGCCGCGTCACGCCTCCGACCACCACCATGGCGAACACCAGCACGGCGCAGGCGAACAGCCAGACGGCGACGGCCCGGCTCTGATCGCTCCCGATGAAACGCTTCATTCGACGCCCGCCGTCCCGACCGTTACAGTGCCGGCGCGTCACTGGTCCGACGCCGGACTGAGCGGTATGCCCGCCCGGTGCGGCGAGATCGAGTCGCTTTTCGGCGTCGCATCGCCGCAAGTCAGGAGAGGCCGTTGCAGTACGCCGACATCGCCATCGCCGTTCTGGGGGCTTTCGCCCTGGCCTGGCTGGCCGACCTGTTCACCGGCCGCCGCGGCCTGTTCGCAACCTCGCTGGTCTCGGGCGTCGCCGCCATCGCCGGCTGGTTCCTGGCCATCCGCGTCTTCGCCATCGGCACGATGGACGAGTGGGACTGGGTCGTCTGGTCGCTGGCCGCCTCGGCCCTGGCCCTGGGGGGATTTTTCCTGTTCCGGAGCAAGCGCTGACCATGGGTCCGCGGACGCGCCGCTTCGTCGCCATGCTGGGCGTCCTCGTCTTCCTCGCCGTCTGGATCTGGGGCGCGATCGCCATCCGCGGCCTGCTGCCCGCGTCGCCCCTGATCGACCTGCTGGTCTACGCCGTCGCCGGGATCGGCTGGGGCGTGCCGCTGTATCCGCTGTTCCGCTGGGCCGAGGGCGGCGCCGGGAAGAAATAGCGGCCGAATTGCGAAGGGGCCGTCCTGAGACGACCCCTTCAACCAACCGATTTTCGCAAGGAAAATGGTCGGAGCGACAGGATTCGAACCTGCGACCCCTTGACCCCCAGTCAAGTGCGCTACCAGGCTGCGCCACGCTCCGAGAGGCGCTCCCTATAGACGGGGTTCGCGGCGTCGCAAACCGAAAAAGCAGCCCTCAGGCGCTTCTCGACAGGACGGCTTCCAGCCGGGCCCGTGCGCCTTCCAGTTCGGCCAGCACCTGACGCAGGCGGATGGACGACGGACCGCCGGCGTTCGGGGCGGAAACCGCCGCGGGCGCGGCCCCCTCCGGCTCGAACGTCACCGTCCCCTCCGGGTCGCCATAGTGGGCCAGGCGCTTCAGCCCCTGCTCCTTGTGCAGCCGCTGCACGCCTTTGATGGTGAGGCCTTCCTCATGCAGCAGCCGTTTGACGGCCTTCAGCACGACGATGTCCTGCGGTCGGTAGAAGCGCCGCCCCCCGGCCCGCTTCAGCGGCGTCAGGAACGGGAATTTGGTCTCCCAGAAGCGCAGCACATGCTGCGGCGCGCCAACCTCGTCAGAGGCTTCTGAAATGGTCCGGAAGGCGTTGGGGCTCTTGGCCACGGGCGTCAGGCGGGCACGACTGCGTCGTGAACCCGGCCCTTCATGATCTGCGAGGCCCGGAAGCTGATGACCCGGCGCGGATGGATCGCCGCAGGCTGGCCCGTCTTGGGATTGCGGCCCATGCGGGCGCGCTTCTCGCGCACCTGGAAGACGCCGAAGCCCGACAGCTTCACGGTTTCGCCGCGCTCGAGCGACTCGATGATCAGCTCCAGCGTGCGCTCGACCAGCGACGAGCATTCCTGTCGGGACAGTCCGACCTCCTCATGCACCGCTTCACACAGGTCCGCGCGTGTCAGGGTCTGGTGTTCGGCCAAGGTCCGCTCCCCTCCAAAGGTCGGTCGCCGACATAAAAGGGCAAGCGTCGTCAAATGGAAAGCCGGAAATACGCCTTACAAACGAAAGGCGCAGGCGCCCCATGTCAGACCGCCGCCCATGGCCTCCAGCAGAACCAGATCGCCACGCTTGATGCGTCCGTCCCGGATGGCGGCGTCGAGGGCCAGCGGGATCGAGGCCGCCGAGGTGTTGGCGTGCATGGCCACGGTCGAGATCACCTTGTGCTCGTCAAGCCCCAGCCGGTCGCCGACGCCCTTGATGATGCGCTGGTTGGCCTGGTGCGGGACGAACCAGTCGACATCTGCGACCTCGATGTCCGAGGCGGCGCAGGCGGCGGTGATGGCCTCGGCGATATTGACCACGGCGTGCCGGAACACCTGGTTGCCCGCCATGCGCAGATGGCCGACCGTGCCGGTCGTGGCCGGGCCGCCATCGACGTAGAGGAGGTCGGTCTTGGTCCCGTCGCACCGCAGGGCGAAGCCCAGCAGCCCCTGATCGGCCTTGGTCCCCTGCCCTTCGCGCGGTTCGACGACGACCGCGCCGGCCCCGTCGCCGAACAGGACGCAGGTCGATCGGTCGCTCCAGTCCATCAGCCGGGTCATCTCTTCGGCGCCGATGACCAGCGCGCATTTCGCCATGCCCCGGGCGACGAAGCCGTCTGCGACGCTCAGGGCGTAGATGAAGCCCGAACACACAGCCTGGACGTCGAAGGCGATGCAGGTAGGCGCGCCCAGCTTGCGCTGCACGATCGAGGCGACCGACGGAAAGGTCATGTCGGGCGTGGTCGTGGCGACGATGATCATATCGACCTCGCCGGCCGTCCGACCGGCGTCGATCAGGGCCTTTTTCGCCGCCTCGACCGCCAGATCGCTGGTCGGCTGGTCGTCGCGGGCCTTGTGGCGCTGACGGATGCCCGTCCGCTCGACGATCCATTCATCGGAGGTGTCGACGGTCTTCGCCAGATCGGCGTTGGTGACGACCTGTTCCGGCAGAAAGGAGCCGACGCCGGTCACGGCGCTGCGAATGACGCTCACTGGGGAGTCTCCATGGCCGGTTCCGCCGGAGCGGCGAGCGGCTGTTCGAGCACGGCGGTCAGGCGATTGAAGCTCTCGCTGACCTTGATCAGATAGTCGCTGCGGCCCAGTTCGACGGCCACCCGGATGGCGGCGCCGAAGCCGCCCGGCGTCGCCCCGCCGTGGCTTTTCACCACAATGCCGTTCAGGCCCAGCAGAGGCCCGCCGTTGTTGGCGTTCGGGTCGATTTTCTGGCTCATGCGCTTCAGCGCCGGCATGGCCAGCAGCGCGCCCAGCTTCGACAGAAGGCTGGAGGTCAGGGCCTCCTTCATCAGCCCGGCGATGAATTTGGCCACGCCTTCGGCCGTCTTGAGCGCGATATTGCCGGTGAAGCCGTCGGTCACGACCACGTCCACCGTGCCCTTGGCGATGTCCGTGCCCTCGACGAAGCCGAAATAATCCAGTCCGAAGCCGCCCTCACGCAGCAGACGCGCCGCCTCGCGCACCTCCTCGTGGCCCTTCATGTCCTCGGAGCCGACGTTCAGAATGCCGATGGTCGGTCTGGCGATGCTGTGAACGGCGGTCATGAAGGCCTCGCCCATGATGGCGAATTCGACCAGCTGGGCCGCGTCGCTCTCGACATTGGCGCCGACGTCGAGCACGGCCGTGACGCCTTTCGGCGTTGGCCAGCCGGCCACGATGGCCGGCCGCTCCAGCCCGGGCGCCGACATCCGCAGCAGCAGTTTCGAGATGGCCATCAGGGCGCCGGTGTTGCCCGCCGACACGACCGCCCCGGCTTCGCCCGACTTGACCGCCTCGATGGCGTTCCAGAGGCTGGAGCCCTTGCCGCGGCGCATGGCCTGGGCCGGCTTTTCGTCCATGGCCACGATCTTGTCGGTGTGGCGGACGACGCAGACATCCTCGGTCAGCGCGCATTTCGCCATCTCGGCCCGGATCGCCGTCTCGTCGCCATGCAGCAGAAAGCGGACGCCCTCGCCGCCGTGGCGTTTGCAGTAGTCTCGGACACCGCCGACCACGACCGATGGACCGTGGTCTCCGCCCATGGCGTCGAGCGAAATCAGGATCGGGGATGACAAGCCGTTTCGACTCCGTCGCGCCGTCGGTGCGGCGCTTGTCAGTAAGGCGACGATAGCGCCGCAGCGGGGGGATGCAACCGCGCCGCCGCTGCGTCAACCTTCGTCGGCGGGCCGAAGTTGCTTAAGCACCGCGAAGGGCGAGATTTCGGCGGGTTCCGGCGGCTGGACGAACTCGGCGCCGGGCTTGCGGGGGAACGGGTCGAGCCGCAAGGCCAGCTGTTCGACCGCATACTGGCCCAGGTCGACCTGGCCGTCCTCGATCAGGTCCGGCGATTCGTCGTCCATGGTGATGATGATCTCGTCGGAATCCTCGTCCACAGCCTCCGCGAGGGACACGGAGAACGGCGCGTCGATCTCGACCGGCAGCGGTTCCAGGGTGATGCCGCAGGTTTGGGCCAGACTGGCCCGGACCCGGCCGGACAGCCGCCAGCCCGCGTCGGTGGGGGCCAGGTTCATCTCGGCCGTGAAGGAATCGAGCGAGGCCAGATCCAGCGCCTTTGCGATCCGCGCCCGGGCCGCTGCGTCGGGTTCCAGCGTCTTTTTCACGCCGCCGGGGACCTGGTGCAGGCGAACCGGCTCGCTGTAGGGAAGGCTCGGAACCGTCATTTCGCTGTCTCCGCCCAGTCGGGGCCCGCCACGACCGCATCGAAATCCTGCGCCGCCAGACGGGCCCGGCTGGCCAGCGCATAGTCGGCGAGCCGGGCGCCCGTCGCCGCCTCGTCGCTCTCGTAGATGTTACGCGCCAGGCCGGCCGACAAGGCCGCGGCGTCGCCCCCCCGCAGCGGCGTCTCATACGCCGTCATGCGGCCGTACAGGGCCTCGCCCAGTTTGCGCATCTTCTTGCCCACCGAGATGTCGCCGACACCCAGTTCGCGAAGAGCGTGGTCGAGAGCCGAAACGTAGGTGTCGAACAGGTCCTGGCCGGCCTGCGTCCCGCGCTCGCCCTCGTCGCGCAGGCGCATGACCAGAAGCAGAACATGCAGGGTGTAGAGCTCGAACCGCGCATCGATACGGTCGGCGACGCCGAGCCGGGTATAGAAGTCCGGTGCGCGAGCCTGGCGCACCGCCAGTTCATACAGCGGCTCGCCCAGACGCTCTCGGGGACGGGTTCGGAACAGATTCTGAAGCATGATCATGCGGCCCCTTTTCCGCCGCGCCGTTGAACTAAGGCTCGGGTCCGGTTAGGTCAAAGACCTTGTTGAAGTCGCAGGCGCCGCAAATGCTCCGTTCCAAGCTCCTTATCGCCGCCCTGTCGGCCGCAGCCATGACGGCGGCATGCGCCCCCGTGGTCGGCCAGAACGGCTTCCAGGCCATCGACGCCAAGCCGACGGACATCGTCGCCGGGACCGACACCAAGCAGACGGTGCTGACCAAACTGGGCACGCCGTCGACGACCTCCACCTTCGAGCGCGACAACGTCTGGTACTACATCAGCCAGGTGACCGAGAAATACACCTACAACCGCGCCCAGGTGACCCAGCGGTCCGTGACCGAGATCACCTTCAACGACGCCGGCCAGGTGTCGGCGGTGAACTCCCTCGGTCTCGAGGACGGCCAGGTCATCGCCATGAACGGCCGCGAGACGCCGACCCGCGGACGCCAGCTGACGATCCTGGAGCAACTGCTGGGCAACGTCGGCCGCGGCCAGCTGCCTCGTACGGACGAAGACACGCCGGGCCAGCAGCGCCGCGAGTAGGCATCGATCCGACCAGAACGAAGAAGGCCCCGGAGAGCGATCTCCGGGGCCTCTTTCTTTTGGGGATGGCCGGCCCCTCCGGCGAACCGGAGGGGTCGATCAGTTTCAGACGATCTTGCCGCTCGCCAGCACCGCCAGCAGAAGCAGGGCGACGATGTTGGTGATCTTGATCATCGGGTTCACCGCCGGGCCGGAGGTGTCCTTGTAGGGATCCCCGACCGTGTCGCCGGTCACCGCGGCCTTGTGGGCCTCGGAGCCCTTGCCGTGGACGACGCCGTTCTTGTCGGTGAAGCCCTCTTCGATCACCTTCTTGGCGTTGTCCCAGGCGCCGCCGCCCGACGTCATCGAGATGGCGACGAACAGGCCGGTGACGATCACGCCCATCAGCATGGCGCCCAGGGCCGCGAACGCGTCCGCCTTGTCCGACAGGAACAGGATGGCCACGAACAGGACGATCGGCGACAGCACCGGCAGCAGCGACGGCACGATCATCTCGCGGATCGCCGCCTTGGTCAGGATGTCGACGGCCCGGCCGTATTCCGGCTTGACCTCATAGGTCATGATGCCCGGGTTCTCGCGGAACTGGCGGCGGACCTCTTCCACCACCGATTCAGCGGCCCGGCCGACCGCCATCATCGACATGCCGCCGAACAGGAAGGGCAGCAGCCCCCCGAACAGCAGGCCCACGACGACGTAGGGGTTGGTCAGGTCGAAGGCGACCTCGCGCATGTTGGCGAAGAACGGATAGAGGTCCGGGTTCGCCGAGAAATACTGCAGGTCCGACGTATAGGCCGCGAACAGCACCAGGGCGCCGAGGCCGGCCGAACCGATCGCATAGCCCTTGGTCACCGCCTTGGTGGTGTTGCCGACGGCGTCCAGGGCGTCCGTCACATGACGCACGTCCGAGGGCAGGCCCGCCATTTCGGCGATGCCGCCGGCGTTGTCGGTGACCGGGCCGAAGGCGTCCAGCGCCACGATCATCCCCGCCACGCCCAGCATGGTCGTGGTGGCGATGGCGATGCCGAACAGGCCCGCCAGCTGATAGCTGGCGATGATGCCGACGATGATCGTCAGCGCCGGCAGGGCGGTCGATTCCAGCGAAACGGCCAGCCCCTGGATCACGTTCGTGCCGTGGCCCGAGACCGAGGCGTTGGCGACCGAGCGGACCGGACGGAAGTTGGAGCCGGTGTAGTATTCCGTGATCACCACGATCGCCGCGGTGACGCCCAGACCCACGAGGCCGGACCAGAACAGGCTCATCGGCTCGATGACCAGACCGCTGGTCGTCGTGACCGGGCCGGTGACCAGCTGGGTGATCACCCACCAGACCGCGCCGACCGACAGCACGCCGGTGACGATCAGACCCTGGTACAGGGCGCCCATGATGTTCTGGCTCTTGCCCAGACGGACGAAGAAGCTGCCGATGATCGAGGTCACCACGCAGATGGCGCAGATGGCCAGCGGCAGCAGCATCATGGTTTCGACATAGGGCTGGTCGCGGAAGAAGATCGCCGCCAGCACCATGGTGGCGACCGTGGTCACCGCATAGGTCTCGAACAGATCGGCGGCCATGCCGGCGCAGTCGCCGACGTTGTCGCCCACATTGTCGGCGATGGTCGCGGCGTTGCGGGGGTCATCCTCGGGGATGCCGGCCTCGACCTTGCCCACCATGTCGCCGCCCACGTCGGCGCCCTTGGTGAAGATGCCGCCGCCCAGACGGGCGAAGATGGAGATCAGCGAGGCGCCGAAGCCCAGGGCGACCAGGCCATCGATGACCTCGCGGCTGGTGGACTCGAAGCCCGCGCCGGCGGTCAGGAAGGCGTAGTAGCCGGCCACGCCCAGAAGCGCGCCGCCCGCCACGAACATGCCGGTGATGGCGCCCGACCGGAAGGCCAGGTCCAGACCCTTGCCGAGGCTCTCCGACGCGGCCTGCGCCGTACGGACGTTGGCCCGCACCGAGATCAGCATGCCGGCGAATCCGGCCAGGCCCGAAAGCACCGCGCCGATGACGAAGCCGATGGCGGCGTACGGGCCGATCAGCAGATACGCCGCGATCAGGATCACGACGCCGACCATGGCGATGGTGGTGTACTGCCGGCGCAGATAGGCCGAGGCCCCTTCCTGGATCGCCGCGGCGATCTCACGCATCTTGTCGTTGCCGGTGCTGGCCTTCATCAGCGCGGCGGTCTGGACGAGGCCGTAAAGCACTCCCAGCGCGCCTGCGGCGATGACCAGCCACAGATAGTTACTCATGGCGTTTCCAAACCCTGTGTGTTCAGGCGCCCGGTTCCTTGGCGCGGCGGGCGTTATTCGCCTCTGTCCGCCTTCCGGTCCCCCCGTGCGCACCGGACGCGTGTTGCGTCCTTGGGGAATTGCGGCGGAAACGTGCCAAATGCCGGGGGCCGACGCAACAGCGTTGGTGAACGAAGTTCAGCCCGTCTGGACGCCGGTGCGCCGGCGGGGCGCCTGGTTGACGATCTCGATCCGCACGACCGAGCCCCGTCCGGCGATCGCGGCGGCGGAACGCATCAGGCTGGCCGACAGGGCGGCCTCGTCAATCCGGGTCCAGTCGTCCGGCACCAGGAAGGGCGTCCGGTGCCCGGCGCGCACCAGCGCGTCGCGCAGATAGGCCTCCTTGGGGCGCATCGATTCGGGCGTGGCCGACCCGCCCAGATGCAGGCGCAGCGAGACGAAGACATAGTTCCGCAGCCGACCGCCCGCGATGACCGGCAGACCCACGCCCGGCATGCTGATGCTGGCGCCTCCCGGCGCGGGCCGGTCGCCGGCGAGGGCGTGGTTTCCCGCGGCGAGAACCGGCAGGGCGGCGGAGGCGGCGATGAGGTCACGACGGCGCATGGCTTCATACTGGCCGGGACGCCTTGAGATTTCGTTGTCAGCCGTGGGTGAAGCCCGGCTTGTCGAACGTCACCGGCTGGCCCCCGAAGCGGGCCACGACCCCCTGCCCCGCCGCCACGCGGCCGATCCGGGTCAGGCGCAGATGCCGGCGTTCGGCCTCGCGGCGCAGGGCGGCCTCGTCGCGCGCCGCCGCGGTGAAGGCGATCTCATAGTCGTCGCCGCCCGTGACCAATTTGTCCAACGCCGCCTGTTCGTCGACGCGGCCGTCGAACCAGGCCTGGCCCGCCGCCGACAAGGGCACGCTCTCCAGGTCGATCTCGATCCGCACCTGGCCAGCCTCGGCCAGGTGACCCAGGTCGGCGATCAGCCCGTCAGAAACGTCGATGGAGGCGCTGGCCATGTCCCGAACCGGCCCGGCGAAGTCGATGCGCGGCGTCGGGGTGCGATAGTGATCCGACAGGGCTGCGATCCGCTCGGGATCCAGCGAGAGCTTGCCCCGCACCGCCTCGAGCCCAAGCCAGCCGTCGCCGATCGCGCCGGTGACGAACACCATATCGCCGGGCCGGGCGCCGGCGCGGCCTATGGTTCGCCCCTTCGGAATCCAGCCCATCATGGTCATGGAGAAGCTGGCCGGCCCGGGCGTCGCCACCGTATCCCCGCCCAGCAGGGCCACGCCGAACGCCTTCTGGTCGACCCGCAGGCCGTCGCAAAACATCATCCGCTCGGGCCAGCCGCAGCGCTCCGACCAGTGGCAGGCCAACAGATAGCCGAAAGGCTCGGCCCCCTTGGCCGCCAGGTCCGACAGGTTCACCCGCATCAGCTTGCGGGCTACCGTATCGAGCGGGTCCGAGGGCAGGAAATGCACGCCCTCGACGATGGCGTCCTTGGTCAGGACCAGATCGTGGCCGGCGCGTGTCGGCACGACCGCCACGTCGTCCAGCAGGCCGCGGCCCCACACCGGATGGGCGAGGGGCGCGAACAACCGCCGGATGGTCTCGAATTCGCCGGCGACGTCGACCGCGGGCACGGCGGTCTCAGGCTTTTGGCCGGGCGTCTCGCGCCACCCCGTCCAGGGCGGCGTTGACGAATTTGGCCTCTGCGTCGTCGAAAAAGGCCTTGGCCAGCTCGACATATTCGTCGATCACGATCTCGCGCGGCACGTCCTGCCGCTCGCGCAGCTCCCAGGCCCCGGCCCGCAGCAGGGCGCGCAGGGTGGAGTCGAGCCGTTCCATCCGCCAGTTGGACGCCAGCCGCGCCCTGACCGCATCGTCGATGTCGCGCTGGCCGCTGACCACGCCCCGCACGATCCCGGCGAACCAGTCCTCGTCGGCCTCGGCCAGCGGTTCGCCCTCGATGTCGGCGTCGAAGCGGTGGTTCGAAAACTCCGCGATCACGGTCTCCACGCCCTCGCCAGCGAGCTCCATCTGATACAGGGCCTGGACGGCGGCGAGGCGCGCGACGGTGCGCGCGCGGCGTTGACGGCTGGTCAGCTGCGGCTCTGCGCGCTGTTTCTCGGCCTCGGCGAGCTGGGCGAGGACGGACTGGAGGCTGGCGGGTTCGGTCACGCGCCCAGTCCTACGCGCAGCCGCTTGCGCAAGGCAATGAGGTCCAGACAGGCGCGGGCCGCGCCGCCGCCCTTGTCGCCCTCGCTGATACGGGCCCGGGCCCAGGCCTGGTCCTCGTCTTCGGTCGTCAGGATGCCGTTGCCGATGACCACGCCGTTGAGGCCGAGGTTGCGGATGCCCGCCGCCGACTGGTCCGAGACGATCTCGAAATGATAGGTCTCGCCACGGATGACGCAGCCGAGCGCTACGAAGCCGTCATAGCGCGGCGCGGTCGGATAGCGCCCCGCTTCCACCGCCAGGGCGATCGCCGTCGGCACTTCCAGCGCGCCGGGAACGGACACGACGTCGAACTCCACGTCCTGTGCGCGCAGGGCGTCCTTCGCCCCTTCCAGCAGGGCGTCGGCCAGATCGTCATAGAAGCGCGCCTCGACGATGAGGACGCGGATGGGCTCGCTTACGATTGGTCTTCTCCGTCCATGTCGCGCCAGCCGACGATGCGCAGGCCGTAGCCTTCCAGCGCAGCGGGATTGGGGCGGGTCGAGCTCATCACGATCATGTCGCGCACGCCGAGATCCAGCAGGATCTGCGCGCCGACGCCATAGTTGCGGATCGAGCGGTCGACGGCGGTCGGCTTTTCGACCCCCGCCAGCCGTTCGGCCAGGCCATGCAGTTCCGGGTCGCGCAGAAACACCGTGACACCGGCGCCGTTGTGTTCGCTGATCGCCCGCAGGGCGCGGGGCACATAGTCCTGGCGGGCCTCGACGTGGCCGAGCAGGTCGGCGGCGAAATCGACCTGGTGCATGCGGACGAGGGTCGGCGTGCCCGGCTCGATCTTGCCCTTGACCAGGGCGACGTGCTCCACCCCCTCGATGGCGTTGCGATACAGCATCAGCCGGAACGGTCCGCCGTGGACGCTGTCGAACGGCGTATCCATGACCCGCTCGACCATCCGCTCGGTGCGGCGGCGATAGGCGATCAGGTCGGCGATGGTGCCGATCTTCAGCCCGTGCAGCTGGGCGAAGGCGATCAGGTCCGGCATCCGGGCCATGGTGCCGTCTTCGTTCATGATCTCGCAGATGACCCCGGCAGGCGTCAGCCCGGCCATGCGGCTGATGTCGACCGCCGCCTCGGTGTGGCCGGTGCGGACCAGAACCCCGCCGTCGCGCGCCACCAGCGGGAAGACGTGGCCGGGCGAGACGATGTCGTCGGCCCCCCGGGTCGGGTCGGCGGCGACCTGCACCGTGCGGGCGCGGTCGGCGGCGGAGATGCCGGTGGTGACCCCCTCCTTCGCCTCGATCGAGACGGTGAAGGCGGTGCCCATGCTCTCGCGGTTCTCGGCGGCCATCGGCGGCAGGCGCAGCTGGCGGGCGCGATCGGCGGTGATGGCGAGGCAGATCAGGCCGCGCGCGTGGCGGGCCATGAAGTTGATCTGGTCCGGCGTGGCGAACTGGGCCGGAATGATGATGTCGCCCTCGTTCTCGCGATCCTCGGCGTCGACGAGGATGTAGGGCTTGCCGTTGCGGGCGTCCTCGAGGATGTCCTCGATGGGGCTGATCGGGCTGTCGTTCATGTTCGCGGCCAGTTGCATCACGCCGTCTCCTGCCACCGCGCGAGGTATCGCGCCAGCATGTCGATCTCCAGATTGACCGCATCGCCGGCTTTCAGATCGCCCAGCGTCGTGGCCTCCCGGGTGTGGGGAATGATGTTCAGCCCGAACGTGCGGCCCTCGACGGCGTTGACCGTCAGGGACACGCCGTCGACCGTGATCGAGCCCTTGGGGGCGATATAGCGGTGCAGCGGGGCCGGGGCCTCGATGTCGATCCGGTGCGAGCCGCCCTCGGGCGTGACCGAGACGACGCGTCCCAGCCCGTCGACGTGGCCCGAGACCATGTGGCCGCCCATCTCGTCGCCCAGCCTGGCCGCCCGTTCCAGATTGACCCGGCGGCCTTCGGTCCAGTCGCCGAGACTGGTCTTCGACAGGGTCTCGCCCGAGACCTCGACGGCGAACCAGCCGGGGCCCTTCTCGGTGACCGTCAGGCAGCAGCCCGCGTGACTGACCGAGGCGCCCAGGTCGATGCCGGCCGTGTCCCAGCGGGTCTCGATCTCATAGCGCCGGTCGCGCTCGGTCTGCCTGACCGAACGAACGCGGCCGATATCCGTGACAATGCCGGTGAACATCAGAGCCTCTCGTAGCGTTCCCACAGGTCGTCACCGCAAGGCTCGACCGCAAGGCGCCGGAAACGCGGGGCGTCGGCCAGCTTCGCAAGGGCCAGCGCCGCCACGCAGGGCCGCCCCTCCCCGCCCAGCAGGATCGGGGCCCGGAACCACTCCAGCCGATCCACAAGCCCGGCCCGCAAAAAGCTGGCCGCCACCTGTCCGCCGCCCTCGATCAGCACCGACGAGACGCCCCGGCGCTTCAGGGCCGACAGGCTGGCGGCGACCGACGGACGGCCGTGGTCGGCCTCGACGCGCTCGACGACGGCGGTTCCGGTCGGCGCGGGTTCGGCGACGGTCAGGATCAGGCTGTCGCCCTGCGCCACGCGGGCGGTCGGCGGGGTGCGCAGGCGGCTGTCGAGGACGACCCGAAGCGGCTGGTCCACCGGGCGTCCGGGCAGGCGGGCTGTCAGTTCGGGATCGTCGGCCAGCACGGTCTCGACGCCGACCAGAATGGCGTCATGGGCGGCGCGCAGGCGGTGGCCTTCCAGCCGCGCGGCCTCGCCGGTGATCCACCGGCTTTCCCCCGCCCCCGTGGCGATCCGGCCGTCCAGCGATGTGGCCAGCTTCAGGGTGACGCGGATCCTCTGGCCCGGGGGGCGCATCAGTTTTCGTCCAGACCCTCGTCGCCCAGGAACCGGGCGAAATCGCCCGTGTGGCGGAAGTCCTTGTAGACCGAGGCGTAGCGGACGTAGGCGACTTCATCGACCGACTTCAGCGCCTTCATGATGAAGTCGCCGACGGTCGAGGACGGGATCTCGGTCTCGCCGAGGCTTTCCAGCTGGCGGGTGATGCGGCTGACCAGCTGCTCGACCTGTTCGGGCTGCACCGGGCGCTTGCGCAGGGCCACGTTCAGCGACCGCTCCAGCTTGTCGCGGTCGAAGGGCGTGCGGCGGCCGTTGCGCTTGAGGATCATCAGCTCGCGCAGCTGGACCCGTTCGAAGGTGGTGAAACGCCCGCTGCACTGCGGGCAGGACCGGCGGCGACGGATGGCGGCGCCGTCGTCAGACGGACGGCTGTCCTTCACCTGGGTGTCCTGATGTCCGCAGAAAGGGCATTTCATCAGACAGTTATCCGTAAATCGGGAAGCGGCGCGTGAGCTCGCGCACCTCGCCCGCCACGCGTTGCGACACGCCGGCGTCGGCCTCGTCCGCGCCCTTCATCGAGTCCACCACGTCGGCGATCCAGTGGCCGATCTGCTGGAACTCTCCGACGCCGAAGCCGCGGGTGGTGCCGGCCGGGGTCCCCAGGCGGACGCCGGAGGTGACGGTGAACGGCGCGGTGTCGAACGGCACGCCGTTCTTGTTGCAGGTCATCAGGGCGTGTTCGAGGGCGGCCTCCGTGGCCTTGCCGGTCACGCCCTTGGGCCGCAGGTCGACCAGCATCAGATGGCTGTCGGTGCCCCCCGAGACGATGGCCGCGCCGCGCTCGACCAGGACGGCGGCCAGGGCCTGCGCATTGGTCACGACCTGCTTTGCATAGAGTTTGAACTCGGGCTTCAGCGCCTCGCCGAACGCCACCGCCTTGGCGGCGATGACATGCTCCAGCGGCCCGCCCTGCAGGCCCGGGAAAACGGCCGAATTGATCTTCTTGCCCAGCTCGACGTCGTTGGACAGCACCATGCCGCCGCGCGGGCCGCGCAGGGTCTTGTGCGTCGTCGTGGTCACGACATGGGCGTGCGGCAGCGGATCGGGATAGACGCCGCCGGCGATCAGGCCCGCATAGTGGGCCATGTCGACCATCAGGTAGGCCCCCACGCTGTCGGCGATCTCGCGGAATCGCTTGAAATCGATGTGGCGGCTGTAGGCGCTGGCCCCGGCGAGGATCAGCTTCGGCTTCTCCTTCTCGGCCATTTCCGCGACGTGATCATAGTCGATCAGGCAATCGTCCTCGCGCACCTTGTAGGTCACCGGCCGGAACCATTTGCCGGACTGGTTGGCGGGCGAGCCGTGGGTCAGGTGGCCGCCGGCCGCCAGATCCATGCCGAGGAAGGTGTCGCCGGGGGTCAGCAGGGCCTGGAACACCGCCTGGTTGGCCTGGGCGCCCGAGTGCGGCTGGACGTTGGCGAAGGCGCAGCCGAACAGCTGTTTGGCGCGCTCGCGGGCGAGGTTCTCGGTGATGTCGACGTATTCGCAGCCGCCATAGTAGCGCCGCCCCGGATAGCCCTCGGCGTATTTGTTGGTCAGGACCGAACCCTGCGCTTCCAGCACCGCCCTGGAGACGATGTTCTCGGAGGCGATCAGCTCGATCTGCTCCTTCTGCCGGCCCAGTTCGCCCTGGATCCCGCCGAAGATGTCGGGGTCGGCCTCGGCGAGGCTCTTCGAGAAATAGTCGGCGTGGGTGAAGGCGGTCACTCGGGTCCCCGATGCAGGAGTGGCGGTCTGGAAGGCGACCTATCTAGGCTCCTGTTCCGCCGACCACAACATCTGGCGCCCCGGCCGTGCCGCAGGCCGTCCTGTCTACCAGCTGTTCCGCCCGTCGACCGCCGTGACCGGGATCTCCGACAGGTCCAGACCGTCGATCATGTTCAGGTTCACGGCCGCCGTCTGCCGTTCCGGGACCCCCTCCGCCTCCCCCGGCTTCAGCGTGCCGTCGTTGTTGTATTTCGAGGCCCAGTCCGGCGAGAAGCCGTGGGTGTCGCCGCCGCAGGTCCCGCAGAAATGATGCTGGTTCGTGCCCCCGCTGGCCGAATAGACGCGGTCGTCGGTCGCGGTGACGGCCAGATCCTCGGGCGCATAATAGCCCCAGACGGCGCCGGTGCGCTGGCAGTAGCTGCAGTTGCAGGTCTTGGCCGCGGCGGGAGGCCCCGGCAGGGTGATCCGCGTGGATCCGCAGTGGCAGGCGGCGGTCAGGGTCATGTCGGAACTCCGGGTGGCTGGTCTGAGCTGAATATCTTTCACCGATGTCAGGAGCTGTCAGCAGCGTTGGCGCGGGGTCTTTCAGGTCAACGGGCCGCGAGCGCCCGCTTCAATTTGGCGATGGCGATGCGTTCAAGACCCGCGCGCTCGGCCACGGGCCCGATCGCCGAGGCCTCGACGCCGGTGGCGACATGCACGGCGGAGCATTTCAGCCAGGCGCCGTTGCGCACGAACTCGACGATCACCTCTCCGGTCGCGTCCGAACTCATGCCCCCTCCCCCGACGACCGTTTCAGTCCCATGCGGGCATGCCGACCTGGAGGGCGGCCATCTGCTGGCGCGACGGCAGATCGGCCTCGCTCCGCGCCATCACGAACCATCTGAGCGCCGGGTGCGGCCAGGGACAGGCCCGGACGCTCAGCCCCGCCCCGACGGCGAGGGCGGCGATGCGCGCCGGCGAGAAGGCCACGCATTCCGGATAGACCCAGTCCGTCGTGTCGACCGCGGTCTCGGGCCCCAGCAGCCAGTTGGCCACGATCAGCCCGCCCGGCGCGAGGGCGCCGGCGAAGGCGGCCAGCGCCCGGGCGGCCGGACCTTCGCCGGTATGCGAAAACACCGACTGGGCGATGATGAAGTCGAACTGTTCGCCGAACACGTCGGCCCGCCAGTCGCGATTGTCGTCGAAGCGGGGCCGCTTCAGCGTCCGGGCGTCCTGGCCCAGCTCCTGCTCGAACCCGGCCTCGACCAGCCGCGTCTCCGGCTCGACGCCGAAATACCGGTCCGGCAGCAGATAGGGGATGGCCAGCCGGCCGAGCCTCAGCGAGCCGCAGCCGAAATCCAGCAGCCGATGGTGTTCGCGCAGCCCGAGCAGGAACAGCAGGGCGAACTGCGACGCCCCCGCCACGTCATAGCGCTGCGGCTGACCCACGAACGCCCGATGGTGGAACCAGGTCTCCGGCGGCGGCCGGACAGGTCGTTCGCTCATGCCGGCCCCCTTGTCGAGGGCAGGCTAGCCTCGTGGAGAGTCGTTTTCCAGCCGGCTCAGGCCACCGCCGGCATTCGCGCCACGTTGCAGCGGGTCCACAGCCGGTCCATGGCGGCGACGAGGTCGTCCATCATGGCGTCGGTGTGGTTGGGCGAGGGTGTGAAGCGCAGCCGTTCGGTGCCCTTGGGCACGGTGGGATAGTTGATCGGCTGG
>NZ_DATMYH010000092.1:0-3999 GCF_035561115.1 Brevundimonas sp.
GGTCTGGGCCAGGGCCGCGGCGGGCGCGGTCAGGGCCAGGACGGGGGCGATGACGAAGGCGAGGCTGACGGGGCGCATCGGACGGTCCTCCGCGCCGGGCGGGCGCGGGGGCAGGATAGCGAAAGGGCGGAGGGGCGCGACCCCTCCGCCCCCCCGGGACGATCAAACCTGGTGACGGCCTATTTGCCTTCGAAGATCGGGGCGAAGCCGCCCCACATCATGCGCTTGCCGTCGAAGGGCATGTCCATGTTGGAGAAGTCGGGATCGGACTGCATCTGTTCCCAGCATTTGTCGGCGGCGGCGCGGTCGGGCCAGCGCAGCCACGAGAAGACCACGACCTCGTCGGCCTCCTTCTTCACCGCCAGGGGGAAGCTGGTGACCTCGCCGTCGGGGACATCCTCGCCCCAGGCCTCGACCTGTTCGAGGGCGCCGTATTTCTGGAACAGCGGCCAGGATTTGCGGGCGGAGGCGATGTAGCGGTCCTTGTCCGCAACCTTCACGGGGACCAGGAAGCCGGTGATGTAGCTCATGGGACGTCTCCTTTTTTGGGGGGCTATCGCTCGCGACGCGGTCGCAGCTTTGTTGGGGGCTATCGCTCGCGACGCGGTCGCTCGCTGCTTGAGCCCCGGGGGGAGGTGACGGGGCTAGCGGAGGCGGCTCAGGGCGGATCCGGCCCAGGTCAGCAGGCCGACATAGGCCCAGAACAGGATGTGGCTGGGGGAAGGGGCGGGGGCGCGGAGCTCGGCGCCCAGCAGGCCGGCGATGCACAGGCTCAGCAGGACCGCCCCGACCAGGCGGGTGGGGCGGGGCGCCAGCAGGACGGCGCCGAGGATGAGGGCGGCGCCGAGGCCGGTCTGGACGGCCGGAGCGAGGACGGGGGCGGCCTCGGACGGCGGCACGAGGGCGCGGCCGGCGAGGAGGCGGGTCAGGCCCTCGATAGCGAGGAAGCCGCCGATGACGCCGCTGAGGATGCGGCCCGACCAGACGGCGGGGGCCGTCAGCGCAGCGCGGCTGTCGATCCGGAAGGCGAGGTCGGTCACGGCGGGCTCCTGTCTGAGGCCTCGGAAGCGTTTCGGCTTGAGACTCATGCCGGATCAGGTTATAGATTGCAAGTATGAAGTTAGAAAAAATAACTGAGCAGTCCCGGAGGCGTTATGACGACGCCTGCGGCACCGCCCACGGGCTGGAGCTGATCGGCGAGCGCTGGGCCATGCTGATCGTGCGCGAGTTGATGCTGGGGCCGCGGCGGTTCGGCGATCTGCGCGCCAGCCTGCCGGGGCTGAGCGCAAACGTGCTGACGCAGCGGCTGGAGGGGCTGGAGGCCGCGGGCGTGACGGTGCGGCGCAAGCTGCCGCCGCCGGCCTCGGTGCAGGTCTACGACCTGACCGACTGGGGCCGCGAGGCCGAGCCGATCATCAGCGCCCTGGGCCGCTGGGCGGCGCGGTCGCCGGACCATGATCCGACCCTGCCGCTGAGCCCGGTGTCGATGATGCTGTCGTTCCGGACCATGTTCGACGCCGGCAAGGCCGGGGACGCGCGGATGCGGCTGGGCTTCCGGTTCGGGGCGGAGACCTTCGTGGTCGAGGTCGCGGACGGGGCGCTGACGGCGCGCCGGGAGGAGACGGACGGCGTCGACGTCGTGGTGACGGCGGAGCCGGAAGCGGTGGCCGCAGTGGTCTATGGCGGGGCGCCGGTGGAGACGCTGTCGCTGACCGGTTCACGCGCGGTGTTCGAGCGTTTCGCCTCCTTCTTCGAACTGCCGCCGAAGGCCGCCCGGGTCTGAGGCCCGGCCTGTCCGGCGACCCGTGTTCCGTCAATGGACTCGCGCGCCGTCGCACGGCATGCTGGCGGGCCTGTTCCGAGGGCCGTCGCCATGATCCGTCTCGCCCACCTCAAGCGCCGTCTGGGTCAGTACGCCGCCCTGTGGGTGGGGGGCTTCCTGGTGAGCGGTACGGCGATCCTGGTCGGCGCGACCATCACGGACATCATGGCCGCGACGGACATGGTGTTGCCGGTGCTGATGGTGGGCGTGGTCCTTGGGCTGGGCGCGGGGGTGGCGGCCAGCCTGCTGTCGGGCGAGACGGTGGGGACGAAGTTCGTGGTGTTGCTGCTGGCCGTGTTGCTGGCCCTGCCGCTGCTGTGGGCGCCGGTGTCCGCGGCCGTGGCGATCGCCTTCTTCGCCGACCGGTCGATCGAATATTCGGAGGCCTACGCCGCCTTCCAGATCGGGGTGTCGCGAGTGCTGTTCCCGATCAGCCAGGCGATCGGCGACGGCGACCTGTTCGGCTGGGTGTGGACGGCCTTCCAGTGGGTGTCCAGCATCGTCGGTTTCGCCTCGGCCCTGACCAATGTCTGGCCGCTGCTGCGCCGGCTGCTTGGGCCGGAGCCGGCGCCGGAACTGTGATGACGCGCCCGGCGGCCGGGCCCGGCTTGACCTCGGCAAGGCGCCGGGAGAGGCTGGCGCCATGACCAGCCAGCCCGCGCCCGGCGAACGCTACGCCTCGTTCAGCCAGTTCTATCCCTACTATATCCACGAGCACTCCAACCGGACATGCCGGCGGATCCATATCGTCGGAACGGCGCTGGTGATCGTAGCCTTCGCCCTCGGCCTGACGGTCAGCGCCTGGTGGTTCCTGGCCATGCCGCTGGTCGGATACGGGTTCGCCTGGGTCGGGCATTTCTTCTTCGAGAAGAACCGGCCCGCGACGTTCAAATATCCGCTGTGGAGCCTGATGGGCGACTGGCGGATGTTCTTCGAAACCGTCGCCGGCAAGCGCCGCTTCTAGCCAGCAGGGCGGCGCGCCCAGCCGCTGTCGTACGCGTGGCGCACCCGCGGCGGCATGGCCCACATGAGCTGGGCCCGGATGCTGGCCGGGCAGTAGGACGCGTCGGCCCGCCGGTGATACGGCGTGACGATGTCGCTGTGGCTGCGGCAATAGTCGGCGGCGGCCTGATCGACCCGGGCCACAAGGACCCGGCGGTCGGCCGGATCGCGCAGGTTCAGGTCCGCATAGTGGAAGCGGGCCTTGGGCGCCGGCTCCTCGGAGCGGGCGGAAACAGTGGTCGAGCAGGCGGCGAGCAGCAGCCCGCAAACGATGACGAGGGGTCGCATCGGGATCTCCGGTATCAGGGGTGTCAGGGTCTTGCCTTCAGGCAAGGGGGTGGCGAGGCCGCAAAAGGGCGGCGTCGGATTGCGGTCAGGGCGTCAGGGCGGGTCGGCGGTCAGGCGGGGGCTTCGGCCTGATTCGCCTGGGCGTCGATCTGGTCGGCCCGGCGGCGCATTTCGGCCGCCTGCCGTCGCATCTCGAGGATTCGGGCCGGACCTTCCCGGGCATGGGGAGCGGAGGGATCGGCGGCGATGCTTCGTTCCATCTCGGCGGCGCCGACGTCCATCTCGGCGGCTCCCTCACGCATCTGGCGGGCGCCTTCACGCATATGGACCACCTCGGACCGGGGGACCGTCATGCGAAGGTCGAGCGGCGTCGAGACAGCCACGTCCGTGCGCAGGCTTCCGCTGGCGTCGATCTGGAAACCGGAGGAGGTTCGGACGGCGCCGCTGGCCTCGATCTCGAGGCCGCTGGCGGTGCGGACGGCGCCGCTTGCATCGCGCCGGACATCGAAGGTCTGGAACGCGCCGCTGGCTTCAATCCGGACCTCGTCCTTGTTCCTGTTCGTATTCCCGTCCCGGTCGGCAGGCCCGCCCTCGGCGGAGCCATCGTCCATGCCGCCGAGCAGATCGCGCTCGTCCCCGGGCGACAAGGGCCGGAGGGTGGCGGGATCGCGGGCGGCCAGTTCGCGGGCCTCGGCGCGCAGTCCGGCGGCGTCGCGCAAAAGCGCGTCAGCGTCGGCGTTCAGGGCGGCGCGATCATCGGAGTCCAGTCCGGCGGCGATGATCCGCATCTCGCGCGCCTGGGCCTCCATGGTGCGGGCTCCGGCCTCCATCATGGCGAGGCCCTGATCGCGCTGGCGCAGCACGGTCGCAAGCTCTGTGGGCGGGGG
>NZ_DATMYH010000093.1:0-2514 GCF_035561115.1 Brevundimonas sp.
GCGGTGTCCAGCCTGTCCAGCTCCAGCGCCAGCACGGCGAGGGGCGTTCTCAACTCATGGGCGACATCGGCGGCGAAGGCCTCCTGGCGGCTCGCCGCCTCGTCAAGCCGCGCCAGCAGGCCGTTCACCGCGTCCGCGAAACCGGTCGCCTCGGCGGGAAAGTCCTGCACCTCGACCCGGAAGCCCTTGTCGGCCGCCTGGGCGGCTTCAATCCGCTCTCCCGCGACGGTCAGGGGGCGCAGGGAGGAGCGGATGACCCATAGCGCCGCCAGGGTCATGGGCGCGATCAGCACCAGAAGCGGCACAACCACATGGTCGGCGACCTCGTTGGCGATGCCCGCGAACTGGATCTCTTGCCGCCTGGAGTGGGACGACAGACCGTATTCGACGCCCACGAACAGCAGCAGGATAAAGCCGCCGATAACGCTCATCAGGGCGAAACCGAGCGCCAGCCGCTGGAAAATTGAAGGCGATCGGGTCAAGCGGCGGCGTCCCTCATCAGATAGCCCAGACCCCGAACGGTATGGAGCATGCCGGGGCATCCGGCGTCGTCAAGCTTGCGCCGCAGCCTCGACACGGCCACCTCGACCGCATTCGGGGTGACGGGTTCGTTGAACGCATACAAAGACTCTTCGAGAGCCCCCCGCGTGACGACCGAGCCGGCCCGACGCATCAAGATCTCGAGCAGATCGCCCTCGCGGCGTGAGAGTTCGATCGGCGCGTCCCGACAGACGGCCTGCCGCGAGGCGACATCGAAGGCCAGTTCGCCCACCGTCAGGACTGGCGTCATCCGCTGCCCGGGCCGCCGCAGGATAGCCCGGCAGCGCGCCGACAGTTCGGACGTGTCGAAGGGCTTCACCAGATAGTCATCTGCTCCGGCATCCAGACCGGTGACCCGATCTTCAAGCCCGCCGCGCGCGGTCAGCACGAGGATCGGCGTCAGGTCGGCCGCGCGCCGCAAAGTCCGTACCCAGTCGAGCCCGTCGCCGTCGGGCAGGCCCAGGTCGAGCAGGATCAGATCATAGGTCGCGCTGGCGGCCGCTTCGGCCGCGCCTTCGATGTCCTGTCTCCAGTCAACGACGAAGCCGTCCCGGGCGAGCCCCTCGCTGAGAAGCTCCCCGAGCCGCGCCGTGTCTTCAACGAGGAGGAGACGCATGGTCGACATCCGTTCCGCTGGCGGCGCGTTTCCAGCCGGTCACCATCGACATGACCAGATTTTCCCGGTGACGCCAGCTTTCCACGAGGGCGGCCAGCACATGCAGGATCGCCAGGACCATGATCGTATTCGCCGCGGTCTCGTGTATCGCCTCGAGCCAGGGCGCGCCCCAGAAGGCGTCCAGGCCCATCATCCAGCCCGTGACGCCACAGGAGAGCGACAGTCCGATCAACGCGACCATCATCAGCCCGCCCGCAGGATTGTGGCCCACATAGCGGGGCTCTCGCCCCCGCGCCATCGCCACCAGATAGCCGGCGAGGCGCCGGGGACCGGCAACGAAGTCCGAGAACCGGGCGTGCCGTGGACCGACAAGGCCCCAGACCAGCCGGATCGCGATCGCCGCCACGATGACATATCCCACATAGCGGTGGACGGACTTAAGCTCGCGAAACACCGTCAGATTGGCGACGACGCCCAGCACCAGGGTCCAGTGAAACAGCCTGACGACCGGATCCCAGACCCGGGTCCGCCCTGGCGCGGCCTCGGGGGAGCGAGCGCCGGCCCGATCCCCCGCATCCAGAAGTCTCTCGGTCACGGAACTCAATCCTCGTTGTTCTGAACGATGGCTCCGGTCACCGGGTTGAAATAGACCTCGGCCCGACGACCGTTGGCCGCGCGGGCGTAGATTTCGTAGCAGCTGCCGCTGACCTGGAAGACGCGGATGCGGGTGTATCCCATCTGCGCGATGCGGGCCCGCATCTGGGCTTCGGTCAGCCACTGGGCCCGGGGCGCCGTGGTGCAGACCGGCCCGGCCGACGCTGGCCCGCCGAAGGTGATCACGACGGCGGCTGCGGTGGCGGCCAGGGACAGGGCGAGGGCCGACGGGGCCAGAATGTTTCTCATGGGGGGAGCCTCAACGAAGGGGGTGATGCCGGACAGCATCGCCCGGTGACGCCAGACTGGCCGCGCAAGCTGACCGCGACCTGACAGCCATCCCGAAAGACACGCCACTGCGCCGGCCGTTTGTCAGGTTGCGGTCAGCCTGCGCGCCCAGACAGCACCGGCGCATCAGGCGCACCCCCCACCGGAGAATTCTCATGACGCTGAAGGCCCTGCTCACATCGACACTGGTCGCCCTGGCCCTCTCGGCCGGCGCCGCCGCGGCCCAGGATCTGGCCCCTCAGACCCGCGCCAACCTTGAGGCCGCCATGCACGGAGAGGCGTTCGCCAATCTGAAATACCTGCGCTACGCCGAGGTGGCGCGCGAGTCCGGCGATGAGGAACTGGCCCGGCTGTTCGAGAGCTCCGCCAACGTCGAGGCCAACGAGCATTTCGCCCGCGAGGCCGACGCCCTGAAA
>NZ_DATMYH010000094.1:0-2227 GCF_035561115.1 Brevundimonas sp.
GTCCGCAATCTCACCGACGGCGGCGCCAAGGTCCGACTGACCTCCGCAGTCGGCGTGACGGTGCAGGGCCGGGTCGTCCTCCGCCTCGCCGCCGGCGAGCGCCACGCCACCGTCGCCTGGCAATCCGGCGACGAGGTCGGCCTCAAATTCGATTGAATGGCGTCGGAGCCGAAAACCGCCAGACGGCGCGCCCGTTCCGCGGTCTGTCCCGCCCATGACCGACGCCCTCGACTTCCCCGCCATCGCCGCCGACCTCGACGCCCGGGGCTGGGCCCTGACCGGCCCCCTGCTGACGCCGCAGACGTGCCTCGCCCTGCAAGGCCTCTACGCGGACCCCGACCGCTTCCGCAGCCGCGTCGTCATGGGTCGCCACGGCTTCGGCGAGGGCGAATACCAGTATTTCGCCAACCCCCTGCCCGATCCGCTGCCGGCCCTGCGCCGCCGCCTCTACGCCGGCCTCGCCCCGATCGCCAACGGCTGGAACGCCCGCCTGGGCCGGCCGGCCGACTTCCCCGCCGAGCTCGACGCCTTCACGGCCCGCTGCCATGCCGCTGGCCAGACCCGGCCGACATCGCTGATGCTCAAATACGGGCCCGGCGACTACAACCGCCTGCACCAGGACCTGTACGGCGACCTGGTCTTTCCGCTCCAGACCGCCGTCCTGCTCAGCGAGCCGGGCCGCGATTTCGACGGCGGCGAACTGGTGCTGGTCGAACAGAAGCCGCGCAGCCAGTCACAGGCCCATGTCGTGCCGCTGCAACAGGGCCAGGGCGTCGTCTTCGCCGTACGCGAACGGCCTGCGGCCGGCGTACGCGGCGACTACCGCGTGCAGATGCGCCACGGCGTCAGCCGCATCCGCTCCGGCGCCCGGATGACCCTGGGCCTGATCTTCCACGACGCGGCCTAGGGGTAGTAGCCGTAGTCCCCGCGCCGCGGCACGCGCGTATAGCCGTAGCGGCCGTCGGAGTTGTAGCCGCCGAAGCCGTAGCCGCAGGGATCGTCCCGCTCGGACAGCTGGTTGCCCAGCAGACCGCCGGCCAAGGCGCCGATAGCCGCGCCGCGCTCGCGATCCTTCTCGCCCGCGATCGCCGCCCCGACCGCCGCGCCCAGCAATGCGCCGCTCGCGGTCGCATACTGGCGGTTCCGTTCGTAGTCCCGCTGGCAGGCCGAGGCGTAGTTGTCCGTCGTCGCGCATCCCGTCAACGTCAGCCCGCAGGCCGTGACCGCCGCCAGTCTGATGATGCCCTGCATCCTGTTTCTCCCTCTCAGCCCCATGCTCCAACGACGGAGGGACGAGGTGCGTTCCGCTTCCTGCCCCTCTCCCAACGGGAGAGGGCTTGAGCGCACGGCGGTGCAGCCGCCGTCCTTGCGCGAAAGGGTGAGGGTCGATCGCTTGTAGATTTGCACTTATAGATTGCATAATCCGCTCATGCAGTTTCGCCGCACGACCGCCGCCCGCCATCTACGCCAGACATCTGGCCTGGCCGAAACCCGCGTCTGGGATCGCCTGCGCGCTGGCCGCGTCGACGGCCACAAATTCCGCCGCCAGCATCCCATCGGTCGCTTCTATGCCGACTTCGCCTGCGACCGCCATCGACTGGTCATCGAGATCGATGGCGGTATTCACACCCGCGACGATGTGATCCTGAACGACCACTATCGCCAGAAGGCGATCGAGGCACTGGGCTGGACCGTCCTGCGCTTCACCAACGAACAGCTGCTGGACTATCCGGACATACTGATCGCCGCAATCCGCCGCCACGCCAGAAGCCTCAACCTCTAGCCATTACCTCTCCCCGGATGTCCCTCTCCCGTTGGGAGAGGGCTTGAGCCTCCGGGAGCGGAGCGATCGGCAAGGCGAAAGGGTGTGGGTCGCCTGTCCGGGGGCGGCTTCGCCGCTTCCACCACCCGACCCACATCCGGCGCTGCGCGCCACCTTCTCCCAACGGGAGAAGGGCCGTGATTTGTGAGAGCAATCCGCTCCCAGCCAGACGACTTTCAGAACCCAACCCGTTGATCCCCCTGCAGATCATCCTCCGAGTAGCGTCCTGAACCCGCCATAGCTGGAACCCGGTCCATACTGTTTCCGTCCCGTCGCAAGGGAGGCTCGCTCGGCCGGCGAACCGAAGCGGCGGCGGGAGCGGAAGGAAGCGGGCCGCGACCGGTCTCCTCGGGGACCGGGACGCGGGCTGACGGGGCTGCAACGTCCAGTCGGCCAGGGGCGGTG
>NZ_DATMYH010000095.1:0-35330 GCF_035561115.1 Brevundimonas sp.
GTGCAAGGGCAGGTTTCGGCCAACGAGATCGCGGTGACCGGTTCGCGCATCCATCCGGGCGCCCACCAGATCGCGCCCCGCCAGCCGGACACCGAACGCTACCCCGACGCCACGCCCAATCCGGTCAAACGCGTCGCCGACGAGCCGGTCTCGACCTTCTCGATCGACGTCGACACGGCCAGCTATTCCAATGTCCGGCGCTTCATCGACGAGGGCCGCGCGCCGCCCGCGGACGCCGTGCGGGTCGAGGAGATGATCAATTATTTCGACTACGGCTACGACCGCCCGACCTCGGCGACGCAACCGTTCGCGATCAGCACCGCGGTCGCCGCCTCGCCGTGGTCGCCGGGCCGCCAGATCGTCCACGTCGGCCTGCAGGGCTACGAACTACCAGCAGGCGAGCGCCGGCCGCTGAACCTGACCTTCATGGTCGATGTCTCGGGCTCGATGCAGACGCCGGACAAGCTGGCGCTGGCGAAGAAGTCGATGAACCTGATCATCGACCGGCTGCGGCCGCAGGACCGCGTCGCAGTCACCTTCTACGCCTCGGACGTCGGCACGGCGGTGGGGCCGACGCCCGGCGACCAGAAGCTGAAGCTGCGCTGCGCCGTCGAGACGCTGAACGCGGGCGGATCGACCGCCGGGGCCCAGGGCATGGTCAACGCCTATCAGCAGGCGGAGGCCGCCTTCGGGCGCGACAAGGTCAACCGCATCCTGATGTTCACGGATGGCGACTTCAACGTCGGCGTGACCGAGAACCAGCGGCTGGAAGACTATGTCGCCGCCAAGCGCGGGACAGGCATCTATCTGTCGGTCTACGGCTTCGGGCGCGGCAACTACCAGGACGCCCGGATGCAGACCATCGCCCAGGCCGGCAACGGCGTGGCGGCCTATGTCGACGACCTGAACGAGGCGCGGCGGCTGTTCGGTCCGGCCTTCGACCGGGGCGCCTTCCCCATCGCCGACGACGTCAAGATCCAGGTCGAGTTCAATCCGGCCCGCGTCAGCGAATACCGGCTGATCGGCTATGAGACCCGGCTGCTGAACGAGGAGGATTTCGCCAACGACCGCATCGATGCGGGCGAGGTGGGGTCGGGCGCCTCGGTCACGGCCCTGTACGAGATCACCCCCGTCGGCGGTCCGAGCCAGATCCCGGAGCGGCGCTATGACCAGAACCGGGTCGGGGTCGGCGGCGGCGATCCGGACGGCGAGGTCGGCTTCGTCCAGGTGCGGTACAAGCTGCCGGGCGAACGGGACTCGCGGCTGATGCAGCATGTGCTGTCGAACGGCGGCGCGGGCCGGGTGAGCGCCCAGCCGCCAGAGAGCACGCGCTGGGCCATGGCGGTGGCGGCGTTCGGCCAGCGGCTGCGCGGCGATCCATGGATGGCCGAGGGCTATGGCTGGAACGACATCCTGGAACAGGCGCAAGGGGCGCGGGGAGAGGATCCGTACGGCGAGCGGGCCGAATTCGTGCAGATGGTCCGGGCGGCGCAGGGCCTGCCGGCGCGGGCGGCGCCGTAACTGTTTCCTTCTCTCCTCGGGGGAGAAGGTGGGCCGCGAAGCGGCTCGGATGAGGGGGCTCGCCGAGGCCAGAACGGCGACGGCCCCGTGAACTCAACCAGCCCCCTCATCCGTCAGGCTGCGCCTGACACCTTCTCCCCCAAGGGGAGAAGGGAGGCTCGCGCCGGCTATCGATCCCGAATAGCTTCGCCCCGTGACCGAATCCATCAGCCCCAAGACCGCACGCCGCATCGCCCTGGCCGCGCAAGGATTCGGAAGGAGCCGCCCGGCCGCGCCCGGGCGACGCCATGCGCGCGAGGTCGCGCGCCGCCTCGGCGTGATCCAGATCGACAGCGTCAATGTGGTGACGCGGACCCACTATCTGCCCGCGTTTTCGCGGCTGGGCGACTATCCGCGCGAGGCGCTGGAAGCCGAGGCGTGGGGGCCGCGACGGAGCCTGTTCGAATACTGGGGCCACGAGGCGTCGCTGCTGCCGCTGGAGACCCAGCCGCTGTTTCGTTGGCGGATGGAGCGGGCGCAGGGCGGGGCCATGTGGACCGGCCTGTCGCGGTTCGGTCGCGAGAAGCGCGCCTATATCGACGGGGTGCTGGCCGAGATCGAGCGGCGCGGCCCGGTGACCGGCGCGGACTTCGCCCCCAAACCTGAAGAGGGGGGACCGCGCGGGGCGCCTGGCTGGTGGTCGTGGTCGGACGGCAAGCGGGCGCTGGAATGGCTGTTCTGGGCCGGACTGATCACCACGAAGACGCGCAACGGCTTCGAGCGGGTCTATGACCTGACCGAACGCGCCCTGCCCGCCCGGATCATCGACCTGCCGACGCCGCACGAGGCCGACGCCCAGCGCGAACTGGTCCGCATCTCGGCGCGGGCCATGGGCGTGGCGACGGCGGCGGACCTGAGGGATTATTTCCGGCTGCCGCTGGCCGATGCGCGCGACCGGATCGCGGAACTGGTGGAGGCCGGGGAGTTGACGCCTGTTTCGGTGAAGGGCTGGCGGCAGCCGGCCTTCCTGAGCGCAGGGGCGCGGTCGCCGCGCAAGGTCGCGGGCGTCGCCCTGCTGTCGCCGTTCGACAATCTGATCTGGGCGCGCGACCGCACCGAGCGGCTGTTCGACGTGCGGGTCCGGCTGGAGATCTACACCCCCGCCCACAAGCGGGCCCACGGCTACTATGTCCTGCCGTTCCTGGAGGACGAGGCGATCACGGCGCGGGTCGATCTGAAGGCCGACCGCAAGGCCGGGACGCTGCTGGTGCAGGCGGCGTGGCGCGAACCGGACGCGACGGCGGACACGGCGATGCGGCTGGCGGCCGAGTTGCGGCGGATGGCCGGGTGGCTGGGGCTGGAACGGGTGGAGATCGTCGGCAAGGGGGATCTGGCCGGAGCGCTGGAAGCGGCGATCAGTTCGTGACGATTTTGGTCATGGAATCGCGGTGATTTTGACCAGTCGGGCGTGAGGAGAACTGAAGGTTTGCGACGTTTCTCCCTCCCCCCTCGGGGGAGGGTGGTCGCGGAGCGACCGGGTGGGGGCGGCCGAGCAATCCATGACGTCGGCGCTCGCCCTGGCGCAGCCGTCCCCACCCTGTCGTCGCTACGCACCGACATCCCTCCCCCAAGGGGGAGGGAGAAGCGCGATCACACCTCGAACTTCACGCCCTGGGCCAGCGGCAGGCTGGTGGAGAAATTCACCGTCTGGGTCTGGCGGCGCATATAGGCCTTCCACGCATCCGAGCCGGATTCGCGGCCGCCGCCGGTGTCCTTCTCGCCGCCGAAGGCGCCGCCGATCTCGGCGCCCGAGGGGCCGATGTTGACGTTGGCGATGCCGCAGTCCGAGCCCCAGGCCGAGAGAAATTGTTCGGCCTCGCGGACGCTGTCGGTGAAGACGCACGAACTCAGGCCCTGGGGTACGGCGTTCTGCATCGTCACCGCCTCGTCGAAATCGGACCAGGTCAGGACGTAGAGGATGGGGGCGAAGGTTTCGTGCTGGACCACCGCGCTCTGGGCGGGCATGCGGACGATGGCCGGGCGGATGTAGACTCCCTCCCTGTCGATCCGGTCGCCCCCGACGACGATCTGGCCGCCCTGTTCGACCGCCTGCGCCAGCGCGGTTTCGAAGCCGTGCGCCGCCGCCTCGTCGATCAGCGGGCCGACGAGGACGCCGTCCTGACGCGGATCGCCGACCGGCAGGGTTTCGTAGGCCGCCTTGAGCCGCGCGATCAGGCCGTCGGCGATGCTCTCGTGCACCAGCAGGCGGCGCAGGGTGGTGCAGCGCTGGCCGCAGGTGCCGACGGCCGAGAAGGCGATGGCGCGCACGGCCATGTCGAGATCGGCGCTGGGCGTCACGATCATGGCGTTGTTGCCGCCGAGCTCCAGCAGGCTGCGTCCCAGACGCGCGGCCACGGTCTGCGCCACGGCCTTGCCCATGCGGGTCGAGCCGGTGGCTGAGACGAGGGCGATGCGCGGATCGGCGGTCAGGGTCTCGCCGGCCTCGCGGCCGCCGATCACCAGTTGGGAAAGTCCCTGCGGCGCGTCGCCGAAGCGGGCGGCGGCGCGGTCAAAGATCGCTTGCGTGGCGAGAGCCGTCAGCGGGGTCTTTTCGGACGGTTTCCAGATCACCGGATCGCCGCAGACGAGGGCGAGGCAGGCGTTCCAGGCCCAGACCGCGACCGGGAAGTTGAAGGCCGAGATCACCAGCACCGGCCCCAGCGGCTGCCATGTCTCGCGCATGTGATGGCCCGGCCGTTCGCTGGCGAGGGTCAGGCCATACAGCTGGCGCGACAGGCCGACGGCGAAATCGCAGATGTCGATCATCTCCTGGACCTCGCCCAGGCCCTCGGAGACGATCTTGCCCGCCTCCAGCGTGACCAGCCGGGCGAGGTCGTCCTTCGAGGCGCGCAGCTCCTCGCCCAGCAGGCGGACCAGTTCGCCGCGACGCGGGGCGGGCACGCGCTTCCAGGCGTGGAAGGCCGCGACTGCGCGGGCGGCGACGCCGTCGAGGCCGGATGTTTCGGTCAGGGCGCCGGCGCTGGAGCCGTCGACGGGCGAGCGGGTCGTCAGGGAACCGCCCCAGACGGCGTCGTCCACGCCCAGCCGTTGCAGGATGGCTTTCGCCTCATTCGCCGCCGTCATCGTCGTTCTCCGGTTCGAGGTTCGCGGCTTAGCCGCAGAGCCGGACAAACGAAAGGCCGCCCCGTCGCCGGGGCGGCCCTCGGTTCACTTCGCCGGACTTACCAGCGGTCGCGACGCTCGTGGCGCAGCATGGCCTGGATGCGGTCCAGACGGTAGCTCAGGGCGGCGTACTCGCGCTGGCTGATGCGGCCGTCGCGGGCGTAGCGCCATTCCAGGCTGCGGTACTGCTGCATCTCCCAGCTGAGGCGCTGGGCCTCGCCGCGGCTGATGCGGCCGTTGTACGCGACGCGGTTGATCTGCCGGGCGAGGCGCTGGGCGCGGTATTGCAGGTCATGGCCGTAGCCGCGGTCGTAGCCGTAGCCCTGGCCGTAGCCGTAGCCCGGCGAGCCGACGCCGACGGAGAAGGTGACGTTCTGGGCCAGCGCCGGCGTGGCCGTCATGACCGCCGTCGCCGCCAGCGTGGAAAGCAGGGCCTTCCGGATCATGGCGGTTTTCATTGTCGTATTCCTCATCGCTCCGATCCGCAGCGGACCGTGGATGCAGAAAACCATGCGGCGGCTGACACGACCCTGAGAGCCCTGTTGTCTGGCAGTCATCTGGATGAACCGGAACCGGCGGCTGTGGCGGGGGTTTTCACGGCAGCCTCATCCAAGGAGAGACCCGATGAAAGTTCGCGACGTAATGAGCAGGGACGTCCAGGTCGCCCGGCCCGGCGACAGCCTGCAGGAGGTCGCCTCGCGCATGGCGGCGGGCGATTTCGGCTTCATGCCGGTGGCCGACGGCGACACCCTGATCGGCACGATCACCGACCGCGACCTGACCGTCCGGGCCCTGGCCCAGGGCGCTGCGGCCAGCGCGCCGGTGGTGGAATACATCACCCGCGACCCTCACACGGCCCGCGCCGACGACGACCTGAAGACCGTGCTGGACGCCATGGGCTCGAAACAGATCCGCCGCCTGCCGGTGCTCGACAAGGACAGCCGTCTGGTGGGCGTGGTCTCGCTGGGCGACCTGTCGACGCGGGTGAAGGAGAAGTACGCAGGCGAGGCGCTGGAAGACATTTCGCGCGCCTGATCCGGACCGGGTGAGGCGGGCGTTTACCTCTGCTTCACCCTTTCGCGGAACCGGCTGTTCATCCGGGGCGGCGCACTCTGGCCGTTCAGGATCGGGAGTCATGGATGGCGCGCGCGCAATTCCAGAAGGGGCAGAAGGTCTGGGTCGAATGCGTCGGCGCATGGGCCCAGATCGAAAAGGTCCAGCCCGTCTGGGCCAAGGGTTTCGAGGAGCCCGTTCGCGTCACCTATGACGTGGGTCTGGGCCGTGAATTCCTGGGCCATGAACTGCTGCTGCCGACCGAGGATCCCGCCGCCAACACCGGCGAGTCGTGGCGGCTGATGCGGGCCCGCAACAAGTGGCAGACCGCCGACGACTGCCCCCACCACCCCTTTCCGGGCACCTATCCCGTGGTCGTGACCGACAAGGCCGACTGGGGCGGCTGGCGCGTGCCCGGGGCGGAATATGACCGCGACCCCGACCAGATCGAATTCCAGGCCCGCCTGATCGCGGCCTCGCCCCGACTGATGGCCCTGGCCGAACGCCTCGTGGCGTCGGTCGACGAGGCGCCGGACGATGCGCCGCCGGAGATGCAGGAACTGGCCCGGGAAGCCCGCGCGGTGCTGAAGACGGTCACGGATGTTCTGGTCTCGCCGGTCGAGGCCGGGGGCGGCGGCGGCCAGCGCGAAACGCAGGCCGCGTGAAACCGTTGATCGTTCCGAACCAAGGCTCGACAGGAATCCGCGACGCAGCCTAGATTCCCTCATCGACGTCGATTTCTCGGGAGAGCGCCTTGCGGGGCAACGAGCGCCGCATAACCAGCGAGGGACGGCGTTCGGCGGACCGGCGCAAGGGCCCGCCGCCGTGGCTGCGCATCGCCCTGCTGACCGTCACCCTGGCCGTCGCGGCCTATGTGCTGTTGTTCGCGCGTGAAATGGCCCGGCCGGGGCTGGAGGCCGACGCCCTGCGTCTGAGCGCCGTCGACCGCGAGGCCCGACTGCTGGCGCTCGATCTCGAAAGCCGCATCGCTCCCGTGCAGGCCGCCGTCCGCGCCGCCGCCGGCGCCGAGTCTCCCGGAGAGATTCTGCAACGCGCACGCGCCGCCGCACCGGACGGCGCCTTCGCCATTCTGGACGGGATCGGACGACCGGTTGCGATCACCGGCGGAGACGCCCGGCTGTTCGCCGCCTCGCCCGGCCGGCCGCGCCTGTCCGCCGATGGCCGCGCCGTCCTGATCTCCACGCCATTGGCCGGAGGGCGCCGGCTGGTCGGTCGTGCGCCCTTGCCGTCGTTGGCGGCCCAGGACGGCGTCAACCGCTCGATCCTGTCTGCACCCGACACCATCCTGACCAGCGCCCGGATGGACGCGGCCGCACTGGGCCTGTCGGCCGCGCCCGTGGCCGCCAACGGCCGGGGAGTCACCCTGCGCGACGACGGGCGGGCGATCCGTCGGACAGGCGCGCGAGTGGGCGACACGGGCCTGATCGCCGTGGCCTCGACGCCGGTCACCGTGGGCGCCGACGCTCTGCTGGACGATGTATGGGTGCTTACGGCGCCGGTCGGCATCGGCGCGTTCGTCGTCCTGCTGGCGCTGCTGCTGCAACGCCGTCAGCAGGGCATCAGCCGGGAGTGGGCGGCGTCCGAACAACGGTTCCGCGGGGCCGTCGAGGCGGCCCGGTGCGGCGTGTGGGAGTGGGACACCGAGACCGAACTGGTCACCATATCGGACTATATGGCCCAGCTGATGGGACTGGAGCAGCGCGGCGCCGTCACGACCGACGAGATGATGGCCCGGATCCACCCGCGCTATCACGAGGCGGTGCTGCACGCCCTGCGCCAGGCCCAGACCTTCGGCGCCTTCGACGTCAGCTTCCCGGTGTCCGACAGCCAGGGCAAGGCGCGCTGGATCGACGCGCGCGGCCAGGCCCGCGGCGACCGCGGCGACGACGGCTTCACCAGCGTGCTGGGCGTGGCCCTGGACACGACCGAGGCCCGCCGCGCCAAGGCCCAGGCCCAGGCGGCCGAAAGCCGGCTGCGCGACGGGATCGAGAGCGTGTCCGACGCCTTCGTCCTGTTCGACAAACAGGGGCGGCTGATCCTGTCCAACCAGGCCTTCCAGGACGCCTTCGGCTTCGAGGAGGGCGTCGTCCGCCGCGGAGCCTTCAAACAGGACCTGAACCGGATCGCGGCCCTGGCCATCACCTCGGACCAGCCGGCCACGGGCGGCAGGGCCGGGGCGCGGGAGATCGAGCTGAATGACGGGCGCTGGCTGCAGCTGGTCGAGCGCTTCACCTCGGACGGCGGTTCGGTGGTCACGGCGGCGGACATCACCGCCATCAAGCGCAAGGAAGCCGAGCGCCAGCGGGCCACCGAACGGCTGCACGTCACCATCACCGAACTGGAGGACCGCGAGGAACGGCTGTCGCTGCTGGCGCGCAAATACGAGGTGGCCATGACGCGGGCCGAGGCGGCCAACCAGGCCAAGTCGGAATTCCTCGCCAATATGAGCCACGAGCTGCGAACCCCGCTGAACGCGATCAACGGCTTCTCGGAAATCATGGCCGGCGAGATGTTCGGTCCGCTCGGCGACCAGCGGTACAAGGGCTATGCCGCCGACATCCTGAGGTCGGGCCAGCATCTGCTGAGCCTGATCAACGACATCCTCGACATGGCCAAGATCGAGGCCGGCAAGCTGACGCTGCACTATGAAACGGTTTCGCTGAAGGAAGTGGTCGAGGACGCGACGCGGCTGATGCGCGGCAGGATCCAGGAGGCGGGCCTGAATCTGGTGGTCGACGCCCCCGAACTGCCCGAGATCGACGCCGACTATCGCGGCCTGAAGCAGGTGATCCTGAACCTGATTTCCAATGCGGTGAAGTTCACGCCCGAAGGCGGCGATATCGTCGTGGCCCTGTCGCGCGAGGACGACGATCGGGTGCGGGTGGCCGTGACCGACACCGGCATCGGCATCGCCGAAAAGGATCTGGACCGGCTCGCTCGGCCGTTCGAGCAGGTCGAGGGCCAGCACTCCAAGACCACCCAGGGCACGGGCCTGGGCCTGGCCCTGACAAAGTCGCTGATCGAACTGCATGGCGGCGTGCTGACCATCGCCAGCGAGCCCGGACGGGGAACCACGGTCGGCTTCGTCCTGCCGATCCGGCGGGCCGACGGCGGCGCCACAGAGCAGGCCCGCGCGGCCTGAGCCGGTCAGCCGGCGGGAGCCGGGGCCCTTTTCTGGCCGTCGCTGCGCACGACGCCGCGGCCGCGGCGAGTCAGGATTTCCGACAGGGCCCTGCGGTCGGCGGGCTCCAGCGTGTCCAGCACGGCGACCGCGTCCGCCTCCAGCCGGGCGCGGCCCCGAAGCTCGGCTTCGCGCGACTGCGCCAGCAGGGTGGCGACCCGGGCGCTGTCGAAGGCCTCGGACGAGGCGATCCCGACGGCCTCGCGCCGCTTCTGGCGGGCTTCCTCAAAATCGGGACGGGCGGCCAGGGCCGAAGCGCGCAGGGTGTCGCGGACCCGGTCGCGGACGGCCGGATCCAGCCGGCCGATCAACTGCATGGGCGAGCCCGTGCGGGGCGGACGGTGCTGCGCCTCGACCCGCTTCTCGACCTGGGCGCGGGTGACGAGCAGGCTCGCCCCGGCCGCAACCGCGAACAGGTTCAGGGCTACCGAGACGGCCAGGGCGACCCCCAGGCCGATCGTCAGCGTTCGGGACGTCATCCCAGCACCTCGGTGTCATCCACGCCCATCAGCGACGCCTGATACAGGACCGCGTCGGCCTGGACGTCGGCGGTCAGGTGGGTGGTCATCATGACGCCGGCGGCCACGCCCGCGCAGGCCGCGACGGCCCAGCCGGCGCCGAGCGCCAGAGCCAGACGATCCAGCCAGCGGCGACCTTCGCGCCGGACCGCCAGTCCAGCCCCGGTCGCCGAGGCGATCACGCGATCGCGCAACGCCGCCGAAGGCCGGGGCGCGCGCGACAGGTGCAGCAGGGCGTCGACCGCATCCGCCTCGGCGAGGGCGGCGCGCGCAGTTTCGGGATGGGCCGCGGCGAAGGCCTGGGCCGCCGAACGCTCGCCTTCGGGCCAACGCCGCGCGTCGGCGCCCCAGGCGGCGACAAGGGCGAGAAACCGTTCCGACGTCATCACTCTCACACTCCTTCAGCGCCCGGCCGGATATCGGCCAGGGCCAGTCTCAACGCCCGCCGTCCACGTGACAGAAGGCTTTCCAGCGCCTCGACGCTGATCTCCATCAGGGCCGCGGCCTCGATATTGGTCAGCTCCTGACAATGACACAGGACGACCGCCTCGCGCTGACGATCGGGCAGACGGGCCAGCGCCGCATTCACCCGCGTTCCCACGTCCGCCGCCAACAGGCCCCGATCCGGCGACGGCCCGTCGTCGGGCCGGTCCGGCGGGGAGTCCGTCGGGACCTCGCGCCGCCGGCGCAGCCGGTCGTAGCAGAGGTTCAGGCCCACCCGGTGCAGCCAGGTGTCGAATCTGGCCTGGCCCGGCGTCCAGCGGGGCGCCTGTTTCCAGGCCCGAAGCATGGCGTCCTGCGCCACGTCCTCGGCCTCGGCCGCATCGCCCAGCATGCGCAGGGCGAGCGCCAGCATCCGCGGCAGCTTGCGCGCCACCATGGCCTGAATGGCCGCGGGATCGCCCTGACCCACGCGGCGCACCAGATCCTCGTCGGGGTCGGCGATCAACGCCAATCCGGCCCTCTCCCGTCGTTCGCGAAAGGGTCAGCCGGTCCATGACCGCCGTCCCTGACACCACCCTACTCCGAAGCGGGCGCCGGAGACGACGCCTGCCTTTGGGCCTGCCGGGCGGCGCGGCGCTCGGTCATGCGTTCACGACGCTGTTCGCGCATCGCCTGCATCCCGGCCCGGCGTTCCGCAGCGGTGAGGAAACCGTCGTGGTCGGCGTCGAGACGGGCGAAGGCCTGCTCGGCCTTGCCCTGCGCCTGGGCGATCGGGATCGGACCGCGAGCCTCCATGTGCTGGCCGCGATGACCCGCGCGGCCCGGACCGCGATGCATGCGGGCCGCGCGTTGCGGACGCGCCTCGGCCCCGGCCGCACGCCGGCTGTCGAATTCGGCGCGGCTGATGGAGCCGTCGTTATTCGCGTCCAGGCGCTGGAAGCGGGTGTCCGCCCGTTGGGCCATGCGCACCTGGGCGACCGCGCGCATTTCTTCGGGCGTGACCGAGCCGTCGCGGTCGGTGTCCGCGGCGGTCAGGCGTTGAACGCGTCGGCCGACGAATTCGGCCTGGCTGATGCGGCTGTCGCCGTCGGCGTCGGCCCGCAGGGCGCGCGGCGCGGGAGCCGGAGCCTGCTGCAGGGCCATGGCGGCGCCGCCTGCTGTGGCGAAGGTCAGGGCGGCAAGGGCGCCGGCCAGAAAGGTCTTTCTCATCACGACAATCTCCATGGCCGCCCAACGCGGCCGCTTTTCCCTGTCTGGAGAATGAAACGGAGACCCGGTCAGTCTCCGTCGCGGACGGCCGGCAAGGCGGTTTCGAAGGCGGCCCGCGCCGCGATGCGGGCCTCGGCCAGACGCGCCTTCAGCGTCCCGAAATCGGCCACGCCCGCCGCCTCGGCCAACCGACGCTGGAATCCCTCGGGTTCGTGATCCGGATCGGGCTTGTCGTCGAAGGCGGCGCTGAGAATCTGGTTCAGCGCCTGCTGCAGTCGCCAGGCCGCCGCCAGGGCCGGATGATCCGACAGAGCCTCGAGCGTCGACACCGTCAGCCGGCCGCCGGCCGCGGCGCCGGCCAGCTGCCCGGCCTGGGCGACGAACTCCGCATCGACCTGGCCGCCGGGCGACAGTTTCAGATCCCAGGCGCCGTGGCCCGGCCGCTCGCGAGCCATGAGGTCGCGCATGCGACGGGCGTCCGCGGCCACATCCACCCCCGGGCGCGGCCGGCGCAGGATGGCCTCGATCGCCGCCTCGACCCGGCCCCCGAACGCGGGATCGTCGGCCCAGACCACCCGGGCCCGCGTCAGGGCCATGAACTCCCAGGTGTCGGCCTCGGCGGCATAGTAGTCCTGAACCGCCGCCAGCCGCAGGGACACCGGTCCCTTGGCCGCTCCCGGGCGCAGCCGCATATCGACCTCATACAGTCCGCCTTCGGCGGTATGCGCCGACAGGGCCGCGATCAGCCGCTGGGTGAAGCGCGAATAGAAGACGCCGGGAGCCCAGCCCTTGCCGTCCGAGACGGCGTTCTCCGGCGCGTCGTATACGGTCATCAGGTCGAGGTCCGAACTCGCCGTCATCTCGCGCGATCCCGCCTTGCCCAGGGCGATCACGGCCACCGCTCCGCCGGGCAGGGCCCCGCCCTGACGCGCGGCCTCGGCCATGGCGGCCGGAGCGAGGGCGGCGATGATCGCGTCCGCCACGGTCGTACAGGCGCGCCCCGCGGCCTCGGGATCGGCGCGGCCCGTCAAGGTCTGGACGCCGATGCGGAACATCTGCTCGCGATGCATCCGCCGGGCCACGTCCAGCGCGGATTCGAAATCCGGCGCCGCGGCGGCGTCAGCCAGCAGCTGCTCGACGAGGCCGGAATCCTCGTCGATGACCCGGGCGAAGCGGGCGTCCAGCATGCTGTCCAGCGCCGCCGGATAACGACCCAGGGTCCGCGCCAGACGGGGGGCGAAAGCCATCACTCCGACGATCTGCTCGAACAGCTTCGGCTGGGCCAGGAACAGGGCCTGGACCTGCACGCCGGCGCTGAGTCCGGCGAAGAAGACCGCGAACCGACGGAAGGCGGCGTCCGCGGCGCCGGTATCGGCCAGCGCGGTCAGCAGGCGCGGGGCCAGGCGGGTGAACAGTTCGCGCCCGCGCGCGGACCGGGTCGCGGGGATGCGTCCGTGATGCCAGCTGCGAATCGTGTCGGCCACGCCCGACGGCTCGGCGAACCCCATGCGGGCCAAGGTCGACAGGGTCTCGGGATCGTTCTCCACGCCGGTGAAGACCAGCGAGCCATAGGGCGACGACAGCGCCTCCTCGCCCTCGAACAGCTCGCCGTATCGGCGGTTGACGCCGACCAGCAGGGCCTCGACCCGGGCGTCGAAAGCCGCCAGATCGCCCTCGCCGTCCAGGGCCGCGACCGCTGCGCGACGGATCGGATCCGTCGGAAGCGTATGGCTCTGCTCGTCGTCGAGCATCTGCACCCGGTGTTCCAGCCTGCGCAGGGCCCCATAGGCTCCGGTCAGTTCCGCGCAGGCTTCGGCGCTGACATGGCCGGCGTCCCGCAGCAGGGCGAGCGCTTCGACCGTGCGGGGATTGCGCAGGACGGGATCGCGGCCGCCCAGGATCAGCTGCTGGGTCTGGGCGAAGAATTCGATCTCGCGGATGCCGCCCCGGCCCAGCTTCAGATTGGCGCCGGCCGCGTCCAGCCCCTCGCCGGTCTTGTGGACGTGGATCTGCCGCTTGATCGACTGGATGTCGAGGATGGCGGGAAAGTCCAGGCTGCGCCGCCAGATGAAGGGCGTCAGGGCCTTGAGGAAGTCGCGCCCCGCGCCGATGTCGCCCAGCATGGCGCGGGCCTTGATGAAGGCCGCCCGCTCCCAGTTCTGGCCGACGCCTTCATAGTAGGACAGGGCGAAGGGCACGGCGACGACGGGCGGGGTCGAGGACGGATCGGGCCGCAGCCTGAGGTCGACGCGGAAGACATAGCCGTCGCCGGTCCGCTCCTGCATCAGGGACGACAGGACCTGGGCGGCGCGGTCGAGGAATTTCTGCGGCTCGACGCCCTCGGCCAGGGCGGCTTCCAGCGTCTCCGGCTCCCAGAACAGGCTGATGTCGATGTCGGAGGAATAGTTCAGCTCGAAGGCGCCGTGCTTGCCCATGGCGAGGCCGAACAGACCGGGGATCGGGCCGCGCGGATCGTCGGGCGCCGAGATCAGCTTGCCGCGTTCGCGCTGGTCATGGGCGACCGCACGCAGGGCGGCCTGGGTCGAGACATCCGCGAACCGGCTGAGGGCGGCCGTGACGGCGTCCAGATTCCAGACCCCGCCGAGATCGCAGAGCGCGGTCAGAAGATGGAGTTCGCCCTTCAGCCGGCGCAGGGGCGCACGGACATCATCGGCCCCGCCGGTCAGGGCTTCGGTCGCCGCGAGAATGGCGTTCAGCCGGTCGTCCGGTCCGTCCTCCAGCACCGCCCGCAGCCGGTCGGGCCAGCGGCGGGCGAGGCCGAACAGATAGGGCGAGGCGGCGAACGCGGGCGCGAGCGCCAGCCACGCCGCTTCCAGCGTTGAGGTCCAGCCCGCCTCGATGGCGGCTTCGGCCAGACGCTCATGGGCCCGGGCGGCGGCGGCGGCGTCGACGACAGGGCCGCAGGCGCCCAGGCGCGGGCCCAGGGCCGGGTTCATTCCGCCGCCGGCAGGATCAGCGCCACCCGCAGGCCAGGTCCAAAGCCGCCGTAAGCGCCCGGTCCCTCATCGAGAACGATGCGCCCGCCGTGCGCCTCCATCACCGCGCCGACGAGAGACAGGCCCAGGCCCGAGCCGGCCTCGGTGCGGCTGTTGTCCAGGCGTACGAAGCGCTCGATGACGCGTTCGCGGTCGTCCTCGGGCACGCCCGGACCCGTGTCGGTGACCGAATATTCGATCTCGCCCGACGACCGCCGCCGGGCCCGCAGCATCACCGCGCCCCCGGTCGGGGTGTATTTGATGGCGTTGTCGATGATGTTGGCCAGGGCCTGGGCCAGGAAGGGCTGGTTGCCCTCGACCATCAGGCCGCGCTCGATCTCGGCCGAGAACTCCAGCCCCTTGTCCTCGCTGGCGGGCCCGTACAGTTCGGCCATGTCGGCGGCCAGGTCGGCGGCGTCGAACACCTTCGGGTCGGGCGTGCGGCCCGCCGCCGCCTGCAGCCGGGCGATGGCCAGGACGGTGTTGAAGGTCTTCAGCAGGCTGTCGGCCTCGTCCAGCGCCAGCTGCACCGCGTCGACGCCGTCGATCTTGCCGGCCTCGGCGTCCATCAGGGCCACCTCCAGCCTGGCGCGCATCCGGGTCAGGGGCGAGCGCAGGTCGTGGGCGATGGCGTCGCCGGCGTGCCGGATCGAGGCCATCGAGGCCTCCATCCGGTCCAGCATGGTGTTGAGGCCCGCGCCGAGCTCATCCAGCTCGTCGCCCGAATTGCGCACCGGGGCGCGCGCCTTGAGGTCGCCTTCCTGCACCGCCGTGACGACCTTGCCGAGCCGGCCCATGGCCCTTTCGAGATTGCGGCTGACCAGAATTCCTCCGGCCAGGCCCAGCAGCAGGACGATGCCCATGGCCGCCCACAGGGCCTGGGTCAGGCGGGCCAGATAGGCTTCGGTGTCGCTGAGCGAGGCGCCCACGAGCAACATCTCGCCCCCGGACAGGCGCTGCTGCACCCCGCGCACCTGCGGCCGGGTGACCCGTCCTTCGGCGTCGGTGTCGGTGAAGGGGAAGGTGATCCATTGCCGGTCGCCCTCCATCTTCTCGATGGGCGAGATGCTGAGGCTGCCGGTCACCCGGCTGCCGTCCGGGTTCATCAGGAGGTAGACCAGCGAACTTTGTGTCAGCGACCGGTCGATCAGGGCGCGGTTCAGGGCGTCGAAACCGCGCTCGTTGTAGATGCCGGTCAGCACCTGCATCTCGCCGCGCACGTCGCGCTCGGCCTTGGTCCGCGCCTCGGAGGCCGAGGCGAAATAGACCCAGGCCAGGATCGCGCTGGCCGCCGCCGCGAACAGGGCGAGGAACAGCAGCGTCAGCCGGAAGGGCGTGCGGCGAAGGAGGGAGGGAAGTTTCACTGGCGGCCGTCAGGGCTCCAGCCGATAGCCCGCCCCGCGCACGGTCTGCAGCATGGCGTGATCGAAGCCCTTGTCGATCTTGGCGCGCAGGCGGCTGATGTGGACGTCGATGACGTTGGTCTGGGGGTCGAAATGGTATTCCCAGACCTTCTCCAGCAGCATGGTGCGGGTCACCGACTGGCCGGCATGGCGCATCAGGAATTCGAGCAGCTGGAACTCGCGCGGCTGCAGGTCGATCTCCTGGCCGGCGCGGTGCACGGTGCGTGCGATCAGGTTCATCTCGAGGTCGCCGACCTTGAGCATGGTGGCGACGCTGCCGGTCTCGCGGCGGCGCGACAGGGCCTCGACGCGGGCGATCAGTTCCGAGAAGGCGTAGGGCTTGACCAGATAGTCGTCGGCCCCGGCCTTCAGCCCCGTGACCCGGTCCTCGACCTCGCCGAGGGCGGACAGGAACAGCACAGGGGTCTGATCGCCGTCCTTGCGCAGGGTCTCGACCATGCCGATGCCGTCGAGGCGCGGCATCATGCGATCGACGACATAGACGTCGTAGCCGCCCTTCTGGGCCTCGAGCAGGCCGAAGGCGCCGTCGACGGCGTGGGTGGGCTCATGGCCCGCCTCTGTCAGGCCCCGGACCATCGCGGTCGCGGCCTCGGCGTCGTCCTCGACCACCAGAATACGCATGGAATCAGCCCCTCAGATGCGGAATCGCCGCCGATGTTAGCGCATCGGCGGCGATGGGGGCAGTTACCGGTTATTCAGGTTTCGGAAGGTCGTAGGCCAAGGGCCGATTGCCCGCTGGGGTCCAGACCAGCAAGAACAGGGAGTCCTGACCGGCCGACCGCGCAGCCTGAACAGCGGCCTGGAATTCCGCGACGGTCGTGATGGGCGCATTGCCCGCCCGGAAAATCACATAGCCGGGCAGGAAACCTTGAGAGGGCCCGCGACCCGGCTGGGTCACGACCACGCCGTTGACCGCCGCCGGCACCTCGTAGCGTTGGCGGAGGGCAGAGCTCAGGGGCGCGACGGTGATGCCGGCAACAGCGACGCCGGCCTGTGACGGAACCGCCTCCTCGCTGTCCTCTTCCAGCCCGCCCCGGCCTGCATCGAGATCGGCCCGCGAAGGACGCGTCCCCGAGCGTACGACGACGGTTTGCCGGCGGCCGTCCCTGAGAAGCTCCAGCCGCAGGTTATCGCCCGCGTTGGCCTGACCGACGCGGCGGGTCAGCGCGCTGGAGCTGACGACCGGGTCGCCGTTTAGCGAAACGACGACATCGCCGGCCTGAATGCCGGCGCGGGCCGCCGGTCCTCCCGGCGTCACGCTGTTCACGAGGGCGCCGCGAGTCCCGACAGGAAGGCCCATGCCCTCGCGGAACGGATCAAGATTGCCGATCTCCACGCCGAGGTAGCCGCGCTCGATCGTCTCGCCGCGCATCAGGCGGTCGGTGATCGGCTTGGCGACCGTGGCCGGAATGGCGAAGCCGATGCCGACCGAGCCGCCCGTGGGCGAATAGATGGCGGAGTTCACGCCGATGACGCGGCCGTAGATGTCGAAGGTCGGGCCGCCCGAGTTGCCCCGGTTGATGGCGGCGTCGATCTGCAGATAGTCGGTGTAGGGCGTGTTGTTGTCGACCTCGCCCCGGCCCTGCGCCGAGACGATGCCCGCCGTGGCGGTGCCGCCGAGGCCGAACGGGTTGCCCACGGCGATGACCCAGTCGCCCACGCGGGGCTGGGCCGTTTCCTCGAAATTGACGAAGGGGAAGTCGGTCCCCTCGACCTTGATCACGGCCAGGTCGGTGTCCTCGTCACGGCCGATCAGACGGGCCTCGAGCTCGCGCCCGTCGGCCAGCTTGACCATGATCTCCGTCGCGTCGGCGACGACGTGGTTATTGGTGACGATGAAGCCGTTGGCCGCGATGAAGAAGCCCGAGCCGGCGCCCAGGGCGGTGGCGCCGCCCTCGCCTTCCGCTCCGTCTTCACCTTCCGGCGCGCTGTTCGGGTTCGGAATGGCGAAGGGCGTCCCCGGGATCTGGATCATGTTGGGTCGCGCGATCCGCGTCTTGACGTCGATCTGCACCACGGCCGGCGCGACCTGCTGGAAGATGTCGGCGAAGCTGAGGGGCGCGCCCTGGGGCGGGGCGAAGGCCAGCCCTCCGCCTGCGTTGGGCGCGAGGCGGCCGCTGACGCCGGCGACGGGGCCTGCCTCGGCGGCCGGCCAGTCGATCACCCCGCCCGCGGTGGCCGCGGCGGCGAAGGCGAGGCCGGCGACGGCCCCCAGCATGAATTCCTTGCGCTTCATCATGGAGTTCTTTGCGATCCTTTCGGGCGTGGAGCGGCCCGTTTCGACAATGAATATAGGACAGTGACCCGTTTCACCAACGCATCGCGCGATGATAGGTCCCGGCAAACGTCAGTCGTCAGACGCCTTTGCGTCAGGATCGCGGCGATCCGCCTGCGAGGCGAGAATATCCGCCAGCCGAGCCTCCTCGTCAGGCGAAAGCGCGGCGATTTCCTCGCTCCGGCGGCGCGAGAGGACCAGCAGGCCCGCGCCGACCGCCAGCAGGGCTGCGAGGGGCCCGAACCACAGCAGCCAGGTCCCGGCCCGGACCGGCGGTCTGAACAGGACGAAGTCGCCGTAGCGGCGCACCAGATCCTCCCGGACCTGGGCGTCGGTGCGGCCGGCGGCGATCTCCTCCCGGACCAGCCGGCGCATGTCGGCGGCGATGCCGGCGGGGCTGTCGGCGATGGCCTCGTGCTGACAGACGACGCAGCGGATGTCGGCGAACAGGGCCCGGGCGCGGGCCTCCTGCGCGGCGTCCGGCAGGGGCCTGTCGGGCGCGGGCGGCGGCTCGGCGGCCATCAGGCCGACGGCGGCCAGGGCGATGAGCAGGGCGCGCTTCACGGCGCGGCCCTGCGTTTGCCGACGCCGAGCCGCAGCCGCCGGTCCGCCAACGACAGGACAGCGCCCAGCGCCATGATGGCGGGTCCGAGGAAGATCAGCCGCGCCCACGGGTTCCACCACACGCGCACGGCCCAGGCCGGGGCTCCCGCGGCGGTCTCGCCGCGCTCGCCGAGCACGACATAGACGTCGTCCAGACCCCGGAAATCCAGCCCGACCTCGGTGGTGGTCTGGCCGCCGGCGGGGAAGAAGCGGCGCTCGGCCGTGACGATGCGGGCCGCGCCCCCGTCATGCAGCGATACGGTCAATTTGCCTTGCTCGGCCAGATAGTTGGGGCCTTCGACGATCCGTACTCCGTCCAGCCGCACGCTGTAGCGTCCGGCCGTGACGGTCTCGCCGACGGCCACGGTCCGGGCCGATTCGACGCGGTAGCCGGTCTCGACCACCGCCCCCAGCACGAAGACGCCCAGGCCGGCGTGGGCCAGGACCGTGCCCCACGCCCCCAGCGGCAGTCCGCGCGCGCGGCGCACGCTTTCGGCCAGGCCGACCCGGAACAGACGGATGCGCTCGGCGATCTCGGCCAGGGCGCCGAGCACCAGCCAGCCGCCAAGACCGATTCCGGCGGCGGACAGGGCCTTGCGCGGCTCGAACGCCATCCAGCCCGCCAGCGCGGCCAGAATGGCCAGACCGGCGGCGACGGCCAGACGCTGTCCCACGCCCTTCAGGTCGCCGCGCTTCCAGGCCAGCAGCGGCCCTGCCGGAAGGATCAGGAAGGCGACGGCCATAAGGGGAACGAAGGTCAGGGCGAAATAGGGCGGACCGACCGAGATGGTCGCGCCGTTCGCCGCCTCGAGGATCAGCGGATACAGGGTGCCCAGCAGCACGGTCGCGCAGGCCGCGGTCAGGAACAGGTTGTTCAGCACCAGCGCGCCCTCGCGGCTGACCGGGGCGAACTGGCCGCCGCCCGTCAGACGGGGCGCCCGCCAGGCGAACAGGGCGAAGGCGGCGCCCGCGGTGACGCCCAGGATGGCCAGCAGCATCAGTCCACGCTCGGGATCCACGGCGAAGGCGTGAACGCTGGTCAGCACCCCGGAGCGCACCAGGAAGGCCCCCAGCATTGAGAAGGTGAAGGCCTGCAGGGCGAGGAAGGCGGTCCAGCCGGCCAGAGCTCCGCGCCGCTCGGTCACCACCGCCGAGTGCAGCAAGGCTGCGCCGGCCAACCACGGCATGAAGCTGGCGTTCTCGACCGGGTCCCAGAACCACCAGCCGCCCCAACCCAGTTCGTAATAGGCCCAGAAGGCGCCCAGGGTGATGCCGACGGTCAGAAGGGCCCAACTGGCCAGGGCCCAGGGCCGGACCCAGCGGCCCCATGCCGGCCAGAAGCTGGCGTTGGCCCGGCCCTCGATCAGGGCCGCCACGGCGAGGGAGAAACAGACCGAAAACCCGACGTAGCCCGCGTAGAGGAACGGCGGATGGAAGGCGAGGGCCGGGTCCTGCAGCAGGGGATTCAGCGATGCGCCCTGGAAAGGCGCGGGGTTCAGCCGCTCGAAGGGGTTGGAGGTGAAGACCGCAAAGGCGAGGAACAGCACGCCCAGCAGCCCCTGCGTCGCCATGGCCGAGACCTTGAGGCCGAACGGCAGGTTGCGGGCCCGCGCCAGGGCCGCGCCGAACACCGTCAGCACCAGACACCACAGGACCAGCGAGCCCTCGTGGCTGCCCCAGGCGGCCGCCACCTTGTAGAGCATCGGCTTGTCGGTGTGGCTGTTGGCCGCGACATTGGCGACCGAAAAGTCCGACGCGGCGAAGGCGAGGACCAGCGCGCCGAAGGCGACGACGACGGCGCCTGCGGCGGCGATGGCCGCGCCCTGGGCCGCGCCCGCCAGCACAGGACTGCGGCGCATCCGGCCGGCGGCGGCCATGATGGTCTGCAGCGCCGACAGGACAAGGGCGAGGATGAGGGCGAAGGCGCCCAGTTCGACGATCACGTCGCCGGCGTCCGGGGGGCGGCGAGCGCGTCTTCAGGACGCCATTCGCCCCGGGCTTTCAGCCGTTCGGCCACCTCGCGCGGCATGTAGGTCTCGTCGTGTTTGGCCAGCACCTGGGTGGCGCGGAACGAGCGGTCGGGCAGGAAGGCGCCTTGCGCGACTACGCCCTGCCCCTCGCGGAACAGATCGGGCAGGTCGCCCTGGTAGACAACGCGCGTGGTCGCGACATTGTCGGTGACGGCGAAGGCGACCTCGCCATCCGCGCCGCGCCGGACGCTGCCCGCCTCGACCAGGCCTCCCAGACGGACCACGCGGCCCGCCGGAGCCTTGTCCGCCGTAGCCTCTGACGGCGAAAAGAAGAAGGTGACGCTGTCGCGCATGGCGTACAGCGACAGGCCCACGGCCAGCGCCAGCACAGGCGCGACGGCCGCGACGACCCACAGGCGGCGGCGCGCCTTGGGCGACCTGGGAAGCCAGCTCATGCGCCGCTCTCCATGGCCGCGATCCGTGTTTCGAGACCGATCCGGCGCGGGTCGGCGGGATCCAGCGCGGCGATCAGCGGGTCCCACATGGCGCGTACGCGGGCGGCGTCGCCGCGCGCCATGGCCGCCTCGCCGAGGAAATAGCGGGCGCCCAGTTGACCGGAATCGCGCCGCAGAGCCTGGACGAAGGCGGCCTCCGCGTCGCCGTCCACCCTGCCTTCGTTGGCGCGCACGAGGCTTTCGCCCAGCCGCGCCCAGCTTTGTGCGTCGTCCGGCTGCAGGGTCAGGGCCCGCCGGAAGGCCGAGGCGGCGCCGATCGGATCGCCGGCCTCGAAGCGGGCGGCGCCCAGCATGGTCAGGGCCTGATGGTCGTCGGGCCGCTCGCGCACGACCCGGGCCGCGACGGCGGCGATCTGCGGCGCCTCCAGCGTGTCCAGCTCGGTCGCCCACTGGTCGACGCGCCGCTCCCAGGCCTGATCCGGCAGACCCGGGGCTCCGAAGGCGGCATAGAGGCCCAGGGCCGCCGCCGCCGAGGCCGCAACACCGGCCAGAACCCAGAACCGGTCCCCGGGTCCGGCCTGCACGGGCGTCGCCTCGCGCGTCGCTGACAGAATACGCCGGCCCGCCTCCGCCCGGGCGGCGGTCCAGCCGGCCTCATCCAGCAGGCCGCGCGCCTTCAGCCGGTCGAGCTCGGCCAGTTCGGCTCCCGCGGCCAGGCTGGCGACGCCTTCGCCGGCGTCGGCTCCGCGCCGCGCGCCGGCCAGCACCAGCAGGCCGGCGAGCGCCGTCATCAGGGCCGTCATAATCCAGAAAACCGTCATCGCCGCGCGATGTACCCGATCAGGCGGCCCGCGACGAGGCCTCGCCGCTCCTTAAGGGACCGCCCGAGACCGCGGCCCGACGCCGCACTGTCCGGGCCGCCTCTGTGGCGGCGATCAGGTCCAGGCACTGGGCCGCGAAGGCCATGACCTTCATCGCGCGGGCCTCATCGGGCGCCTCGCCGTCATTGATCATGCGCAGCACCTGATCGGCATAGTCCGTCAGCCGCCCCGTGAGGGCCTCGACCAGGGTCTTGCGGTCCGCCTCGCAGCCGAAGGTCGAGGCCGGGCCCCGCACCGAACCCACCAGCCGCAACAGGTTGCGCGCGGCCAGAACGGTTTCGCCGTCGATCGGCGCATCCAGTTGCGGGGCCTTGCGGGTCATGCGCCCCGCGATCTGGACCCGTTCCATCGGCAGGGCCTGATCCACGGCCTTGTCCGCGGCCCGCAGCAAGGCCGACAACCGGCCGGCGATCATGACGCGGCCGTCGCGCACCGACTTGCCCCAGAGGCTTTGCGGATTGAGGGTGAGGGTCACGTCCAGTTCGCCCAGCACGTTGGCGCACCAGGTCAGGTCGGCGATGACGTCCTTGACCTGGGCGATGTCGGCGGCGGGCTTGAAGGCGGCGATCCGGGCCGCGCGCAGGTCGACGCCGGCGATCAGCCGATCGACGAACCCCGCCAGTTCGGAGGCGCTGAGGAAGCCTTCCTGGTCCACTGCACACGAGGTCTGGGTGACGATACGCAGGATCAGGACAGCGTCGTCGAGGTGGGAAAACAGGATTTCGAGCACCCTCTGGGCGCCATCGAGACGAATGCCGGCGCAGTCCTTGAGCATCAACCGCAGTTCGGCCACCTGGTCGCCGTCCGGGCGCTTCAGCCAGACTTCCAGCGACGCCAGGCCGCGCCGGGCCATGTGGGCCAGATCGAGACAGGCGGCCAGATCGTCGAGGCCCGCCAGCCGCGCCGGATCCTGGCCGCCGGGCCAGATCAGGTCGGGCTGGTCGCGCACGATGGCGGCGGCGGCCAGGCAGATGCGGTCTGCGACCATCACAGAGGGTTCTTCCCCGTCCAGACGGGGCAGCAGGTCGGGTTCCCGGGCGCTGGCCGCCTTCCACAGGCGGGCGAGAACGGCGGGGGGGAAGGTCATGGCCGCGACGCCGTCGGCCCGGGTCCGGAACATCGGGATCAGGGGGGCCATGACGAACTGACGGCGCACGCGGTCGCGCTGCTCGTCCGCCAGCATCATGCGCAGTTCCGCCGCCCGACCACCCGGCAGGGGCGCGACGGCGGAGGCCACGGTCTTGAGCATGGCGTCGGGGCACCGCTCAAGCATGGCGGCGAGTGCGACTTTGTGGGCGACGGTCAGCCCCGACATTCAGCGTTCCCAAGGCCGGAAGACGCCCGACCGTCCGCCACACTGCACAGTCAGGGTTAACAAGCGCTGTTCGCCGGCCCGCCTCAGGCCTCGGCGGCGGGCAGCTCCAGCAGCACCTTCAGCCCGCCCAGATCGCTGTCGGCCAGGGTGATCCGGCCGCCATACGCCCGCGTCAGTTCGACCACGATCGACAGGCCCAGTCCTGAGCCCGGCGTGGTTTCGTCCAGCCGCGCACCGCGTTCCAGGGCGGCCTCGCGCTGGTCCTCGGGCAGACCGGGGCCGTCATCCTCGACCACCACGACCATCTGCCCAAGACCGGTCGGGCCAGCGGAAATCCGGACCCGGTGTTTCGACCATTTGCAGGCGTTCTCGATCAGGTTGCCCAGGATTTCCTGCAGGTCCTGCCGTTCGCCGCGAAAGCCCAGTTCGTCGGGCGCGCGCCAGTCGATCTCCACGCCCTTGGTCTCGAACACCCGTTCCAGCATGACCGCCAGTTCGTCCAGAACCTCGGCGATCGGCGTGCGCTCGCCCAGCGCATGGGCGCGCGCGGCGGCGCGGGCGCGGCGCAGGTGGTGGTCGACCTGGGCCTTCATCACCTCGGTCTGTTTGCGCACCATGTCAGGCAGGTCGCCTTGCTGGTTCCCCGCCTCGGCCAGCATGACCGACAGCGGCGTCTTGAGCGCATGGGCCAGGTTGCCCACATGGGTGCGCTGGCGCTCGACCGTCTCCTGATTGTGGTCCAGCAGACGGTTGACCTGCTCGGCCAGGGGCTGGATCTCGAGGGGATAGCTGCGGGCGATGCGCGCGGCCTTGCCCATGCGCACACCGGCGATCTCGTTCCTCAACGCATAGAGGGGGCGCAGGCCGATCTGGACCTGGAGGAAGACCGCTGTCACGAGGCCGAGGCCCATGATCAGCAGGGCGGTCCAGGTGAAGGTGGCGAACTGGCGGGTGTCGTTGTCGATATCGGACCGATCAATGCCGGCCAGGAAGACCACGGGCTGCGTCCGGCCCGGCAGCTGTTTCATGCTGGCGGCCACGCGCAGCGACACGCCCAGCGGCCCTTCGCCGCCGGGGCGCAGGCCGTCCGGGTCGTTGTAGCTGATCGTCGCGCCACGGGCGGCGGCGAGCCGGTCCGGCAGCTCTTCCGGGATGGTCAGGCTTTCGCCCACCAGCGACGGCGACCGCACCAGAATGCGCAGGCGGCCGTCCGGTCCCGGTTCCCCTACGGCCCAGTATTTGCCCGACAGCGGCCGCAGGGTGCGATCGTCCTTGACTTCATTGACGGTCAGCGTGCCGGCGGCCCCGGCGTTGGTGGCGATCACCACCTCGTCGATGGTGTCGGCCAGGACATTGCCGAGTCGGCGCAGGGCCGATTCCTGATACTGGTTGGTCAGGGCCCAGCCGGTGAGGACCAGGGCCAGGACGATCCAGGCGGAGGCGAGCCAGATGAGGCGCCGCGTGAGGCTTCGGCCCGGTCGCCCGAACCAGCGGCCCCAGGTTCGCGGTTCCGTCGCCGCTCCGATCTCGACAGAGCCCCCCGAGCCGTCCGTCACGTGGTCTCGCTCTCCCCGACCAGGGGCGTCAAGCGATAGCCGAGGCCGCGCACCGTCTCGATGCGGTCCGGCCCGATCTTCTTGCGCAGACGGCCGACGAACACCTCGATGGTGTTGGAGTCGCGGTCGAAGTCCTGGTCGTACAGGTGCTCGACCAGCTCGGTGCGGCTGATCACCCGGCCCTGATGCATCATCAGATAGTGCAGGAGCCGGTATTCCAGCGAAGTCAGGCGCAAGGGCTCGCCGTTGACGGTGGCGCGGGCCGCACGCGGGTCGAGCCGCAATCCGCCGCATGACAGGGTCGCCGAGGCGATGCCCGCCGACCGACGCAGCAGGGCGCGCAGGCGGGCCAGCAGCTCTTCGGTGTGGAAGGGCTTGGTCAGATAGTCGTCCGCGCCGGCGTCGAAACCCGACACCTTGTCCGACCAGGCGCCGCGCGCCGTCAGGATCAGCACGGGCGTGGTCTTGCCGTCGCGGCGCCAGCGTTCCAGCACCGAGACGCCGTCGATCTTGGGCAGGCCCAGGTCCAGCACCACCACGTCATAGGGTTCCGTATCGCCGAGGAAATGAGCCTCCTCGCCGTCCGCGGCGTGGTCGACCGCATAGCCGGCGTCGCCCAGGGCCAGTTTCAGCTGGCGCGACAGGTCAACGTCGTCCTCGACAAGCAGCACGCGCATTCAGCGTTCTCCGATGACCCGGCCGGTGCGGCCATCCACCATGATGTCGGCGATCCGGCCGCCGGGATACTCCCAGCGGACCACGATGGTTCCGCCGCGGTCGCTGGCGCCCAGGAAGCGCCCCGGCCGGCCCGACGAGGCGCGCTGCACGGCTTCGCCGATGCTGACGCGCGGGCGTTCGTCCTGCTGTTCGTGCTGGGGACGCTCGCGATCGCCGCGTGGGACGCGGTCCTGCGCGACGGCCTGCGACAAAGGCGCGGCGGCGGTCAGGGCGGCGATTCCTATGGCGAGGATGCGAGACATGGGAGGGGTGTAGGCCTCAGGCTCTGAACGCGGGCTGAACAGGAAGCATAGACATATTTCACCGTTCGTCCCGCCTCACGTGCGCGGCCGGCGGGCCGAAAGGCGGCATACAATCCGGAGCGTTACGGCGATTTCACACCGATGAACGCAAGCTGACACACGCCGTTCAGACGGGGCTCACGCCGGTAATGGCTTTCTCCGTCTCAACGCCGGCCAACCGGTCCGCGTCGAACCGCCAAGGAGACGACAGATGAAAAAGTTTCTCATCCCCGCCATCGCCCTGGCCGCGGCCTCCATCGCGGTCCCGGCCATGGCCCAGAACTATCAGGATCAGTATCGCGGCGATCGCGATGATCGCGGCCGCTACGAGCAGGACCATCGCGGCGATCGGAACAACCGCGGCGGCTGGCAGTCGATTTCCCAGCGCAAATATCAGCTGGATCGCCGGATCGACCGGGGCGAACGCAATCGCCAGCTGAGCCGCCGGGAGGCGCAGCGCCTCCGCGCCGAGCTGAACCAGCTGGTCCGGCTTGAATACAGCTATCAGCGCGGCGGCCTTTCGTATCGCGAACGGGCCGAGCTGGATCGCCGCTACGACCGCCTGTCGGCCCGGGTGCGCGCCGAACGTCACGACAACGACAACCGCCGCTACTAGGGCCTGATCTTCCTCCCCGAAGGTCCGAGGGGGCGCGATCCGCAGGGGTCGCGCCCCTTTCCCTGTCTCCTTATCCGGCGGTCAGCCTCAGCCGGCTCTCGACCACGGTCACCGCCCGTCCGCGCAGCAGGACGCGGTCGCCCCTGACCTCCGCCGTGATGTCCCCTCCCCGCCCGGGAAACACCTGGCGGAAACGCACCGCTCCGCCGCCCAGCTTGTCAGCATACAGCGGGCCCAGGATGCAGTGGGCCGATCCGGTGGCCGGATCCTCGTCCACGCCGCAGCCCGGAGCGAAGAACCGGTCGACCACGTCCACATCGTCGGACGGATCCGCCATGGCGCACACGATCACCTGCCCTGCCTCGCCCGCCTCGCCCTGGATCGACGCCAGGGCGCGGATGTCGGGCGAAACTGCGCGCACCGCCGCCGCGTCGGGCAGGATCGCGACCAGATAGCGGCCGGCCCAGACCTCCACGGGAGCGACGCCCAGCGCCTCGCCAAGGCCGGCCGGCGCGATCGCGCAGCGGCGAGGCGGGTCGGCCGGAAAGTCCATCTCATAGCCGGACGCCGCCCGCCTCACGATCAGCGGGCCCGAGCGGGTGTCGAAGGTGAGAGCCGCCGCCTCAAGGCCGGCCTCGGCCATCAGGACATGAGCCGAGGCCAGGGTGGCGTGGCCGCACAGGTCGACCTCCATACCCGGGGTGAACCATCGCAGGCCGAACCGCGCGGGATCGCCGGTGCGCAGCAGGAAGGCGGTCTCGGCCTGGTTGTTCTCCTGCGCCAGAGACTGCATCCAGTCGTCCGAAGGCCATCGGGTGAAAGGCTCGACCACACAAGCGGGATTGCCCCTGAAGGGTCCGGAGGCGAAGGCGTCGACGGTCCACTGGCGCATCAGCTGCCCGTCCCGTCCGCCGGGGCCTCGCAGGCATAGGCTTCGCGGTAAGGCCGGTCGAAACAGGCGATCAGTCCGTCAACGATGTTGAGGTTCAGCGGCCATGTCAGGGCCGGATGGTCCGGATAGCTGGCTGCATATCGGGCCGCCGCCCGGGCAAACGCTTCGGGCACGGGCAGGGCGACCAGACGCTCGCGCGCGGCGAGCAGGGCGGGGCGGTCCCGCCGCAGGAAGGCGATAGTTGCGTCGGTGTAGGGCTGGGTCGCATCGGAATCCCGGTCGCGGCCGATCAGCATCAGGCGGATGGCCTCCTCCGTGTCGCCGGCGAAGGCGCGCATCTGGCCCTCGTGCCAGATCAGCGTGTCCGCTTCTTCGCCCAGAGCCTGGGCATTGACGGTGCGGTACCGGCCGATGGCCTCTGCCGCCTGCCGCTGGCATCCTTCAGCGTCCAGCGAGCGCCAGCCCGCTTCGGTCTGATCGAAATCATGCAACGACATCGCCAGCATGACGGCGTCGGCTTCGCGGCACTGAGCGTTGGCGGCCGACGCGAACAGGCTGGCGGCCAGCAGGCCGGCGATTCCCAGAAGTCGTCTCATGTCTGAACCCTCAGTTCGGGCCAGCGCGCCGATGCGCTTTCGACGACCTTCGCCCAGCCCCGGGCGAGAGGACGATGCGGATTGGGCCGAATTGTGAGCGAGAACACATCCTCGAGGCCGAACGGCGCGGCGACGCTGATCGTGTCGTCATCCTCCAGCCGCACGCCGACAGAAAACGCCGGGGCGACAAACCGTTCCAGCGCCTCGTCCGTCCCGCTGAGGGCGTCGTAGGGTTCGCCGAAGCGGTCGATGAACCAGAGATGCACGCGGGCCTGGTTGCGGACCTCGACGTCGCTTCGAAACGGCTCGTCGAAGGCGGCGGCCACGCGTTTGATGACGGCGTCCTCGGCGTCCCAGCTGACGTCGGGGTCGAAATAGCCGAGGTCATAGTCCTTCCGCCCATAGCCGACCGGCCGGCCGGTCACGGCGTTCCAGACCGACTGATAGACCGCGCCCGAAAAGACCCGCCAATCATCCAGCCCGAGACCGCGCACCGTCCGCAATACATGCATCAGGTCGGGGTCGGCCCGCACGATCTCCACCAGCCGTGTTTCCAGATCGCTCATTTGTCGCGTCTCAGCGGCCAGCCGTGATCCAGGGGGCCATGTCCGGCCCCCAGGCCCGGCGCGCGGCGGATGGCTTCGGCGACATAGGCCCAGGCCTCGGCCACGGCGGCTTCCAGCGGCAGGCCCTTCGCCAGCCCGGCGGCGCAGGCGCTGGCCAGGGTGCAGCCGGTGCCGTGGGTGTGGCGGGTGTCGACCCGCGGGCCCTCCAGCAGGGTCTCGCCGGTGGGGGTGACGAGGAGGTCTACGACGGTATCGCCCGCAATGTGGCCGCCCTTCATGAGAACGGCCCCGGCTCCCAGGCCCAGCAGGAACTCGCCCGCCCGGCGCTGGCCGTCCAGATCCGCGACCTCAAGACCGGTCAGGGCCTCGGCCTCGGGCGCGTTGGGCGTCAACAGGGCGGCGCGAGGGATCATCAACGTCCGGACCGCCAGAACGGCGTCGTCCGCCAGCAGGCTCTGCCCGCCCTTGGCGACCATGACCGGATCGACGACCGCCGGGGCGGCGCAGGTGTCGAGAATGGCCGCCACCCGTTCCACCACCTCGCGCGACCCCAGCATGCCGGTCTTGATCGCGTCGGCGCCGATATCGTCCAGCACCGCGCGCGCCTGGGCCTCGATCAGATCCAGCGGCAACGGATAGACGCCGTGGACGCCGAGGGTGTTCTGCACCGTGATGGCGGTGATGGCCGTCGCCGCATAGCCGCCCATGGCTGTGACCGCCTTGATATCCGCCTGCACCCCGGCCCCGCCGCCCGAATCCGAGCCGGCGATGATCAGGACGCGTCCGGGGGGCGAGGTCATCCGCGCTGGATGGCCAATCCCGGCCGACTCGGCAAGCCGGATCATATATTGCTTTTTATCTATATTGCCGTTAGACGATGTACATGCACACCGCCCTTCACGCCCTGTCCGAACCCCACCGGATGTCGATCCTGTCGATGCTGGCCGACGGCGAGCGTCCCGCCGGGGACTTCGTCGACGCCCTGCCAATCAGCCAGCCGACGGTGTCCAAACATCTGTCAGTACTGCGCGAGGCCGGTCTGGTGACGGTCCGCAAGGACGCCCAGCGGCGGATGTATCGTCTCAACCCCGCGCCCCTCGCCGAACTGGACGCCTGGCTGGCGGGATATCGCCGTCTGTGGACGGACAAACTCGACGCGCTCGAGGCGCATCTGGACAAGGAGTTCCCCCAATGACCGAAACCATGACCCCCAAAACCATGACCCCCGTTCGGCTGGACGCCGACGCCGGCCTCTGCCGCCGGACCGAGGACGGCTGGGAGATCCGGTTCGAACGCCGGCTGCGGCATTCGCCCGAGCGCGTGTGGAAGGCCCTGACCACCGGCGACGGCCTCGCCTGCTGGCTGGCCGAGGCCGAGATCGACCTGCGCCCCGGCGGCCGGATGGATCTGAATTTCCGCCAGCCCGACCACGACTTCATGCCCGACACGCCGGAGAAGCGCCGGCAGTCGAACGAGGTGCTGACGGTTCAGCCCTTCACCCGTTTCGAGCACACCTTCGGCGGCAACCCCGCCTCCGTCGTTTCGTGGCGGCTCGAGCCGGACGGCGACGGCACCCATCTGATCCTGATCCACCGCGTGCCCGAGTCGTGGGAAGGCGCCCGGACCAATGTGCTGGGCGGCTGGCACCATCACATGGAGGGTCTGGACGACGCGGTCCGCGGCGTCCGGCATCCGTGGTCCTGGGACCGCTGGTTCGCCCTGCGCGACGCCTATGGCGCGCGGCTGGAAGGCGCGGCGTGACAGCGGCCGTGGTGAGTTGCGGCCTGCTGATCCGGAGACCGGCGACCGAGGTGTTCGAGGCCTTCGTCGATCCGGCGGTCACGGCCCGGTTCTGGTTCAGCGAGGGCGACGGCCGGCTGGCGCCCGGCGCCCGGGTGACCTGGACCTGGGCCATGTACGGTTTCACCTCGCCGGTGACGGTCGTCGCCTTCGAACCGTCCCGGCGCCTCGCCGTCGACTGGGGCGACGGCGACGACCGCACCCGTGTCGAATGGACCTTCGAGGCGCGCGGACCGGATCAGACCTTCGTCTCCGTCGAACAGTCCGGTTTCACCGGCGACCCGGACGGCAGGATGGCGGCGGCGCTCGACGGCATGAACGGCTTCACCCTGGTGCTGGCCGGGGCCAAGATCTGGCTCGAACACGGCGTGGAACCGCGCTTCGTCCTCGACCGCCATCCCGACGCCCGCGTGGCTGAGTGGCGGGACGCCTGAACCGGACGATCCGACGGCGCATTCCGGGCGGATCTCCCCTACATAGGGGCGATCGAGCAGGAGCCTGGAATGGCGCGCGGCAAGGTGGTGATCGTGGGGGCCGGCTTCGGCGGGCTGGCGGCGGCCAGGGCGTTGAAGGGCGCCGATGTCGAGGTGGTGCTGATCGACCGCACCAACCATCATCTGTTCCAGCCGCTGTTGTACCAGGTCGCCACCGCGGCGCTGTCGCCCGCCGACATCGCCACCGCCACCCGCACCCTGCTGCGCCATCAGTCGAACGCGACCCTGCTGATGGGCGAGGTGACGGCGGTGGACACGGCGGCGCGCTGCGTGCGGCTGAAGGACGGCCCCGATCAGGCGTACGACTGGCTGATCCTGGCCACCGGGGCGGCCTACAGCTTCTTCGGCCATCCGGAGTGGGCCGCCGACGCGCAGGTGCTGAAGTCGATGGAGGACGCGCTCGACATCCGCAGCCGCCTGCTCGGCGCCTTCGAGCGGGCCGAGCTGTCCGACGATCCGGACGCGGTGCGGCGGCTGACCACCTTCGTGATCGTCGGGGCCGGGCCGACCGGGGTCGAGACCGCCGGCACCATCGCCGAGATGGCCCGCCAGACCCTGCGCCACGACTTCCGCCGCATCGACCCGACGAAGGCGCGCGTCATCCTGTGCGAGGCCGGTCCGCGGGTCCTGCCGGCCTTCACCGAGCCCCTGTCCGCCTATGCCGAAAGGGCGCTGACGGAGCTGGGCGTGGAGGTCCGCACCGGGGCCATGGTCGAGGCCATATCCGACGGGGGCGTCATCGTGGGCGGCGAGCGCATCGAGGCCGGCGTGGTGCTGTGGAGCGCGGGGGTGCAGGCCCGGCCCGCGGCGGAATGGCTCGGCGCGCCCGCCGCCCGCAACGGGGCCGTGGTGGTCGGCAAGGACTGCGCCGTCGCAGGGATGGACGGCGTCTTCGCCATCGGCGACGTGGCCAGCTATCTGCAGGACGACCGGCCCCTGCCCGGCCTGGCGCCGGTGGCCAGGCAGCAGGGCGGCTGGGTCGGACGGCTGATCCGCGCCCGGATCGAGGGCCGGCCCGAGCCGGCGCCGTTCCGGTATCGGGACTGGGGCGCGATGGCGGTGATAGGCCGGTCCCGCGCCGTGGCCATGCTGGGCGGGCTGAGGATGACCGGTTTCGTGGCCTGGCTGGCGTGGTCGATGGTCCACCTGATGCTGCTGATCGACTTCCGCAGCCGGCTGACCGTCTACGTCAACTGGACCTGGGCCTGGTTCACCAAGGGGCGGGGCGCGCGGCTGCTCACCCGGCTGCCATGACGGCCGCCTGAACGGCGAGGGCCTGGACGGTTTCGCGGACGTCGTGGACACGGATGATCGAGGCGCCCCGCCGCGCCGCCTCCAGCGCGAGGGCCAGCGAGCCGCCGATGCGATCGCCGGCGTCGGTCGCGGTCGGGTCGATCGTCTGGATGGTGCGCTTGCGGCTGGCCCCGTACAGCACCGGGAAGCCGGTTGCGGCCAGTCGGTCCAGATGGGCCGTCAGGGCGAGATTGTGCGCCGCCGTCTTGCCGAAGCCGATGCCGGGATCCAGCCAGATCCGCTCGCGCGCCACGCCGGCGGCCACCGCCGCTTCCGCGCGGGCGCCCAGCCATGCCGCGACCTCGGCGACCACGTCGTCATAGCAGGGGTCGGCCTGCATGGTGCGGGGGTCGCCCTTCATATGCATCAGCACGAGGTCGACGCCGAGGTCGGCCGCCGTCTGCAGGCTGTCGGGGGCGTGGGTCAGGGCGCTGACGTCGTTCCACATCGTGGCCCCGGCGGCGACGGCGGCGCGGGCGACCCGGGGCTTCATGGTATCGATGCTGATCGGGCCGGCCCAGCGGGCGCGCAGGCCTTCGACGACCGGGACCGTGCGAGCGATTTCCTCGTACCCATCGACGGGGTCGGCGCCCGGCCGGGTGCTTTCGCCGCCGATGTCGAGGATGTCCGCCCCCTGCTCCACCAGCGTCAGGCCATGCGCAACGGCGGCCTCGACCGAGGCCAGCCGGCCGCCGTCGGAAAAGCTGTCGGGCGTGACGTTGACGATGCCCATGACGCGCACCGGCCCGAGCTTTGGTTTGGCCTTCGGTTTGGCTCCGAAGATCACATCAAGCGCCTGTTCGACGAAGCCTTGCCCGCTCATCCGTCCTTGCCTCCGATCAGACTGCCGATGGCGTCGAGATAGGCGGAAAAGGCCTTGCGGCCCTCGGGGGTGATGGACACCCGGGTCAGGGGTTTGTTGTCCCGGAAGCTCTTGTCGATGGCGACATAGCCGGCCTTTTCCAGCGTCTTGAGATGCACCGACAGATTGCCCTGGGTGGCCTCAAGCACGGACTTCAGTTCGGTGAAGTCGGCCGCGTCGGCGTCGGACAGATAGACCATGATCCCCAGCCGCATGCGGCCGTGGATGACGTCGTCGATCCGTCCGAGGTGGGCCAGCCCCATGGATCAGGCCGCCTTCGACCCGGAACGGGCGTCGCGGAACATGATCCAGCCCGGCAGGGCGAACAGCAGGAACAGGGCGACGGTGCAGACGCCGAGATACCAGAACGGTTCGCGCACCAGCACGCCGAGCGCCACGGCCGTGGCCCAGCCGCCGAGGGCCGTGGCCAGCATCCAGCCCTTCCGCTTCAGCGTCCAGGCCATGTACCAGGCGGCCGCCTGGAGAGCGAAGACAATGGCCGCATAGTAGAGCCAGATGGCGAAGTCCTGGTCCCTCCAGGCGCCCACGCCGAAGACGATGATGACGGCGCAATTGGCCATGCCGGTGGCGCTGAAGGCGGCGTTGAGGGTGCGGCTCGCCATCGGCCCGCGATTGGCCCCGCCGTCCTTGCGGTCCTTCAGGATGGCCCAGGTCAGGATCGACAGGAAGGCGACGGTGATCCCGACGACGAAGGCCAGGTTGGCGAGATCGGGCCAGCGGATCACGCCGGTCGCCTGACCCACGTGGAACAGGCACTGCAGGCCGTACAGCAGACCGCCCGCCAGATAACAGATCGCCAGCGTCATCGGTGGCCGTCCGCGCCCCTCGACGATCGAGCGCATGAAGGCGAGGTCGTCCTCAGCGGAATGCAGGCGGGGCTTGGCGGGCATGACGATTCTCCGAGGCCGGCCGTCCATGGGGTGGACGAGCCGGCGGGGGTTGGCAAGCTATTCGGCGGGGGCCAGCGCCGGATCGGGGCGACGGCGCCACGGGATGCGGCGGCCGTTCAGCCAGCGGCCCATGAAGGTATGGCGGACCAGCAGTTCGTAGGACAGCAGGCTGATCGCCATGGTCCCGGCGATGACCACGGCCAGCTTGGCGAACCACGGCCAGGCGGCGTTGACCACCAGCACCTGGCCGACCGCGACCAGCGGCAGATGGACGATGTAGATCCAGTAGGAGGCGTCGGCGAGGTAGCGGCGGACGGCGCTGCGGCCGGAGGCGAAGCGCAGGGCCAGGGACAGGGCCGCGAAGGTCGTGGCGAAGACGGCCAGGGCCATGACCGCGGCCAGCGGCGCCTTCGACGCAGGATCGGTCACGGGAGCCAGCTCCGGGACGGGTCCACCGGACATGACCAGGGCCGCCGCGCCGACGCCGAGGGCCACGACGGTGAACACCGGCCACAGGCGCTCGATCCGGGCCAGCAGGTCGCGGCGACGGTCCAGCAGGAAGCCGAGACCGAAGGCGGTCCCGAAGGCGGTCAGGGCGACGGGGTTGGGGACCAGTCCGGTGTCCGGCGTCGGAATGCCGAAGAAGGGAATCCAGTTCGGCGCCAGCCAGAAGGCGAGCGCCAGCGGCGCGGCCAGCAGGGCGGGCGTCCACGGCCCGATCAGGGCGCCGGTCATCCGGTCGACGAACCGGCTCCAGCTTCCGCCGCGATCCATCAGGGCGAAGGGCGCGCGCACGATCATCATGGCGGCATAGAGGATCAGCAGCACCCACAGGAACCACAGGTGGGTCAGGGGGAAGGTGGCGATGGTCAGCGGCGGCGGCGGCGGGCCGTCCGGGATCGTTCCGCCGTTGCGGATGGCCGCCATCCAGACGAGCACGGCGATGATGGCGGCCAGGGCCGGCGTCCAGAAGGCGGCGAGCGGGCCGGCGATGCGAATGAGACGGTCCTTGATGAAGCCGAAGGCTCCGCGCCGGTGCAGCATCATATGGGCGAACAGGCCGGCGATCAGGAAGAAGCTGGTCATCCGGAACAGGTGAATGGCGAAGAACAGGACGGCGGCGACCGGCGAGTTGTCGGTGTCCGGGACGATCCAGATCGTGACCGGGAAATAGGCCATGGACGCGTGCAGGACGACGCCCAGCAGCAGGGCGGTCGCCCGCAGGGCGTCGAGACCGTGCAGGCGGTCGGGTTGATGGATTTCAGATGACGACATGACGCCCTCCCCTTGATCGAGCTTGAGCGTTTACATCAGACTTGTTTGAAATACAAACTTGTTCATCGACAACCCTTCGCAAGGGAGCGGGAGGCGTGGCGGAGCGTCCGGGCCTTCGCCCGGAGACCGTAGGGTTTGTGTGTTTCGACGAAGGCAGAACGCTCCGCGCGGAGGGCGCTTCCACATGCGCGGGGCTACCCCTCGCTCTTGACGAGTTCCCCTTCTGCACGCGGCGGGCAGCGGCAGCGACGACTGCCTGCTGGACCGGGCGGATACTGGATCACCGCCCCTGGCCGACTGGACGTTGCAGCCCCGTCAGCCCGCGTCCCGGTCCCCGAGGAGACCGGTCGCGGCCCGCTTCCTTCCGCTCCCGCCGCCGCTTCGGTTCGCCGGCCGAGCGAGCCTCCCTTGCGACGGGACGG
>NZ_DATMYH010000096.1:0-33140 GCF_035561115.1 Brevundimonas sp.
GAACATAGGCCAGCCGGTCTTCCTTCTTCGTCGGCTCGATCGGCCGCGTCACGGGCGGCGGGACGTATCGCGGCGTCGGGATCGGGCGCTCCTCGCGCAGCGTAAAACCGAACGGCGCGCAGGCCGCCGCGGAAACCACCCCGTCCGACGGCTTGTCCGTGTCGACCGGCCTGCCGGTCTGGGTGATCGCGCCGGGCGCGATGGGCGACGCCAGCGCGAGGCTCATCACCCCGGCCATGGCCTGTTTGAGCGGAAGGACGGGCATCGGCGCATCTCCCTTGGGTTGTCAGACCCGCATCAGGCCGACCCGTCTCGGGCGAAACTGTGGCGCTTTCAGCGGACCGCGTTCGACAATCGCGGGGTGGCGCAATCGCGCATCACCCCCCACTATCCAGCCTCGCGCCGCAGGGGACCGACATGCACGAGACGACCAGCATGGGCCTGGGCCACGCGGTGGCCCTTCTGGCCGCCATGGTCGTGGCGGCCACCCTGTTCCGCCGCTTCGGCCTGGGCGCCGTTCTCGGCTATCTCGCCGCCGGCCTGCTGATCGGCCCGTCGGTGCTGGGCGTCGTGCGTGATCCCGAGTCGGTCCTGCACGTGGCCGAGTTCGGCGTCGTCATGTTCCTGTTCATCATCGGCCTGGAGATGCGGCCCGCGCGGCTGTGGAGCCTGCGCAAGGAGATCTTCGGCCTCGGGGCGGTCCAGGTCCTGGCCTGCGCCATCCTTCTGACCGGCATCGCGATGGCGGCCGGACTGGCCTGGCACGCCGCGGTCATCGCCGGCTTCGGCTTCGCCCTGTCGTCCACCGCCATCGTCATGCAACTTCTGGAAGAGCGTAACGAGAACGCCGGGCCGGCGGGCCAGCGCGTCGTCTCCGTCCTGCTGTTCGAGGACCTGGCCATCGTGCCGCTGCTGGCCCTGGTCGCGGTGCTGGCCGGGACCTACGGCTCGGCGGTCGAGACCGGCCATCCCATCTGGAGGACGGTCGGCCTGGCCATCGCCGCCGTGGCCCTGGTCTATGTCGCCGGCCGATGGGTGGTGAACCCCTTCTTCCGCCTGCTGGCCCGCTACGGCGGCCGCGAGGTGATGACCATGGGCGCCCTGTTCGTCGTGCTGGGCGCGGCCTACGCCATGAATCTGGGCGGGCTGTCGATGGCCATGGGGGCTTTCCTGGCCGGGGTCCTGCTGTCGGAATCGACCTTCCGCCATCAGCTGGAAGCGGACGTCGAGCCGTTCCGCGGCCTGCTGCTGGGCCTGTTCTTCCTCTCCGTCGGCATGTCGCTGGACCTGCGCGTGGTGGTCGCCGACTGGGCCTGGGTGCTGGGCGGGCTGGCTGCCTTCATGACCGCCAAGATGGTCGCGGTCTACGCCGTCGCCCGGTTGAGACAGAAGCACGGCGAAGGCCTGCTGCGCGCCGCCCTGATGGGCGAGGGCGGCGAGTTCGCCTTCGTCCTCTATTCCACCGCCTTCGCCCTTGGCCTGTTCGACGCCCGCACCGCCGCCATCCTGTCGGCGGTGGTGATCCTGTCCATGGCCCTGACGCCGCTCCGGGTCATGCTGGCGGACCGTTTGCGTCCCAACGAGGACCTGTCGCCCGACGACGCCGACGGCGTCGACCACGCCCGCAACCTGCGCGAACGCGTCCTGATCATCGGCTTCGGCCGTTTCGCCCAGGTGGTGTCCCAACCCCTGCTGGCCCGCGACGTCGACGTCTCCATCATCGATCTCGACGTCGAGATGATCCAGGCCGCCGGCAATTTCGGATTCAAGGTCTATTACGGCGACGGTTCGCGCCTCGACGTGCTGCGCGCGTCCGGGGCCGAGAACGCCGAGACCATCCTGGTCTGCGTCGACAAGCCGGATGTCGCCGACCGGATCGTCGAACTGGTCAAGGAGGCCTTCCCCCTGACCAAACTGTTCGTGCGCGCCTACGACCGCGGCCATTCGATCCGTCTGGTCAATGCGGGGGTCGAATACCAGATCCGCGAGACCTTCGAGAGCGCGCTGGTGTTCGGCCACCAGGTGCTGATCGACCTGGGCTTCTCGGACGAGGAGGCGCGCGAAACCATCGCGGACGTCCGGCGACGCGACGAAAAGCGGTTCACCCTCCAGCTCGCCGAGGGCATCCAGGCCGGCCGCTCGCTGATGCGCGGCAACATCGCCACCACCCGGCCTGAACCCTACGTCAAGCCCCGCCGCGAGGGCCAGGCGCTCAACGAGGAAGCCGCAGACGCCCTGGAAGAGGACGAAGCCCACGAAAAAGCCGGCGCCTGACGGCGCCGGCTCTCTCGTCCCAGCCCGGAGGACCAGAAGGCTACATGGCGGCCTTGATTTCCTCGGCCATCCGCAGGTGGCCTTCGATCTTCGGCACGACGCTGCGGGCGTGGGCCGCCAGCGGGGAGTCCTCGTTCGAGAACCCGCGATGCAGGGTCAGGGCCTCGTTGTGGGCCGCGATCTGCTGGTCGATGAAGGTCGCGTCGAAATTGGCCGCCGAGGCCGAGCGCAGATTGTCGATCAGCCCCTGCCGCCGTTCATCGAGGGCCGTCGGCAGGGCCGCGTCCGGCGCGGCCTGGGGGACCATGGCCTTGAAGGCGTTGGTGGCGGCCATGTGATCGGTCTTGATCATCTGCGCCAGCTCCTTGACCCGGGCGTTCTGCGACCGCTGCAGGGCGATGTCGGCGGCCTGGATCTCATACATGTCGCCCATCGCCGCATTGGGGATGTAGGCCGACTGCAGGTTCGCGCCCATGGTCGCCGCCGAGGTCTGGCCGACGGGCACGGACGCCGCATCCTGGGCCTTGTCCACGGCTTCGGGGCTTCGCTCGGAGTTGCAGGCGGCCAGCAGGACCAGACAGGCGGCGCCGGCGAGAACGGGTTTGATCATGGTTTCCTCCTCTGATGCGGGGAAGAAAGCGAAGCGCGCTCCAGGGTTCCCGGTTCGCCACCGGGCCGGCTTTGGTGTAGGAGGCGCCCCCGATGAACCGTCGCCTCTCGATCGCGCCCATGATGGACTGGACCGACCGGCATTGCCGGGCGTTCCACCGCGCCCTGACGAGCCGCGCCCTGCTCTATACCGAGATGGTCACGGCGCCGGCGATCCTGCACGGCGACCATCAGCGGCTTCTGGGCTTCGACGCGGTCGAGCATCCGGTGGCCCTGCAGCTGGGCGGCTCCGATCCCGACCAGCTGGCCGAGGCCGCACGCATCGGCGCGGCCTTCGGCTATGACGAGATCAATCTGAACGTCGGCTGCCCCTCCGACCGGGTCCAGTCGGGCCGCTTCGGCGCCTGCCTGATGCGCGAGCCGCAGCTGGTCGCCGACTGCATGGCCGCGATCAAGGACGCGGTATCCGTCCCCGCCACGGTCAAATGCCGCATCGGCGTGGACGATCAGGACCCTCAGGTTTCGCTGTTCGAAACCGTCGACGCCTGCGCCGCCGCCGGGATCGGGATCTTCATCGTCCACGCCCGCATGGCCTGGCTGAAGGGTCTGTCGCCCAAGGAGAACCGCGACGTGCCGCCACTGGACTACGCCCTGGTGCGGCGGCTCAAGCGCGAACGGCCGCATCTGTCGGTCTCGATCAACGGCGGCGTCGCCTCGCTGGACGAGGCCGAGGCGCATCTGGACGACAGCGACGGCGTGGCGCTGGACGGCGTCATGCTGGGCCGCGCCGCCTATCACGAGCCGGCCATTCTGGGTCAGGCCGACCGCCGCCTGTATGGCGCAGCGGCGCCCGACGTCGACGCCTTCGCCGCCATCGACCGCTACCGCCCCTATATGGCCGCCCGCCTGGCCGAGGGCGTGCATCTGGCCGCCATGACCCGCCATATGCTGGGCCTGATGCACGGCCGGGCGGGAGCGCGCGCCTTCCGCCGCATCCTGACCGTCGAGGCCATCCGCGCCGGAGCCGGGCTGGAGGTCGTGGATCGCGCCGTGGACGCGGTGCGCGAGGCCGAATCCCGTCTGGAGCGTCGCGGCGAGGCCGCCTGATGCACGGGAGTCACAGGCCGGACGGATCCAGCTCCGGGCAGGGTTAACGGCGGAACGCCACGGCGCCGCTTCGCATTTGGGCAGGTCAGGAGACGTCATCCATGACCAAGCCGCCGAACGCCAAGCCCGACCTTCGACTGGTCGCCGCCGAAGCCGAAATCTACGATCTGATGCGGGCGCCGGAAACGACCACGGAACGCGTCAAACGCCTGCAGATGGAAGCCCGCGCCCTGGCCGTCGAACAGGTCGAGGCTCTGGAAAAGGTCCTCATGCAGGCCTCGGTCATGGCGAAGGAAATCGCGGATGGCGGCGACGCCTACCCCGTCGGCGCCCGGGAGCTGGCCGGACGGCTGTCCTCGGACCTGCCCGCCAGGGCCGAGACCCTGAAAGCCATCGTCAGCCGCACGATCGGCTAGGCCGGCCGGGGCTCGTTCCGGTCGCGGATCCGCCGCGCCAGCCGGAACACCAGCACGGCGAAGACGATCATCACGATCGGTATGAGGATCGGCGCCAGGAAGGCGACCATCACCGTCATGAAGGCGAGGAAATCCTCGATCACGGAAACGAGCGGATTGCCGAGACCTCCGGTCGTGGCCGTCGATCCGACCCTTGCACCCGTCTGCGCCGCGTTGAACGCCAGGGCCGCCGGGGCCCCGACGATGATCCCGGCGATGGCCGCCGCGGCCGGGTCCACCGCCCAGAAGACGCTGCCCGCGGCGACCGCGCCCGCCACGGGCCGGGTGACATAGCCGACCGCGTTCAGCGCGTGGTCGACGGCTGGAATCTTGTCGCCCACGAACTCGGCGATCGTGGCCGTTGCCAGGGCCGCGATGGCGGGCCAGGAGACCAGCCAGTCCATCTGGTCGATCAGCCGCACGCCGAACATCTCGAACCGCGCCGCCAGCGCCAGCATCAGCAGCGGCAGGAAGGTCCGCAGGCCCGTGGCCGACGCCAGCCCCAGACCCAGAAGGGCGGGCAGCACCCAGGTCTGCAGCGGCCCTGCGGCCGCGCTGACGGAAGACAGGTCGAGGTCGGGCATGGGGCGGCTCCGTATCGTCGAACATGACAATGCGCGGGAACGCTTGCCCGCTCCATCGGCTTTTCCATCGATCCAGACAGAGGAGCCCGCCATGGACGACCGTTTCGAACCCCGCGCCGAAAAGATCGCCGATCAGGAGCGGAAGATCCAGACGGGGATAGACGCGAAAGCCGGCCCGGGCGGCGGGGGCGCCGAAAAGGCCGTTCAGGCTGGAGCCCGCAAATACCCTGAGCCGCCCTTTCCGGAACAGCACCAGACCAAGCCCGGCGAAGAGGCCGCACTGGATCCCGCGCCCATGTACGAGGCGCCCTTCTGGAAGGGCTCGGGCAAGCTGGATGGCATGGCGGCCATCATCACCGGCGGCGACTCCGGCATCGGCCGCGCGGTCGCCGTCCTGTTCGCCCGCGAAGGCTGCGACATCGCCATCTGCCACCTCGACGAGGACAGGGATGCGAAGGACACGAAAGCCGCCGTCGAGGCCGAGGGCCGCAAGGCCATCGTGCTCAAGGGCGACGCCGCCGATCCGGCCTTCCCGGAAGCCGCGGTCAAGGCGACGCTGGACGCCTTCGGCCGGCTGGACGTCGTCGTGCCCAACGCCGCCTTCCAGGAACATGTCGAGGCGCTGGAGGATCTGACGTACGAACATTTCGACCGCACGCTGAAGACCAACCTCTACGGCTATTTCAACCTGGTGAAGGCGGCGGTTCCGCACCTGAAGCCGGGCGGCTCGATCGTCATGACCGGCTCGGTCACCGGCATAATGGGCAATGAGAACCTGCTCGACTATTCGATGACCAAGGGCGGCATCCACGCCTTCGCCCGCTCGCTGGGCACGCATCTGGCGCAGAAGGGCATCCGGGTGAACGTCGTCGCCCCCGGGCCGGTCTGGACCCCGCTGAACCCGGCCGACCAGCAGGCCGACAAGGTCGCGCAATTCGGCTCGAAGACGGTGATGAAACGCCCCGCCCAGCCCGAAGAGATCGCCCCCGCCTTCGTCTTCCTCGCCTCGCCGCAGATGTCGAGCTACATCACCGGCGAGGTCCTGCCGATCATCGGCGGTTACGGCGGAGGCTGAATCCCTCCCAGCGGGGACGTGTCAGGCGACGATGTCGTCGAACTCCCGGTGGCGTTTCAGCCAGGCGACGGCATAGCTGCAACGCGGCTGGAGTTTCAGCTTTTCGGCCCGTGCATGCTCGGCCAGCGCCTGCATGAACTGGCCCGCCGCGCCCGAACCGCGCAGGGCGGGATCGGCTTCGACGTGCTGGATCACCCGCACGGACCCCTGCACCGCATAGTCGGCGAAGACGGTCCGCAGTTGGCCCTCGGAGTCCGTAAACCCCTGTTCGAATCTTTGTTCGTCACGAACGTCGCGGAACTCGGTCATGGGGCGCTCTCGTGTCTGCTGGCGGACACGGGGCCAACACGGGATCGGGGGGCGCCGTTCCCGGCCGATCCGGGAAATCCGGTTTTCCTGCGCGACCGTGACCGCCGCGCCTCAGGCGATCAGGGGGCCTTGTCGCCCAGCAGGTTGATCAGACCGATGATGCTCTTGATGGTGAACCACACGGTCAGGAAAAACAGGCCCAGGCCCAGGATCAGTCCCAGCGGCGCCAGGACGATCCCGGTCGCGGGCGCTGCGAAGAAGCTGACTCCGCAGATGGCGATCCCGACCCACAGCAGGATCGTCCACCAGAACACCGACCAGAACAGGCCGATCTGCGCGTCGATATGGGCGCGGGCCAGGCCGGTGGCTCCGCCCCGTCCCGCATAGGCGACGATCAGGCCGACGATCACCAGCAGGTTCGCGCTGGGCAGGGACAGGATGTACAGGCCCCAGGCGATCAGGGCCGCCGGCTTGCCCTCGGACTCGTGGCCGGCGCCGAAGCGCGGTTCGATCGACTTGCCCGTATCGGGTTTCGCATCAGCCATCGACGGTCTCCGTCAGATCCACCAGCCGCGCGGATCAACGATCGGCCGGCCGGACTTGAGGGTCCAAACGCCTGACGCGCCGCGAAGCACCAGCCAGAGCGCCAGAAGGAACAGGATCGGCACGCCCAGGGCGAACGGCGCCGCCAGCAGGATCAGGCCTGCGACGGCGGCCACTGCGGCGGTCCACAGGGTGCGCTGCTGATAGACGAAATGCGAGGACGACAGCGCGTCGTCAGGTCCGGAGCGGCCGGTCACGGCCAGCAGGCCGATCAGGGCCGACACCCCCATGGTCGGGACCGCGAACAGGATCAGGGCGTAGACGGCGTACAGTCCCATCCCCCCGCCCGGCAGGTCGACGACGGGATCGCGGCGGCGACGTGGCGGGAGCGCCTGCGGCGAGAGTTCGAATATGGACGCCGCATCGACGGATCCCGGCGGAGCCGTCCCGGCCGGGTAGGCGGGAGCGGGAGTCGGCTCCGGAATCGGCGCGACGGGTTCCGGCGCGGATGGCGCAGGGGAGGAGGTTTCAACCGGGCGGACGGAGAACAGGTCAGGCTCGGCTTCCGGCTCAGGCTGGGCCTCGGCCGCGGACGGGGGCGGCAGGTCCGGCTCGATCGCGGCCGCCGGTTCCGGCGTCTCCGCGGACGGCGCCGGATCGCGGGTGCGGCCCTGCAGCGACGCCGGCGAGGCGAAGCCGATCAGGTCGTCGTGATCGTCAGCATTCGAGGGATCGCCCGGGTCGGCCATCAACGGGTCCTTGTCGTCTGGTCCAAGGTATGACGGCCCCTCGCGCCCCGCGCAACCGCCCAGTCCATGGGCGGGTCAGCGCGAGACCACGACTTCGCAGCCCGCCGCCGCCGCGCCTTCCAGCGCGCCCGGCTTCTCGATCCGCACCCCGCAACGCCGCACGCGCGGGTCCGCCAGACAGGCTGTGGCCAGCCGCTGGGCGAAGGTTTCGACCAGTCCCACATGACCCTCGGCGACGATGGCGCGCGCGGCCGCTGCGACGGTCTCATAGTTGACCGTGTCGCCCAGCCTTTCGACCGGCGCGGGCGTCAACTCCAGCGTCACGTCGACGACCAGCCGCTGCAGCCGTCCCAGTTCGTGGTCATGAATGCCGATGCCGGCCTCGAGCGTCAGGCCGCGCACGAACACCGTCAGCCCTTCAAGACGGGAGGCGTCGGCGCCGGAAACGGGCAGGGGGGTTACGCTCACGGCCTACTCCACGATGTCCGGGGTTCGCCACGCCAGATGCTGGCCCCCGTCGACGGCGATCATCTGGCCCGTCACCAGTTCCGCGTCCACCAGCCAGCGCACGGCGGAGGCCACCGCCTCCGGGCTGCCGGCGCGTTGCAGGGGTGTGGCGCGCGCCTCGGCCTCGAAGTCCGCCGCGCTCTGGTGCACCGACGGCAGGGTCGGGCCGGGGGCGACGCCATTGACCCGGATGCGCGGCGCCAGCGCCTGCGCCAGCGTCCGCGTCGCCCACCACAGGCCGTTGCGCGACAGGGCGTAGGAGATGAAGCGCGGATCGGGCTTCAGCACCCTCTGGTCCAGCAGGTTGACGATGGCCGACCCGACCGGCGCCTGGGCCGCGAAGGTCTCGGCCAGCACGATCGGGGCGCGCAGATTGGTCTCGATATGGGCGTCCCAGGTGTCGCGGCCCAGCGAGCCGACGCGGTCGTCCTCGAACACCGAAGCGTTGTTGACCAGCACGGCCAGCGGCCCGTCGATGGCCTCGGCGGCGGCGGGGACCAGCGCTCTCACCTGCGCCTCGACGGCCAGATCGGTCTTCACCGTCGCGGCGCGACGACCGAGGGCGCGAATCTCGTCGGCGACGGCCCCGGCCGCGTCCGCCGACGAGCGATAGTGGATGACGACGTCGAAGCCGGCCCGCGCCAGCTCAAGGGCGATCGCGCGCCCGATCCGCTTGCCGCCGCCCGTGACGAGCGCGGCGCCGGCCCGTTCCGAAGAGCCCGCGGGGTGGTCAGTCAACCCGGCCGAACTCGATGAAGTTGATGGCGGCCAGAACCGCGACGAAGCCGAGGATGATGTAGAGGGCCAGCATGGAAAGCTCCTTGTTGGGGCCGCAATAAAGCGCCGCGCCCCGCTGTTCAAGGACGGCTGCGGCGGATCGGTGCGTAGCGGTCGAAATCTTCGGCTGCGGCGGCCGGGCCGGGATGGTACAGGCGCGGGATGAACCCCGCCCTCTTCTCGATCATCGCCGTCGTGCTCGCGGGCGGCGCCACCGCCCTTCAGGCCCCGACCAACGCCAGGCTGATGGGCGCCATGGGCTCGCCGGTGAACGCCGCCTTCGTCTCCTTCGCCGTCGGCACGGCCGCGCTGGGCATCGTCGCCATGGTCCTGCAGACAAAGCCGGACGTCGCGGCGGCGCGGAGCCTCCCCTGGTACGCCTGGGTCGGCGGCCTCTACGGCGCGATCTTCGTGGTCGCCGCCGCCTGGGGCGTGCCGCGCCTCGGCGTCGCCATGACCATCACCCTGATGGTCGCCGGCCAGCTGCTGGTCGGCCTGATCCTCGACCATTTCGGCGCCTTCGGCATGCCGCAGCAACCGATCAGCCTCGGCCGCGCCGCCGGCGTCGCCCTGGTTCTGGCCGGCGTCCTTATGGTCCGCCGCTTCTAGGCCTATATCGGTCCCGATGACCGAGGAGACCCTGCCAGCCGATTCGCCGCCGACCGCCCTGGTCGCGGCCGACCTGATCCGCGACGAGGCGCGGCGGGCGCCCGACAAGCCGGGCGTCTACCGCATGTACGGCGAGGACGGGACCTGCCTCTATGTGGGCAAGGCGCGCTCCATCAAGAAGCGCATCCTCCAGTACGCCCAGGGCCGGTTCCACACCCAGCGCATCGGCCTGATGGTCTCCCTGACCCGGTCGATGGAACTGGTCATCACCGCCTCCGAAACCGAGGCGCTGCTGCTGGAATCCAGCTTCATCAAACAGCTGAAGCCGCGCTTCAACGTGGTGCTGCGCGACGACAAGTCGTTCGCCGAACTGATGATCCGCAAGGACCACCGCGCGCCCCAGGTTCGCAAGCACCGCGGGGCCCACACCACCCCCGGCGACTATTTCGGCCCCTTCGCCTCGACCTGGGCGGTGAACCGGACCCTGAACACCCTGCAGAAGGCATTTCTCCTCCGCTCCTGCTCGGACAGCGTCTACGAGACCCGCACCCGGCCGTGCATGCTGCACCAGATCAAGCGCTGTTCGGCCCCCTGCACCGGCCTGATCTCGCTGGAGGACTACGCCGGCCTGGTCGACGAGGCCTCGGCCTTCCTGAAGGGCAAGTCGCGGGCCGTCATCGCCCGCCTGTCGGCCGAGATGAGCGCCGCCGCCGAGGCCATGGACTACGAACAGGCCGCCCGCGTCCGCGACCGCATCCGCGCCCTGTCCGCCATCTCCATGGAGAACTCCGTCAGCGCCGACAGCGTGGCCGAGGCCGACGTCTTCGCCCTGTTCTCCGAGGGCGGTCAGGCCTGTGTGCAGGTCTTCTTCTACCGCGGTGGCCAGAACTGGGGCGGCCGGGCCTATTTCCCGCGCGTCGACAAAACCGACACCGATCCCGAAATCCTCGCCGCCTTCCTCGGCCAGTTCTACGAGGACAAGCCGATCCCGCGCCTGATCCTGTCCAACGTCCGGCCGCATGAGCTGGAACTGCTGGAAGAAGCCTTTTCGATGAAGGCCGACCGCAAGGTCGAGATCGCCCGCCCGATGCGCGGCGACAAGCTGTCGCTCGTCGACCACGCCCTGACCAACGCCCGCGAGGCTCTGGGCCGCAAGATGGCCGAGGGCTCGGCCCAGGGCAAAATCCTCGACGAGGTCTGCGAGGCCTTCGGTCTGGACAGCCGCCCCGAGCGGATCGAGATCTACGACAACGCCCACATCCAGGGGACCAACGCCGTCGGCGGCATGGTCGTGGCCGGGCCCGAGGGCTTCCAGAAATCGCAGTACCGCAAGTTCAACATTCGCGGCGAGGACCTGACCCCCGGCGACGACTACGGCATGATGCGCGAGGTCATGCGCCGCCGCTTCTCGCGCCTCGTGAAGGACGAGGACGCGGGGGAGGAGGTGGTCCGCCCCGACCTGCTGCTGATCGACGGCGGCGCCGGCCAGCTGGCCGAGGTGCTGGCCGTGCTGGCCGACCTGGGTCTGGACGACATCACCGCCGTCGGCGTGGCCAAGGGGCCCGACCGCGACGCGGGCATGGAGCGGTTCTTCATGCCGGGCCGCCCGCCCTTCATGCTGCCGCTGAAATCGCCGGCCCTCTACTACATCCAGCGCCTGCGCGACGAGGCGCACCGCTTCGCCAACGGGGCCCACCGCACCCGCCGCTCCATGGACATCAAGAAGAACCCGCTCGACGAGATCGAGGGCATCGGTCCGGGCCGCAAGAAGGCCTTGCTGCACGCCTTCGGCTCGGCCAAGGGCGTCGGCCGCGCCTCGGTCGCCGATCTGGTCAAGGTCGAGGGGATCAACCAGCCCATGGCCGAACGCATCCACGCGTTTTTCCATCCGGCGCAGCGTTAGGGCCGCTTTCGACCGTTGCGGGCCCTTAAGGTCGTCTGCATCCGGCCGGGCCCTCCAGGTTGCGCCCTTGCACGCTCGAACGGGGCGCCCGGATGTCAGGTCCGGTCCGCTCGCGCTCAGGTCTGGATGGGTCCGGGCGGGCTCATCTGTTTCATCAAGTTTTCGTTCCAGGCGCCCTCGACCTGAACGTGGGCGGCCGCGCCCAGGATCGTCGCCTCGATCAGATTGTGGTTCAAATAGACGTAGAGCCCCGGCTGGCGGAACGTGTAGAGCGCGGCGCCGGCCGAGCCGCCGCGGATAAACCAGGTTTCCAGATCCCGTTGGGGCGGATTGGCGAACTTGCCGGTCTCCCAGACCCAGTCGCCGTGTCCGCCGATCAGATGTGGACGCGTGTCGCGATTGGCTTGCGAGTGGACGAACAACACCGTCTCGCCGACCTTGGACTTCAGCGCATTGTCGCCGGTGAGCGCCCCATGGGCCCCGTTGAAGATGATATGGCTCGGCACGAGGCCGCGCATCGCCTCGATGGTATCAGCATAGGCGTCCTCGGCCGTCGGATAGGTCTTGTATCCGTCCGCCCCGTCCTTGGGCAGGTAGAGGTCGAACTCGCCGATGGTGAAGACCTTGTCGTAGGTCAGTCTGTTTCCGTCGGCATCGGACAGTCCAGCGCGCGGCAGGACCATCAGGACGCCGTGCATGCCGGAAACGACGTGCCAGGCGACCATGCCTTCCGGCGCACAGTGATAGACGAACACGCCCGACCGGCTCGCCTTGAACCGCAACGTCGCCTGCTCGCCCGGATTGACCAGCGTCAGCGCCGCCCCTCCCAGTGCCCCGGTCGCGGCATGGAAGTCGATGTTGTGCGGCAGGGTGCTGCTCGCCGGATTGACCAGTGTCAGTTCCACATAGTCGCCCTCGTGGACCACCATGGTCGGCCCCGGCATGGAACCGTTGAAGGTCATCGCGTGGAAGGTGGTGCCGGCCTCGTCCACGACGATGGTCTTCGACTCGGTCGTCATCCTGAATTTCACCACCTTGGGCGCACCCTTGGCGACCTGGTCATGGGCGTGGACGAACGGCGGCGCGACCAGCGCGACCGTGACGCTCTCCAGTTCATCGGGATTGGTTTCGTCATCGCCGTCGCTGCTGGCGGTCTCCCGGGAGCAGGCGGCGACGGTTGCAAGGAGCGCCCCGGCGGCGGGCAGGACGAACATGGCCGAGCGGCGGTCAAGCATTTGATTTCCTGGACATCTCTGAGGGAATCCGAGAGGAGTCGCTTGGGCCTCAGGCAATGATAACGCCCCGTCGGAAATAAAGTGACACGCCGCGATGAATATTTTCAAAGATAATCTAGCGCGGCTGATCAACAATCGGGAACGTTCGAGGGGGAGGTCTATTTACAAACAACACATCGCCAGGCGTGCTGCACCGGCGGAATTTTTGACTCCAGGAACGATTATGACCCGAGTTCTGCTTTTGATGGCGTCAGCCGCCCTGCTCACGTCATGCGGCGAACCGAACCCTGACGCTCCGGCGCCCTCGACCACTGCGCCCGCATCCTCGGCGCCGACCCCGATGGTCGAGGCCGCCGGGGCGATCCCGGACGCGCAGGCGCAGTTGACACTGGCCACCCTGTCCGCTCCGTACAACGCCGCCGATCTCGCCAATGGCAGGGCTACTTTCGCCCGCTGCCGGTCTTGCCACACGCTCGCGGAGGGCGGCGCGCGACTTACCGGACCCAATCTGTGGGGGCTGTTCGGGCGTCAGGTCGGATCCAAAGAGGGTTACAACTACTCACAGGCCGTACAGGACGCTGACTTTGTGTGGGACACGGAGAACCTTGATCACTGGTTGGACAACCCGCGGGAGTTCCTGCCCGGCAACAAGATGACCTTCGCCGGCGTTCACGACTCCGATGATCGACGTGACCTGATCGCCTATATCGCCACTCAGACCCGGACCGCGCCGGCGGCGTGAGGCCGGTCTGTTCCGAAGGCTTGTCGCCCGTGGCGGGAACAGAACCTTCGACCGCCCTCTCCCCCAACGGGAGCAGAGTGCCTATACCGACGCCATGTCAGACGAATCCCGCGACGCCCTGCTTTCCGGCTACCGCCGCTTTCGCGAAGGCCACTGGGCCGAGGCGAAGGCCGAGTACGAGGCGCTCGCCGCCGAGGGGCAGCGGCCCCATACCCTCGTCGTCGCCTGTTCCGACAGCCGCGCCGACCCGGCGCTGATCTTCGACGCCGCGCCGGGCCAGCTGTTCGTGGTCCGCAACGTCGCCAACCTGGTCCCGCCCTACGAGCCCGACGGCCATCTGCATGGCGTCTCGGCGGCGCTGGAGTTCGGGGTCAAGGTGCTGAACGTCTCGCGCATCATGGTCATGGGCCACGCTCTCTGCGGCGGCGTGAACGCCATGATCCACGGCGCGCCCGCGGACTGCCAGGACTTCGTCGCCCCCTGGGTGGCGCAGGGCGCGTCGGCCGTCCGCCGCGTCTGCGAGGAATGCCCGCCCGAAGATCTCATGCAGGCCGCCGAGGAGGCGGTGGTCCGCCTGTCGCTGGACAATCTGCGCACCTTCCCGTGGATCGCCGAACGCGAGGCGGCCGGGACCCTGGCGCTCAGCGGCGTCCATTTCGGCATCGCCGACGGGATTCTGCGCTCCCTGCGCGGCGCCCGGTTCGAAGTGCTGGACTAGGCGCCCGGCCGGCTGCGTCCAGATCTGACGCAGGCGCATGCTTTCCTGACCAACACCCCGCGGGGCCCGGTCTTTGACAATCGAACAGCACCGTATCCGGACTCTACGGACTCTACGGACTCTTCGGACGGTGTTTTTCAACCGGGCGCCTGGTGGACGCATCGCACGCTTCGCACCGTTTTTTGCCGACGCGACCCGGACCCGAACCGCCAACCATCTCGCTTCATGCAGCGAAGCGTGGCAGATCGCGTTGAGGTATCGGAGCGCCCTTATGACACCCAATCCCCACGCCAATCCCATTCCGAATATCCTGACCGGCCTGCGCCTGATCGCCGGGGTCATCATGTTCCTGATCCTGGCGGGGGCCGCGCCCCAGGGCATTCCGTTGCTGTCGGAATATCTCAGCCCCGACGACCAGTTCCGCTTCGGCCGCACCGCCTTCGTCATCTTCGTGGTCGCCGCCTCGACCGACTGGGTCGACGGCTTCCTCGCCCGGCGCTGGCACGCGACCACGCGCTGGGGCGCCATCCTCGATCCGATCGCCGACAAGGTGCTGATCACCGGCGCCATCCTCGGCGTCCTGGCCTGGGGCGCCCTGCCGCAGATCGCCATCCCCTGCGGCCTGATCCTGTTCCGCGAGTTCGCCGTCTCGGCCCTGCGCGAGACGGTGGCCGGCAAGGTCAAGCTGCCGGTCACCCTGCTGGCCAAGTGGAAGACCCTGCTGCAGATGGTGGCGCTGGGCGCCCTGCAGATCGCCCTGCTGTGGGACGGCTTCGGCCTGCCTCTGGAGTGGCAGCCTCACTTCCAGGTCTTCGCCTATCTGTTGATCTGGATCGCCGCCATCGTCACCGTCTGGACCGGCTGGCAGTATTTCGCCAAGGCCCAGCAAAAGATGAGCCAGCTGTAGGGGACACGCGAATGCCTCTCCCTCCCCCTTGGGGGAGGGTGGCTGAGCCGAAGGCGAAGCCGGGTGGGAGCGGCTCGGCGACGAGAGCGCCGGCCTGGTTGCGCTGCGCCGTCCCCACCCTGTCGTCGCTGCGCGCCGACGCCCCTCCCCCAAGGGGGAGGGAGAGGGATCAGCTCAGCGAACCCCCAGCTCCGCCACCAGCCGCTCCATCCCGTAGACATCCCGCAGCGCCGCCGTCACCGCGCCCGTGGTCACGATCACCGAGCGGTTGACGTTGCGGTCATAGCCATAGGCGTTGCGCTGGGTCAGGACGGTGGAATCGAAATTGGCTCCCACCATCTCGCCCGCCGCGGTCACCACGGGCGAGCCTGACGAGCCGCCGATGGTGTCCGACGACACCGCCATGTTCAGCACCGTGTCGCCGTCGATCCGGTCCTTCGCCGCCAGCAGCTTCGGCGCGACATCGAACGGCGCCGCCCCCGTCGCCCGATCCCACAGGCCGTTGAAGGTGGTGAAGGGACCGAACCTCTGGCCCGGGACGTCCGTGCCCTCGATCTTGCCGTAGGTCAGCCGCAACGTCCCCGTCGCGTCCGGATAGACGGCGTCTCCATAGGCGGCGAACCGCGCGGCGGCCAATTGCTCCGACGCGCGGTCGGTCGGGGCCTGCACCCGATTCTCCCAGTCCGAACGCGCGGCGCGGGTCTCGTCCTGGATCGACAGCAGGTACCGGATCATCGGATCGTCCGAGGCCTCGACGGCGGCCAGGCCGCCCTCCCACAGCGCGCGCCGCACGGCGGGATCGGCCAGCTTCGTACCGTTGACCAGCCGGGCCGACAGCCCCTCCGGCGACTCCTGGCCCAGCAGGCCGCGGACAACCGGGTTATCGACGGTCAGCCACTCCCGCGTCTTGGACAGCCACCACTCCATCCGGACCTGATCCAGCGCCGGATAGACAGGCCGCTCCGCGAACAGGCCGGACTGAACCCCGGCCAGTCGGCTGTCGGCGAACTCGGGCAGGCGTTCGGCCGAGGGCTTCTCCCGCTCCTGGGCGCCGCGCACGATCGTCCGCGCCCACAGGAACAGCTGCGACCCGCCGGCCACCGGCGTCGTGCCTGCGCCGGTTCCGCCCTCCAGCAGGGCGACCGTCGCATAGGTCTCGCGCATGATCGGCTGGACGGCGGCCAGTTCGGCCCAGGGGTCGGCGCCGCCGGTGTCGGACCGCGCGGCGTAGCGCGCCCGGAAGTCCGCCTCATTGGCCGCCCGCGTCGCCATGAAGCCCGGATCGACCAGGGCCCGCATCCGCCCCAGCCCCCGCTTGTAGGTGTTCTCCAGCCCCACGATCGGATCCATGGCGATGAAGGCGTTTTCCTCGCTCTCTTCCGAGAACCGGATCAGCCGCCCGCGCAGTTCCGAGGCGATCAACTGGTCCATAGGCAGGACCACGTCGCGGATGGTGAACAACTGGTCCTGGGTCAGCAGCCGCTGCGTCGCGCCCGGGCTGCCCGACACGAACACCGGCGTGCCCTCGACCGGCTTGTCGGCGTTCCACCTGAAGTGCGTCGGCGTCGCCGCCGGCGCGTCGTTCTCGTACAGCCGGATGAAGGCTGCATCGATGGCGAAGCGGGGGAAGCTGAAATTGTCCAGATCGCCGCCGAACGTCGCCGCCCGATCCTCGGGTGCGAAGGCCAGACGGACGTCGGAGTATTTCTTGTAGGTATAAAGCTTGAACTGCCCGCCCCGATAAAGGGTCACGACCTGACAGCGTTTGCCCTCATCACCGCCACAGGCTTCCTGCTCGATCCGGCCCGCCTCGGCGTCGCGCGCCCGGGTGAAGGCCTGACCTTCCAGCCCGGCGCCGGCGGCGTGCATCCGCTCGGTGACGTCGCTGATGTCGGTCAGGATCTCGGCCGTGCCGCCCGGGCATTTCAGCTCTTCCTCGCGGCTGCGCGGGGTGAAGCCGGTCTCGGCGTAGTTCACCGCCTGGGTCGACAGATTGGCCACGCAGGTGGCCACGCAGTGATTGTTGGTCATCACCAGACCCTCGCCCGAGACGATCCCCGCCGAGCATCCGCCGAACTTGACCGAGCTAAGTCGCACCCGGTCCAGGAAGGCCTGGTCGATATGGGTCCCCAGCGTCTGGTTGGCGCGGGCGATGGGGAAGTTGTCGAAGGTCCACATGCCTTCCTCGGCGCGCGCGGCGCCGGCGGCGAGGGTCAGAAGGGCGGCCGCGAGGGCGGGGGTGAGGCGCATGTCTTGTCTCCTCCCCATCGCCCGCGATGGGGAGGGGGACCACGAAGTGGTGGAGGGGCCGACGCCGCTGCGCCGGTTCCTCGGTTGGCTCAGAATTTCAGGCTAGCCCACGAAGCGGGGATGGGGAACCGGCCCCTCCACCACTTCGTGGTCCCCCTCCCCATTGGCTTCGCCAACAGGGAGGAGACACGAGTTACCGGACCCCCAGCTCTTCCAGCAGGTGCGGCTGCGGATAGATGTTCCGCAGCGCCTCGGTGATGGCCGCCGTCGACACCGTGACCGTCCGGTTCAGCGCGCCGTCATAGCCGAACGACCCGCCCAGCGAGTGGATGTTGCCGTCGAAGGCCGCGCCGATCACTTCGCCGTCGGCGTTGATCACCGGCGAGCCCGAGTTGCCGCCGATGATGTCGTTGGTCGAGGTGAAGTCGAACACCGTGTCCTTGTTCACCCGCGCCTCGTTGTCGATGAAGGCTTGGGCCGCGTTGAACGGCTCGGCGCCCGTGGCCCGCTCGTACAGACCGCCCATGTAGGTGAAGGGCGGCACGGTCACGCCGCGATAGGTCCAGCCCGCGACCTGGCCGTACGACAGCCGCAGCGAGAAGGTGGCGTCGGGATACAGATTGGAGCCGTAGACCGCGAACCGGGCCTGGGCGACCTTCTCGGCGGCACGGGCGGTCGGAGCGTTGATCTCGGCGGCCCAGCGGTCGCCGATGGCCTTGGCGGCGTCGTCATTGGCGATGACGAAGGCCAGCAGGGGGTCGGCCTCGGCCAGCTGCGCGGTGGTCATCGCCGCGGCCTGGGCGCGGAAAGCGGCGTCGCCCATCCGGGTGTTCGAGATCAGGCGATTGGCCAGACCTTCGGGGCTTTCGCGGCCCAGCATGGCCTTCACCTGCGGATTGTCGACGGTCAGATACTCCCGCGTCTTGGACAGCCAGTAGCGCAGGCGGATCTCTTCCATGTCGGTCGCGATCGGGGTTTCGGCGCCGACCATGGCCACCAGGCGCGCGCGCCGGGCGTCGGTCATGGTCGTGTCCTTCGACGCCCGCACGATCGCCCGGGCCATCTGGTACAGGGTCGAGCCGCCGCCGGCGGCCTGTTCCAGCTGGCGGTAGGGCAGGAAGAGATCGCGCGCCGTGGCCTGCACGCGCTCCAGCTCGCCCCACGGATCGCCGATCTTCTGCACCAGCGACGGGTCGGCCGCGACGCGGGCGCGCAACTCGGCTTCGGCCTCGCGCTTGGCCGCCATGAAGGCCGGATCGGTCAGCGCGCCCTGCTGGCCGTAGAAGACCTTGAAGCTGTTCTCGAGACCGAAGATCGGATCGAACGACAGCCGCTTGGCCTCGTCGCCGGTCAGCGAATATTCCAGCAGGCGGCCGCGCAGTTCCGAGTTCTGGATCAGGGTCACCGGCAGCTGCTGGTCGCGCAGCCGCTCCAGCTGGCTCATGGTCAGCAGGCGCGAGGTCGAGCCGGGATTGCCGGCCACGAAGGTCACGTCGCCTTCCTTGGGCGGGTTCGGATTCCACTTCAGGAAATTGGGCGTCGAGACCGGCTGGCCGTTCTCATAGGCGCGCAGGAAGCCGGCATCGAGCGCGTAGCGCGGGAAGTTGAAATTGTCGGGATCGCCGCCGAAGAAGGCGGCCTGGTTCTCTGGCGCGAACACCAGCCGCACGTCGTCATACTTGCGGAACTTGTACATGGCGTAGCGGCCGCCGCGGTAGAAGCTGATCACCTGACAGCTGAATTTCGGATCGCCGGCGCAGGCTTCGGTCTGGATCGTGTTGGTCTCGGCCGTGCGGGCCGCATTGAAGGCCGCGCCCTCAAGCCCGGCGCCGGCGCCCAGCACCCGGTCCGTCACGTCGATGATGTCGACCAGCACCTCGGCGGTCTGGCCCGGGCAGCGCTTCTCTTCCTCGCGGTTGGCGGTCAGGAAGCCGTTCTTCACATAGTCCTGCTCGGGGGATGACAGCTCCTGCGCGCAGCCGACGACGCAGTGCCAGTTGGTCAGGATCAGGCCCTCGTCCGAGACGAAGGAGGCCGAACAGCCCTGGATGCGGACGGCGGCGTTGCGGACACGGTCCAGCCAGGCCTGGTCGATGTGCGTGCCGTATTTGTCGTTCACCGTCTGGATCGGGAAATTGTCGAACGTCCACATGCCCTCGTCGGCGCGGGCCGGAGAAGGGGCGGCCATCACGGCCATGACGCCGGCGACCGCGGCGATCGAAGCGGTCGCCGAGATGGCGGCGCGAAGCGAACGAAGCTGCATTCTGCGAAATCTCCCAAGCCCGGCGTTGATCGCCGGCTGTTGCAGTTACCTAGACCCGATGAACGGATGCCGTCCATTGTCTCGCGGCAGTCTCACGAAAGCGTAACGCCGGTCGCCTTACCCCGATTTAACTTGGTTCCGCCCGCCAGCGTCGTCACATAGCGGCAACGTCTCGGGGACCAGTCCTTACCAATGTCGCTCGCACTATCCACGCTGCTGTACGAGTGGCGGCGCTATATGGCCGCCGTGCTGGCCCTGGCGCTGTCAGGTCTGCTTGTGCTGGCCATGACCGGCGTCTTCATCGGCATCGGCAAGGGCTTCACGGCCACGATCGAGCGCTCCAGCGCCGACATCATCATCATGCAGCCCGGCGCCAAGAGCCTGATGGGCGGCCCCTCGGGCGTGCCGCGCCGGTTCATTCCCCTGGCCTACCGCAATCCGCAGGTGATCGAGGTCCAGCCGCTGGACGGCGCCGGCGGCTCCTTCCAGTCGGTCAAAAACGTCGATCCGACCATGTCCCAGGCCGACCGGGCGCGTCAGGGCGCGCCGCGTCAGGAGTTCGTCCAGGCCAGCATCATCGACACGACGCCCGGTGCGGTGACCATCCCCACCGACTATTCCCAGGAACTGGTCGACGCCCTGCGCCAGCCCTACACCGTCGCCATCGACGAGACGGCGATCACCAAGCTCGGCGTCAAGCTGGGCGACAAGGCGCTGTACAATGGCCAGACGGTCACCGTGGTGGGGATCACCCGCGGCTATCCGAACATGATGCAGGCCAACATCGTGATGTCGCGCGACACCCTGCGCATGCTGGGCCAGGCCGACACCGGCCCGCGCGTCGGGCCCCTCATGGTCAAGCTGCGCGACCCGGCCCAGGCCGAGCGCGTCGCGCTTGCGCTGAACGAACAGGGCGACGGCCAGTGGAAGGCCTGGACCCGTCAGGAGCTGGCCGACGCCAACGCCGGGGCCATGTTCGAGGAAGGCATCCTCGTCATCATCATCGGCGGCTGCGTGGTGCTGGGCACCATCATCGGCGTGGCGATCACCTGGCAGACCCTGCGCGGCGCCATCATGGCCAATATCAAGGAATTCGCCTCGCTGCGGGCCCTGGGGGTCGGCATGGGGTCGCTGAACCGGATCGTCATGGAGCTCAGTTTCTGGGTCGGCCTCGTCGGCGTCGCCGCCGCCATCGGCCTGACCCTGCTGGTGCAGATGCTGGCCCTGGCCAACGCGGTGATCATCGCCCTGCCGCCGATCCTGCTGATCGTCGTCGGCGGCGGCCTGATCGTCATCGCCATGCTGTCGGGCCTGCTGTCCCTCGGCATTCTCAAGAACAGTCAGCCGGCGGATCTGCTGCGATGAGCAAGACCAGAACCCACGGCAAGCACGGCGACTTCGCGATCGAGGCCAAGGGCCTGGTGAAGCGTTTCAAGTCCGGCAAATCATTCATCGAGGTGCTGAAGGGCGTCGATTTCGACGCCCGCCACGGCGACCTGACCATGGTCATGGGACCCTCCGGTTCGGGCAAGTCGACCTTGATCGCGGCCCTGTCCGGCCTGTTGAGGCCCGAAGAGGGCCGGGTCGACACCCTCGATATCGACGATCTGTGGAAGCTGTCGTCTGGCCGGATCGACCGGTTCCGCCTCGACAACTGCGGCTTCATCTTCCAGGGCTTCAACCTGTTTCCCGCCCTGACGGCCCTGCAACAGGTCGAGGTGGTGCTGAAGTTCCAGGGCCTGTCCAAGGCGGACGCCAAACGCCAGGCGACCGCGACCCTTGAGGAGGTCGGTCTCGGCCCGCGCCTGCATCAGCGTCCTTCGGCCCTGTCAGGCGGCGAGAAACAGCGCGTCGCCATCGCCCGCTGCCTGGCCAAGAACCCCCAGATCCTGTTCGCCGACGAGCCGACCTCGGCCCTCGACGGCGAGAACGGCCAGATTGTCATCCGCCTGCTGCGCCGCGCCGCCACCGAACACGGCGCCGCCGTGATCTGCGTGACCCACGACCCGCGCCTCGAGGAATGGGCCGACCGCGTCATCAAGATCGAAGACGGCGTCATCATTGACGATCAACGCCGCATCCCCAATCCCGACGCCACGCTGGCCTCGCACTGACGACTCCAAGGACCATCGACATGCCCGCCTTCCTCAAGAACAAATGGCTCTGGATCGGCCTCGTGCTGATCGTCGCGCTCGTCGTCGGCTTCAACGTCCTGCAGGGCGCCGGCAAGGAGAAGAAGGCCGAGGAAGAGAAGGCCAACGCCCAGAAGAGGATCGAGAGCCCGTACGCGGCCATCGCCAATGGCAAGGTCGATATCGAGGGGGGGATCATCCAGATCGCCGCCCGCCGCGGCGGCGTCGTTCGCGAGGTCATGGTGCAGGAGGGCGACCGTGTCGTCGCCGGCCAGATCCTCGCCCGTCAGGAGGACGACGAACCCCGTCTGGCCCTGCAGAGCGCCAACGCCGACGTCGCCCAGGCCGAAAGCCAGCTGCGTCTGATCCAGGTCGACATCCGCACGGCGCAGCGTGAATACGACCGCCTCGCCCAGCTGGTCGCCACAAACTTCGTCGCCGCCCAGCGCATGGATCAGGCCCGCGACGCCATCGCCCAGGCCCAGGCCCGGCTCGCCTCACAGCAGGCGGCGGTCCAGACCGCCCGCGCCCGCCGCGACCAGGCCGCCTACGATGTCGAGCTGACCGTGATCCGCGCGCCCCAGTCAGGCCGTATCGTGCGCCGCTACGCCAACCCCGGCGCCGGCGCCTCGACCCTGAACGTCTCCAACATGTTCGACCTCGAGCCCGACGCGCCGCGCATCGCCCGCGCCGAGATCGTCGAAAGCGACATCCCCAACATCACCCCCGGACAGGCCGTCGAGATCACGCCCGAGGGCGATCCGTCCAAGGTCTATGTCGGGGCGGTCCTGCGCCGCGCCGCTGTCTTCGGAGCCCGCAAGCTGGCTTCGGACGATCCCTCGCAGCGCTCTGACGAACGCGTGGTCGAGGTGGTGGTCACTGCTGGCGACGCGCCGCTGCTGATCGGCCAGAGGGTGCTGGTCAAGTTCATGAAGCCGGGCCAGACCGCGGGCGCCCCGCGCGCCGTCGCGGCCGGCGTCCCCGCCGCCCGCGCCATGCGCGCCCCGGCCAAGGCGGGCTAGTCGCCGCTTGAGTGAACCCGGCCGAGGAAGTCCCGTATCAGCGGGGCGGCCTCGTCCAGGTGGGTTTCCAGCAGCCAGTGCCCGGCGTCCTCGAACAGGTGCAGTTCGGCGTCGGGCAGGTCACGCAGCCAGGCCCGCGCCGCGCCCGCTGGCATGTAGCCGTCCCTCGGCCCCCAGACGATCAGCGTCGGCGGCCGGTGGTCGCGCAGATAGGCCTGATAGCGGGTGAACCATGTCCGGTTTTCCCTCAGGCCGGCGATGACATGAAGGTGGATCGCCTTGCGCCGGGCGTCGGTCAGGGACCAGTGCAGCGTCCACAGATCCGGCGGAACCCGGTCGACGACGGCGTCGCTGCCGTTCAGGAACTCGCGACGATAACCTTCCAGGCTGATCGCCTTTCCCAGTTCCGCCTTCCGCTCCGGCGTGGGGTCGTTCCAGAAGGCCTTGAGCGGCTCATAGTCCGGCCCCAGCTGATCCTCGTAGATGTCGCCGTTCTGGACGATCAGGGCGGCGATGCGACCGGGTGCGTTCATCGCCAGCCGCAGGCCGATCTGCGAGCCGAAGTCATGGAGATAGAGCGCGAACCTTTCGACGCCCAGCTGTCCCAGAAACGCTTCCAGAAAGGCTGCGAACCCGTCGAAGTCATAGGCGAAGCCATCCGGCGTGGCGCTGTAGCCGCATCCCGGAAAGTCCGGAGCCAGCAGCCGCCACCGGTCGCCGAGTCGGGTCATCAGGTTGCGGAACTCGTAGGACGAGCAGGGATAGCCGTGCGGCAGAAGAACGGCCGGAGCGTCCGGAGGACCGACCTCCCGGTAGAAGATATCAACGCCGCCGACATCGACGCGGCGGTGGGATACGACAGCCATCAGGACCTCCGGGCGCCGGGACTTTCTCCGCAACGCCCCGGCCCGGCCGGGGGTTTCGGAGGTCAGGCGCCGACCGGCGGGTTCGCTCCGGCCTGTTCGCGCAGCCAGCGGATCAGGACGCGCTCGCCCCGGTTCGCGGCGCCGTTCATGCGGATCGCCGCCAGCGCGCCACCATCGGGGACGAAACCGAATGGCGCGGTCAGCCTTCTTGCCTTCACGTCATCGGCGACGATGGTCCACGGCAGGACGGCCACGCCCAGACCGGCGGCGGCGGCGTCCAGCACCATGTGCAGATGGGTCAGAGTCCGGGCGGGACCGGACGGGGTCGCTCGTCCGCTGGCGGTGGACCATTCCGCCCAGGCCTCGGCCCGGGTGGCCGCAGTCAGGCGCGGCGCAGTCGCCACGGCCTCCGGAGCCAACCCGGGGGCATGCACCAGTCCGACGAGGTTCTTCACCAGTACGTCGACCGACGGGTCGTCCAGGGCGGCCGCGTCGAGGTAGCGCAGCAACACGTCCGCACCGCGCTTGCGCGAGGCGTGGGGCGGCAGTTCGCTGAGGTCCAGCACGACCTCCTCATGCCGCCGTTCGAAATCCGCCAATCGGGGGATCAGCCATTTCACCGCGAGGCTGGGATGGACGGCCAGCCGCACGTCCTGATGTCCGCGCACGGCGTGAACCGCCGCGTCCAGCGCATCGAATCCCGGGCTCAGTCCTGCCAGCAGGGCGTGGCCCCTGGCGGTCAACCGCAACCGGTGGCGGGGTCCTTCGAACAAGCGCACCCCGAGGGAGATCTCGAGCATCTTCACCTGCCGGCTCACCGCGCTGTGCGTGACGCAGAGCTCCGCCGCGGCGAGGGTGGCGCCGCCCGTTCGCCCCATGGCCTCGAACGCCCGCAGTCCGTTCAGGGACGGCAGCGGTCTTCGAGGTGTGAGTTTTTCGAACATGCCGTGCTCGATATGTCGCTTTCCGGCGGGCGGCAAGCCGGGCATCGGGCGCCATGGTCCCACGCACCCTCGCCATCGTCGCGGCCCTCGGTCTCGGCCAGGTCGTCGCCTTCGCTTCCAGCTACTATCTGCTCGGAGTCCTCGCCGACCCGATGGCGCAGGACCTCGGCCTGAACCCCTCCGCCCCGTTCGCGGCCCTGTCGGCCGCCTTCCTGTTGTCCGCGGTCCTGACGCCCTGGGCCGGGCGGCTGATCGAACGGCGCGGCGGACGGGTCTTGCTCGCCGCGTCCCATGTCGCCTTCGCGGCGGCGCTGCTGATGATGGGATCGGCTCCCGCGCCCTGGCTTCTGCTGACAGGGATCGCGGCGCTCGGCGTCGGCATGGCGATCGGCCTGTATGGCACGGCCTTCTCAGTGCTCGTCGAGCTGCGCGGCGCCGCCGCCCGCAGATCCATTACGGCCGTCTCGCTGATCGGCGCCCTGGGCGGCGGGGTTGGCTGGCCGCTCAGCCGTCTTGCGACCCAAGCCTGGGACTGGCGCGCCGCCTGTCTGATGTGGGCGCTCGCCCATCTGGCCGTCTGCCTGCCCCTCGTTCTGGCCGTTCTGCCGAAGCGACCGCGCCCGGAGGAGGGTCACGCCTCCGTCCCGGTCGCGCCCGTCCGATGGGACCGGCGGATGGCGCAGATGGCGGGCGTCTTCGCCTGTGCATGGTTCGTCTCCACCGCCATGGGCGCGCATCTTCCCCGGCTGCTCGCCGATCTCGGCATGGACCTCGACCGGGCCGCCTGGGCCGCCGGCCTGATGGCGGCCAGCGCCATCGGCGCCCGCCTGTTCGATCTGGTCGTCCTGCACCGCTCGCATCCGGTGGCGACGGCCCGGCTGGCGACCCTGTTGCATCCCCTGGGCGCCGCCTTGGCGGCAGTCGGAGGGCCGCGCCTCGCGGCCGCTGTCGCGGTCGGGCAGGGGGCCGGCAACGGCTTGCTGTCCGTGGCCTCGGGCGTTCTGCCGCTGCATGTCTTCGGCCCCGACCGCTACGCCGTGCGGCAGGCCATGATCCTGACCCCGGCCCGCTATCTGCAGGCGGCCGCGCCCGCCGCCTACGCCCTCGCGCTCGATGTCTCGCCGGGGTTCGCCCTCGCGGCGTCCAGCGCCGTTTGTCTGCTGATGTTCGCCCTGACCTTCGGCCTGCGCCCCATCAGCGGCCGGTGAAGTTCGCGGGGCGTTTCTCCAGCGCCGCCGTCACGCCTTCCAGATGGTCGTCGCTGAGGTGGGCCAGCGCCTGCATCGAGGCGGTCATCTCCAGGATCTGGTCGAAGGTCGCGTCCCGGCCCTGACGCAGCAGGGCCTTGGTCATGCGCAGGGCCCGGGGCGCACGGGTCGCCACGTCCTCTGCGATCGCCATCGCCTCGTCCATCAGCCGCTCAGGCGCGACCACCCGGCTGATCAGCCCCCATTCCATCGCCGTCCGCGCGTCGAGCGTCCGGGCGGTGAACAGCATCTCGGCCGCCCGCGCATAGCCGATGTTGCGCGGCATCAGCCACGCTCCGCCGTCGCCCGGCAGTATGCCCAGTTTCAGGAAGGGCACGCCGAAGCTGGCCGTTTCGGAGGCGATGCGGATGTCGGCCAGTCCGGCGATGTCGCAGCCCAGCCCCATGGCCGGCCCGTTCACCGCCGCCACCAGCGGAACCTCCAGCCCGTACAGCGAGCGTACGATCCGGTGCACCACGCGGCGATAGCGCTCGCGGATGTCGGCGCCGGCGCCCGCGAACATGTCGCGCCGGTCCTTCATCGCCTTCAGATCGCCGCCTGCGGAAAAGGCGCGCCCCGCCCCGGTCAGGACCACGCAACGCACATCCAGGTCCGCATTCACCCCCTCGCAGGCCACGGCGAAGGCCTCGCCGTCCTCCAGGTCCGGCAGGGCGTTCAGCCGGTCGGCCCGGTCCAGCGTCCAGATTTCAACATGCGCGCGGCGTTCTCGGCGGATCAGGGTCATGGTTCCGCTGTGCCGCAAGCGCGACGCCGCCGCAATGTCAGGATCCCGGGGCCTTGCGCGCCAGCGAGGACCAGGCCCGGGTCAGCGGAACGTCCGGATGATCCCGGGCCGCGGCCTCGGCCGCCCGGGTCGCCAGGCTGACGTACCGCCGCACGACCGTCGTTCCGGGCGACAGGATATCATCCTCGTCGAGGAAACAGGACTTCTCGGCCGCCACGGCCCGCCCCGGTTCCGCCAGGATCACGACGAGCGTTCGCCGGCCCGGGTCCGAGGCGATGAAGTCGATCCCGTGGTCCGGCGACCAGCCGCCCCGCCGCGGCCGCACGGCCGTCGTCGCGATCAGCGTCGCCTCAAGCTTCAGCATATGCCCGACCCTCCCGAAAGAGACTGGCATGGATTTCATCCGGGTGCGAACAACCTGGGCGTCACAGGACAATTGAAAAGGCCCCGGACCTTTCGGACCGGGGCCTTTCAGGGATCGAGCCCGGCGCCCTAGCGGCGCTTCTCGATCTTGATGGGCACGAAGTTCGACGGGTGGCTGACAACGCGGTCGCCCGCCCCGTTGTTGTTCTTCGTGTTGACCAGCATCCCGCCCCAGAGGGCGAATGACATCATGGCGTGCTGGAGGTTGCGGTCTCTGTCGTTCATCCTGGCGTCTCCTTTCGATGGAACGATGAAAAGAGACGCGTCGTGCTTTTCGGGAATCTCACCGTCATAGTCGTTTCGCGTCATGGTCAAGGTAGTTCAGGTCGACGAAAAACGCAATAGTTTTTACTCCGCTACCGGACCATATTTCTTATTCATGTCATCCACTGTCGCCCAAACTCCACAGACCCCGCCGGCCGCCGCCGTCACGCCCTGCGTCAAGCTGTGCGTCGTCGACGGTGCGTCCGGCCTGTGTCTGGGCTGTTTTCGCACCCTGTCCGAAATCGGCGGCTGGAGCGGACTGACCCCCGACCAGCGCGCCGCCATCATGGCGGAATTGCCCGGCCGGCGAGGCCGGGTCGATCCCGCTCTTCTGGGCCCCGCCTGACGCCGCGGCGTTAAGCCGGCGCAAACCATCCCCCTTCACCGCATCCAAACGGGAGCGTGCGATACCGGAGCCGTCGCAGAAGCGGCGCTTCAGGACGAGTTCGTATGCGTTTCGACCTTTCCTCTCTCGGCATCATGGCAGCCGCGGTCGCCTCGGCCCTGACCACCGTCTGGTGGATGGATCAGGCCGGTCTGCGCGGTCAGGCCCAGGCGGCGACCTACCCCGCCGTCCATGCGGTCATGCCCGCCCACGGCGCTCCGGCCCGGGTGCTGAAGGGCCTCGACGGCCACTACTGGGCCGACGCCCTGATCGAGGGCCGCGCTGTCCGCGTCATGGTCGACACCGGCTCGAGCGTGGTCGCCCTGACCCGCAACGACGCCGCCCGTCTGGGCCTGAAGCTCACCTCCGACGACTTCTCGGGCACGATCGTCACCGCCTCCGGCCCGGTCCGCGCCGCCCCGGTCGAGCTTCAGACCGTCGCCGTCGCCGGCGCCCGCGTCGAGCGCGTCGAGGCCATGGTGGTGGAGCGCGGCCTGCCGCATTCCCTGCTCGGCATGAGCTATCTGGGCCGCCTCTCGGCCTTCACCGCCACGCCCGCCAGCCTGACGCTGCGGCCCTAGAGCGCCTTCGCCACGACCGACAGCGCCGTAGCCAGCAGATAGACCGCGAACGCCTTGCGCAGCACCCGCCGGTCCAGCGAATGCGCCAGCTTCGCGCCCCACGGGGCCACCGCCGTGGTCAGCACCGCCATCACGATGGCCCCGGGAACGTTGATATAGCCCAGCGAGAACGGCGGCCGGCCGGCGGCGTCCCAGCCGAACACGACGAACCCCAGCGACGCCGCCGCCCCGATAGCCACGCCGAACCCGGACGCCGTCGCCACGGCCTGGTGGATGGGCCGTCCGCACAGGGTCATCATCATCCCGCCGAAACTGCCGCCGCCGATCCCCATCATCGCCGACAGTCCGCCGATCAGGCTGCCCAGTCCGCGCCGCGCCCAGCCGGTCGGCAGACCGGACCCCAGGGTGAACCGCTCGGGCATCAGTCCCAGCTGCGCTGCGATCAGGGCGAGGCAGACGCCATAGACGATGGCCAGCCCTTCCATGGAGGTGACCCCCGCGACCGCCGCGCCGATCAGGGCCCCGAACCCCACCCAGGGCGTCCAGGTCTTCAATACCGCTTCGTCCACCGCCCCATGCGACCGGTGCGCCCTGAGCGATCGCCAGCTGGTCGCCACGATGGTCAGCAGCGAGGTCCCGATCGCCGTATGCAGATTGCCCTCGCCCCCGACGCCCAGCACCTCGAAGGCGTAGAAGACCGCCGGCACGATCACCGTGCCCCCGCCTACTCCGAACAGTCCGGCCACGATCCCGCCCGCCAGTCCGGCGGCGACGAGGGCGGCCAGCAGCAGGAGGAGCTCCGGGAGGGGAAGGGCGGTCATGAGCAGGGGTCTAGCCTGACTCGCGGACGGGAGCGCATCGGACCGCAACCTTCCTCGCCGAATCCCGTTCTTTCCGCACAGGGACACCCCCCGCCCGGAAAGACACCCCCATGACCTCCATCAAGCTTCTCGCGGCCTCGGTCGCCGCCCTCACCTTGGCCGCAGGCGCGGCCTCCGCCCAGACGCCTTACGGCCAGACGCCATACGGCCAACAGACCCAGTCCGACCCCATCAGCGCCATCCTCGGCGCCCTGTTCGGCGACCGGCTGGGCGTCTCCTCCACCCTGGACAGCGAGTGGTCGCGCGGACGCCGGCCGCTCAACACCAACCGCACCCAGTTCGAGAGTCGTCTGAACGCGGATGTCCGCTCGGGCGCCATCTCCTCCTCGGCCGCCGCCAGCCTCAGCGCCGAATACGGCGATCTGGTCGCCCTTGAGGCGCGTTATACCGCCGACGGCCGCGTCACGACCCGGGAGCGGTCCGACCTGGCCGAACGCTATCGCGCCTTCGCCACCCGCTATCAGGCTGGCGGTCAGGGCGGCTATGACGACGACTACGATGGCTGGCGCCCGCTGGCCGAGAGCCGCGCCGCGTTCGACGCCCGGGTGAACGCCGGGGTCCGCAACCGCACCCTGACACGCGCCCAGGCCAACCGCCTGACGACCGACTTCAACGCCCTGGTGCAGCTGGAGACCGGTTATCAGCGCAACGGCATCGATTCCCGCGAGCGGCAGGATCTGGAAGCCCGCTGGGCCGATCTGAACCGCCGCGTCGGCGACGGCTATGACGACGGCTATGACTCCGGCGACAACTACGGCTCCGACCCGCGCGGGGCGCAGATCGAGGCCCGGATCGCCGCCGGCCTGCGCAGCGGCGAGATCAGCCGCACCGAGGCCGCCAGTCTGCGCCTCGAACTGCGCGATCTGACCCGCCGCTGGGCCGAGCTGGAAGCCCGCGTCGAACAGGCGCGCCGCTAACCGGCGGGAGGGGCGCCGGGACCGGCGCCCCTATTCCGTGAGCCAGAACAGGTCCTCGACGGTCGTGCCGAGCGCCCGTGCGAGGCTCAGCGCCAGCAGGGTGGAGGGGACGAACACGCCGTTCTCCACGGTGTTCACGGTCTTGCGCGACACGCCGGCCCGTTCCGCCAGGTCCGCCTGGGTCAGGCCGGCGGCGGTTCGCACCTCCTTCAGACGCGAGGCGAGGCGCGGATCACCCACCCTGACCGGCCTCGCGGTCCAGCCATGCGAAGCGGACGCCGGCCGTCGCCCCGGCCGCGGCGACGGCCGCCATCAGGGCGATGGCGCCGAACTCGGGACGCAACAGAAACAGGGCCAGCGCCGCGGTGGCTCCGGCCATCAGCACCATGAAGGCCGCCGCCATGGCGCGCGCGCGGATCACCACCGTCAGTTCATCCTCAAGAAAGCGCCGGTTTTGCCGCGAGTATCCGTCCCAGCCCATGGCGACGGCGGCTGTCACCCAGCCGTAGAGAACGGGCAGCAGGATCGACAGATAGTCGCGCAGCCTGCCTTCGCCCGCCACGACGTTGCGGACAGGCTCAATGGCCACGAAAAGAAAGATCAGCGCCACCAGCGGGAGCAGGAGCAACTGGCGCGAGCGCCAGGTCTGCAGCCGCTCGCGTTTATTCTGCGGGGCCTCTGTTATCCACCGCAGATCTCCGGGCCGGCTCAGCCAGGCCAGCCAGGCGCCGACCAGCACGCAACTGGCTCCCACCCCGGCCAGCACGCCCCAGCCGGTCGCGGCGTCGCCGCTACGCGCCTGTCCGATCGCGAAGCCGACAGCCGTCGCCACCACGCCCAGGACGGCCAATGCGATCGCCGACCGGAATTTCCGGCTCCGCTTCCGCGCTGCCTGCGCCAGTTCCCGCTCGTCCATTGTCGACGCCCCGTTGCGTTGTCACCTTGAGGTTACAAATCACCTATGGGTTACATGGAGTCAAGCGTCAGATCAGCAGCGCCCCCTCATGCCTCAGCAGCCAGCCCTTGCGTTCCAGCCCGCCGCCGAAGCCGGTCAGCGAACCGTCCGCGCCCACCACGCGATGGCAGGCGAGAATCAGCGGGATCGGGTTGCGGTTCAGGGCCACGCCCGCCGCCTGGGCCGCGCCGGGTTCGCCCGCGCGCTTCGCCATCTCGCCATAGCTGATGGTCACGCCCGCCGGCGCCTCGGCCAGCGCCTTCCACACGCGCAATTGGAAGCCCGTGGTGGCCGCGCCCTCCAGCGACCACGGCACGCGGTTCAGGGCTTCACGGTCGCCGTCGAAATAGGCGGCCAGCTGGCGCGCCACGGCAGCCGGGGTCTCGCCGTCCGACAGGGTCGCCTTTGGATATTCGCGCCGCATCGCCTTGATCAGACCGTCGCCGAACGAGACGCCGCGCACCACGCCGGCCTCGTCGCAGGCGAGCGCCAGGGGCCCGACCGGACTCTCGACCCACGACAGGATCAGGCGATCCGGCGGGCTCATCCGGCGTCCGGCATCAGGGCGTTGACCTCCGCCCAGCCCAGCGCGCCTTCGCCCAACGGCTCCGACCGTCCGTCGGCGAGGAACCCCGCGGTCAGCGCCGCCGCCCGGCCCCAGGTCGCGCCACAGATGCCCGACCCGGCGCTCAGCCGTCGCACGCCCAACCCCTCCAGCGTCTTCGCATCCGGCAGGCCCGGGAAGGCCAGCAGGTTCAGCGGCAAGGACGTCGCCTTCACCATGTCCGCGATGTCAGCCGTGTCCGTCAGCCCCGGGGTGAACAGCCCGTCCGCTCCGGCCGCCGCATAGAGGGTTCCACGTCGGGCCGCCTCGGCTACGCGCGTCCCGGTCTCGCCGACGCCCCGCAGCCACACGTCGCAGCGGGCGTTGATGAACAGGTCCGGCCCGACCGCCGCGCGGATCGCCGCGATCTTCGAGGCCAGCAACGCCGGCGTCCCGCCGCCGTCCTCGATGTTGATTCCCGCCGCCCCGGCCTCGACCAGCCGTTTCGCCTGGGCGGCGACGGCGGCCGGATCGTCGGAATAGCCGCCCTCGAAGTCGATCGACACCGGCAACCCCTGGGCCGCGCGCATCACGTCGACGCACACCTGCACCACCCGATCGACCGGCAGGGCGTCCCCATCCGGCCAGCCCAGGGCCCAGGCCACGCCGGCGCTGGTCGTGGCGATCGCCCTGGCCCCCTTCGCCCGCATCAAGGCTGCGGAACCTCCGTCCCAGGCGTTGGGCAGGATCAGCAGGCCGGAACGATGCAGGTCGCGGAAGGCGGTCATGGCGGACTCCGTGGAAGTTGGCGAACCTCGCCACGATCCGGCGGGGCTGTCCGGCGGTTTTCGGACGCAAACACTAGGGAGCGGGGTCCCCGACGGCGTAGGCGGCGTTCTGGATCATCTGATAGGTCGGCGTGCCGTTGATGCAGGCGCCGCCCACACGCCGTGGCGGTCCGCCGGCCTCGGCCATGTCGGCGATGATGGCCGAACTGTCCTGCGGGCACAGGCGGCGGCGCGAGCCGTTGATGCGCCGGTTCAGCGGCAGGTCATGCGGCCACCAGTCGGGATCCCAGGCGCGGCAGGGATCGCTCCACGCCGCCTCCATCTCGGCCGCCTTCCGGGCCGACAGGCGGCCCTCCTTCGGGGGCCAGTTGATCTCCTCGGTGGTCCGGCCGGCGCGCTGCTCGGCCACCCAGGCGTTGAGCGCCTCGGTGGTCCAGCTGCCGTCATAGTTCGGCGGCATCGGCGGGGGCGGCGACGGGCCCTCGTTGACGCTGTGCCGCCAGAACCACCAGCTCCCGTCCGCCTCGCGCCACACCACAGAGCGGTGATCCGAACTGTACCCCCCGCCCGGCGGCATCCGGGCACGGATCACCACCGGGGCGTCCTCCGGCGGCCGCCGCGCCGCCCAGTCGGGAATGCGCACCACGTCCAGCATGTCCGATGTCCGTGGAGGGCTCGCCGCCATGGCGCGGGCCTGCTCGCGCGCCAGCGTCCGGAAATCGACGTCGCGCACCGCCGCGCACTGGGCCTGGGGCGGTCGGGCGGCCGCCGCCGCCGGGGTCTGCGCCCCCGCTCCCCCCGCCGTCGCCGCCTGCAGCAGACCCAACGCC
>NZ_DATMYH010000097.1:0-25036 GCF_035561115.1 Brevundimonas sp.
CCCATGCGGACCTGGGGTCCGCCGCCGGCCTCGCCGCGGGGCGCGCCGCCGCCCGGAGGGCCGTCGCCGCCCTGGCGGATGACCATGGGCGCGCCCGTCACCGGCGGACGGGCGCTGCCGGGCGTGCCGGGCAGGCCGGCCGCGGCCGGATTGGGTGTGCCGAAGGCGCGGGAATAGTTGAAGCCGGTCCGGATGTCCTGACGCTCGAAGCGTTCGAAATTCAGCGGCCGGGCGTCGAAGGAGACCAGATTGCCGCCGACGTCGCGGACGAACCGTCCGGGCAGGGCGGCCTCGAGGTCGGGGGTCAGGGTCGGGAAGGCGGCGATGGCGTCTTCCGTCAGGCTGTATGTCCAGGTCGACTGGATGCGGAAATCGGTTTCGGACCAGGGCTTGAGCGTGGCGCCAAGCTTCCAGACCGTGCGGTTGTCCGAGTTCAGGTTCGGATTGCCGCCGTCGATGCGGGTGACGAGCACCGTCTGGCCGGTGGCGAAGTCGAACACGGGCGTGTTGGGGGTCGAGATGGTGGGGTCGTTCAGCTGGGAGATGGTCGGAGCGCCGTGCTCATCGGTGTAGCTGACCAGCAGGGACAGGGGCTCGATCGGCGACCAGTTGACGCCGAAGCCGAGGGTGGACAGGCCGCCGAAGTCCGACAGCTCCTCATAGCCGATGTTGAAATTGGCCGACAGGTCGCCGAGGGCGGGGAAGACGCCGGTGCGGCGGCTGGCGATGGGAATGCCGAAACTGGCCTGGCCGTTGAAGCGGTCGCGCGACTGCGAGCGCTCGGTGGTCACGCCCTGGCGGACGCTGGTCGAATCCAGCGAGCGGGTGTCGGCGCCGAAGGTGAAGGTCGAGGAGATGCCGCCGGCGGGCAGATCGAACACGTCGCCGTTCAGCACGGCCTCGGCGCTGAGCACCTGGGAGACGGAGTTGGCGGTGTCGTTCGGCAGGCGGGTGAAGTCGGCCGGGTCCAGGTCGGCGAAGGGGTCGGCGGCCGGGTCGTTGGCGTTCAGCCGGGTCTGGAACGGGGTCACGCCGAAGCCGCGGCCGGTGAGGGTGTCGGTCTCGACCCGGTCCCAGGAGCCGGTCAGGGTCCAGCGCCAGTCGTCGCCGATGTAGCCGTCCAGCACGCCGGCGATCCGGCCGGTCAGGGTGTCGGTCTCGCGGCCGAGGGCGTTGGCGGCGTTGATGTAGCGATAGACCAGTTCGTCATCGGGGGAGGTCGAGAAGGGATTGCCGTCCGGCAGGGTCAGGACGACGCCGGGCAGGCCGTTGAAGCTGCGGCTGGTGACGTTCTGCAGGTTGCCGCTGATGGTGCCCTGGGTCGTGCCGTTGATGTCGCGCTTCATGGTGCCGCGCACGGTGGTGCGCTCGCTGGCGGACAGCAGGGTGCGATATTCGCCGATGTCGGCGACGGGCTCGAAGGGGGTCGGGCCGGGGTCGCGCTCGATGTCGCGCTCGGATTCATACAGCGGGGTCGAGCGCTCGTATTCGGCGTCCATCGACCAGCGGGTGGCCCCGGCGATGCGCAGGACATTGCCCTCGATCTCGGCGGTGCTGCGGCCGCCCTGGGTCGGGGCGCGGCCGGTCAGCTCGCCGGTGATGGAGTTGAAGTTGGCCTTGAGCACGAAGTTCACGACCCGCTGGTCGGCGCGGTAGCCGTATTCCAGGGCGACTTCCTCGGGCAGGATATCCACGCGCTCGATGGCCTCGCTCGGAATGCCCTGGATTTCCTGGAAGCCGGAAATGCGGCGGCCGTTGACCAGCATCACCGGCTGGCCGTCGGCGCGTCCGCGTGAGCTGCGGGTGAGCGGTTCCAGATAGGTCAGCAGCTCGGCGATGTTGGAGGCGCCGTAGGCCTGGATCTGTTCCGCGGTCAGGGTGACGTCGGGCGGAATGTCCGAATTGACGCTGCCGCGAGGGCGGGAGCCCGTCGTCACCACAGTCCCCAGGTCGTAGGCGCCGTCATTCGTGGTCCCGGCCGGCGTCGTCGCTACGGGAGGGGTCGACGGCGGCGTTTGCGGGGTCTGCTGCGGCGGTGCGGCCTGGATCGCCCCGGCCATCAGTCCGGACAGGGCGGTGGTGACGAGAAGCATGCGATGGGCCTTCGGGGAGGACGACGAAGCTGGAACGTCGCCCGGCAATGTTTCCGTCGCGTTTCAACGGGGAAACCAAAGGTTGCGGGTGCGCGCAGCCACTCGTCATCGGGGTTCAGGCGAAGTCTGACCAATGAACTTTTGGTCAGACTTCGGGCTTTGCGAAGGCGTCGCCGGATTGCGGCGCCCCGAGGCGCCGCCAAGGGCTCCTAGCCGGCTTCCCTGAGGCTGCCTTCCAGACCCTGTTCGCGCACCTTGCGGTACAGGGTCGAGCGGCCAATGCCGAGCCGGCGTGCGATCTCCGACATGTGGCCGGCGTAGACCTCGATGGCGTGCTGGATCAGATCGCGCTCGATCTCGTCAAGGGTGCGCAGGTGACCGCGCTCGTCGAGTATGCGGATGGGCGTGTCGGGCAGGGGCGGCAGATCGATGTCGCCCATCCCGATCCCGGCGTTCGCGGGATCCGCTTCGTCCTCCTCGACCAGCGGCGTCGCCCGGCCGGAGATGGCGGGGAAGTCGTGCGGCTGCAGGAAGGGCGCATCGGCCAGGACGATGGCGCGATAGACGGCGTTTTCCAGCTGGCGGACATTGCCGGGCCAGTCGAAGGCGCACAGCAGGGCCAGGGTCTCGCCCGAACAGCCGGCGATGCGCTTGCCCTCCTCGACGTTGAAGCGGGCGACGAAGTGATCGACCAGGGCGGGGATGTCCTCGCGGCGTTCGCGCAGGGACGGGGCCTCGATCGGGAAGACGTTCAGGCGATAGAACAGATCCTCGCGGAAGGCGCCCTCGCGCACCTGCCGGGCCGGGTCGCGGTTGGTGGCCGAGACGATGCGGACGTCGACCTTGACCGACCGCTTGGCGCCGACGGGATCGATCTCGCCCTCCTGCAGGGCGCGCAGCAGCTTGACCTGCATGTCCAGCGGCAGTTCGCCGATCTCGTCCAGGAACAGGGTGCCGCCGTTGGCCTCCATGAACTTGCCCAGGTGTTTGTCGTGGGCGCCGGTGAAGGCCCCCTTCTCATGTCCGAACAGGATGGATTCGATCAGGTTCGAGGGCAGGGCGCCGCAGTTGACCGCGACGAACGGCTTGCCGGCGCGCTCGGAGGCGCCGTGCAGGGCGCGGGCGATGACTTCCTTGCCGACGCCGCTCTCGCCGGTGATCAGCACCGGGATGGAGGATTTGGCGGCGCGGACGCCTAGCGACTTGACCATGCGCATGGGCGCGGACTGGCCGACCAGGTCGTCGAAGGAGGTGCGGCCGGTGACGTGTTTCTTCAGACGGCCGACCTCGGCGGTGAGGCGCGTCATCTGCAGGGCGTTGGAGACGCCGACCAGCAGGCGCTCGGCCGAGACCGGCTTGACGAAGAAGTCCTGGGCCCCGGCCTGCATGGCCTTGACCACGGCGTCGACCCCGCCCGAGGCGGTCAGGACGATGACGGGGGTGGCGACGCCCGCGGTGCGGATCTCGGCCAGGGCCTCCATGCCGCTCATGCCCGGCATGACCATGTCCAGCAGAACGACGTCGGCGCCGCCGCCCTTGGTCAGGCGGTCGATGGCCTCGCCGCCGGATTCGGCGTGGACGACGGCGTAGCCTTCGCGCTCCAGCACGGCCTGGGCGAGGCGGCGCTGGGTCGGATCGTCGTCGACCACGAGTACGGTCTTCGCCATGGGTTCGGCCCCTTCAACATCACGATTGCGGCCGCTCCTCGTTGAAGCGGGACTGGCTCATTCCGGGACGTTTTAACCCTCACAAGGTGAAGATCGGGTTGGGGGGCAGGGTGAGCGCAGGGTTAACGGGCGTCAGAAATGGGTCAACCGCCCGCGCGGTTCTCCTTCAGCCACCACGCGTGGTTCCGCCGGTTCCGGCAGATCAGGCTCCGCCGGGCATTCCGGTTCGCCCTCCACATGGCGCAGGCGGACTCCGTCGACCAACAGATCAGGGAAGACGGGCGGGGCGGTCTCGAACCGGCCGGCGCCAAAGGCGCGCCGCACGTCCTTCGATTCATCCGCGCACAGGGGCGGCGTGTATTCGGCCCACTCGAACCAGCGTCCGTCCGCTTCCAGTTTGAAGACCGACACGGATGTCTCGTCGGCCACCAGCACCTCGTGCGCGCCGTCGCGGTCGAGGTCGAGTATGCGCGCCTCGCACACGGACCCCTCGTGACAGCCGCTGAGAATCTCCCTCAGCCGACCATATTGCTGAGTGAAGGAGGTCGGCAGGACGGCCCCCGCGGGGTTGGCGTGGATGCGGATGTCCGCGGCTGCGGGTTCGATCCGCGTGCGAGGCCCGTCCGGGGTTATCACCTCGGAATCGTAGCGATTCTGGCTCGCCCTGGCCGTCCTCGCCCGGGCGGCGATGTCGGCGCTGTCGGAATGCGTCAGGCGCTCAAGCGCCGCTTGTCCGGCCTTGCCGCTTTCGAAGCGGAGGAAATGGTAGTCGAACTTCTCCGGCGTCACCGCGCCGCGCTCCAGGCGCGCCACCTGGTCGGCGACAGACAAGCGGGCCGGGTCGAGCAGGGGGCTGAACAGGGCGAGGATCAGGGCGAGGGCGAGGACCGATGTCCAGATCGTGGTGCGCTCCAGCGGCCGCATCCAGTCGCCTTTGCGCCAGAACGGGCTGAGCGCGGCCCAGCCGTAGCCGGCGGCGAAGGCGGTGCCGACGAGGGCGCAGGCGGCGGCGATGATTCTGTCGGGTGTCAGGCCGTACTGGCCGACGCGCAGGGCCAGGCCCCAGAAGGCGATGACGATCAGAGGCGCGATCAGGACGGCGGCGATGCGCACCGCGACCCGCAGGACCGCGGGCGGCCGGTTGTCGGGGCGGCCGTCCTGATAGGCGGCGTTGATGAGGATGATCAGGGCGGCGGCGGCCGACAGGACCAGGGCGGTGGCGCTGCCGGTCTCCCACAGGCCCTGCAGCCCGGTGAAGGGCAGGGCGACGACGAAGCCGGCGACCAGCACCGTGATGACCAGCAGCAGCCAGGACAGCAGCATCAGGCCCACGGTGCGGACGCCCCGGATCAGGCCGTCACGGACATCGGTCAGGTGCACGGCGACAGCGAAGACCACGAAGCTGACGGGGATGTAGAACCAGTCCTTGCGGAGCAGGTCCTCGAGGAAGTCGAGGCCGATGATCCGGAACAGGGCCGCGCCGAGATGCAGCAAGGCCCAGAAGGCGCCGGTGAAGCCGATCGACAGGGCCAGTTGCACCAGCGACTTGGTCGCGGTGTCGAAATAGGCCGGGTAGCTGGCGATCCGCCGCCGCTCCGTGTCTGCCGGGGCCACCAGATGATGGGCGATGAACAGGGCGGCGGCGGAGAACAGGATCACCGGCGGCGACAGGAAGGGTGGCCCCTGCAGGGTGTCGGCGCTCTGGCGGGCGATGTCGTGCAGGCCGAGCAGGGCCAGGACGACGCCGGCGACGACGGACCAGATGACCAGCGTCGTCATGCGCAGGCGCCCGACGCCGGCAAGCAGCATGACCGGCAGGAAGCCGATGACCAGCAGCAGCGGGCCGAACAGCAGGGGCTGGGTCGCGGGCCAGCTCGCCACGCCGTCCGAGGCCCGGTGCAGCCAGAACAGGCCGAGCCCCTGCAACAGGCCGATCCCCAGCCGGATCGGGCCCAGCATGGGGGATGTCGCGCCGCCCAGGCTGTTGCGGCCGGTTGCTTCGGTGGTCTCGGTCATGGTCGCTTCCCCTCGAAGCCGGGATGTGACCCCGTTTCATCCCGCCTGCATAGTGCCCGCTTGAGTTCGGCCGATATCCGTGTATAGAGCGCGCCTTCTCCGTCGCAGCTTCGGCCGCGGCGGTCCTGTCCGAGAACTTCGGGGCGTGGGGGTCACCCAGGCCGTAAATGTCAGAGAGCCCTCTGACGCCGTGGGGAGATGGGGATGCAGACGGCCATCGTCACCCGGTTTCCGGGGGCACGGGGTTCGAGCTTCCTTCGGACATTACGACCGGCCTGAACGCTTCGCAGCGATGCGGCGCGCTTGAGCCAAATCCGTCGTCGGGAATAAGCCCGGCGGCGAATACCAGACTGGAGACCGCAATGGACCGCGCACAAAAAGCCGAGTCGATCGAGACGCTCAAGGGCGTCTTCGCCGACGCGGGCGCCGTGGTCGTGACCCACAACCTGGGTCTGACCGTTGCGGACATGGAAGACCTGCGTGGACGCCTTCGCAAGGAAGGCGGCACGTTCAAGGTGGTCAAGAACCGCCTGGCGCTCAAGGCGCTCGAAGCCGAAGAAGGCAGCGACTACCACGGCCTGTTCAAGGGTCCCGTGGGCATCGCCTATGCCGACGACGCGGTGACGGCCGCCAAGATCACCGCTGAATACGCCAAGGCCAACGACAAGTTCGTCGTCCTGGGCGGCTTCATGGGTGAGAAGGTTCTGGACGCGAAGGGCGTGGAGGTTCTCTCCAAACTGCCGTCGCTGGACCAGATCCGCGCTTCGCTGCTCGGCCTGCTCAATGCGCCCGCGACCAAGATCGCCGGCGTCGTGCAAGCCCCGGCTTCCCAACTGGCCCGCGTGTTCAGCGCTTACGCCGCCAAGGACGCCGCGTAAGCGGAACCGCCTCTTTCATCTCTGCAAAACTCTCTCTGACAACAACTCCTCCGAAGGAAAACTCACATGGCCGATCTCGCCAAAATCGTTGAAGACCTGTCGAAACTGACCGTTCTGGAAGCCGCCGAACTGTCCAAGCTGCTGGAAGAGAAGTGGGGCGTCAGCGCCGCTGCTCCGGTCGCCATGGCCATGCCCGCCGGCGGCGGCGCGGCTCCGGCCGAAGCTGCTGAAGAGCAGACCGAGTTCACCGTCGTCCTGCTGGACGGCGGCGACAAGAAGATCAACGTCATCAAGGAAGTCCGCGGCGTGCGTTCGGACCTGGGTCTGAAGGAAGCCAAGGACCTGGTCGAAGGCGCTCCGCAGAACGTCGTCGAGAACGTCTCCAAGCAGAACGCCGACGAAGTCGCCAAGAAGCTGACGGAAGCCGGCGCCAAGGTCCAGATCAAGTAAGCAGACCTTGATTTGGCCCTACCGCCCTTCGGGCTACTTGAGGGCGGTTCGCTGAAAATGAACGGGCCGGGGAGCGATCCCCGGCCCGTTTTTCTTTGCCCGTTTCGGCGCTAGACCTGTTCCAAGCCGGCTTGGTCGCATCACGGAGAGTCGAATGTCATACCGGGGGTTGATCGCGGCCGCCGCGTTGATGGTCTGTTCGGCATGCGAGGATCGAACAGATCAGGCGACCGGCCGGATCGCGGCGACTCCGACCGCGGCGGCGCCCGGGACCGGAAACAAGGGTGACGCGAGATGCGTCGATCCCTTTATCGAACAAGCCATGGGGCTGGCGCTTCTTCGCCAGACGTCGGAGCCGATGCCGGGTCTGATGGGCTTCCCCCTCGAGGAGGGCGAACTGGTATCGGAGACCTTCGGCGACGACATCGTGCGAAGGTGCCGGGCGACGGCGGCCTTGCTGACGGTCAAGGGCCGCGCGAGCGCCCCCGTCACCTACGAACTGGTGTGGAGCGGCGACAGACCCATGCAGGTTCGCATCGTGGAGGCCCGGCGGTTCCGCCAGACGTTCACCGATCTGTATCGCTCCGGCGGCTGAGCCGTCTCAGCGCCGTCGCGGCGCCAGGATGTCGGCCAGACGATCGCGGGTTCCGGCGATGCGCTCGAGGCGCGGGTAGCGAAGGCCGTCGTGGTAGTCGAGGCTGAGGGTCCGGAACGCCTCGTCGCGCTTGACCACCAGGACGATCGGATCGGCCACGCCCTTGGCGGCGGTGACGGCGTCGCGCAACGCTTCGGCCGAAGCCGTACGGTCGCCGACGGCCACCAACTCCCAGCCGGCGCCGATGCCGAGCTCATACAGCGGCCCGCCCCAGCGGACGGCCATGATGCGGTTGCCTGCGCCCAGGCTGAAGCCCAGCGAATACTGGAAATCGTTCGCCCAGGTGCGCTGAACGCGCTTCTCGACCGGAGTCAGGCTGTCGACATAGGTCAGGCGGTAGCCGCCGCGGGCGATTCCGTCAAGGGGCGCGCGGGCGTCCGGTCCGACCGCGTCCAGCCGCTGGCGCAGGAAGGCGGCCCAGTCGTGCGGATGGACGGCGTTCAGATGCGCGACGACGTCGTCGAAGGTGTAGGGCCGCGCCTCCCAGACGCCGTCCTCGACGCCGTAGAAAGCCCTGGCGAAGTCATCGAGCGATTTGCGGTTGTTGGTCGCCTCGCGGATCAGGGTGTCGGCGTCCAGCCAGATCAGCAGGGCCTCGCGATAGTAGTCGCCGGTGCCGCGCATCCACGACGGCCACGGGTTCGACGTGCGATAGCCCAGCAGGTTGTGGTTGGTGGTGTCCTGCAGGGCGCGCCACTGGCGGCCCGGCTGGTTCTCGTAGAAGGCGGCGATCTCGGCGATGGCCGCGAGTTGCTCTTCCTTCGAGGCCAGACCCGACCGCGCCGTAAGCACCTCGCCCCAGTACTCCGTCTGACCCTCGTAGACCCACATCAGCGTGTTCTGGGACGGGACGTTGAGGTTGGGGACGTATTCGTCGGATGGCCTGCGGAACTTGCCGTTCCAGCTGTGGCTGTACTCGTGCGGCAACAGGGCCAGGGTGCCGAAATTCTTCTGGAACCCGTCGGTGAAGAAGCCCGGCGAGGCGCTGTTCTCGGACGACCGGTGGTGCTCCAGCCCGATGCCGCCCATCCGGTTGGTCAGGGCCAGCAGGAAGTCATACCGGTCATAGTGGCGGGCGCCGTAGAGATAGTCCGCCTGGTCCACGAGGGTCCGCAGCTTACTGATCTGCTCCTCGGTCGGAGCCAGGTTGGCGGCGCTGTCGGCGACGATGTTGAGGTGGACCGGCGAACGGCCGCCGGGATCCAGATCGACGCGCTTGAAATGGGCTCCGGCGAACATCGGACTGTCGGCCAGATGCTCAAGCGAAATGGGGGCGAAGGTGATCACGTCGCCCTCGCGGCCCGTGGCCTCCAGCGCCGAACCCTGTTGCCAGCCTGCGGGCAGTTTGACCGACGGCGCGAATGTGATCCGGCTGTGGTTGTAGCCCGCCGGATAGAGCAGGGCCTTTTCCCACTGGAGATTGACCATCTCGGGCGTCATGACCACGCGCCAGACGGCGTTGTCGGGCTGGGTCAGCCATTCGAGGGCGACCTGGATCTCGCTGACGCCGGCGGGGATGTCGAGGTGGAAGGCGTGGGGATCGACGGTGTCGCGCACCCATTCGATCCGCCGGCCGTTCCCGGTGACGGTGACGCCCGAGACCAGCTGGATCGGGCCGGTGTCGGCGTGGTTGCCGGGGATGAATTTCGGATACTGCAGGACCAGAGGACCGGCGGAGACGGGGACCGTCTGGCGCACGCGGATGACCTTGTGGTCGAGGTCGGTCAGGTCGGCCTGGATGCCGATGACGCCGGGATAGTCGCGGTCCTGCGGGGCCGGGATCGGCGGCAGGGCATGCGGCAGGCTGGTGGGGACGGGCAGGGGCGTCGCGGCCTGCGAGGCCGGGACCTGGGCGAGGGCAGGCAGGGCGGCCGAGGTCAGGAGCAGGGCGAGGGCGGCGGTGCGGATCATCTTCGTGTCCCTCACGATCAACGGCGGCGGGGGGCGAGGATGTCGCCGAGGCGGTCGGGGGTCCCGGGAATCCGCTCGAGGTGCGGGTAGCGCAGGCCGCCGTGGTAGTCGAAGGCGATGGTGCGGAAGCGGTCGCCCTTCTTCAACATCATCTCGATCGGGGTCGTATTGCCCTTCGCGGCGGTGATCGCCTCCGAGATCGCGTCGGCGCCGGCGGCGCGGCCGTTGACGGCGACCACCTCCCAGCCCGAGGTCAGGCCGGCGTCGAAGGCGGGGGAGCCCCAGCGGACGGCGGTGACGCGGTTGGCCGTATTGAGGCTGAGGCCCAGGGAATACTGGAAGTCGACGCGTTCGTATTCCTTGTTCAGGGCCTTCGAATAGTCGTTGGGGGTCTCGCGCCAGACGAGACGGTAGCCGCCGCGTTCGATCCCGCCGTTCGGGGTGGGGGCGTTCGCGCCGACGGCGTCGAGGCGGGCGCGCAGGAAGGCCGCCCAGTCATTGGGCTGGACGCCGTTCAGGGTCGAGGTCACGTCGGCGAAGGTGTAGGGCGCGGGATTCCAGCTGCCGTCCTGGACGCCGAAGAAGGCTTTCGCGAAGTCGTCCAGCGACTTGCGGCCGTCGGTCTGCTCGCGGATCAGGGTGTCGGCGTCGAGCCAGATCATGGCCCCTTCGCGATAATAGTCCTCGCTGCGCTGGAAGCTGCCCCACGGCTGGGGCCGGCGCTGGGCGATGATCGGGTCGTTGGTGGTGTCCTGCAGGGCGCGCCACGACCGGCCGGGGTTGTCGGCGGCGTAGGTGGCGGCCGTGTTGGCGAAGACGTCCAGCGCCTGCTGTTTGGTCATCAGGCCGGCGCGGGCGGTCAGGATCAGGCCCCAGTACTGGGTCTGGCCCTCATAGACCCACAGCAGGGAGTTCTGCAGCGGCTCGTTGAGGGTGGGGGTCAGCTGGTCGGCAGGCCGGCGCCATTTGCCGTTCCAGGAGTGGGTGTATTCGTGGCCCAGCAGGTCGCGGTCGCCCAGCGTCGCCGAGGCGTCGGTGAAATAGCGGGTGTCGACGCTGTTCTCGGACGAGCGGTGATGCTCCAGCCCGATGCCGCCGAGGTCGTCGCTGACGGCCAGCAGGAAGTCGTAGTGGTTGTAGTGCCGGGCGCCGTAGAGGCGGTCGGCCTGATCCACCAGATTGCGGTGCAGTTCGATGTGCTCGTCCGTGGCGGCCAGCATCTTCGCGTCATCGGCGACGATGTTCAGGCGCACGGGGGAGCGGCCGCCCGGGTCGAGGTCGATCTGGCGATAGTGGGCGCCGGCGAAGAGCGGGCTGTCGGCGAAATGCTCGAGGGTGATGGGGGCGAAGGCCGCCACGCCGTTCTGGAACGAGCGCGTGTCCAGGGCCGTGCCGTACTGCCAGCCGGCGGGCAGGCGCAGGGTCGGCTGGAAGGTGATCTGACGCGCGTAGTAGCCGGCGGGATAGAGCAGGGCCTTCTCCCACTGGATGTTCAGCATCTCGTCGGTGATGACGATGCGGCCCTGGGCGCCATCGATGGGGGTCAGCCATTTGAAGGAGACGTCGACCGAGGTCGCGCCGGCCGGGACCTCGACCTCGTAGGCGTTGGTGTTGGCGGTGTTGCGGACCCAGCGCAGCGGCTGGCCGTTGGCGGTGATGCGCAGGTCGCCGAGGTCGTCGACCGGGCCGACGGGACCGTGGTTGCCGGGGATCCATTCGGGATAGAGCAGGATCAGCGGGCTGGGGCCGGCGACGGGAATGGTCTGTTTCACCGAGACGATGCGGCGGTCGATGTCGGTGGCGTCCATCTCCAGCGTGATGACGCCGGGCCAGGCCACGTCGCGCGGCGCAGGGATGGGGGCGAGGACGCGGTCGAGGGCGGGCGTTCCGACCTGGGCCAGTCCGGGAGCGGCCCCGAACAGCAGGACGGCGGCGCAGGCGGAGGCGAGCAGGCGGGCGGCGGATCGCGTCATCGGGGCACTCTGGATCGAGGGGAGGCGCAGATCACGCCGGGCGCGCGAAGGGGTCAAGCGTGACCTGCCCGCGCCGGATTAAAACGCCGTCATGTTTCGGGTTCCGTCGCGGACACAGTCCGGGTTTTCCGGCCGGAGTTTTTCGATAGAAGCGGTGCGGCCGGCCTGTTGTAGGCCGGTCATCCGGGGGAGCGTCACCATGGTCAGGGTTGTTCGTCTCTATGCTGCAGGCGTCGTGTGGCTGGGCGCCCTTGCGAGCCCGGCCCTGGCCCAGGAAGGGCCGGTCCTGCAGACGGACGACGTCGATCTGTTCTACCGGCTCTATGACGCCAACGGCGGTCGGCCCGGCGCCGACCAGCTGCAGCGCGACTATCTGGATGCGGGCTCGGAGGGGCTTCGCCACCTCGCCAGCGTGCGCAACGTCACGGGCGTGCGGATGGCCGAGGCGATGGCGGCGCGGCCGGAGATCTATGTCGAGGCCCGGCGCTGCGCGGAGACCCTGCCGAAGGTGCGCGAGCGGGTCGATGCGGCGCTGAAGGAATTCGCGCGCCGTTCGCCCGAGGCCAGATTTCCGTCGGTGACCGTGGCGGTCGGGCGCGGCCGGCCGGTGGCCATCGGCAGTCCCGCGAACGGAGTGCAGGTCGGTCTGGAGGCCCTGTGCGCCGCGACCTTCATCAATCCGGACATCGAGGACCGCTTCGTCGGGGTGCTGGTGCATGAATTCGTGCACACCCAGCAGTCGCCGGCGATGACCGAGGAGCAGGCCCACACCGTGCTGGAGATCTCGCTGGCCGAGGGGGCGGCGGAGTTCCTGACCGAACTGCTGTCGGGCGCGCCGGCCTACGCCTATTTCGGCCCCCTGACCGAGGGGCGCGAACTGGAGATCGAGACCCGGTTCGCGGCGGACCTCGACAAGACCGAACTGTCGGACTGGCTCTACAACTCGACCCTGGAGGCGCCCGGGGACCTCGGCTACTGGGTCGGGTACCGGATCGCAAAGGCCTACTACCAGCAGGCCGCCGACAAGGCGGCGGCGTTCCGCGAGATCGTCGGGCTGGCGGACGCGAAGGCGTTTCTGGCGGCCAGCGGCTGGCGTCCGGGGATCGTGCTGGATTGAACTCAGGCGGCGGGGGCGGCCGCCGGTTTCACTTCCAGCAGTTCGACGGTGAACAGCAGGGTCGAGCTGGGCGGCAGTTCGTCGCCGCCGACCCAGCGGTCGCCGTAGCCGAGCGCGGCCGGGATGACGAATTCGAACTTTTCGCCCTCGCGCATCAGGGCGACGCCCTCGGTCCAGCCCTTGATGACGCGGTTGAGCGGGAATTCGGCCGGTTCGTTGCGGCTGTACGAACTGTCGAACTCGCGGCCATCGACGAAGGTCCCGCGGTAGTGGACCTTGACCGTGTCCGAGCCCGAGGGCTGGCGGCCTTCCGGGCGGGCGCGGCCGACGCGGCGGTACTGCAGGCCCGATTCGGTGGTGGTCCAGCCGCGGCGCGCGCCGTTGACGACCAGATACTGCGCATTGCCGGCGGCCCAGCCGTCGAGCGTGCCGGTCTGCTGAACCGGTGCATCGGCGCGGGCGGCGCCTCCCGGGGGCAGGCTCGCACAGGCGGCGAGGGGGGCGAGGGCGAGGATCGAAATCGCGACGGGTCGGATGAACATGATCATGTCCCTCGATAGCCGTGAGCGCGGGCGGAATCCAGTTCAGTCTGAGCACGTTATGGTTGTTCGCCTACACAATCCATGCTTACATGAAGAGGTCGGAGAGGCTCAGGAGACTCAGAATGCCCGATCCCGTCACGCAGCTTACCGAGGTGGTCGTCGACGCCAGACGGATCACCTTCTCCTACATCGTTCCGCCATGGATGGACTCCGAAGGCGGCGGGCCGCTGCCCGGCAGCGATGAGGAGGTCGATCCGGGGTCTACCAAGATAGAATGCGTGCCGGTCGCGGGAATGAGCGACGAAGCCAAACTTCAAGCCTTGCTCATCTTCGCCATGGCGGCTGGCGGCTGGAGGTGATGCAGAACTTCCCACAGAACAAGGAGTGGGGCTCAGCAATCTACATCAATGCGCGGGGCGAACTGAGGTGGACGACACCAGCGACATCGCCCGCCCAAACGGCGCAGATCGATTACAGTCAACTTCCTCTTCGTAATGGTGTTCACGATTATGGCTCGATTATAGCCATTATCCATACGCACCCCCGATATAACGCCGGACCCTCCGGTCCCAATCACGAATACTATGATAGTGCTGATCCGAACAGGCTCCTGAGGCCGTCATTGCCGCATACGGATTATAACGGCATCATGCGAGGGGGCGACTGGGCGACATGCCAGTCTGTCATTGATCAGGCGGAATTTCAGCGGGAGCATCACGGTGGTACGGGCCAAAGGCCCGACCTAAGTCTGGTTATCGTAGGGGCATATGTGGGGCCCTCTGGGGATGATCTAGGCATAAACCAGTACACGGCGAGCGACAGAGATTACGGCTCGTTAGATTATCCTCCGGGTGGCGCGAGTGACGGCAATCCTGGCGCCCGGCATCCCATTTCTACAAATCCACTTCCGCCATGTTCTGAATAGGATGTGTGACCATGTTGATCTCGACTGCCGCCCTTCTTATCCTTGGCCAAGGTCCGGATTTTGCCGGCCAAGGCTGGTTTCAGTTTGAAACGGCGTATTATTCCACGCCTTTCGCGGTGCTGCATATCGAGGCGTATGAACTGCTCGGCCCGCGGCCCGAGGATCCACACTGGGAAGTCGCCATCACCAGCGGGCGCCGCCGGAAGGAACCCGGCGACGCGAAATTTCAGGTTTTCCGTCTCCGGTCAGGTGCGGTCGAGTGGGTGGATTCCAACGATTGCCCGTTCGCCCCCCTACTTGTCGAGATGAGGGACCTGACGCCCGCCTATCTGTTCGTTCCGGGCGTCAACCTGTCGGACCTTCATCCCGGTCCACCCGCCGGAACCCATCGAGGGTCGTCGTACACGCTGATCGCCAACACTTCGCAGCGGGCGGAGCTGGAGTTCGCTCCGCGAACGGGCGCTCAGATACAGGTTACGTTGAACGCAAACTCGGGGGCGTTGGCGGACTGGTCGGACCGCTTTCGGGGGATTCTCGAACAGTGCCGGTGGACAGTCGAGGCGGATGTGATGACGCCACGTTTGCCCGTCCCGAGCGACCGCCGGACTACTCGGCAAACCCCGGCCCCGCAGGCGCCCGCGCCCTCCACGCCCGGCGACGACGGCGAGCGCGGCTAGCGTTCCGCCTCGGACGTGGAATCTCCGACGAAGGGCCTTTATTTCGTCGAAGAAGCGAGTATATGTGCCGGTCCCGCACACACCCCCCGTATGCGCGCGAAAGCGCCGAGGCCCGGTCCGTCGCCCTCCGACCGAGCGAAGGCGTGCTCCTTCCCAAGGGAGCTCTACATTTCAGGCGTCCTGGCTGAACAAGCCGAGGGTGGACGCCGAAACCGATGGTCACGGGTCGCCCGAGAGGCGGAGCCGTGGCTGCTGCATTGAACGCGAGCTGCCCGGCTCGCGCATTGGGAAGACAGAATGGCCAAGTCCAAAGCTGAGCTCGCCGTCGCCAACGGCCAGTTCGCCCACGCCACCACCTTCACCGGCAAGAAGCGCATCCGCCACTCGTTCGGCCGGATCCCCGAAGCGGTGCAGATGCCGAACCTGATCGAGGTTCAGCGCGCCTCCTACGAGCAGTTCCTGCAGCGCGAAGTGCGCAGCGGTCCGCGCAAGGACCAGGGCATCGAGGCGGTCTTCAAGTCGGTCTTCCCGATCAAGGACTTCAACGAACGCGCCATCCTGGAATACGTCTCCTACGAGTTCGAGGACCCGAAATACGACGTCGAGGAATGCATCCAGCGCGACATGACCTATGCCGCGCCGCTGAAGGTCAAGCTGCGCCTGATCGTGTTCGAGGCGGATGAAGAGACCGGCGCGCGCTCGGTCAAGGACATCAAGGAGCAGGACGTCTACATGGGCGATATCCCGCTCATGACCGACAAGGGCACCTTCGTCGTCAACGGCACCGAGCGGGTGATCGTCTCGCAGATGCACCGTTCGCCGGGCGTCTTCTTCGACCACGACAAGGGCAAGACGCACAGCTCGGGCAAGCTGCTGTTCGCCGCCCGGGTGATCCCGTACCGCGGTTCGTGGCTGGACTTCGAGTTCGACGCCAAGGACATCGTCTACGTCCGCATCGACCGCCGCCGGAAGCTGCCGGCCTCGACCTTCCTGATGGGTCTGGGCATGGACGGCGAGGAAATCCTCAAGACCTTCTACGAGACCGTCCCCTACGAGAAGCGCGGCGAAGGCTGGGTCACGCCCTACAAGCCGGAACGCTGGCGCGGGGTGAAGCCCGAGTTCGACCTGGTCGACGCCGACACCGGTGAGATCGTCGCCTCGGCCGGCACCAAGATCAGCGCCCGTCAGGCCAAGAAGCTGGGCGACACGGTCAAGGCCCTGTCGCTGGCCGCCGACGCCCTGCTGACCAAATATCTGGCCGCCGACGCCGTGAACTACGAGACCGGCGAAATCTACGCCGAGGCCGGCGACGAGCTGGACCAGCCGACCATCGAACTGCTGGAAAGCCACGGCTTCACCACCATCGACGTGCTGGACATCGACCACGTCACGGTCGGCGCCTACATGCGCAACACCCTGCGCATCGACAAGAACACCGGCCGCGAGGACGCGCTGTTCGACGTCTATCGCGTCATGCGTCCCGGCGAGCCGCCGACCCCGGAAGCCGCCGAAGCCATGTTCAACTCGCTGTTCTTCGACAGCGAGCGCTACGATCTGTCCGCCGTCGGCCGGGTCAAGATGAACATGCGTCTGGAAACCCCGGATGTCTCGGACGAGATCCGCGTGCTGCGCAAGGACGACGTCCTGCGCGTGCTGCAGATCCTCGTCGGCCTGAAGGACGGCCAGGGCGAGATCGACGACATCGACAACCTGGGCAACCGCCGGGTCCGTTCGGTCGGCGAGCTGCTGGAGAACCAGTACCGCGTCGGCCTGCTGCGGATGGAGCGCGCCATCAAGGAGCGCATGTCCTCGGTCGATATCGACACGGTGATGCCGCACGACCTGATCAACGCCAAGCCGGCCGCCGCGGCCGTGCGCGAGTTCTTCGGTTCGTCGCAGCTGTCGCAGTTCATGGACCAGACCAACCCGCTCAGCGAGATCACCCACAAGCGCCGCCTTTCGGCGCTTGGCCCGGGCGGTCTGACGCGTGAGCGCGCCGGCTTCGAAGTCCGCGACGTGCACCCGACCCACTACGGCCGCATCTGCCCGATCGAGACGCCGGAAGGCCCGAACATCGGCCTGATCAACTCGCTGGCCACGCACGCGCGGGTCAACAAGTATGGCTTCATCGAGAGCCCCTATCGTCGCGTCAAGGACGGCAAGGCCACGGACGAGGTGGTCTACATCTCGGCCATGGAAGAGGCGAAATACACGATCGCCCAGGCCAACATCGAGCTGAAGGACGGCATGATCGTCGAGGAGCTGGTTCCGGGCCGCATCAACGGCGACTCGCAACTGCTGATCCGCGCCGACGTGGACATGATGGACGTGTCGCCGAAACAGGTCGTTTCGGTCGCCGCCGCCCTGATCCCCTTCCTGGAAAACGACGACGCCAACCGGGCCCTGATGGGCGCGAACATGCAGCGTCAGGCCGTGCCGCTGGTGCAGTCCGACGCGCCGCTGGTCGGCACCGGCATGGAGGCGGTCGTGGCCGTGGACTCCGGCGCCGTCGTGGTCGCCCGTCGTGACGGCGTCGTCGAACAGATCGACGGCACCCGCATCGTCGTGCGCGCCACCAACGAGCTCGACGCCGGCCGTTCGGGCGTCGACATCTATCGCCTGTCGAAATTCCAGCGTTCCAACCAGTCGACCTGCATCAACCAGCGCCCGATCGTGCGCGTGGGCGATGAGGTGAAGGTCGGCGACGTGATCGCCGACGGCCCGTCGACGGACCTGGGCGAACTGGCCCTGGGCCGCAACGCCCTCGTCGCCTTCATGCCGTGGAACGGCTACAATTTCGAAGACTCGATCCTGATCTCGGAGCGCATCGTGCGCGACGACGTCTTCACCTCGATCCACATCGAGGAGTTCGAGGTCATGGCCCGCGACACCAAGCTGGGGCCGGAAGAGATCACCCGCGACATCCCGAACGTCGGCGAGGAAGCCCTGCGCAACCTCGACGAGGCCGGCATCGTGGCGATCGGCGCCGAGGTCCAGCCGGGCGACATCCTGTGCGGCAAGGTCACGCCCAAGGGCGAGAGCCCGATGACGCCGGAAGAGAAGCTGCTGCGCGCCATCTTCGGCGAGAAGGCTTCGGACGTCCGCGACACCAGCCTGCGCCTGCCGCCCGGCGTCGCCGGCACCATCGTCGACGTGCGCGTCTTCAACCGCCACGGCGTCGACAAGGACGAGCGGGCCATCGCCATCGAGCGTTCGGAAATCGAGCGCCTCGGCAAGGACCGCGACGACGAGCTCAAGATCCTCGAGCGCAACGTCTACGGCCGCCTGAAGCCGCTGATCCTCGGCAAGAACGCCACCTCGGGTCCGAAGGGCCTGGGCCGCGGCGTGGTCTCGGAAGAGAAGCTGGGCGAGCTGTCGCGCGGCCTGTGGTGGCAGATCGCCCTCGACGACGAGAAGGCGATGGGCGAGCTGGAAGCCATGAAGAAGCAGTTCGAGGACGCCCGCAAGGCGCTCGACCGCCGCTTCGAGGACAAGGTCGAGAAGCTGCAGCGCGGCGACGAACTGCCCCCCGGCGTGATGAAGATGGTCAAGGTCTTCGTGGCCGTGAAGCGCAAGCTTCAGCCCGGCGACAAGATGGCCGGCCGTCACGGCAACAAGGGCGTCATCTCCAAGATCCTGCCGATTGAGGACATGCCGCACCTGGAAGACGGCACCTCGGTGGACGTCGTTCTGAACCCGCTGGGCGTGCCCTCGCGCATGAACATCGGCCAGATCTTCGAAACCCACCTGGGCTGGGCCGCCGCCGGTCTCGGCAAGCAGATCCAGGGTCTTCTGGAAGCCTGGCAACAGGGCGGACAGAAGAAGGCGCTGGTCGATCACCTGACCAGCATCTACGGCCCGGACACCCCGCTTCCCGACTCGGAAGAGGACCTGATCGAGCTGGCGAAGAACCTGTCCAAGGGCGTTCCGTTCGCCACCCCGGTGTTCGACGGTGCGCACATCAACGACATCGAGGAACTGCTGGAGAAGGCGGGTCTGGACCGCACCGGCCAGTCGATCGTCTATGACGGCCAGACCGGCGAGCAGTTCAAGCGTCCGGTCACGGTCGGCTACATCTACATGCTGAAGCTGCACCACCTGGTCGACGACAAGATCCACGCCCGTTCCATCGGGCCGTACTCGCTCGTCACCCAGCAACCGCTGGGCGGCAAGGCGCAGTTCGGCGGCCAGCGCTTCGGCGAGATGGAGGTGTGGGCCCTGGAAGCCTACGGCGCCGCCTACACCCTGCAGGAAATGCTGACGGTGAAGTCGGACGACGTGGCCGGCCGGACCAAGGTCTACGAGGCCATCGTCCGCGGCGACGACAGCTTCGAGGCGGGCATTCCCGAGAGCTTCAACGTGCTCGTCAAGGAAATGCGCTCGCTGGGTCTGAACGTGGAGCTGGAGAACAGCTGAGCCTGACGTCTCCTCCCTGTCGCGCAGCGACGGGGAGGGGGACCGCGAAGCGGTGGAGGGGTTGAAGTTCGCGCAAGCGGCATGACCCCTCCACCATCCTTCGGATGGTCCCCCTCCCCATTCGCAAGAGCGAACGGGGAGGAGACGAGGTCGCCGTCCTCCACTTTTGAGATTTATCGCGGGTCACCCCGCAGAAGGAATCAAGATGAACCAGGAAGTCCTGAACATCTTCAACGCGGTCCCGGTCACTCCGACCTTCGACCAGATCAAGATCGCCCTCGCCAGCCCGGAAAAGATCCGGTCGTGGTCGTTCGGCGAGATCAAGAAGCCCGAGACCATCAACTACCGCACGTTCAAGCCCGAGCGTGACGGCCTGTTCTGCGCCCGTATCTTTGGCCCGACCAAGGATTACGAATGCCTGTGCGGCAAGTACAAGCGTATGAAATACAAGGGTATTATCTGCGAGAAGTGCGGCGTTGAGGTCACCCTGGCCCGCGTCCGGCGCGAGCGGATGGGCCACATCGAGCTCGCCTCCCCGGTCGCCCACATCTGGTTCCTGAAGTCGCTGCCGTCGCGCATCTCGCTGATGCTGGACATGGCGCTGAAGGACGTGGAGCGGGTCCTCTATTTCGAGAACTACATCGTTACCGAGCCGGGCCTGACCCCGCTGAAGCAGAACCAGCTGCTGACGGAAGACGAGTTCTACCGCTACCAGGACGAGTTCGGCGATGACGGCTTCACCGCCGAGATCGGCGCCGAGGCCGTGCGCAACCTGCTGATCGGCATCGACCTGCACGCCGAGGCTGAAAAGCACCGCGGCGAACTGGCCGACAGCCCCTCGGAAATGAAGGCCAAGAAGGCCTCCAAGCGCCTGAAGCTGATCGAGGCCTTCCTCGAAAGCGGCAACAAGCCCGAGTGGATGATCCTGACGGTCGTGCCGGTGATCCCGCCGGAACTGCGCCCGCTGGTGCCGCTGGACGGCGGCCGTTTCGCGACCTCCGACCTGAACGACCTGTACCGCCGGGTCATCAACCGGAACAACCGCCTGAAGCGCCTGATCGAGCTGCGCGCGCCCGACATCATCATCCGCAACGAAAAGCGGATGCTGCAGGAATCGGTCGACGCCCTGTTCGACAACGGCCGTCGCGGTCGCGTGATCACGGGCGCCAACAAGCGTCCGCTGAAGTCGCTCGCCGACATGCTGAAGGGCAAGCAGGGCCGCTTCCGCCAGAACCTTCTGGGCAAGCGCGTCGACTATTCCGGCCGTTCGGTCATCACCGTGGGTCCCGAGCTGAAGCTGCATGAATGCGGCCTGCCCAAGAAGATGGCGCTCGAGCTGTTCAAGCCGTTCATCTATGCGCGCCTTGACGCCAAGGGCCTGTCGGGCACCGTCAAACAGTCCAAGCGCATGGTCGAGCGCGAGCAGCCGCAGGTGTGGGATATCCTCGACGAGGTCATCCGCGAGCACCCGGTCCTGCTGAACCGCGCGCCGACGCTTCACCGCCTGGGCATCCAGGCGTTCGAGCCCAAGCTGATCGAGGGCAAGGCCATCCGCCTGCACCCGCTGGTCTGCACCGCCTTCAACGCCGACTTCGACGGCGACCAGATGGCCGTCCACGTCCCGCTGAGCCTCGAGGCCCAGCTGGAAGCGCGCGTCCTGATGATGTCGACGAACAACATCCTGTCGCCCGCCAACGGCAAGCCGATCATCGTGCCGTCGCAGGACATCGTCCTGGGCCTGTACTACCTGTCGCTGGTCAAGGAAGGCGAGAAGGGCGAGGGCAAGCTGTTCGCCAACATGGGCGAGATCGATGCCGCGCTCGACGCCGGCGTGGTCAGCCTGCACACCAAGATCAAGGCCCGCTGGACCGAGATGAACGCCGCCGGCGAAGTCATCACCAGGGTCATCGACACGACCCCGGGCCGGATGAAGCTGGGCGCGCTGCTGCCGCACAATGCGAACATCGGCTACCGCCTGCTCGAGAAGAACCTGACCAAGAAGGAGATCGGCAACCTGATCGATCAGGTCTATCGCCACTGCGGTCAGAAGGCGACGGTCATCTTCGCCGACCAGATGATGCAGCTGGGCTTCCGTGAAGCCGCCAAGGCCGGCATCTCCTTCGGCAAGGACGACATCGTCATCCCGGCCGCCAAGGCCACCCTGGTCGCCGCCACCCGGACCCAGGTCGAGGAGTACGAGCAACAGTACGCCGACGGCCTGATCACCAAGGGCGAGAAGTACAACAAGGTCGTCGACGCCTGGGCCAAGGCCACGGACAAGATCGCCGACGCGATGATGGGCGAGATCGCGCAACCGCGCGTCCTGGCCAAGGGTCAGGCGCCGGACATCAACTCGGTGTTCATGATGGCCAACTCGGGCGCCCGGGGTTCGCAGGCGCAGATGAAGCAGCTGGGCGGCATGCGGGGCCTGATGGCCAAGCCGTCGGGCGAGATCATCGAAACGCCGATCATCTCGAACTTCAAGGAAGGCCTGACCGTCCTTGAATACTTCAACTCCACCCACGGCGCCCGCAAGGGTCTGGCCGACACCGCGCTGAAGACCGCCAACTCCGGCTATCTGACGCGTCGTCTGGTCGACGTGGCGCAGGACTCGATCGTCACCGAGGACGATTGCGGCTCGACGCGGGGCATCACCCTGCGCGCCGTGGTCGAAGGCGGCGACGTGCTGGTCTCGCTGGGTCAACGCGTCCTGGGGCGTTACGCGGCCGAGGACATCAAGGAGCCGGGCGGCGACACCGTCCTGTTCCCCGCGGACACCTATCTGCAAGAGGAAGAAGTCGAGGTCATCGACCAGGCCGGCGTCCAGTCGGTCAAGGTCCGCTCGGCCCTGACCTGCGAAGCCGAAGCCGGCATCTGCGCCTATTGCTACGGGCGTGACCTGGCGCGCGGCACCAACGTCAACATCGGCGAAGCGGTCGGCGTCATCGCCGCCCAGTCGATCGGCGAACCCGGCACCCAGCTGACGATGCGGACCTTCCACATCGGCGGCACGGCGCAGGTGGCGGAAACCTCGTTCTACGAGGCGACCAACCCCGGCGTCGCCAAGATCACGGGCCCGACCGTCAAGGCGGCGCACGGCGATCTGGTGGCCATGAGCCGCAACGTCGTCGTCACCATCGTGGTCGACGGCAAGGACCGCGAGAGCCACAAGATTCCATACGGCGCCCGTCTGCGGGTGGTCGAAGGTTCGGACGTCAAGCGCAGCCAGCGTCTGGCGGAGTGGGACCCCTACACCTCGCCGATCCTGACCGAAGTCGGCGGCGTGATCCGGTTCGAGGATCTGGTCGAGGGCCTGTCGGTCCGCGAGGAAACCGACGAGGCGACGGGCATCGCCCAGCGCGTCGTCAGCGACTGGCGCGCCAGCCCGCGTGGGGCCGACCTGCGTCCGGCCATGGGCGTCACCTCGGGCGACGCCTACGCCAAGCTGGCCTCGGGCTCCGACGCCCGTTACCTGCTGCCGGTGGGCGCGGTTCTGTCCGTGAACAACGGCGATGTGGTCAAGCCGGGCGAGATCATCGCCCGCGTCCCGACCGAAGGCGCCAAGACGCGCGACATCACCGGCGGTCTGCCGCGGGTGGCCGAGCTGTTCGAGGCCCGTCGTCCCAAGGACTGCGCGGTCATCGCCGAGATGGACGGCCGCGTGGAATTCGGACGCGACTACAAGAACAAGCGTCGCATCAAGATCACGCCGGAACCGGACGCCGACGGCAACCAGGCCGAACCGGTCGAATTCCTGATCCCCAAGGGCAAGCACATCTCCGTCCACGACGGCGATCTGATCAACAAGGGCGACTACATCATCGACGGCAACCCGGATCCGCACGACCTGCTGCGCATCCAGGGCGTCGAGGCCCTGGCCGAGTACCTGGTGAACGAAGTGCAGGAGGTCTACCGACTGCAAGGCGTGCCGATCAACGACAAGCACATCGAGGTGATCGTTCGCCAGATGCTGCAGAAGGTCGAGATCCTGGACTCGGGCGAAACCACCCTGATCCGCGGCGACACGGTCGAGGTGGCGGAAGCCGTTCTGGAGAACGCCAAGGTCGAGAAGCGCGGCGGCCGTATCGCCACCACCCAGCCGGTCCTGCTGGGCATCACCAAGGCGTCGCTGCAGACCCGCAGCTTCATCTCGGCGGCGTCCTTCCAGGAGACCACCCGCGTCCTCACCGACGCCTCGGTCAACGGCAAGGTCGATACGCTGGAAGGCCTGAAGGAGAACGTCATCGTCGGCCGCCTGATTCCGGCCGGCACGGGCGCCTATCTCCGCGCCCTGCAGAAGATCGCCAACGAACGCGACGCCGAACTGACGTCGCAGCGGGAAGAGGCCATCGAGCCGCTTCCGGCCGATCTGGCGCTGGAGCTGGAGAGCAGCGAAGGCTGATCCCGGGTCGAGCCCGGGATGACAATCCAACCGTGATGAGGGCGGCCCCGGCGACGGGGCCGCCCTTTTCTTTTGGTGCTTTCATGGTGAAGCTGGGGGCCGCCCGGAGAGCCGCCATGACCCTGATCCCCCTTCCGTCCTTCCGCCTCGACGGCAAGCGCGCCCTTGTGACGGGCGGAGGACGGGGCATCGGCGCGGCCGGGGCCGAGGTCTTCGCCCAGGCGGGGGCGGCGGTGACCCTGTGCGGCCGCACCGCCGGCGACCTCGACGCGCGGGTGCGGGCGATCCGCGAGGCCGGGTTCGAGGCCGACGCCTTTGTGCTGGACGTCACCGACATCGCCGCTGTGGGGCGCGAGATCGCGGCGCGGGGGCCGTTCGACATCCTGCTGAACAACGCCGGGGCGAACCGCATCCGCCCGATCACCGAGGTGACGGAAGAGGACTATGACGCGGTCCTGACCCTCAATCTGAAGTCCGCCCTGTTCGTGGCCCAGGCGGTGGCGAAGGGACTGCTGGAGGCGGGCCGGCCCGGGTCGATCATCAATGTCTCGTCGCAGATGGGCCATGTCGGCGGGGCAGGGCGGTCGCTGTACAGCGCCTCGAAATGGGGGCTGGAGGGGCTGACCCGCTGCATGGCGATCGATCTGGCGCCGCATGGGCTGCGGGTGAACACCATCTGCCCGACCTTCATCGACACCGCCATGACCCGGCCGATCCTCGACACCCCCGGGACGCGCGACTTCGTGCTGAGCCGCATCAAGCTGGGGCGGCTGGGCCGGATGGAGGAGCTGACCGGGGCGCTTCTGCTGCTGGCGTCCGACGCCTCCACCCTGATGACGGGCGGGTCGGTGATGGTCGACGGGGGCTGGACCGCGGGCTGATCAGTCGCGGTCGAAGCCGCCGCCGGGGGTCATCGGCTGGCCGGCGGCGCGGTCGCCGTCGCGGCGGGTGCGGACGTTGCGGGTCGAGTCCGGACGCAGCGATGGGTCCAGGTGCGCGCCGGCCACGCCCATGCCGAAGTTGGAGCCGGGCCCGTCCTGGGGCCCGACGTTGCCGCTGCCGCCGGCGAGGGGTCGGCGGCGGGCCTCATATTCGGCGAGGCGGCGGGCCCCCTCGCGGGCGAAGCGGGCGTCGCGTTCCGGGTTGCCCGTGCCTTCGATGGGCCGGGCGGCGGCGGCCCGCTGGCCGAAGCGGTCCCTGCAGACCATTTGTTCGGCCGCGCTGAGGATTTCGGGCGAGGCGCAGCCGAGGGTGCTGGTCCGCAGTTGCTGGCCGATGCGGTCGCCGAGGGTGCGGGGACGGACGCCCCAGGCG
>NZ_DATMYH010000098.1:0-37514 GCF_035561115.1 Brevundimonas sp.
GCCGGGAACCCCGATGGTGGTCAGAACGCCCGCATCGGCGTCGAGGCGGATGATGTCGCCGTCGCGGACATGGGCCAGCGGGCCGCCGGCGAGGGCCTCGGGAGAGACGTGGATGGCGGCCGGCGTCTTGCCAGACGCGCCGGACATGCGGCCGTCGGTGACGAAGGCGACCTTGAAGCCCTTGTCCTGGAGCACGGACAGGGCGGGCGACAGGCTGTGGAGCTCGGGCATGCCGTTGGCCCTGGGGCCCTGGAAACGCAGAACCACCACGACGTCGCGGTCGAGCTTGCCGTCCCGGAAGGCCTGAAGCGCATCCTCCTGGGTTTCGAAGACGGCGGCGGGGGCCTCGACGATGCGGTTCTCGGGCTTGACCGCCGAGACCTTGATCACGGCCCGGCCGAGGTCGCCCTGAACCAGCCGCAGACCGCCCTCGGTGTCGAAGGGATCAGAGGCGGGGCGCAGAATGTCCGTATCCAGACTTTCCGTGACGCCATCCTTCCACACCAGTTCGCCGTCGATCATGACCGGCTCCTGGAAATAGTGATGGATGCCCTCGCCCATGACGGTGACGACATCGGAGTGGATGTGGCCGGCCTGCGCCAGTTCGCGGGCGACGAAGGCGACGCCGCCTGCGGCCTGGAAGGCGTTCACGTCGGCCGAGCCATTGGGATAGACGCGGGCCAGCAGAGGGGTGACCGAGCTGAGCTGGTCCATGTCGGTCCAGTCGATCAGCACGCCGGCCGCGCGCGCCATGGCGACCAGATGGATGGCGTGGTTGGTCGAGCCGCCGGTGGCCAGCAGGGCGACGATCATGTTGACGATCGACTTCTCGGAGATGACGTCGGCCATGCGGCCCTGACCCGAGCGGGCCAGTTCGACGGCGCGCTTGGCCGCCGCCGCCGTCAGGGCGTCGCGCAGGCCCGTCTCGGGATGGACGAAGGCGGTCGAGGGCAGGTGCAGGCCGCCCAGCTCCATCATCATCTGATTGGAGTTGGCGGTGCCGTAGAAGGTGCAGGTGCCGGGCGAATGGTAGCTGCCGATCTCGCTTTCCAGCAGCTCGGACCGACTCACCTTGTTCTGGGCGTAGAGGGCGCGGACGCGGGCTTTTTCCGCGTTGGGGATGCCCGAGGGCATGGGGCCGGCGGGGGCGAAGACGACCGGGAGATGGCCAAAGGCGAGAGAGCCCATGAACAGGCCCGGCACGATCTTGTCGCAGACACCCAGGGCGATGACGGCGTCGAAGGCGTCGTGCGTCAGGGCCACGCCCGTCGACATGGCGATGACGTCGCGGCTGAACAGCGACAGCTCCATCCCCGGACGTCCCTGGGTGACGCCATCGCACATGGCGGGCGTTCCGCCGGCGACCTGGGCGGTGGCGTTCACCTCGCGCACGGCGTCGCGGATGATCTGCGGGAAGCGTTCGAATGGCTGATGCGCCGAAAGCATGTCGTTGTAGGCGGTGACCACGCCGACATTGGGCTGGGTCCCCGACATGGCGTTCAGCTTGTCCTTCACCGGGGCGCCGGCGAAGGCGTGGGCCCAGTTGGCGCAGGACAGTTTGGCGCGGCCGGCGCCGGAGTCACGAGCGGCGTCCATGCGGCGCAGGTAGTCGGCGCGCGTGGCTTTCGAGCGCTCGACGATGCGGGCGGTGACCGCGGCGACGACGGGATGGAGGGCTCCGTTTTTGGGGGGCATCAGGCTTTCTCCGTCCACAGAACGTCGAGGGGGACGTTCGCCGCGATCAGGGCGGCGATGGGCTGGACGGCGGGGTCGCCGGCGGCCTCGCGTTCGAATACGGCGCGTTTGGCGGCGCCGGTGACGGCCAGGACGACGCGCCGGGCGCCCATCAGATACGGCAGGTTGATCGACAGCCGCTCGAGGCTGGGCGCCGCGCTATCGCGGCCGGGGGGCACTCCCAGAACGGTCGGGGGCAGGGTTGGCGAGAGAAGGGTCTTCAGGGTCGGGCTGCCGGGGAACATGGAGCAGATATGGCCATCCTCCCCCATGCCGAGAAGGACCGCGTCGAGACGGCGGCCCTCGCGGGCCAGGGCGTGGGCGGCGACGGCGGCGGCGCGGTCGACGGTGACCTCGGGATGATACAGCGGAATGAAACGCGCGGCGGCGGCCGGGCCGGTCATCAGGGTCCGTTTGATCAGGGCCGCGTTCGACTCGGGCGAGGTCTCGGGGACGTAGCGTTCATCGATCAGGGTGACGGCGACGCGGGACCAGTCGAGATCCGCGTCGGCCATGGCGCGGTAGATCGGGGCGGGAGTCGATCCGCCGGCGCCGGCGAAGACGGCCTTGCCGGTTTCAGCGAGGGCGACGGCCAGAGTGTCGGTCAGGCGGGTCGCGCAGGCTGAGGCCCAGGAAGCGCTATCGGCGAAGGTCTGGATGACAGGCATCATTATTTCCGCTCATCCCGGCGAAAGCCGGGACCCGGTCCTTTCGTTGCGCAGGCTCTCCGGGATTGGCGAACGCGTGCACCCGGCGTCACCGGTCGCCCAAAGAACTGGGTCCCGGCTTTCGCCGGGATGAGCGGAGCGGGGTAATCACGCATCGCCCGTGTTCCAGTGACGGCCGGTGCGGGACAGCAGATAGCCCGACTCGGGCGGACCCCAGGTTCCGGCGACGTAGTCCTTCGGCTTGAAGGCCGCGCCCTGCCAGGCCTCGGAGACCTCATCGACCCATTTCCAGGCCTGTTCCGCCTCGTCGCGACGGACGAACAGGGTGGAGTCGCCGTTCAGGGCGTCGAGCAGCAGCCGCTCATAGGCGATGCGGCGGCGGGGCGGTTTGGCGGACTTGTCGTTCTGCCCCCAGGACAGGGACATCTGGATCGGCTGCAGCTGCATGCGCTGATCCAGCCCCGGCTTCTTGTTCATCACCGACAGGGAGATGTCCTCCTCGGGCTGGAGGGCGATGACGAGGCGGTTGGCCTGGACCTGGCCGCGGTCGTTGTCGAAGATGGAATGCGGCAGCGGCTTGAACTGGATGACGATCTCGGTGCGCTTTTCCGGCAGGCGTTTGCCCGTGCGCATGAAGAAGGGAACGCCGGCCCAGCGCCAGTTGTCGATATCGGCGCGGATGGCGACGAAGGTCTCGGTGTCGGAGGCCGCGCCGCGTTCCTCGTCATAGCCTTTCGCAGGCTTCCCCTCGACGGTTCCGGCGACGTACTGGCCGCGCACGGTGACGCGTTCGGCCTCCTCGGGGGTGATCGGACGCAGGCTGCGCAGCACCTTGACCTTCTCGTTGCGCACCGAGTCCGGATCGAGGTCCGAAGGCGGCTCCATGGCCACGAGGCAGAGCAGCTGGAGCATGTGGTTCTGGAGCATGTCCCGCAATGCTCCGTACTCGTCGTAATAGGGCCAGCGGTCGCCGACGCCGACGGTCTCGCCGACCGTGATCTGGACGTGGTCGATGCTGAGGTTGTTCCATAGCGGCTCGAAGATGGTGTTGCCGAAGCGCAGGGCGATCAGGTTCTGGACCGTCTCCTTGCCGAGGTAGTGATCGATGCGGAACACCTGCTGTTCCGAGAAGGCGTCCGCCACGGCGTCGTCGATCTCGCGGAAGGTTTCCAGGTCGCGCCCGACCGGTTTTTCGAGCACCACCCGGTCGTCGGCCTCGGCCAGGCCGGCGGCGCGCATGGCCGTGACGATGCGGGCGTAGAGCGAAGGCGAGACGGCCAGGAAGCTGGTGCAGGCCCCTTCGCCGATCCTGTCCTTGAGCGGCTTCAGGCTCTCGGCGCTGGTGGCGTCGACTGCCAGATAGTCGAGGCGGGCCTCCATGCGGCCCCAGGCTTCGTCGGACCAGGCGTCGTCGGCCTTCGCCTTGCTCTCGACCGAGGCGCGGACCTTGGCGACGTATTCCGCGCGGCTCTCGTCCGAACGGGCGGCGCCGATGATCTTGAGGCCGTCAGGCAGCAGCCCGTCGTGCTCGAGGAAATAGAGCGAGGGCAACAGCATCCGCATGGCGAGGTCGCCGCCGCCGCCGAACAGCACCAGGGCCGCCATGCGCTCTCCTTCATTCAGATCCCGGGTGGACCTTCAGTTTGTCTGGCCGCTTCCGCCCGCCGAGCCAAGACGTCCAGGACGTCCTGAAACACCATGTTACGGGCCCGCAGCAACACCAGCAGGTGATAGATCAAATCCGCGGCCTCGGATGCGAGTTCCGTATCGGGGCCCGCTGCGCCGGCCAGGGCCGTCTCGACGCCCTCCTCGCCGACCTTCTGCGCGGCGCGTTTGGGGCCTTCGGACAGCAGGCGGGCGGTCCAGCTGTCGGCCGGGTCGGCGGCGGCGCGGGCGGCGATGGTCGCCTCCAGCCGGGCTATGCGGCCGAGGCCGGGAGCGTCCTCTTCGCCGAAACAGCTCACCCGGTTCAGGTGGCAGGCATTGCCGACGGGGCGGACCTTGAGGACGAGGGAGTCCGCGTCGCAGTCGGGCGTCATCGAGACGACATGCAGCCGGTCGCCCGAGGTTTCGCCCTTGCGCCAGCGGCCGCCGCGCGAACGGGAGAAGAAGGTGGCTTCACCCGCGGCGATGGTCTCGTCGAGGGCGGCGCGGTCCATGTACGCCAGCGTCAGGACCTGCAGGGTGGCGGCGTCCTGGACGACGACCGGGATCAGGCCGCCGGACTTGTCGAAATCGAGGGTGGAGGGGTCGATCACAGTCTCATCTCCTGCCCGGCGTCCGACAGGAACGCCTTGAGATCGGGAATGGCCAGGGTCCCGGTGTGGAAGACGCTGGCGGCCAGGGCGCCGGAGACGTCGGCCTGTTCGAACACCTCGAGGAAGTGCGAGGGCGCGCCGGCGCCGCCGGAGGCGACCAGCGGGATGGTCAGCCGCCCTCTGGCCTCGGACAGCTGGACGATGTCATAGCCGCGGCGGACGCCGTCCTCGTCCATGCAGTTGAGGACGATCTCGCCGGCGCCGAGATCCTGCGCCTCGATGATCCAGTCGAGGGTGCGGCGGCCGGCGCCGCGGCTGGCGTCGGGGTCGCCGGTGTACTGGTGCACGAACCAGTCGTCGCCGGAGCGCTTCGAATCCACGCCGACGACGACGCACTGGGCGCCGAACCGACCGGCCATTTCGCCGATCAGCTCGGGGCGCTCGAGGGCGGGAGAGTTGATCGATACCTTGTCGGCGCCGTGGTCGAGGCAGCGGGCCGCCTGATCGACGCTGCGGATGCCGCCGGCGACGCTGAAGGGAATGTCCAGGAGGCGGGCGATGTCGCGGACCCAGCCATAGTCGAGGGTGCGGCCCTCGGGGCTGGCGGTGATGTCGTAGAAGACCAGTTCGTCGGCGCCCTGGTCGCGGTAGCGGGCGGCCAGTTCGGAGGCGTCGCCCATGTCCGTGTGACCCTCGAAACGGACGCCCTTGACCACGCGTCCGTCCCTGACGTCGAGACAGGGGATGATGCGGCGGGCGGTCATGCCGCCACGGCCTCGGCGACCGTGAAGCGGCCCTCGTAGAGGGCCCGGCCGACGATGACGCCGTCGCAGCCGGCGGCGCGGGCGTCTGTCAGGTCGGACAGCTGCGACACCCCGCCCGAGGCCTGGACCTTCAGATCGGGGCGGCGGCGGACGATCTCGCCGAGCAGGTCGATGTTGGGACCCGTCAGGGCGCCGTCGCGGCCCACATCGGTGACCAGCAGGTGCCGCGCGAGGCCCGGCGGAAAGCGGTCGAGCGCGGCCCAGAGATCGACCTCGGCGGCCTCGGTCCAGCCCTTGAGCGCGGGAATCCAGCGGTCGCCATCGGCCTTGACGTCGATGGCCAGGGTGATGCGGTCGGCGCCGAACCGGGTCAGCCAGTCGGCCACGATCCAGGGCTGCGAGACCGCCAGCGATCCGACGACGACCCGGGCGACGCCGGCGTCCAGCAGGGTGTGGACATCGTCGGCGGAACGGACGCCGCCGCCCGACTGGATGCGGATGTCGACCGCCCCGGCCAGTTCGCCGATCAGGGCGTGCTGGACGGCGCGTCCGGCCTCGGCGCCGTCCAGATCCACGATGTGGGCCCAGCGCGCGCCCGAGGCGGCGAAGGCGGCTAGACGCACGGCGGGCCGTTCGTCATAGCGGGTGACCGCGTCGAAACGGCCGTGCATCAGCCGCACGCAGACGCCGTCGCTCAGATCGATAGCGGGGTAGACGATCACGCGGGGAGCTCCAGAAAATTCTTCAGGATGCGGGCGCCGGTCGCGGCCGAGCGCTCGGGGTGGAACTGGCAGCCCCACCGGTTGCCGGAGCGGACGACTGCGGGAACCGGGCCGCCGTACTCCGCGCGGGCGAGGGTCGCCGGGCCGTCCGGGCAGACGAAGCCGTGCACGAACCAGGCCCAGGCGCCGTCCTCGACGCCTTCCAGAAGGGGGTCGTCCCTGAGGCGGGACAAGCGCGACCATCCCATATGCGGGACAGGCCGATCCGGCGCCGGAATGATGGGGCGAACGTGGCCGGGGATGAAGTCGAGCAGGCCGACCGACCCGCCCTCATCGCTGGCTCCGAAGAGAAGTTGCTGACCAAGGCAGACGCCGAGCAGAGGCCGTTCGAACGACCGGATGGGCTGGACCAGACCGAAATCCCGCAAGCGGGACATGGCGTAGCCGGCAGCCCCGACGCCGGGCAGGATCAGGCGCTCGGCGTTCGCGACCGCCGCGGGATCGGCGGTCAGGCGCACGGTCGCGCCGAGCCGCTCCAGCGCGAACTGGACCGAGGCGGTGTTGCCGGCGCCGTAGGCGAGGACGGTGACCTCCTTCGCGGGATTGGGGCGGGACCTCACAGCACGCCCTTGGTCGACGGGACGGCGTCGCCGTCGATGCGGATGGCCTGACGCAGGGCGCGGCCGAAGGCCTTGTAGACGGCCTCGGTCTTGTGGTGGTCGTCGACGCCGGTGACTGAGACGTGGATCGCCGCGCCCATGGCCTCGGCCAGCGAACGGAAGACGTGGGCGGTCAGGTCGGTGCGGTAGTCGCCGATGAAGGGGGTGGAGAAGGTCCCTTCGAAGACCGGATAGGGCCGGCCCGACAGGTCGATGGAGACCGAGGCCCTGGCTTCGTCCATGGGCAGGACGAAGCCATAGCGGGCGATGCCCCGGCGCTCGCCGAGCGCCTGCTTCAGCGCCTGGCCGAGGGCGATGGCGGAATCCTCGATGGTGTGGTGCGGGTCGGTGTGCAGGTCGCCCTCGCAGGCCAGCCGCAGCGAGAAGCCGCCGTGGGCCGCGACCTGCTCCAGCATGTGGTCGAAGAAGCCGACGCCGGTGGCGATCGAGACCGGGTCCGCGGCGTCGAGATCGACGGCGCAGACGATGCGGGTCTCCTTTGTGTCGCGGACGGCCTGACCGGTGCGGTGCGGGCTGCCTGCCGCGGAGCCAAGACCGAGGGCGGCCAGCAGCCGGTCGTTGATCACGGCCGTGGCGGACACAGGCAGGCGGACCCGCTCGCCGGCGCGTTCGGCGGCCACCCCGAACCGGGCCAGCGCGGTCATGACGCCGTCGGGGTCCGACGGCCGCGCCATGATGACCGGGCCGAAGCCCGGCTCGACGGCCATCTCGCGGCCCAGCGCCTTGACCAGCCGTTCGCGCTCGCGGCGGACGGCGGCGAGGCGTTCCGCGCTCTCCATCATGCGGGAGGGATCGAGCGCCTGAAGGGCGAGACGCACCGAGATCTCGGGCAGGGCCCAAGGCTCGAGCACGGCGGCGAGACGGGCAAGGGTTTCGGGTTGGGCCAGGGCGGCTCCGACGCGCGCTCCGGCGAGACCGTAGGCCAGCGACAGGCTGCGCAGGACGATCAGATTGGCGTGGCGGCCGACAACTGTCGCGGCAGACGAGTTGGTGACGAATTCGGCCAGTCCTTCGTCCACGATCAGCAGGGTCGGGGCGACGATTTCGGCCATTTCCGACACTGCTTCGGCCGAGCCGGGAGCGCGCACTATGACGGCGGCGACCGGGGCGTCCGCGGCCGGGGCGGCGTAGAGGGCGGCGAGGGTGCGGCAGGGCTCGGCGTCGGGCGCCTCGACCGCCTGACCGTCGCGGGCGGCGAGGCGGAAGACCAGTTCGAGGCCGTGGGTCAGGCCGCGCACCGGGAGAACATGGTCGGCGGGAACGCCATAGATCTCGCCCATGCGGGCGGCGAGGGCGAGCGGCTCGCCCGGATAGCGATCCAGGCCGTCGCCGCCGGCGACCAGCGGGGCGAAGGGGGCGGGCAGGTTGTTCATTCGCCCGTCCTCAGATCGGCGGCGCGGGCGTGGGCCTCGAGACCCTCCAGCCGGGCGAGGCGGGCGGCGATCGGGGCCAGTGCGGCGGCGCCGGCCGCGGTGACGCTCTGGACCGACATGGAGGTCATGAAGCTGGCCGTGGTCAGCCCGCCCAGGGTGCGGGCGGCGCCGTCGGTGGGCAGGACGTGGCTGGGACCAGCGGCGTAGTCGCCCAGGGTCTCGGCCGCGAAGGGGCCCAAGAAGACGGCGCCGGCTGCGGTGATCTTCGCGACGCGGTCTTCGGCGTCCTCGGTCTGGAGGGCGAGGTGTTCGGGAGCATAGGCGTTGGCGACGGCGCAGGCCGTGTCGAGATCGGCCACGCGGATGGCCCGGCCCTCGGCGAGGGAGGCCCGGGCGATGTCGGCGCGGGGCAGGGAGGGAAGCTGTTCCTCCACCTCCGCGAGGATATCGTCGATCATCCGCTCGCTGTCGCAGACCAGCACCACCTGGGCGTCGGCGTCGTGTTCGGCCTGGCTGAGCAGGTCGGCGGCGGCGAGGACCGGATCGGCGCGGCGGTCGGCGATGACCAGCAGTTCGGACGGGCCGGCGGGCATGTCGACGGCGGGCCCCCCGGGGCGGCCAGAGGCCTGCTTCTTGGCTTCGGCCACCCAGGCGTTGCCCGGGCCGAACAGCTTGTCGCAGGGCTCGATGACGCCGTCTTCCAGCTCGGCGCCGAAGGTCAGGGCGGCGATGGCCTGGGCCCCGCCGATCAGCCAGAGCTCGTCGAGCCCGGCCTCGGCGGCGGCGTAGATCATGGCCGGGTGGGGCTCGCCCGACTTCGACGGCGGGGTGACGGCGACGCGTCGCCCGACGCCTGCGACAGCGGCGGGAATGGCCATCATCAGCAGGGATGAGAACAGCGGCGCCGAACCCCCGGGGACATAGAGGCCGGCGGAACGCAGCGGGCGCCAGACCAGACGCGAGCGGACGCCCGGGGTGATCTCGACCCAGTCCGGGTCTTCCGGGCGGGTGGCCTCGTGGAAGATGCGGACGTTCTCGGCGGCGATGCGGATGGACCGGGTGTCGGCGGGGCGCAGGCGGTCGCGGGCGGCGGCCGTGAGGTCGGGCGTGAGGGCGATGCGACGGGGCGGGGCGCCGTCCAGTCTGACGCTCCAGTCGGTCACGGCCTGACCGCCGCGCGCGGCCACATCCTCGAGGATGTCACGCACCGTGTCGGCGACGCGGGCCTCGGTGCGGCGGAGCGGCCGGGCGAGGGCGGCGGCGCGGCCGGCGGCGTCCAGCGTGGTCCAGTCAAAGCGCTTCATCACATCATCTTCTCGATGGGAAGGACCAGGATGGCCGAGGCGCCGGCGGCCTTCAGGCGCTCCAGCGTTTCCCAGAAGACGGCCTCCTGACAGACGGCGTGAACGGCGACCGCGTCGTCACGCCCGGACAGGGGCATGACGGTCGGGGCGCCCGCACCGGGCAGGATGGCGGTGATCTCGGCCAGGGCGGAGCGCGGCGCGTTCAGCATGACGTATTTGGCGCCCTGGGAGGAGACGACCCCCGCCATGCGCTCGATGATGCTGTCCAGCAGATGTTGCAGGCCGGCTTCGGGTGCGACCGGAGACCTGATCAGGACCGCCTGGCTTTCGAGGACGGTGTCCTTGGCGCCAAGGCCGTTCGCCTCAAGCGTGGCTCCGGTCGAGACCAGGTCGCAGATGGCGGAGGCCAGCTTCAACCGGGGCGCCACCTCGACGGCGCCGCGCATGGTGACGATGTCAGCCTGGACGCCCCGGGCGTCGAGAAACCGGCGCAGGATCTTCGGATAGGAGGTGGCGATGCGCAGGCCGTCCAGCGAGGCGGGACCCTCGTAAGCCAGGGCGGGGGGAACGGCGATCTTCAGGGTGCAGCGGCCGAAGCCGAGCGGCATCAGGACCTCGGCCACGGGGCCGCCGTTGCGGACCTCCTCCAGCACATTCTCGCCGACGATGCCGAGGTCGCAGACGCCATCGGCGACGAAGGTCGGGATGTCGTCGTCGCGCACGCGCAGCAGATCGATGGGATAGTTTTCGACCCTGTACAGCAGGTCGTTGTTCCCCTTGACGACGCGCAGGCCCGCATCGCGGACGAGGTCGAGGCTGCGATCGGACAGGCGGCCGGATTTCTGCACGGCGATGCGCAGCCGGCCCTGGACGGTGCTCATGTTTCTACTCAGGCTTTGATGCGGTCGAGGACGAGGCGGTAGCCCTGATGCGGCATCTCTTTCAGGAAGCGGGCGACGCGGACGACCGTGGTCGGGCTGGCCCCGGCCTCCACAGCGATCTCGCGATAGGTCCTGACCCGCTCGTCCAGAAGCCGCGCCACCGCCCAACGCTCGGCGAAGGCGCGCAGCTCGGCCGGGGTGCAGAGATCGGCGAGAAACGCATCCAGTTCTTCGCGCGAGCGCAGCGACAGCAACGCGTCATAAAGCGCAATGCGGTCGTCGGCGGCCCTGGCGAGGGCCTTGGGGGACGGAGCGTCAGTCATCGCGTTCCACTATGCTGTAACAGTGGAACAGTCAAGCGCCTCAGCCAAGCGGCGTCGTGGCGTCGTCCGGGGCCTGCGACTCAAGCTGGTCGATGAGGCGGGCGCGATGTTTGGCGCCGGCGGCGCGAGCGGAGGCCGCCTGCCATTTCAGGGCCTCGGCCGCGGCCTCCATCTCCTCGTCGGAGAAGGAGGGAGACTCGGGAGGGATGTTCATAGGCGACTGACAGATACTGCCCGGACTGTGTCGGGTACCGGTCATAACCCCGACGTCGCGGAATCGTTTCCCGAAGAGTCGGGGTTTTCGGGCGCGCGCGTTTCGCCTACCTCGACCGGGACGGCGGCTGGACCGTCCGCAAAAATCGTCTGCAGGGTCCGAATGACGAACAGGGTGCTCATTATCGGCGCGGGCCACGCGGGCGGAACGGCGGCGGCCCTGCTGCGCCAGTATGGTCACGAGGGCCCCATCGTTCTGGCGGGCGAGGAGCCGGTCGCGCCGTATCAGAGGCCACCCCTGTCCAAAGCCTGGCTGAAGGGCGAGGCGGATCTGGAGGCGTTGCTGCTGCGCCCCGAGAGCTTCTATGCGGAGCACGGGATCGAATTGCGCACGGGCGTGACCGCGACGACGATCGATCCCGCGGCGCGGACGGTGAGCTTCGCCGACGGGACGGTCGAGCCGTATGACGCCCTGATCCTGGCGACCGGGTCCACGGCGCGGCGGCTGGCGATCCCGGGCGCGGATCGCCCCGAACTGCTGGAACTGCGGACTCTGGCCGACGCCGGGCGGTTGAAGGCGGCGCTGCGGCCGGGCCGCCGGCTGGCCATCGTCGGCGGCGGCTATGTCGGGCTGGAGGCCGCGGCCTCGGCGCGGGCGCTGGGCGCCGAAGCCGTCATCATGGAGCGGATGGACCGGGTGCTGGCGCGGGTCGCATCCGGGACCTTGTCCGCCTTCTTCACCGCCCGCCACCGCAGCGAGGGCGTCGAGGTCCTGACCGGGGCCGAGGTCACGGCGTTCGAAGAGGCCGGAGTCCGGCTGGCGGACGGGCGGCTGATCGAGGCCGATGCGGTGCTGGTCGGGGTGGGCGCGCTGGCCCGCGACGCCCTGGCCCGGACGGCGGGCCTTGCGTGCGGGAACGGCGTCATCGTGGACGAAAACGCCCGGACCTCGGACCCCGCCATCTGGGCCGTCGGCGACGCGACGTTCCGTCCGATCCCGGTGCACGGCGGACGGCGGCATCGTCTGGAGAGCGTGCCCAATGCGCTGGAGCAGGCGAAGCAGGCGGCCTCGGCGATCGTCGGACGGCCCGCGCCGGCGCCGGAAGTCCCGTGGTTCTGGTCGGACCAGTATGACCTCAAGCTTCAGATCGCAGGCTTGCCGGACGGCGCCGACCGCCAGATCGTGCGCGGCGATCCGGGCGTTATCGGACAGGGCGCCTCCTTCGCCGTCTTCCATCTCGCGGGCGACCGGATCCTGTGCGTCGAGGCCGTCAATGCGCCGGCGGAATTCATGGCCGGGCGGATGATGATCGGCAAGGCGACCCCGGTCGATGCGGCGAAGCTGGCCGATCTGTCGGTGTCGATGAAGCTGGTGGCGGCCGGCTAGCGGACGACGGCCCTGGTCTCCTGGGCGGGGGCGTCCAGGCGGTCCAGCAGGCCGGCCATCGGTACGGGCCGGCCGATCAGATAGCCCTGGGCCATGTCGCAGCCCATGCCGCGCAGCAGGGCCAGGGCGGTGGGCGTCTCGACGCCTTCAGCGGTCACCTTGAGGCCGAGGCCGTGGGCCAGGTCGATGGTCGACTTGACCAGCAGGCCATCGCGGGCCGACTCGTCCAGTCCTAGGATGAAGCTCTTGTCGATCTTCAGTTCGTCGGCGCGGATGCGCTTCAGATAGGTCAGGGAAGACAGGCCCGAACCATAGTCGTCCAGCGAGACCGAGATGCCCGCGTCGGCGAAGCGGGCGACGATGCCCAGGGCCATTTCCGGATTGTCCATCACCGCCGTTTCGGTGATCTCGAAACAGAGATCGGCGCCCGAGGCCGCGACCTCGCCGACGGCGAAATCGGCGAAGCTTTCGTCGGACAACAGACGGCCGGAGATGTTGACCGAGACGGTCATGGCGTGGCCCGCGGCGGCCAGGATCTTCTGGTCCGCGATCGCCCGGCGGATGGCCCATTCGGTCAGGGGGCGGATGTGGCCCGTCTCTTCGGCCATGCCGATGAACAGGTCGGGCGAAACCACCCCGCGGCGCGGATGGGTCCAGCGCATCAGCGCCTCGACGCCGGTGATGCCCTGGGCCCGGAAGTCGTATTTCGGCTGATAGGCCAGGGCGACCTCGCCGTCGCTGAGGGCGGTCATCAGTTCGGAGATCAGTGAAAGATTGCCGCCCGGATCGCCATAGGCGGCCTCGTCGAAGGCCGCGGCGGAACGGCGCGTCGCACGGGCCTGGTCGAGGGCGATGGCGGCCCGGTCGACCGGCGAGGTCAGGTCCGAGCCGGCCGCGCCATGGCCCGCGACGCCGGCGGTCAGGGCGATGTCGACCGGGGCGCCGTTGACGTTGATCGGGGCCTGGGCCGCCGCCGCCAGGCTTTCGGCGGCTTCCAGCGCCTCGGCCTTGTTGCTGGCGATGATGACAAGACCCAGGGCGCCCGCGCCGACCCGGGCCATGGGCGCGCCGTCGGCCAGGGCCGAGAGCCGGGCACCGAGGGAGGCCAGCAGCCGTCCCATGGAATCGTAGCCGATAGCGTTGCGGACCACCTCGAAACGGTCGACCCCGAACAGGACCACCCATGCGTCGGCATGGGCGCCGGCCTTCCGCTCGAGGGACAGGCGGTTGGGGAGGCCCGTCTCCTGATCGTGCAGGGCCATGTGGGTCAGCTTCGCCTCGCGGTCTTTCAGATCGCCGACCATGGCGTTGAAGCTTGCGGCCAGACGGCCGATCTCGTCGCCGGACGTTACGGGGGCCTCGACGTACTCGCCCCGTTGCAGACGGTGGACGGCCTCATCCAGGGCGGTGATTGGCCGGGTCAGTCCGCGCGACAACGCCCAGGCGCCGCCCATCAGCAGGGCGAGGCCGGCCCCGCCGATCGCCGTCAGCCACAGGAAGAGCGTTCCATAGGGACTCATGACCCGGTTCAAGGGGTAGGTCAGCAACAGGGCCGCGTGCGATGCGGGGTCGAAGCCCGGCAGGGGCCGGGTGAACCGCATCGACGGCCCCTCCCCGGTGCGGACTGCGGCGGCGGGTCCGTCCGTCGTCCCGGACGTGGGGGTCAGGATGACCGTGGCGGACAGGGGAATGGCCGACAGGCGTTCCAGACCCCGCATCTCGCCCGCGTCCAGCCGCTCGGCGAACACGATCCAGCCGGTCAGGTCCGGCGTCCCGAGGGGCGAGGCGACCATCCGGAACGGCTGGCCGCCGACCGCCAGGACGCCGGTCTCGGTTCCGCCGGACGCAAGTCCCCTGAACAGAAGGTTCAGAGAGGCCTGGTCCGGATTGATTCCGGCGGAGGCCACCCGCCCGTCGACCCCAAGGATCAGCGCTCCGTCGACGCCGTGGCGGAGCCGCAGGCTCTCCAGCGCCGCGCGCGTCCTCGTTTCGTCTTCGGCGGCGAGAGCGTCGCCAAGGCCGCCGTCACGGGCCAGGACGGCGGCGTCCTGACGCAACCGGGCCGAGCGCATCTCCCAAAGCTGGCCGTAGACGGCGCCGGTGGCGGCCATCTGGTCGCGGGCCATATGGCGCGCGCTGTTGGTCACCGCCGTGACCACGGCGATGGCGCTGAGGATCAGGGCGAGCCCGAACAATCCCATGTAGAGCAGGGTCAGACGCGTCCGCAGATTTCGGAATGTCAGCAGGCGATGAACCCATGCGGACACCTTCATCGCAGGGCCGCCGCTGTGCCGGGGTCGCGGAGGGCGGTCGCGGGCGCGCGGACCGTCAGGTTCCCCGCGACAGCCGGAACGGCGTGCAGGGGCGACACACGAGGGACGAAGAGGCGACGCATCCCTTCGCTTCTACGAAATCAAGATGAAATCGAGGTAAATCATAATGACCGGCTAGATCGGGGCCCGCGTTACCCAACCCCCGATAGTATATACAGCCAAGGTTGTCTGTTTTTACTCAGACCTGACCGCGTCAGGAGGGCGCCCCGGGCCTGACGCCGAACGGACGCGCCTGCTCAAGGCGCGACGATAATTGCGACTTATTCGCAATTGGGATTGCGCGGCCCGGCTAAGCTGATAATGCGAACAGATCGCATTGTCGAGTTTTCCGGATCATCCCATGTCCTCCCGCGCCGACGCCCTTCGCGCCCTTCTGTTCGCCTCCAGCGCCGCCGGGATGTTGATCACAGGTCCCGCCCTGGCCGAGCCGGGACCAGAGGGCGAGCCGCAGGAGGCGACGACGCTGGAGACCATCACGGTTGACGGCCATCCGGTAAAACGGGAGCCCCGCGCTCCCGAGTTCGTGGCGCCGCTGGTCGACACGCCCCGCTCGATCACCATCATTCCGCAGCAGATCATCGAACAGACGGCGGCGACCTCGCTGCAGGACATCCTGCGCACCTCGCCGGGCATCACCTTCGGGGCCGGCGAGGGCGGCCAGCCGCTGGCCGACCGGCCCTTCATCCGGGGTCAGGCCTCGGGCAACAACGTCTTCGTCGACGGCATCCGCGACAGCGGCGGCCAGCAGCGCGAGGTGTTCAACCTCGAACAGGTGGAGGTCGTAAAAGGCCCCGACGCCGTCTATTCGGGCCGGGGTTCGGGCGGCGGCAGCATCAACCTGGGTTCAAAGGCGCCCCGGCTGACGGACTTCACCCGCTTCGGACTGGGCGCGGGAACCGACGGCTATCTGCGCGCGACGATCGACCAGAACTGGAATCTGGGCGAAACCGCCGGCCTGCGCATCAATCTGATGGGTTCGGAAGGCGACGTTCCCGGGCGCGACAGCGTCGACTATGACAAATGGGGCGTCGGCCTGTCGCTGGCGGCGGGGCTGGGCACGGGTTCGACAGGGACGTTCAGCTACTACCACCTGACGTCCCGCCAGATGCCCGACTACGGCATTCCGCTGTTCACCAAGATCGGCGTGCGCACCACCGACAGCGGCATTCTGGACGTGCCCTACGACAGCTTTTACGGCCTGGAGGCGCGGGACTATCTGACCAATACGGTTGACGCCTTCACCTTCGATTTCGAGCACGCGTTCAGCGACAACCTGACGCTCCGCAACGTCAGCCGCTGGTCCGAAACGCTGAACGACTATGTCGTCACCAACCCCGGCGACGGCGGCAACATCACCAATGGCGGCGTGGCCCTGATCGGCGGGACATACTGGATGAAGCGCGGAATCAAGTCGCGCTGGAATCCGACCCGGACCATCGCCAACGTCACCGACCTGACGGGCCGCTTCTCGACCGGCGGGCTGCGCCACAGCCTTGACGTCGGCCTGGAACTGGCCAGCGAGGACAACAGCAATGCGTCCTGGACCGTCACGACCACCAGCGGCTCGGTCTGCCCTGCGCCCCTGACCGGTTTCGATTGTACGGCGCTGTATGATCCGAACCCGCAGGATCCCTGGACCGGCACGATCGTCCGTGGACTGATCAGCAGCAGTACGACCGACACGGTCGGCCTGTACGCCCTGGACTCGATCGAGATCGGCGAGCGGTTCGTGGTCAATCTGGGCCTGCGTTACGACGACTATTCGGTCGAGGGGCGCAATGCTTCCGGCACGGTCGCGGCGCCGGTCTATACGCCGGTGGGAGGCGACTGGACCTTCGTCAACTATCAACTCGGCCTGGTTTACAAGCCGACCGCCAGCTCGAGCGTCTATGCGTCCTGGGCGACCTCCGCCACGCCCCCGACCATTTCGGCGGGCGACCAGAACACCGGTTCGGGGACGGGCGCGGGCAATCTGGCGACGGTGCTGCTGGACCCGGAGGAAACCGGGAGCTTCGAGATCGGGGCCAAGGCCAATCTGTTCGGGGACCGGCTGGCGGTGTCGGCCGCGGCCTTCATGCTGAAGCGGGAAAACGCCCAGATCCAGGTCGCGCCCGGAGTCTTCGAACAGGCCGGCGAGGCCGAGGTGAAGGGGATCGAACTGGGCGTCTCGGGCAACATCACCCGCCAGTGGCAGGTGTTTGGCGGCTACACCTGGATGGACAGCGAGCTGGTTTCCGGCGCCTTCAACAACGTCAATGTGGGCGACCCGCTGGCCAATACGCCGGAGCATTCCTTCAGTTTGTTCTCGACCTGGCGCGTCACGTCGAAACTGAGCCTGGGCGGCGGCGTCTACTATGTGTCGGACAGCTTCGGCGGCAACCAGGGCGGGGCCGGCGGCGGGGCCAACCGCGTCCATGCGCCGGCCTACACCAGGGTCGACCTGTTCGGCTCCTGGGACCTGACCGAGACCGCCTCGATGCAGCTGAACGTCCAGAACGCGGGCGACGAGGAATACATCCTGCGCACCAACGGCGTGCACCATGCCGACGTGGCGCCGGCGCGGCAGGCTATCCTGACGCTCAATCTCAGGTACTGATCCGTCCATGCTGCTGCACATCCCCGGCGTCTTCACCAGGGACGAGGTCGCGACCCTGCGGTCGCGGCTGGACGCCGGGCCGTGGGTGGACGGCAATGTGACCTCGGGTCACCAGTCGGCCGGGGCCAAGGTCAACCGGCAGCTGCCCGAGGACAGCGCCGAGGCGCGCGAGGTCGGAGCCCTGATCCAGCAGGCGCTGAACGCCAATCCGATGTTCGTCTCGGCGGCCCTGCCGCACACGGTCTTCGCGCCCCTGTTCAACCGCTATGAGGGCGGCGAGCGCTTCGGCCTGCACGTCGACAACGCCATCCGCCAGCGCGGGCCGATCCGCATCCGCAGCGACCTGTCGGCGACCCTGTTCCTGTCGGAGCCGGACGACTATGACGGCGGCGAGCTGGTCGTCGAGGAGATGTACGGTCCGCAGAACGTCAAGCTGCCGGCGGGCGATCTGGTGCTGTATCCGTCCAAGAGCCTGCACCAGGTCACCCCGGTGACGCGCGGGGCGCGGGTGTCGAGCTTCTTCTGGATCCAGAGTCTGGTGCGCGACGACGCGGACCGCGAAACCCTGTTCCGGCTGGATGTGGCCATCCAGCGGGTCAGCGCCGACAAGGGGGCCCAGGACCCCGCCGTGCTGGAGCTGACGGCCATCTATCACAACCTGCTGCGGCGCTGGTCCGAGGTCTGAGTATTTCGCCTCCGGAATTCTGCTGAAACCGGCAATTTCGACCACCAGGGGCCGGGATATGCGAGACAATCCGCCGATACAACGGCGACACGCCGGACACATCGGCCGGACACAACCGGCACATCCGCGACACGCGCCTAATAGACATCGCGCCGGTAGCGGCCCGTCTCGCCCAGGGTGAGAAGTCGGTCGGCGCCGAGGGCGGCTTCAAGCGCCGCCTGCACGCCCCGGGACATGCCCTCGAGACTGCCGCAGACGAAGATGGCCGCGCCGCGATCCACCCATGCGATGAGTTCGTCCGCGTGCTGATTGATCAGACTCTGGACGTAACGGCCGTCTTCGGCGTCGCGCGAAAAGACGCGGTCGAGACGGGTCAGCGCGCGCGTCCCCAGAGCGGCCTGGAGCTCGTCGTCGAGGAAGGCGTCGTGGGCGCGGGTGCGTTCCCCGAACATCAGCCATGAGCCGGCATGCGGCCGACCGGCGCGGGCTCTCCAGTGGGCGCGGAGCCCGGCCAGACCCGTGCCGTTCCCGATCAGGATCAGCGGCGTCCCGGCTGCGGGGCCGTGGAAGCCGCGATTGGCGCGGATCCGCATGTCGATGGCGTCGCCGACCGCCAGATCGTGGGTCAGCCAGCCCGAGGCGAGGCCGGGCGCGCCGTCGGGGCGGGTCATGCGGCGGACGATGAACTCGGCGCGGCCGTCGCCGGGCAGGGAGGCGACGGAGTATTCGCGGCTGCCCGGATCGGTCCCGTCGGCGCGCGCCGGCAGGCCGATCTCGGCGATATCGCCCGCGACCCAGTCCGGCGCGTGTCCGTCGGGCGCGAAGGCCAGCAGCCATGCCTCGCCGCCGGGACTGCCCGGATTGAGGTGGCGTCGCTCCACCAGCGTCCAGCGGTCACAGGCGGGCGGCGTCCAGTCGGGCTGGATCGTCGAACCCGTCAGCAGGCCCAGCTGGTGCTGCCAGTGCCGGATGGCGCCGGCGTCGCCGTTGTCGACCTCGACGCGGTCGAACAGGGGCTCGGCTCCCGAGCGCTGCAGCCAACCGTCCAGGGCGCGACCGAAACCGCAGAAGTCGGTGTAGGCGTGATCCCCCAGCGCCAGCAGGCCATAGCCCAGACCGGACAGGTCGGCGGGCGCGCCCATGGTCTGGCGAACGAAGCCGGACACGCCGTCGGGCGCGTCGCCCTCGCCGGTGGTGGAGGCGACGATCAGCAACCGGCCCGCGGCCTTGAGCGCCGCCGCGTCGAGGTCGCCCAGAGGCAGGACGCGGACCGTGGTTCCGGCGTCGGAAAGGCTGCGCGCCGTTATCCAGGCGAGTTCTTCGGCGAGGCCGGTCTGGCTGGCGAAGGCGACCGTCACGGCGTCCGCGCCGGACGTCAGCGCATCGGCGCGCGCGGCGGCGGCGCGGCGGACCCGGGCGCGGTCCAGGGCGACCGCGGCGACGATCAGCAACCACAGGCCGACGGCGACCGCCGCCCACAACCAACGCACCGGATCGGCGGTCACGCGCCCTCGGCGGCCATGGCGGCGAAGGCCGAAGAGACCACCTCGACCAGCCCCCCGTCGGTGCGCACCACGAAGGCGGCGGCGATGCCCAGCGCCTCGGCCCAGGCCAGACCCTCCGCGGGGCCCATGACCGTCAGGGCCGTGGCCATGGCGTCGGCATGCAGGGCGGTGTCGGCCAGCACTGTCACCGAGGCGACGCCGTTGTCGACCGGCCGGCCGGTGCGGCCGTCGATGGTGTGACTGTAGATCCGGTCCGCGCTCCCGAACCGGCGCACCCAGTCGCCCGAGGTGGCGACCGCGATGTCGAACAGGGCGGCGGCGGTGCGGGGGGCGGGGGTTCCGGGCGCCTGCTGAAGCTCGACCCACCACGGATGGCCGCCCGGCTTGACGCCGGCGCCCCGCAACTCGCCGCCGATCTCGACCAGATGATGGACGGCGCCGAGGGCGGTCAGGCGTTCCGAGACGCGATCGACGGCGTGGCCCTTGGCGATGCCGGACAGGTCCAGTTTGACCCCGCCCAGCTGCTGAACGGCGCGCGCTTCACGGTTGAGGCGCAGAACGCCCCAGCCGCTGAGGGCGCGGGCGGCGGCGATCTCATCGTCGGAGGGAATGTCCGTCCGCGGGCCGGGCGGGCCGAAGCCCCACAGGTCGACGAGTGCGCCCAGGGTCGGATCGACCGCCCCATTGGTGTCGTCGGCCAGGTCCAGGGCGGTGTTGAGCAGGTCCCAGAACGGCTGTGACACCGCCCAGAAACCGGGCGGCGCTGCGTTGAGCCGCGCCAGTTCGGAGGTCGGGTCCCAGTGGCTGAAGAGGGCGACGACAGCCGCCAGCTCGGCCTCGATCGCGGTCTGGAAGGCGGCGCGGTCGGGGCCCGGCGGCGGGACCAGCCGGACCGCCCAGGTCGTGCCCATGGTTTCGCCGGCGAAGTCCCAGACCAGATCGGACTCCGGCAGGACCGGCGTCCGGCCATGGGTCGGGATCAGGACGCGGTTCTCCGGCTGCGCGGCCGGCCCGCCGATGGCGACCGGCGGCGGCGCAGCGCGGGGGTCTGGCGGGGTTCCGGTCAGGGCAGGACTTCCATGACGCCGTTCCAGGCGGCGCTGGAGGCCAGCTGCGATCCCGACGCCGGGGTGCGGATCGAGGCGTTCAGCCAGTACATGCCGGCTTCGGGCCAGGTGACGGTGAAGGAACCGTCGGCGCCTGTGCGGACCGTCATCTCTTCGGGGTTGTCGCGGTAGCGCGTGCCGCCGCGGGCGATGGTCACTTCCAGGTCGGCGGCGGGCTGGCCGTCGCGGACCAGTCTGAAGGTCGCGGGCTCGCCTGCGGCGAGGTCGTTGGGGTGGGTGACCGGGAGCAGTTCGATGCCCTGGCCGGTCAGGGTGATGGCGGTCGGAGCGCCGAGGGTGACGAAGGTTTCGGTGCGGCTGTTCGACCGGGTGGCGACCACGTCCGTGGCGTCGGCCGGGATTGCGGCGGCCATGTCCGCCTCGGCCCCGCGCCAGCGCTTCGCCTCGCCGCCCTGCTTGTAGGCGACCATGACCCCGCCCGAGACGTTGGCGATCCGGTACGTACCGGCCTGGGTCAGGTGCAGATCGAAGGTCGAGCGGTATCTTGCGGTCATGGCGTTGACCGGCGCGGCGGTCGAACCGTCGGGCGCGGTGATGATCAGGCCAGCCAGGTTCATGGCCGCGTGGTCCGGGACGAAGACGCCGTTCGACATGCCGGCGTCGAAGCCGACCCAGGCCTCCGTCCCGGACAGGACGGTCGAGGTTGGGGCCAGCCAGGCGCGGTGCGCCTGGGCCGACATCGGCAGGGCGAAGGCGGCCAGAATACCCAGGAGGGGGGCGGCGAGGAGGGCGATGCGCTTCTTCATGGTCCAGGTTCCCTAGCGGGTGACGGCGACGCTGACGGCGCCCAGTTCGGTGGAGCCCGTGACGCGGGCGGTGTTGGCGGCGCCCCAGCGGAAGGGTACGCGGACGACCTCGCGGCCGCCCAGTTCGCGCGCGGCCTCGACGACCACGACGTAGTCGCCGGCGGGCAGGTCGCGCAGCCGGGCGCCGGGCACGGCGACGGCGTGACGGCCCGGAGCCTTGGTGGCGCTGGAGACCCCGTCCATGGGCAGGGTCAGGGACCGGCCCCCGCGGCGCCACCAGGTGCGCATGTCCTTGAGCCAGTCCTTGCCCTCGGCGAGGTTGGAAACCTCGTACCAGACGGCCAGGGTGCGCACGGCGGTGTTGTCGGGTCGCTCGATCCAGACCGCGACATAGGGGCGGTGATAGGCGGCGACCGACAGGCGGGGAATCTCGACCGAGACGGTGAGATCCGCCGCCAGGGCCGGGCCGGCGACGGCGGCGGCCGCGGCGGTGGTCAGGATCAGGGGAAGCTGGCGCATCAGGAACTCAGTGAATGAACAGAACGGCGATGACGGCGGGTATCAGCAGACCGAGGCCCAGCAGGGGCCAGGTCGAAGGGCGCTGGCGGGCGTGCAGCCATGTCAGGCCGAAGCCGGTGACGGCGAAGACGATGCAGGCGGCGGCGAAGACGTCGATGAACCAGTACCAGACGGGCCCGGTGTTGCGGCCCTTGTGCAGGTCGTTCAGCCAGGCGATGGCGCCGCGCGTGGTGCGTTCGCGCAGGGCCTCGCCGGTGGCCCGGTCGATGGTCAGCCAGCCGTCGCCGCCGGGTTCGGGCAGGGCGACATAGACCTCGTCGGCGGTGGTTTCGGTGGGGCGGCCTGCGATCCGGACCTTGAAGGCGTCCGAAGCCCAGCGTGCGACGGCGGCGGGGACGGGGTCGGTGGTTTCCTCCGGCAGATCGGCCAGGCGCGCCAGCAGCGGCGCCGGCAGTCGGCCCGTCTGTTCCACGGTGGCCGGCCGGGCCGGAATCTGCGCCGCGTGGTTGAGGGTGACGCCGGTGACGGCGAACAGCAGCAGGCCGATCAGGCTTAGGGCGGCCGAGATCCAGTGCCACTGATGCAGCTGTTTCAGCCAGAACGACCGACGGGCGTTCAGGGCCGGTCTAGGCTTGGCGGAGACGGCGGTTTCAGTCACCTCCGGCTTGTGCCGAAGTTGCGAACGATTTGCAATGGCTTCCGGCGACGGCTTCAGCGCGACAGTCTGACGCCGACGCCCAGGGTGCGGGGCGGGCCGAAGCCGGCGACGCCGGTTCCGGTTTCCGCGGTCTCGACCTCGGCGTCGAACAGGTTGTCGGCCGCGAGCCAGACGGCGGCGGATGGCGTGAGCTCCCATTCGGCGCGGACGTCGACCGTGGCGCCGGCGCCGAGGACGCGGCTGTTCAGGTCGTCCTCGAAACGGCGGCTCTCCCAGCGCAGGTCGGCGGCGAGGGTCAGGGGTTCGACGGGCCGCCAGTCGAGGCCGACGACGGCGCTCCATATCGGCGCCTGGGCCGGTCGCAGGCCGGTCAGCTGCGGCGCTTCGGCGCCGCCGTCGACGCGGGCGTCGGTTGCGGACAGGGCGGCGCGCAGCGACAGGCCGTCGACCGGTTCGAAGCGGCCGTCCAGCTCGATCCCGGTCGCCTCGATGGTTCCGGCGTTCCGGCGCTGCCGCAGGACCCCGCCGGCGGGCACGAAACCGGCGCGCGGGAAGGTCGCGGGGCCCTGGCCGATGGTGACGTTGACGACGGCGTCCTCGATCCGGGTCCAGAAGGCGGTGGCGGTCAGGGAGGCCCGGTCGCCGGTCCAGGCCCACCCGGTTTCGACGCCCGTGAGACGTTCCGGCTGCAGCGCCGCATTGGCCTCGGTCAGGTCGTTGCCGACGCGGAACGGCCGGTGCAGTTCGTTGAGGGTGGCCGGACGGAAGCCGGTGTAGGCGGCGAGCCGCCACGCCTGGCCGCCGCCCAGATCGCGGCGGGCGGCGAGGCGGGCGCTGAGGACTTCGCCCGAACGGTCGGGGTCGGTCTCGTTGAGGGTCGGCAGGCCGGTCGCGAGGTCGCGTTCGAGCCGGCCGCCGTTCGCATTGCGCCAGCCGTCGTAACGCAGCCCGCCGGCGACCAGCCACGGCCCGCTGTCCCAGCCGCCCTCGGCATAGACGCCGGCGACGGAGGCTTCGCCCCCGGCGACGCGATCGCGGGTGAAGCCTCCGCCCATGTAGCGGAACCGCTCGCGCGTCTCGCCTTCGTTGAAACGGGCGTCGGCGCCGAACTCCCATTCCACACGGGCTATCCCGCTGACGGCGATGCGGCGCAGGGCGGCGTTCAGGCCCCAACCGGTGGCGGGCGTCCCGTACTGGTCGTTGGCCGGAGTAGTGGCGGCCCGATCCGCGGAAACCGCGACCGAGGTGTTGGCCAGATCGCTCTCGCGCCGCCACGCCTGAAGCCGCCAGCCCAGGCGGTCGGCGCGCGGCTGGAGGGCGGCGGTCGCCGACAGGCTGTTCCCGCTGGCGACGGCCCGCGCCCCGGCGAGGCCCGAACCGCGGTCTTCCTCGAAGGCGGCGGCGCGCAGGGAGACGACGGCGGCGGCGGCCGGCAGGTCGGCGCGCAGGACGGCGCTGCGGACCTCGATGTCCAGCGGCGTGTCGGCGGCGCCGGCTGCGGGACCCCGGACGGGGACATAGCCGTCGCCGGTCTCGTACAGGCCCGATGCGACCAGTCGAACCGGTCCGAGCGCCGCCGCACCGGAGGCCGCGAGGCGGCGCCCGCCTCGTTCGGAGACGGAGGCGTCCAGCACCGAGCCTGAATCCCGTTCGCGCAGGGCGATGACGCCCGTCAGGGCTCCGGCGCCGTAGGGGCCGGCCCCGGAACCTCTGATGATGTCGAGGCCGGACAGGCTTTCGGTCGGAACCTGGGACCAGATCACCCAGCCGCCGAAGGGATCGTTCAGCGGCGCGCCGTCGAGGGTGACGAGGGTGCGGCCGGCGCCCGACGGGGCGATGGCGCGCAAGGATATGCCCTGGGTGGTCGGATTCGCCGCCAGGCTCGAGGTGCGACGGAACAGGGAGACGGCGGGCACGGTCGCCAGAGCCTCGTCGAGCCGTTGCTGGCGGCGAAGATCCTCCGCGTCCAGACGGATGACGGAAAAGGCCGCCTCGCCCGCCGCGGGAGGCAGGCGCGCGCCGGTGACGACGACGTCGGGAAGGGACGGCGGAGGAATCTGCATCGGCCCTACCCTAGGCCAGACCCCTTCATCCGATTCAAGCGGCTTCCCGCGCCGAGGCCTGGGCCGCGACGTCGTTGAACACCAGACGGATCGCGTTGAGGAGGGCGTCGGGCTGGATCGGTTTTTGCGACACGCCGTCCATGCCGGCGGCGAGGTATTCGATTTCGTCCCTGGGGTCGGCGTTGGCGGTCAGGGCGAGGATCGGAATGCGGCCGACAGGGGCCGGCAGCGCGCGGATGGCGCGGGTCGCCTCGACCCCGTCCATTACGGGCATCTTGATGTCCATCAGCACCAGATCGAACAGTTTCGTCTGGACCTGCCGGACCGCTTCCAGGCCGTTCGCGGCGCTCTCGAAGGTGCAGCCGAACAGCTCCAGAACCTTGCCGGCGACGAACCGGTTGGTGGCGTTGTCGTCGACCACGAGGACATGCAGGGTTTCGTGCGGGGTGGGTTCCGCCTGCTGCACGGCCGCGGCCAGCACCTCGGGTCCCGCGCCCGGCAGACGCAGGGAGAAGTGGAACCGGGCCCCGCCCAGCGGCGAACGCTCGACGCCGATCATGCCATCCATCCGCTCGACGATCTGGCGGCAGATCGCCAGACCGAGACCGGCCCCGGCTCCCTCCTGCCCCGCGTGGCCGGTGTTGAAGGGCTGGAACACCGCGCTGGCGATATCGTCGGCCACGCCGGGCCCGCTGTCGTCGACGACGCCGGTGATGGTGACGGCGTCGTCCTCCCACCGGCTGACGATGCGCACGGCGACCTCGCCGGCGGGGGTGAATTTCAGCGCATTGCCGATCAGATTGTTGAGCAGCTGTTTCAACCGCATCTCGTCGCCCATGACCCAGTCGGGGCCGTCCGCATCGTGGACGACGGTCAGGATCAGAGCCTGCTCGCGGGCGCGAGGGCTCCAGAGGGCCAGCAGATCGGCGGCGAGCGTGTCCAGATGGACGGGCGCGGCCTCCAGCCCCAACTGCCCGGCCTCGGCGCGAGACATGTCCAGGGCGTCGGTCAGCAACCGCAGAAGATTCTGACCGGAATCGAGGATGGTGCGGACATAGGGCTTCATCGCCCTCTGGGTCAGCTCGCGCTCCATCAGGGCGGCGATGCCCAGCACGCCGTTCAGCGGAGTGCGGATCTCATGGCTCATCACCGCGAGAAATTCGGACTTGGCCCGGCTGGAGGCGCGGGCCTCGGCCTCGGCCCGTGCGAGATCGCGGATCAGCACGCCCATTTCCTCGGCGCGGCGACGGTGGATGGCGCTTCCGGCCTGCAGCACATGCACGCCCGCACCGACGCCGACGTAGCGCCCGCCCGACGTGACGACAAAGCCGTTCAGCAAGGCCCCCAGATTGGCGGCGTCCATGCTCTGGAACAGGATTTCGGCGTCGGCGTCGGCGTCGAGCATGCGCGGAGCCGAGTCCATGAAGGTCGCCGCAGGGCGTTTGGCGTACAGGGCGCGGCCGAACTCGGCAGCCATCCGCAAGGTGAAGGTGTTGCGCTCGATCAAGCCGACGGGGCGCCGGTCGGCGTCGACGACGGCGATGACAAGGGTGTCGGGCTCGCGCTGGAAACGGTCGAAAACCTCGGCGCCGGGCGTGTCCGGACCTATGGGGTCCGGGGCGCTCGCGAAATCTCCGATCCGGGCCATATGCAACTCCTGCCTGGCCGGCACGGATAGGGGGCAGCCCTTAACGCGAGCTTTGCCGTACGTGAAAGTTTTGCGAGATTGTCTTGAAAATCAATCTGTAAGCGGATGGCCTATGCGGTCCAGCAGGGCGGCGGCGAAGGTCGACAGGGTGTCGTCGCGGGCGCCCATGACGATGATGCGGTCGCCGGGGCGGGCCAGTTCGACCAGCCGGTCGCCGCACGCCTCGCGGGTCGACAGGGCCTCGGCGGCGCGACCGGCGGCGCGGACGCCCGAGGCGATGTCCTCGCTGCCGATCGACCGGTCGGTCGTGCCGCCGTAATAGACCGGCTCGGGCATCAGCAGGACGTCGTCCTCGCGCAACAGGCCGGCGAAGCCGTCGATGAACTCGTCCTTCATCAGCCGCAGCGGGCCGAAGCCGTGCGGCTGGAACAGGATCAGCAGGCGGCCGTCGAAGGCGTGCAGGGTCTTCAGGGTGGCGGCGATCTTGTCCGGGTTGTGGGCGAAGTCGTCGATGACGGTGACGCCGTTCGCGGTCCCGACCACCTCCATGCGCCGGCGGATGCCGGCGAAGGTTTCCAGGGCCGCGACCGCCCCGGTCAGCGGCACGCCGATGGCGCGGACGGCGCCCAGCGCGGCCAGGGCGTTGGCGACATTGTGGGCGCCGGGAACGTTCAGGACCACCGGGAGCGGCGCGCCGCCGAGCTCGGTCAGGCTGAAGCGCATGCCGGCCGGCAGGGGTTCGAGGTCGTGCGCGTTGAGGGTGGCGGACTCCTCGCCGAGGGCGAAGGTGATGACCTTGTCGCCCGGCAGGGACTGGGCCAGCGCCTGGGTCTCGACGTTGTCGAGATTGAGCACGGCCTTCGCGGCCCGGCCGGTGAAGCCGCCGAACAGGTCGCGCAGCTCCTCCATCGACTTGTGGTCCAGCGAGATGTTGGAGACCACGGCCACGGTCGGATCGTAGCGGGCGATGGAGCCGTCGGACTCGTCGACTTCGGAGACGAACAGATCGGGCCCGCCGATCAGGGCGCTGGCGAACGGGTGGTCGGGGTCGGCGAAATTCTTCATCACCGCGCCGTTCATGACCGTGGGCTGGCGACCGGCGCGGTGCAGGATCCAGGCGATCATGCCGGTGATGGTCGATTTGCCGCTGGTGCCAGCCACGCCGATGGAGGCCGGGGCGGCGTTGAACAGCCGGCTGAGCAGTTCGGGCCGGGTGACGATCCGGGCGCCGGCGCGCTTCGCCGCGCCGATGTCGGGGACCGTGTCCTCGATGGCGCCGGTGGCGACGACGATCTGGCCGGGGCGGGTGACGCCTGAACCATCCTGGGGATGAAGGGTGACGCCATGGGCTTCCAGCCAGGCGAATTTCTCGGGCGTCCGGCCCTGGTCCCGGGACCGGTCCGAGCCTTCGATCCGTCCTCCCCGGGCCTGAACGATCAAGGCGAGGGGCAGCATGCCGGACCCGCCGATGCCGCAGAAGAAATAGTCGTCTTGATTCATGAGGGCGAAACCGGGGAATGTCCGGCGGCCTGACTAGCACGGGCGACGCCTGAGGCCAGACACGTCCATGAAGATCGGCATCGTCAACGCCAGTTCGCGCTTCAACCGGGAGCGGGCCGACGCCGTCGAGGCGTGGTTCGCGGCCAATATTCCGGACGGCTCGGTCAAGGTCGTGTTCCACCCGGCCAGCTTCGGCAAGCACGGGCATTTCGGCGGCGACGACGCCAGCCGGGCGAGCGCCTTCATCGAATACGCCAATGATCCGCGTCTGGACGCGGTGTGGTTCGCGCGGGGCGGCTACGGCTCGTGCCGCATCGCCGAGGCGGTGCTGCCGCGGCTGGAGCCGGTCGCGCGCAAGAAGCGGTATCTGGGCTATTCGGACGCCGGCAGCATTCTGGCCCTGCTGTACAAGGCCGGCTTCCCGCATCTGGCGCACGGGCCGATGGCCTCGGACGCCGTGCGCCACGACGCCACGGCGTGGCGCGCGATCAATTGGCTGAAGTCGGGCGATCCCGCGTCGTGGGAGCCGTCGCTGGCCGATGATCCGCGCCCGGCCGTCGCGTTCAACCTGAGCATACTGGATGCGCTGGTCGGAACCGCCCTGGAACCGGACCTGACCGGCCATGTCCTGATGCTGGAGGACGTTTCCGAGCCGCTGTACCGGATCGACCGGATGATGTTCCATCTGACCGGCCAGGCCTCGATCCGGCGCGTGGCGGGCATCCGTCTGGGGCGGGTCTCCGACATCACCTACAATGAGCCGGATTTCGGTCTGACCCCCGAGGAGATCGTCCGCTACTGGTGCCAGCGGTCGGGAATCCCGTACCTGGGCGCCGCCGACATCGGTCACGACCGCGAGAACAAAGTGGTTCCCTTCGGCCACAGGTAGCGGCCATCGGCTCGCCCGGGCGGAGAACCGTATCGACACCGGTGAAATCCGAAGGCCAGATGGCGTCAGCGAGCGGGCGCGTCCTTTCGGACCCCGCATGGCCGCGCCTTGGGGGATGGGCGCTCGGTGGCGGTCCGGTCGGCGTCGGGGGGCGTCGGCCGGGCCGTCCTCACCACCGCGACAAAGGCGCGCTGGCGTCAGGACTGACCGCACGCCATCTTCGTCGATCATGAACCGCCGCTCCCTCCTGATCCGCACGGCCGCGCTGGCTTCCGTCCTGGGCGGCGCGTGGTGGGCCCGCGATCATCTGCTGTGGCCGAAGCCGGCCCTGGCTTTTGCGAGCGGAGGGGCGACACCCTGGATGCCCTATGCGCGGCGCGGCGCGGCGCCGACCGTGGCGGTGCGTCTCGGAGGGCGGTCGATAGCCGCCCTGATCGACACCGGAGCCCAGTACTCAGTCATTGACCGGGCCCTCTTCGCCGATCTGCCCGACGTCGGCCGGTCGCTGTTCGACATGCCGCTGGTCGCCTATGGCGTCGGAGGCGGCGCCCAGGTCGGACGGGGCACGGCGCTGGATATCGCCCTGCCGGGGCTGGCCGTCACGGGTCTGAGGGCGGCGATTCTGGACCTTGGGCCGCTCGCCTCGAGCGCGGGGCTGAGGACGCCGCTGATCCTGGGGCAGGATCTGCTGGGCGAGGCGGTGCTGGCGCTGGATTCGGCGCGCCGCCACACGCGGCTGGTTTCGCGCGCGGCCTTCGTGCGGCCGCCCGATCTCGCCGGGGTTCCGGTGCGGCGCGCGGGCCGCGCCCTGACCGCCGAGGTGACGGTCGAGGGAGCGCTGGTCGAGGCGGTGGTCGACACCGGCGCGTCGGCCCTGCTGGGTCTGAACCGCGAAACCGCGGCCCGGGTCGGTCTGCTGGACGGTCGGCCCCGGACCAGCGGCGTGCATCTGGTTCTGGGCGGCTCGACCCGGACGGCCATCGTCGAGGCGCGCACCGTGACCTTCGCCGACCACCTGTACAGGCGCGTGCCGGTCGGGGTGTTCGACCAGCCGCCCCTGCCCAACTTCCCCGGCGGGCTGGTGGGGATGGAGGCGTTCGCGGGCCGCCGCGTGGCGATGGACCTCGGGGCCGGGACGCTGCACGTCTCGCGGCTCCTCGATCTGACGGTCGGCTAGAGCGATCGACCTCGCCTGCGTCCGAAACTGACGCAGGCGCATGCTTTCCTCATCGGAACCCGGTCGGGTCCGGTCTTTGACAATCGAATGCAGCGGAAGACGCGTCGACAAGCGGACTCAGTGGACTCTACGGACTCTTCGGACGGTGTTTTTTCCGCCTACAGCGACCCGAAGGTGTCGCAGGCGGCGGGGTCGCCCGATTCATAGCCGCGCCGCAGCCATTCGACCCGCTGGGCCGAGGAACCGTGGGTGAAGCCGTCCGGCTGGACCCGGCCGCCCTGGCGGCGCTGCAGGGTGTCGTCGCCGATGGCCGAGGCGGTCTGCATGCCGGCTTCCAGATCGCCGGCGTCCAGCGCGACCTCGCCGTTCGAGACGGCGGCGGCGTTGGCGGCCCAGACCCCGGCGTAGCAGTCGGCCTGAAGCTCCAGCGCGACCGAATAGCGGTTGGCCTCGGCCTGGCCCGAGGCGCGTTGCCGGGCCTGCTGCACCTGCTGCGAGGCGCCGGTCAGGGTCTGGACGTGGTGGCCGTATTCATGGGCGATGACATAGGCGCGGGCGAAGTCGGCGCTGGACGCGCCCAGCTGGGTTTCAAGCTGCTGCCAGAACGACAGGTCCAGATAAACCTTGCGGTCGTTGGGGCAGTAGAAGGGACCCATGGCCGACTGGCCGAAGCCGCAGCCGGTCGAGGTGCCCTGTTCGTACAGGGTGACGGTCGGGGGCTGGTAGCCCTGGAGTTTCGTCTTCCAGACGTCGTCGACATTGGAACCGATCACATCGACGAAGGCGCCGGCCTGATCGGTGGGACTGCCCTGCTTGCCCTGCTCCGAGGCCCCTACGCCGCCGAACTGGCTGGCCAGTTGCGTCGTGGTGGAGGGGTCGAGGCCGAAGACGAAATAGCCGATGGCGGCCAGCACCAGCGCGCCGATCCCTCCGCCGGCGATGGCGCCGCCGCCCATGCCGCGGCGATCCTCGATGTTGCCGCCGCGTCGTCCGCCCTGCCACCGCATGTTCGCTCTCCCGTCCGCATCCAACCTTGGCCGGAACGCGGACGGAGGGGAAGGGATGCAGAGGCCGTGAGACCTAGGAAGCGGGCCGGTCCAGCCAGGCGTCGATCTGGCCGACGCCGTTCGCCAGGGCGCGCCGCCGCTCTTCGGCCGAGCGGCGCAGCGCCCGTTCCTCTTCCGGCGAGCGCAGGACGCGAACCGGCGGCGGCTGGACGGGTTCGGGCTGGCGCGCCGCCTCGAGACGCTGGCGATTGAGGCGGGCTTCCGTTTCCTGTTGGCGGGCGAAGGCCTCGCGTTGGTCGGCCTGCGCGCGCAGCCGCTCCATTTCATACCGGTGCTGGTCGGCCTGATATCGGTCCTGGTCGAAGGCGGGCACGCCGGGGCGCGGCTGCCATGTCTGCGGGACCTGCGCCTGGACCGGAGCGGCGGCGAGCAGCAGGACGGCGGCGAGGGCGCGACGGGCGGTCATGAAAGAAAGATGGCGTCCGTTGTCCCGTCCGCCAAGCGTTGCCGGACCGAAGGCCTTCAGGCCGCAGGAGAGAGGGTCCAGACACGGGTGCGTTTGACGGCGGAATCCTCAAGCTCGCGGGTGGTGGGGACGGCGTATTCGGCCAGCAGGTCGAAGCCCTCCCTGGGGAAGTAGGTGCGCAGCGGATCGCCGACGAGTATGCGGGTTCCCTGGTCCGCGGCGAGGCGCAGCCAGTCCAGGACCCGTCCGGACATCGGCTGTTCGTAGAAGACGTCGCCCGCGCAGATCACCTCGACCCCGGGCGGGGGGCCGTCCAGCAGGTCGGCCGCGGTGAAGTCCAGACTCACGCCGTTGGCGGCGGCGTTGCGCGCCACCGCCGCGTCGCAGAAGGGATCGATATCGGCGCACAGGGCCGAGGCCCCGCCCGCCTTCATTGCCGCGATCCCGACGAGGCCCGAGCCGGCGGCGAAATCCAGCACGGTCTTGCCCGCGACCTCGGACGGATGGTCCAGCAGCCAGCGCGCCAGTCCCTGGCCGCCCGCCCAGGCGAAGGCCCAGAATGGCGGCGGCAGGCCGAGCTCGCCCAGTTCCTCCTCGGTCAGCCGCCAGATCGGCGTGACCTCGTCCGCCAGCCACAGCGAGATTTCCGGCGCGTGCGGCACCGGCTGCAGGCGCGTATTCGCGGCTATGAAGGCGGCGGGATCGGGGATGCGGGTCAGGATCTGGCCTGCGTGCGGCCGGTCACGCGGCGTCCCTGGCGCTGGCCGCCTTCAGGACCGCGAGATACCCCGGCGCCACCTCCATGCCCTGGCCCTGCGGTCGTGCGCGCACTGCGCGGTGCAATGCGGGAAGTTTCCAGCAGGGGACATGCATGAACAGGTGATGCTCGGCGTGGAAATTGACCCAGTAGGGGGCGATGAAGGCGCGCTCCCACCACGCGGCGCGGGTGGTTCGGGCGGCCCGGAAAGGGTCGGTCGCCGAACCCTCGACGCAGGCGTGTTCGGCTATGTTCCTGAGACGGGTGACCATCGGGAACCAGGTCGCCATCGGCAGCAGCCACAGGATGAAGAAGGCCCACCAGACGCCGGCCAGCGTCAAGGCCAGCAGCAGGACGGCGTTGAGCAGCAGGAAGGGCGCGACCGAACGGCCGGTGACGACGGCGCCTTCGGCCATGTCCTCGTCCCGCTGGCTGGCGAAAGCCCTGAACAGGAACAGCACCCGCTGCTTGAAGAAGGTCTGGCCGGTGAGGTCGCGCACGATCTTGCGGCGCAGCGAGGCGCGGGTGACGGGGAAGGGGGCGGAGAGGACCAGGTCGGGGTCCTCGGCCTGCTGGGCGTATTTGTGGTGCGCCAGGTGGTAGGGGCGATAGGCGTCCAACGACGCCCCGATGGGCACGGCGCAGAACCAGTGGCCGAGGACATCGTTCAGGCGCCGGTTCGGCGACAGACCTCCATGGGCCGCCTCGTGCATCAGGATGGCGAGCCCCAGCTGACGCGTGCCGATCACGGCGATGCAGACAGGGATCAGGATCGGCCAGACCACGCCCGCGGCGGCGGCCAGGGCGATGACTCCCCAGCAGTGGGCCACCAGCAGCGGGCCGACCCAGCCGCGGCGCGTCTGGAACGGCGCCCAGTCCTCGGGGCTGAAAAGATCGGCGGGCCGGATGCGGGGAGCGGCGGGCATGATCGCAGGATACGTCCGGAGAACCCTGAATCAAAGCACGGAGGTTGTCGGGCGATCCTGACAAAAAGTCAGGTTGACATGACGCATGGCCGATGTAAGGTAACCCTGACATCAAGTCGGGAGAGCGGTATGTTGAACGTCTGGAACACTGGCACGGCGGCGCACAGGAAATATGTGATCCGCACCTTCGCCTTCATGATTCCGTACATGCTCGTCTGCATCTCCATGATGACGACCGACGCCTTTGACGAAGTCATCGGCAAGCCCGCGGCATGGGGTCTGGCCGCCGCCGTCTCCGCGCCGGTGATCGGCCAGCTCTGGGCCACCCTCAGCCTGATCCGGGAGAGCGACGAGTTCGTCCGCGCCGTGACGGCGAAGCAGTTCATCGTCTCCGCAGGCCTCGCCATGGCGCTGGCGACATTCTGGGGTTTCGCGGAAACCTTCGCCGCCGCGCCACATCTTCCGGGCTGGCTGGTCTACGCCGCCTTCTGGGGCATCTTCGGATGCGTAGCCCCCTTCATCAGGTCGTCGACCTGATGAAGAACCGTCTGAAACTGCTCCGCGTCGAACGCAACTGGACCCAGGAACAGCTGGGGCAGGCGCTGGGCGTCTCGCGTCAGGCGGTGAACGCCCTGGAGACCGAGAAGCACGACCCTTCCCTGGATCTGGCCTACCGCATCGCCGTGCTGTTCGCGCGGCCCGTGGAAGACATCTTCGAGAACCCTCACGCGCCTGGCTGAAAGTCGGGGCAACCTCACAAGGATACATCGTCATGCTGCACCTCCGTCACCTCGTCGGGCGTTCGACCCTGCGCGCATGGTTGCTGGTCTCTGCGTCAGTTCTGGTCGCAGGGGGCCTGGTCCTCGCCACGCAGGCCGACGCCAGGCCCGCAGCCCAGGCCTCGCACGCCTTCGTCTCGGACCGGCTGTCGGTCGAGGTCACCGGCGCGGGGCCGGACGTGATCCTGATCCCCGGCTTCGCCTCGTCCCGGGAGGTCTGGCGCGCCGAGGCGGATCGGCTGAAGGCGACGCACCGGGTGCATCTGGTCCAGCTGGGCGGTTTCGCGGGCGAGCCGTGGACGCACGGCGACGGACCGTTCGTCGAACCGGCGGTCGAGGCGCTGGCCCGTTATGTCCGCGAGGCCGGTCTGGAGCGGCCCGCGGTGATCGGCCATTCGATGGGCGGGATGAGCGCGATCCTGCTGGCCCAGCGTCACCCCGGGCTGGTCAGCCGGGTGATGAGCGTCGACAGCCTGCCGTTCTTTTCCGCCCTGTACGGGCCGACGGCCACGGCGGAGAGCGCGCGGCCGTTCGCGGAGCAGGCGGCGGCGGGCATCCTCGCGGCGGATGAGGCGAGCTATCGCGCCGGACAGGAGCGGGCGGCCCTCGGCTATTCGCGGACCCCGGCCACGCGGGCGGCCATGGTCGAATGGTCGATGGCTTCGGACCGCCAGGCCATGGCGGCGGCGATCCGCGATGTGATGACCATCGACCTGCGGCCAGGACTGGCGGCGATGACGACGCCGGTCTGGGCCGTCTACGCCTCGGACGCGGACGGCGGTGCGCCGGCGGCGATGGCCGACGGCCTGTGGACGCGCGAGTATGCGGGCCTGCCGGGCGTGCGCATGGTCCGGGTCGACGACAGCCGGCACTTCATCATGGCCGACCAGCCGGAACGGCTGGCCGTGATCGTCGATCAGTTCCTCGCGGACTGAGCCATGGGAAGGGCCGCGGGGGTGACGTCGCCGACCTTGGCCAGCCGCCCGCCGAACTCGCCGCTGTAGGCGACCGCCAGCAGGGAGCGGAAAACCGCGGCCGGGATGGCGATCTCATAGGCGCCCTCGACATAGGGGCCGACCTGGTAGGGGCCGATCAGGAAGGTCAGGCCCGCGGCCTTGCCCGGCGTGTCGCCCGCCGTCAGCACGAAAGGCGTGTCGGCGGCGCGCGGGCAGGAGAAGTCCTTGCCGCCCAGGGTGACGCTGGCGCTGTCGGGCACGCGGGCGCGTTTGGCGGTGTTGATGGCCGAGCAAAGGGCCTGGTCCAGGACGGTCAGGTCCGCACCCTTGCCGAACAGGTCGTTGACTCCCACCCGGCGCTTCAGCGCCTTGTCCCACAGCAGGCCATCGGTGAGGGTGTTGGGGTGGGCGCCGCCGGAGTAGTCGAAATCGGTGCGCTTGAGGCTGAGCAGTTTGCCGGTTTCGGCGGCGGCGGTGATGGTGATGGTCTTCTGGTATTTGGGCCGGTCGGTGTCGGCGCCGGCCTCGGTCAGCTCGCCCTGGGCGCCCTCGGTGAACTGGCGCAGGCGGCGCACCTCCTCGGCGTAGAGGCGGGCGTGAAGATCGGCCTGGGGCTTGATGGCGTCGGGCAGGGTCAGCCGGACATCGGCGTAAGGCGTCTTGCTTTCGAACTCCATCGGGGCGGCGGCGTCGGCCGGGGTGACGACGGCGGCGGCGCCCGGCGCGGCCGGTGCGGGAGCGGCGGGCTCGCGGTCGCGGTTGCAGGCGGACAGGGCCGTGGCGACGGCGGCGGTCAGGAGCAGGGCGCGGAGGAAAGGCCGGGCGATCGAGGGCATGCGGGTCTCCTGATACGTGGCGGTCATCGTGCTTGCCCGGCGCGCAGCCGGTCAAGGAATTCCGGCGCCGGGGCGCCCCCGAACTGGTCAGCCCATTCCGGCGAGAGCAGGGCGGCGAAGGCGGCCGCGGGCACCACGGCCGTGTAGACGCCCTCGGCATAGGGGCCGACCTGATAGGGACCGATCAGGAAAACGAGCCCTCCGGCCTTGCCCGGGACGTCGCCGGGCGCGAGCGAGAAAGGCGTCCCGAGCGCCTCGGGGCAGACCCAGAGATCCTCGCCCTGTTCCCCGCGGTAAGGCGCCGGATCCCAGGCCTGATCGCCGCCGCGCGCGGCCTTGGCGGCGTTGACGGCGTCGCACAGGGCGCGGTCGAGCGCCGTCAGGTCGGCGCCGGGGCGGAACAGGGCGGCGGGGGCGACTTCGCTCTGGCCCGTCCGGTCCCAGAGGACGGCTCGATAGCCCGGATTGCCGTGGGCGCCGCCGGTAAAGGACCAGGCGAGCCCGTCGACGCCGACCAGACGGGCAGTCTGTACCGGCGCGTACCAGCGCAGCGACAACTCCATATTGTAGTCGAGTTCGCCGCCCTCATCGGCCCGGGCCCGGCGGACATCCGCCTCGAACGCGCGGATGGCGGTCATGCCGTCATCGTAGAGGCGCGCCCGCAGGACGGGATGGGCGCGCAGGGCCGGGTCGAGCGCAAGTTCGGTCGTCATCCGGCCGTCCTCCAGCCGGTAGGCGATCGGCTGGGGATCGACCGCGGCGGGCGGGACGGCGCAGGCGGCGATGAACAGGGCCGCTGCGGCGAGGAGGACAGGCGGGAGGCGCGACAGGGCGGTCACAGGGTCAGGGCTCCGAGGCCGATGGCGGCCAGCAGGATCAGGCCGGCGTCGCGGTTGGATTTGAACAGGCGCAGGGCGAGGGCGGGATCGTCGGTGCGGATGCGGCGGGTCTGGAAGGCGAGGTGCAGCGCATAGGCGACGAGGCCGAGCCAGAAGAGCGGGCCGGGCCGGGCGAGCGCGCCGGCTGCGGCGGCGCAGGCGACGGCGAGGCCGTAGAAGGCGGCGACGCCCCGCGGCACGCTCGAACCGAGGCGCCGGGCCGAGGACTTCACCCCGACCATGGCGTCGTCCTCGATGTCCTGCAGGGCGTAGATGGTGTCGTAGCCGAGGGTCCAGAAGACGCCCCCGAGGTAGAGGAGGAGGGCGGCGGCGGTGAGGTGTCCGGGCATTCCCGCGTGGGCGTGGAAGACCAGGTCGCCGGTCCGCCAGTAGTGAGGCATGCCGGACCATGGGAAGGCGCTGGTGAAGGCGGCGAATCCCATCAGGGCTCCCCAGTTGAAGGTCAGGCCGAGCCAGGCCTGGGGCCACCATGTGATGCGCTTCATGAACGGATAGGCGGCGACAAGGGCCAGCGATCCGATGCCCAGCATCACCGTGGTCCAGTTCATCGCCAGCAGAATCTGCAGGCTGATGAAACTGCAGACGACGACGAAGACTCCGGCCTGGTTCACGGCGATCTCGCCGGAAGCGACGGGGCGGGAGGCGGTGCGGGCCACCTGCCGGTCGATCTTCCTGTCCACGATGTCGTTGAAGGCGCAACCGGCCGCGCGCATCAGGCCGGCGCCGATGGCGAACAGAACGAAAAGTCCCGCGGCGTGACCCGCCATGAAGGCTTCGTTCGCCGGCGCGGCGGCGCCCGACGCCCACGCCAGGGCGATCCCCTGCCAGCCGGGCAGCAGCAGCAGCCAGATGCCGACGGGGCGGTCGAAGCGGCCGAGCTTGAGCCACGGCTTGAGCGGCTCCGGCGCGTGGCGGTCCACCCAGTTCGAACCGGCGTCGGGAAGCGGGGCGGAGGTCATGGATCGGAGATAGCCTGTCGGGGGGTGGACTTCCAATCCCGCTCATCCCGGCGAAAGCCGGGACCCAGTGCTTTGGGCGATCCGGTGGTTCCGATGGCCCAAGGACGCCAATCCCAACCGCATTGCCCCACGAAAGAACTGGGTCCCGGCTTTCGCCGGGATGCACGGAAACCAAG
>NZ_DATMYH010000099.1:0-5788 GCF_035561115.1 Brevundimonas sp.
CCCCGCTCCGGCTCCGGCGCCGGCGGCCGCGCCCGTCGCGGCGAAGAAGTCGTGAGCCGCCCGCCCGAAGGCCGCGCCTCGACCGGCCAGAAGTTCGAACAGGCGCTGGAAAAGGCGCTGGACCCGCTGGCCACGGCGATCAAGCGCGCCACCACGCCTGTACCGAAACCGGCGGCGCCCGCAGCGCCGGGCAAACCCGGTCTGGAAATCTCGCCCCTGGCCGTGCCCTTCCCGACCATTCCGCCCATTGGCGGGGTCGAGATCGCCACCGCCCGCGCCGGCTTCTACAAGCACGAGCGCGACGATCTGGTCGTCTTCCGCTTCGCCCGCGGGACGACCTGCGCCGGGGTCTTCACCCGGCACAAGATCGGCTCGGCGCCCGTCGACTGGTGCAAGCGGCATCTGGATGCGTCCGACGGCGGAAACGACGTCCGCGGTCTGGTGATCAACGCCGGCTGCGCCAACGCCTTCACCGGCAAGGCCGGAGCCGACGCCGCCCGCCGCACCGCGTCCGAGACCGCCAAACGCTTCGGCTGTCGCCAGCGCGACGTCATGCTGGCCTCGACCGGGGTCATCGGCGTGGTGCTGGACGACCGCAAGATCACCGCCCGCCTGAACGATATCGAGACCGCGCTCGATGCGGACACCCACCCGACCGACCAATGGACGCGCGCCGGTCTGGGCATCATGACCACCGACACCTTCCCCAAGGGCGCTTACGCCGAGTGCAGGATCGAGGGCCACACGATCCGCATCGCCGGCATCGCCAAGGGCTCGGGCATGATCGCGCCCGACATGGCCACCATGCTGGGCTTCATCGTCACCGACGCGGCCATCGCCCCGCCGGTGCTGCGCGCCCTGCTGGGTCTGCACGTCCGCACCACCTTCAACAGCGTCACCGTGGACGGCGACACCTCGACCAATGACACCTGCCTGGTGTTCGCCACGGGGGCCAGCGGAGCTCCGCGCATCGGCCGCGTCGGCGACCGGCGGCTGAAGGAATTCTCGGCCGCCCTGGACAGGGTCATGCTGGACCTCGCCCATCAACTGGTCCGCGACGGCGAGGGGGCGACCAAATTCGTCCGCGTCACCGTGGACGGCGCGGCAAGCCCCGCCTCGGCCCGCAAACTGGCCAAGTCGATCGCCGACAGCCCCCTGGTCAAGACCGCCCTCGCCGGCGAGGACGCCAACTGGGGCCGGGTCGTCATGGCCGTCGGCAAGACCGAGGAGCCGGTCGACCGCGACCGTCTGGCCATCCGCTTCGGCCCCCATGTCGCCGCCGTCGACGGCGCCCCGTCGCCGACCTACGACGAGGCGAAGATGAGCGCCTATATGAAGAACGCCGAGATCGACATCACCGTCGACGTCGGCTCGGGCCGCGCCTCCGCCACCGTCTGGACCTGCGACCTGACCAAACGCTACGTCGAGATCAACGGCGATTACCGCTCGTGAGCGCCAGTTCTTCCCTGGAAGAAAGCCTTCCCGTCGTCCTCGTCGTCGCCGTGGCCCTGATCGACGCCGACGGCCGGGTGCTGATCGCCCAGCGGCCCGAGGGCAAACAGCTGGCCGGCCTGTGGGAATTCCCCGGCGGCAAGGTCGAGCCGGGCGAGCGGCCCGAGGCCGCCCTGATCCGCGAGCTGAAGGAAGAGCTGGGCATCGACGTGAACGAGGCCTGCCTGGCCCCGTTCGTATTCACCAGTCACGCTTACGAATCCTTTCACCTGTTGATGCCACTGTATCTGTGCCGACGCTGGTCGGGGCAGGTTCAGAACCGCGAGCACGCGGCGCTGAAATGGGTGCGGCCGAACCAGCTTTCGGACTGGCCCATGCCGCCGGCCGACGAACCTCTGGTCGCCTGGTTGCGCGACCTGCTCTAGCCGCCGGAAAGGGGGCCGATGCTGCGACGCTTCCTTTCCCGCTTCGGCCGCGACGAGAGCGGGGCCACGGCCATCGAATACGGCCTGATCCTGGCGCTGATGTTCCTCGTCATCCTCGGGGCCCTTCAAGCCTTCGGCGCGACGGGAAGCGGCGTCTTCAACGCCGCCATGGACAAGCTTCGGGCGGCGATGGGCGGCTAGTCCTCCCCCGTCTGCTCCCTGACCCCCAAGGCATCCGCCAGCCGCATCTTCGCCGAGCCCCTCGGCAGCGGCTTCTGCTGGCTTTCGTGCGGGGCCCAGCCGGCCAGATGCACGATCTCGAAGGTCGCCGGGATGCGCCCGTCGGCCTCGCCGAACCGCTGAGCGTAGAGTTCCGCCGCCCGGCCCGCGATGCCGCGGGTCAGCGGCCGCAGCGGACCGGCCAGCACATTGGTCTCCCCCATCGCCCGCAGGTCCCGCACCAGGGCGAACAGGTCCGGATAGCGCACCGTCACCCGGTCCACGTCGGCCACCGGCAGGGCGAAGCCGGCCCGCTGCAGCAGGGCCGCGCCGTCGAAGCCGTCGGCGAAGGGCGACACCCGCGCCTGGGCCCCGCCGCGCGCCTCCAGCTCGGCCTCGGTCAACACCGCGCGCAGCTCCTTCAGCGTCCCCGCGCCCAGCAGGGTCCCGAGGAACAGCCCGTCGGGCTTCAGCGCCCGCCGGATCTGGGCCAGGGCGCCGGGCAGGTCATTGGCCCAGTGCAGGCTCATCAGAGAGACAATCAGATCCTGCGACTGGTCGGCGACGCCCGGCGGCGCGGCGCCCGGACCCGCCCGGGCTGCACGGTCGCCCGGCGCGACGACGGTTCCGACACGCCCCTCGGCCGCGCTGCCCTTCAGGGCTTCGGCGAAGGCGCCCGGATGGGCCGAGAGGTCGAGCACGTTCGGCCAGTCGCGCAACAGGGCTTCCAGACTGCCCACGGCGTTGTCGGCGGCGCGGGCGTGCAGGAAGTCGGCGCGGGCGATCGTCGGCTCGCTGCGCGCAAGCCTTGCCGTGCGGCGCGGAACGTCGAAGATGCGGGGGGGACCGGAGGAGGCGTTCATGAGCCTGCAGGATGGGGGCTGGCGCGGCCGATTGAAAGCGGGCGGCCAACAGATCACGCGCGGCGCACGGTCGCTGGGGCGCGGCCTGACCGATCTGCTGCTGCCGCCGCTGGCCTGGGACAGCCCCGAGGCAGCCGCCTCGGCCGGACTGACGCCCGACGCCTGGAGCCGCGTGGTGTTTCTGGAGGACCCGGTCTGCGACGGCTGCGGCGCCGGGTTCGGGATGGACGGCGGCCCGTTCGCCTCGCCGCGCTGCGCCGCCTGTATCGCCCAACCCTACGCCTTCGACCGGGCGCGGGCGGCCTGCGTCTATGACGCCGCCTCGCGCGGTCTGATCCTGAAGTTCAAGCACGGCGACCATCAGCCGTTCGCGCCCCTGTTCGCCCGCTGGCTCAGCCGGTCGGCGGCGCCGCTGCTGGCTGAGGCGGACGCCGTCGCGCCCGTTCCCCTGCACCGGCTGCGCCTGCTGTCGCGGCGCTTCAACCAGGCCGCCGAGATCGCCCGGCCGCTGGCCCGGCACGCCGGCCTCGACTATCTGCCCGACGCCCTGATCCGCCAGACCCACACGGCCAGCCAGGGCGGCAAGTCCGCGCGCGGGCGCCGGCTGAACGTCGGCAAGGCCTTCGCCGTGTCGCCGGAGGGGCGTCGCCGGATCAGGGGCCGCCGCATCCTTCTGGTCGACGACGTGTTGACCCACAGGGGCCACCGCCGAGGCCTGCGCCCGCGCGCTGCTCGAGGCCGGGGCGCGGGCCGTCGATCTCGCGGTCGTCGCCCGGGTGCGAACCGCCCGCGAATTGCCTACATAGTCCGGACCGATTTTCAGGAGTTCCCCTTGGCCGACGTCGTCATCTACACCAAGCCCGGTTGCGGCTACTGCCATGCCGCCAAGGCCCTGCTGGACGGGAAGGGCGCCGACTACACCGAGATCGTCGCCTCCCACGACCCTGCGAAAAAGCAGGAAATGATCCAGCGGTCGAACGGACGGATGACCTTCCCGCAGATCTTCATCGGCGGAAAACACATCGGCGGATCCGACGACCTCGCCGCCCTTGACCGCAAGGGCGCGCTGGACGCATTGCTCGAGGCCTGATGGCCACGCTTCCGATCGCCCTGATCCAGACCCGCACCCCGGACTCGGCGGCCGCGGCCTTCGCCCATATCGCGCCGCTGATCCGCGAGGCGGCGGCCGGCGGGGCGAAATTCGTCCTCACGCCGGAAGCGACCAATTTCATGATCCGGGACAAGGATCGGCGCGCCGCCGCCCTGACGGACGAGGACCGGGACGAGGCGGTCTTCGCCCTGCGCGACCTGGCCCGCGAACTGGGCGTCTGGCTGCTGATCGGCTCGGCCATCGTCCGCTCGGGCCACGACGGCGACGACCGCGCCGCCAACCGCTCCCTGCTGATCGACGACCGGGGCGACATCGTCGCGGCCTATGACAAGCTGCACGTCTTCGATGTCGATCTGCCGACGGGCGAACGCTGGCGCGAAAGCGCCACAGTGCGGCCGGGGGACGAGGCCGTCGTCGCCGACACCCCGTGGGGCCGGCTGGGCCTGACCATCTGCTACGACATCCGCTTCCCGCATCTGTATCGCGCGCTGGCGAAAGCGGGGGCGGTGATGATCGCCGTCCCCGCCGCCTTCACCGTCCCGACCGGCGAGGCCCACTGGGAGACGCTGCTGCGCGCCCGCGCCATCGAGACCGGCTGCTGGATCCTGGCCCCCGCCCAGGCCGGCGCCCATAATGACGGCCGCCGCACCTGGGGCCGCTCCACCGTCGTCGCGCCCTGGGGCGAGGTGGCCGCCAAACTGGATCACGACGAGCCCGGCGTCCTGTTCGCGACCCTGGATTTCGACGCCGTCGATCGCGCCCGCGCCGCCATTCCCCAGCTGACCCACGACCGCGAATTCGCGGGGCCGAAATGATCCGCTACGCCCTCAGATGCGAGCACGAACACGCCTTCGAGGCCTGGTTCGGCGCCTCGGCGGACTATGACGACCAGGTCGCGCGCGGTCTGGTCGAATGCCCGCACTGCGGCTCGCGCGACATCTCCAAACAGATCATGTCGCCCGCCGTCGCCGGCACGAAGAAGGCCGTCTTCCAGTCCGACGCGGCCCGCATGCAGACCCTGATGATGCAGGCGGCGCGCGAGGTGCGCAGCCATGTCGAACAGAATTTCGACTATGTCGGCGACGCCTTCGCCCGCGAGGCCCGCGACATCCACGAAGGCCGGTCCGAGAAACGCGAAATCTACGGCGAGGCCACGCCCGCCGAGGTGAGGAAGCTGAAGGACGACGGCGTTCCCTGCGCGCCCCTGCCCCCTCTGCCGCCCGATCCGTCCAAGGCCCACTGACCGTGGACGAGGGGGATCGCTATCAGGAGCACGAACCGCCTCCGGCCCTGCGCCCCTTCGTGCGCACGATCTGGACCTACGCCGCCCCGGCGCCCGAGCCGACGGTGCAGCGCATCGCCCCTGACGGCTGTCCCGAACTGATCCTCGACATCGGCTCGCCCTATGAGGAACAGGGTCCGGACGGCGTCTTCCGCCTTCAGCCCCGGGCCCTGTTCGCCGGCCAGATGACCCGGCCGCTGGCCCTGCGCCCGGTCGGGCCGGTCGAACTGGTCGCAGTCCGCTTCGAACCGGACGGCGCCCGCGACTGGCTGGGTCATGCCGCGGCTGAGGCGACCGACCGGCGTCTCGACATGACCGCGCGCCTTGCGGGCGTCGCGGCGCCCCCGGGCGACCCGGCCGCCCAGGTCGAGGTCATGGGCCGCCTGCTGGAGGACCACCGCCGCCGCCACGCATGGTCGCTGGACCCGGTGGTGCG
>NZ_DATMYH010000100.1:0-10402 GCF_035561115.1 Brevundimonas sp.
GCTGGACGGCAAGGGTGAAACCGCCCTGGCCCGCCCGACCGCCGACGGCGTGCGCGAGCCCCTCAACCGTCGCGCCACCATCGGCATCAACTTCCGCTAAACACGGAAGGCCGATCGGCCAGACAACAAAGCCGCCGGTCCCGAAAGGGGCCGGCGGTTTTTGCTTGGGGGCCCCTTGAAACCGCGGCCGGCCGGGGGCCGTATGTTGAGGACAGGGCGTCCTTCGCCCGCCGGAGATCGCTCCATGTCGCGTCGCGCCCTCGCCAGCCTCGTCCTGCTCGCCATCGCCGCCTGTTCGCCCGGCGATCCCGCCGAAAGCGCGCCCTCGCCAACCGCGTCCGCCCCCCAGGCCCGCGACAGCGGCCGGCGCGAGGTCGCGGTCTTCGCCGGCGGCTGCTTCTGGTCGACGGAAGCGAATTTCGAACACATGCCGGGCGTGGTCGCGGCCGTATCGGGCTTCGCCGGCGGCTCCAGACCGGCCCCGACCTACGAGCAGGTGGTGCGGGGCGGAACCGGCCACCTCGAGGCCGTCCAGGTCACCTTCGACCCGGCCCGTATCAGCTATCGGCAGCTGGTCGATCGCTTCTGGCTGACCATCGACCCCACCGACCCCGACGGCCAGTTCTGCGATCAGGGTCCGTCCTATGCGACGGCCGTCTTCGCCACCGCCGCCCAGAAGCCGGCCGCCGAGGCGTCGCGCCGCGCCGCGGCCGCGCGGATCGGGGCCGCCCGCTTCGTGACCCCGGTGCGCGACGCCGCCCGGTTCTGGCCGGCAGAGGCTTATCATCAGGACTTCGCCCGGCTGAACCCCGAACGCTATGCGGGCTACACCCGGTTCTGCGGCCGGGCGGCGCGCCTGCGCGCAGTCTGGGACGCCGCGTCGACGTGAGGCGCAACCGCGCCCCCTTCCCCGCGTTTACCGCCAAGGTTCATCGCTGAAGGGGACTCCCATGCGCATCCAGACCATCACGCTCGCCGCCCTCGCCGCCCTGTCGCTGGCCGCCTGCAGCCAGGCTGAACAGGACAACGCCCAGGCCGACGCCAACGAGGCCGCCGCCGATACGGGTCAGGCCGCCGGGGAAGCGGGCTCCGCGCTGAAGGAAGAAGCGGCCCAGGTCGGCTCCGCCATCGCCGCCGGCGCCGGCGAGGTTGCGCAGGAGGTCGACGAGGCGACCGACACCCTTGCGGAAAAGGCCGACGACCAGAAGGCCGAAACGGCGACCGACACCAGGGGCAACTGAGCCGTCGCGTCCACGTCGCCGGCGATCAGCCGGCGGCCGGGCGTCCTTCGGCCAGCAAGGCGTCGATCAGTTCGCGGACTTCGGGGCTGGCCCAGTCCGCCTCGCCCGAGAAATGGGCGCGGATGCGTCCCTGCCGGTCCAGCAACACCGTCTGGGGCATCTTGCCCTTGCCGGGTAGTTCGAACGGCAGCTGGAATTTCGGGTCGCTGTACAGCGGCAGCGGTTCATGCACGTCGATGAAGCTCTTCGCGTCGGCGATCCTGTCGGGGTCATTGTCGACATTGACGGGCAGGACGACGAGGTCCTGACCGGCATAGGCCTCGGCCAGCCGGGCCAGGGTCGGCATTTCGGTGCGGCAGGGCAGGCACCACATGGCCCAGACGTTCACGACGACGACCTTGCCGCGGAAGTCCGACAGCCGCGCGTCGGCGCCGTCGCGGGTCCTGAACACATAGGCGGGGGCCGGCTCCAGCGCGGCGGGGGTTTCCAGCGAGGCGATCGAGCCGCGCGCGAACCGCGCCAGTTCGCTTTTCGCGGCGGCCGGCGGCGCCGCTTTGTCGATCACGCCGGGTTTGGCGTATAGCAGCGCGGCGCCGCCGATCACGCCGATCAGCAGCACGCCCGCCATCACGCCCAGAACCGCCTTCGAGACCTTCATGTCCGATCCAACGCCCCCCGCCCCGACCAAAGCCGAACCGAACGCGGAAGGTCAAGACATGTGGGGCGGCCGCTTCTCGGCGCGCCCGGCCGACATCATGCAGGCGATCAACGTCTCGATCGCCGTCGACCGGCGTCTGTGGGCCCAGGATCTGGCCGGTTCACGGGCCCACTGCCGCATGCTGGCGAGGCAGGGCATCGTGACGCGGGCCGACGCCGACGCCATCCTGGGCGGGCTGGACGCCATAGAAGCCGAAATCCGCGGCGGCTCCTTCCCGTTCCGCGACCGGTTCGAGGACATCCATATGAATGTCGAGGCGCGGCTGGCGGAGCTGATCGGCGAGCCGTCCGGCCGGCTGCACACGGCGCGCAGCCGCAACGACCAGGTGGCGACCGACTTTCGCCTGTGGGTCCGCGACGCCTGCGACGCCGCCGTGGAGCAGCTGGAGGGGCTGCAGTCGGCCCTGCTGGTGCGGGCCGAGCAGCACGCCGGCGACCTGATGCCCGGCTTCACCCATCTGCAACCGGCCCAGCCGGTGACCCTGGGCCATCACCTGATGGCCTATGTCGAGATGTTCGGCCGCGACGCCGGTCGGTTCGCCGACGCCCGCAGGCGGATGAACGAGAACCCGCTGGGCGCCGCCGCCCTGGCCGGATCGCCCTTCCCCATCGACCGGCATATGACGGCCTCGGAACTGGGCTTCGACCGGCCCATGGGCAATTCGCTGGACGCGGTGTCGGACCGCGACTTTGCGCTCGAGAGCCTGGCCGCCGCCTCGATCGCCGCCGGCCATCTGTCGCGGCTGGCCGAGGAGATCGTCATCTGGATGACGCCCCAGTTCGGCTTCGCGGCCCTGCCCGACGACCTGACCACAGGCTCGTCGATCATGCCGCAGAAGCGCAATCCGGACGCGGCGGAGCTGGTGCGGGCCAAGACCGGCCGGATCATCGGCTCGCTGGTCGCCCTGTCGACGGTGATGAAGGGCCTGCCGCTGGCCTATTCCAAGGACATGCAGGAGGACAAGCCGCCGGTGTTCGAGGCCTTCGACGCCCTGACCCTGGCCCTGGGCGCCATGACGGCCATGGTCTCGGCGCTCCAACCGAACACGGAGCGGATGCGCGCCGCGGCCGGCTCGGGCTTCTCGACCGCGACCGATCTGGCCGACTGGCTGGTGCGCGAATTGAACCTGCCGTTCCGCAAGGCGCACCATGTCACCGGCGCGGCGGTGAAGCGGGCCGAGGCGCTGGGCGTGGATTTGTCGCAACTTCCCCTGGCCGAACTGCAATCGCTTGAAGCGGGCGTTACGGAAGCGGTTTACAAGGTGCTCACCCCTGAGGCCTCCTGCGCCAGCCGCAAGAGTTTCGGGGGCACGGCGCCGGAACAGGTCCGCGCGCGCATCGCCGAATGGAAGACGCGTCTCGCGTAGGGGATTGGGATGAAATCGATCGTCAGCCTGGGCGTCCTCGCCCTGTTCGCCCTCTCCGCCGCCGGTTGCGGCCGCATGGCCGACCTCGAGGCGCCGCCGGCGAAGAAGACCGAGCGCAGCCAGCGCGACGGCCGCGCCCCCGGCCTGCCCGAGCCCGCCACCGTCTATCGTCCGCCCAGCACCCAGCCGATCGACGGGGGTCCGACCAGCCCCTACAACGGCCCGGGCGCCCAGCCGAACCACTAGGCCCTTGCATCATTTCGACCGGATAGACGGCGCCCTTCATGCCGAAGGCGTGCCGCTGGAGGCGCTGGCGGCAGCCGTCGGCACGCCGGTCTATGTCTATTCGAGCGCGACCCTGACGCGGCACTACGGCCTGTTGCGCGAGGCGGCGGACGCGCATCGCGGCGCTCTTGGCGACGCCCTCATCGCCTTCGCGGTCAAGGCCAACTCCAACCTGTCGGTGCTGGCCACCCTGGCCCGGCTGGGCTGCGGCGCCGACACCGTATCTGAAGGCGAGATCCGGCGGGCCCTGAAGGCCGGGATTCCCGCGGACCGGATCGTCTTCTCGGGCGTCGGCAAGACGGATGCGGAACTGGCCTTCGCCATCGATGTCGGCGTGCGCCAGATCAATATCGAGAGCGCCGTCGAACTGGACCGGCTCATCGTCGTGGCCGCCGGCACGGGCGCGTCTCCGGAGATCGCCATCCGGGTCAATCCCGACGTCGGCGCAGGCGGCCATGCGAAGATCACCACGGGCGGCGCAGCGGACAAATTCGGCGTGCCCGTCGCCGACGCCCCGGCCCTCTACGCCCGCGCCGCCGCTTCGCCGCATGTGACGCCGGTCGGACTGGCCTGTCATATCGGCAGCCAGATCACGACGCTGGAGCCGCTGGAGGCCGCCTTCCGCGCGCTGAAGCGCATGACGCTGGATTTGCGGGCGCAGGGCCTGACCGTCTCGCGGCTGGATCTCGGCGGCGGCCTCGGCGTGCCCTATCATGGCCAGTCCGACCTGCCCTCGATCGCCGACTATGTCGCCATGGCCGCGGGCGTGCTGGACGGGCTGGAGGTCGAGGCGGCGTTCGAGCCCGGCCGGCTGCTGGCCGCCAACGCCGGGATCCTGCTCAGCCGCGTCATCCAGATCAACAAACGCGGCGACGGCCGACGCTTCGCCGTGCTGGACGCGGGCATGAACGACCTGATGCGCCCGGCCCTGTACGACGCCTTCCATGATCTCGTGCCCGTGCGCGCGCGTGAGGGCGAACCCGTGGCCTACGATCTCGTCGGGCCGATCTGCGAGTCCACCGACATCTTCGCCCGCGACCGACGCTCGCCGCCGCTTCAGGCGGGCGATCTGGTCGCCTTCATGGGCGCGGGCGCCTACGGGGCGGTGCTGGCCAGCGAATATAATTCGCGCCCGCTGGTCCCGGAGGTGCTGGTCGACGGGGACCAATGGGCAGTGGTTCGGGCGCGACCGTCCTATGACGAGATGTTCGAGCGGGAGCCGACGGCGGCGTGGCTGTAGCCGCCTCTCTCCTCCCTGTCGCGCAGCGATGGGGAGGTGGCGCGGCGCGCCTTCGCGCCGTGACGGAGGGGTAGAGGAGGCGCCCCTCCACCGCTTCGCGGTCCCCCTCCCCATTTCATGGGGAGGAGACGGAGCGCTTCAATCCAGCGCGCAGACGTCCGGCAGGCCGCGCAGGGCGCCGGCGTGATCGAGCCCGTATCCCACCAGGAACCGGTTCGGCGCCTCCCAGCCGACGAAGTCCGGCTCGGGGGCGCGCGGCAGCGGCCAGGGTTTCTTGGCGAAGACCACGGTCAGGACCTCGGACGCGCCCGCCCCGGTGGCGATCCGCACGGCCTCGGCCAGCGACAGGCCGGTGTCGAAGACGTCGTCGATGATCAGGACGCGGCGGCCCGTGATCGGCCGCTGGAAGGGGGCGTAGACATCGATCCGGCCCCGGCTTTCCTTCTCGTCGCCGTAGGACGCCAGCCACAGGGCGTCGAAGCGGACGTTGCGGCCCAGGCGCGACAGGGCGCGGGTCAGGTCGGCCGCGAACCACAGGCCGCCGGTCAGCAGGACGGCGGCGACGGTTTCATCATCAATGACGGGCGCGATCTGCGCCGCCAGGTCGGCGACGATGCGCTGAACCTCGGCTTCGGGCAGAAGGACGGTGGGCCTGGGGGTTTCAGCCATTCGAGGCGGATACCGCCTCGACCCCATGCATGTCCACCACCGGGACGGCGTCGATCGGCTGCATGTCCATCGGCGCGGAGTCGCCCGGCGACAGGGCAGGACGCAGGCCGCCGACGGCCGCCTCATGCAGCGGGGCCGAGGAGGGTTCGTGAACGGCGGGCGGCGGCGGCGCAGCGCGACGGCTGTCCGAACGCACCGGGGCGGCGGGGCGCGGCTCGGGACGAGGCGACGGCGCATCCAGCACGAAATCGACGCCGATGCCCTGACCGCGCGCGCCGGGATCGGCTATCACGGCGGCGAAACCCTGCACCTTGCCCGGCAGCACCGGGGCGGCGTCGATGCGGACCACGGCGTGGCCGATCTCGGCGCCCTGGGCGTCCAGCAGGGCGACCCGCACGGGCGGGGCGGTGCGTTCGTCGTCGCGGACGTTCCGCAGAGCGCCGGACACCAGCACCTTGCCCGGATCGCTGGGCAGGGGTCTGGCGGTGATGGCTTCGAAGTCCAGACCCGTGGGATTCACCGTCAGGCCGACGGCGGCATAGGCCTGGGCCGCGCGGGGGGCCATCTCGACCACCTCGACCCGGAACAACCAGGCGCTGGCCAGAAGGGCGGCGAAGCCCGAGGCGATTCCGGCCCAGACCACGCCATGCGTCGCGGCGCGGCGCAGGCGGCGCTGCTGCTCGGCGCGGGCGCGGAAGGCGCGGGGCAGTTCGGGGGCCGGCGTCTCCGCCAGCGATTCGGTTTCGGGCTCGTCGCGAGCGGTGAAACTGGCGGCCTCCGCCGGATTGGACGACACGGACAGCTCCAGCGGCTCGTCCAGCGTGGCCCGCCAGGTGTGTTTGCATTCCTTGCAGCGCACGGTGCGGCCGCCGGGCCCGATCGCTTCATCGGGGGTGAAATAGCTGGTGGCGCAGGACGGGCAGGTCAGTATCATGTCGGCTGACTGCGAGGCTCTTCGCCCCCTCCCGTCGCGGTTCGAAACCGCGTCCTGACCCAAAATCGATGTCCGTCCAGCCCCGCCGCGCCACACGATCCGCCGCCTCGACCGACACCGTCCGCCTGTCCGGCGTCGGGTTCGGCTATGCGGCGACGCACCGCGCGCTGCGGGACGTTAACCTCACCTTGCCATCGGGCTCTTTCCACTTCCTTACCGGGCCGTCCGGGGCCGGGAAGTCGACCTTGCTGAAACTGCTGACCCTGCAGCAGCGCCCCGACGCCGGAACCCTGCATCTGTTCGGCGAGGACGCCACCCGGGCGCCCCGCCGCGCCCTGCCCGACTTTCGCCGCCGCATCGGCGTGGTGTTCCAGGATTTCCGCCTGCTGGACCATCTGTCCGTGTTCGAGAACGTGGCCCTGCCGCTGCGGCTCGCGGGCGGCAAACAGGTCGACTACGCCGCCGACGTCGGGGAGATGCTGGACTGGGTCGGTCTGGGCGACCGGATGAACGACCTGCCGCCCTCCCTGTCGGGCGGGGAGAAGCAGCGGCTGGCCATCGCCCGCGCCGTGGTCGCGGGGCCGGACCTGATTCTGGCCGACGAGCCGACCGGCAGCGTCGACGCCGGGATGGGCGAGCGGCTGCTGAAACTGTTCCAGTCGCTCAATCGGCTGGGCGCCACCGTCCTCATCGCCAGCCATGACGAAGCCCTGGCTGAACGATCCGGGGCGACGATCCTGCGTCTTGAGGGCGGACGTCTGAGCGGAGGCCTGTCGTGATCCGCCGTCTGCTCTCGCGCCGCCCCTCCCTGCTCCCGCGCGACGCGGGCGGCGAGCGCTGGCTGGCCTCGCTGATCGCCGTCCTGTGCTTCCTCGCCTGCCTGTCGGCCGTCGGCGCCGTCGCGGCCGACCGCGCCGCTCATGGCTGGGCCCGCCAGCTGCGGTCCGAGGCCACCGTCCAGGTCCGTCCGCGCGTCGGCGAGACCGGGGCCGAGGCGGCCGCCCGCGCCGCCGAGACCCTCGCCGGCGTACCGGGCGTGACCGAGGCCGAGGCCATGGACCGCAAGACCGCCGAGGCCCTGCTGCGGCCGTGGCTCGGCGACGCCGTCCTGCCCGACCTGCCCATCCCCCATCTGGTCACGGTGCGGCTGGACCGGACCGGTCCCGCCAGCGCCGTCAGCCTGAGCCGCGCCCTCGCCTCGGCCGGACTCGACGCCACCGTCGACGACCACAGCCTTTGGCGCGGCGAGGTTGAGCGGTCGGCCGCCCTGATCACCGTCCTGGCCCTCGCCGCCTTCCTGCTGACCGCCGGCGCGGCGGGGGTCGCCGTCGCCTACGCCACCCGCGCGGGCATGGCGGCCCAGACGGGGGTGATCGAGACGCTCAGCCTGAACGGCGCCTCGGACGCCGCCATCGCGGGCCTCTATCAGGTTCGCTACGGCCTCGTGGCCGCCGCCGCGGGAGGCATCGGCGCCGCGGCCGCCATAGTCCTGGTGGCCGGCCTGCGTTTTCTCGGCGGAACGGAGGGCGTCACCCCCGCCCTGCCGCTGATGTGGAGCGACCTGTTGATCCTCTCGCCATGCCCGTTGGCGGCCGCTACGGTGGCGCTTGCGGCTGCGCGCTTCACTGCGCTGGCGCGATTGAAGGGGCGGCACTAGGTTAAGCGCATGAAGTTTCTGACTTTCATCGCGATTCTGGCGCTGATCTGGGCGATCGGCCTGTTCGCCTTCGCGGATCGGGTGCGCGGCTTCACGCCCGCGCCGGAGCCCGAGCGCGCCGACGCCATCGTCGCCCTGACCGGTCCGTCCGCCGAACGCGTCAACGCCGCCATCCGCCTGCTGGAACAGGACAAGGGCGAGCGGGTGCTGATCTCGGGGGTCAACCGCGAGGTCCGCCGTCAGGAGCTGCGCGCCCTGACGCCGGGCTCGAACAAGCTGTTCAACTGCTGCGTCGACCTGGGCTTCGAGGCCGAGGACACCCTGGGCAACGCCCAGGAAATCGCCGCCTGGGCCGCGGCCAAGGACTATGACAGCCTGATCGTCGTCACCTCCGACTATCACATGCCCCGGGCCCTGACCGAGATTCGCGCCGCCGCGCCGGGCGTGCGGCTGACGCCCTATGCCGTCGAGACGCCGTCGCTGGACAATTCGCGCTGGTGGAAGGCCGCGGTGACCGCTCGCCGGATGACGCTTGAATACATGAAATACCTCGCCGCCCTGGGCCGGGCCACGGTCGGCGGAGGCCGCCCCGCCGCCGGGGCCGCGCCGGCTGACGCCCCCATCAACGCCTCTGGCGAAAAGGCCGCCTGACGTGACCGCGATCCGGTCGCTGCTGTTCGTGGTCTGGCTCTATCTGTCGATGGCGCTGTTCGCCGTCGGCCTGTCGCCGGCCCTGCTGATGCCCTACCGCCAGGCCATGTGGGTGATCCGCGGCTGGGCGAAATTCATCTTCTTCGGCCTGCGCTGGATCGCCGGGGTCAAGGTCGAGTTCCGCGGCATGGAACACCTGCCCACCGGAGCCTCCCTGATCGCCGGCAAGCACCAGAGCATGCTGGACGTCATCGCCCCCTTCGCCGTGCTGCCCGACAACTGCTTCATCATGAAGAAGGAGCTGACGCCCCTGCCCTTCTTCGGCTGGTTCGCCTGGAAGACGAAGATGATCGCCGTCGACCGCTCGGCCCATTCGAAGGCGCTGAAGGACATGGTGCGACAGGCCCGCGCCCGTTTCGCCGAAGGCCGCCAGATCCTGATCTTCCCGGAAGGCACCCGCGCCCCGGTCGGCGCCCCGGCCGACTACAAACCCGGCATCGCCGCCCTCTATCGCGACCTCGACTGCCCCTGCACCCCCATGGCCACCAACTCGGGCGTCCACTGGCCGGCGCATGGCTTCCGGCGGTATCCGGGGACGGTGGTGTACGAGTTCCTGCCGGCGATCCCGGCGGGGCTGAAGAGGGCCGAGTTCATGGCCGTGCTGGAAGAGCGGATCGAGGCGGCGTCGAACGCGCTGCCAAGGGTCCCGATCCAACCTCTCACCGTGCATCCCGGCGAAAGCCGGGACCCAGTGCTTTCGTAAGGCATGCTGCCCGGGATTCGCGGAAACGCCGGGGTTATTTGAGCCTCTCCCACGCCAGCGCATGCACCCGCTCCCGCCCCAGCGCCGCGGCCATGGGCGGCTCCGCGAACAGGCCCGCGATGGCCGGATCCCTCACGTCCAGACCGCCGGTGAAGGCCCCGAACGCCGGCAGCACCGCCCGCCGCCCGTCCGTCACGAAACACGGCCGCCGCACGCCGCGCCCATAGGCCGCCACCCGCGCCGCCGGGTGCAGGTGTCCCGCGATCTCGCCCGGACGCACCCCGGCCTGCGGTTCATGGATCAGGCGCAGCGACCCCAGGTCCATCGTCTCGACCACCTCGCCGATCAGCTCGTCCATGGCGCCCGCCAGGGCGGCGATGTCGTGGTTGCCCTCCAGCCAGATCCAGTCGCGGCCCGCCGCCAGCCGGTCCAGCCGCGCCCTGTCCTCGGCGGCCATACGGTCCACCGACTTCGCATCGTGGAAACTGTCGCCCAGCAGGACCACCGCCGCCGGCTGCAGCAGATCGATCTCGGCCTCCAGCCGGTCCAGCGTCGCCCGGCTGTCGTAGGGCGGCAGCATCTGGCCGCGCGCGGCGAAGGCCGAGCCCTTCTCCAGATGCAGGTCCGCCGCGATCAGGGTGCGGTGGTTCAGCACCCACAGCGCCCCCGAACAGCGCAGCACGCAGGGCTCGCCCTCGATATGGACGCGCAATCCGCCGCTGGGGCAGCGCGCCGGCGAGAGGGTCTGTCTGAGCGCCGCGTTCATGACGCCGCTCCCGCAAATCCGGGCGGCGCGTCCGCCATCACCTCGGCGATCAGATCGGCCTCGCCGAAGCCATAGGCCGAGGCGTCCAGGATCATCTCCGCCGCCTGTCCCC
>NZ_DATMYH010000101.1:0-14388 GCF_035561115.1 Brevundimonas sp.
TCCCCCGTTGGGGGAGGGGCGTCGGCGTGCAGCGACGACGGGGTGGGGGCGGCCGGCCGGCCGCGCGACGGTGAGCCGCTCCCACCCGGTCGCTTCGCGACCACCCTCCCTCAGAGAGGGAGGGAGGACGGTGCAGTTTAGCCGAACTCGGCTTCCAGGTCCGCCAGCCGGGCCGCCTGATCCTCGGCGATCAGGGCGTTCAGCAGGGGGTCGATGTCGCCCTCGAGGATCTGCGGCAGGCTGTGCAGGGTCAGGCCGATGCGGTGGTCGGTCACCCGCCCCTGCGGGAAGTTGTAGGTGCGGATGCGCTCGGACCGGTCGCCCGAGCCGACCTGCGACTTGCGGGCGTCGGACCGGGCGTTGTCCTTCATCTGGCGCTGCATGTCGTAGAGGCGGACGCGCAGGTTCTTCATCGCCTTGTCGCGGTTCACGTGCTGCGACTTCTCGGACGAGGTCACCACGATCCCCGACGGGAAGTGGGTGATGCGCACCGCGGAATCGGTCTTGTTGACGTGCTGGCCGCCCGAGCCGGAGGCGCGGAAGGTGTCAATGCGGATGTCCTTGTCCTGGATGTCGATCTCGACGTCCTCGACCTCGGGCAGGACCGCGACCGTGGCGGCCGAGGTGTGGATGCGCCCCTGCGCCTCGGTCGAGGGCACGCGCTGGACGCGGTGGACGCCGCTTTCGAACTTCAGCCGGCCGAAGACGCCGTCGCCGGTGACGGTGGCGATGATCTCCTTGTAGCCGCCGGCCTCGCCCTCGGTGGCCGAGTCGACCTCGACCTTCCAGCCGCGGTTGGCGGCGTAGCGCGAATACATTCGGAACAGGTCGCCGGCGAACAGGGCCGCCTCGTCGCCGCCGGTGCCGGCGCGGACCTCCAGCACGGCCGAGGCGTTCTCGTCGGCGTCGCGCGGGGCCAGCAGCAGGGCGACGTCGCGCTCCATGTCGGGCAGGGTCTCGCGCAGGGTCTGCAGTTCCTCGGCCGCCATTTCGGCCATCTCGGGATCCGCCGCCATGGCCTCGAGGTCGGCCATCTCGGCCCGCGTCTTCGCCAGCGCCATGACCGCGTCGGCCACCGGCTTCATCTCGGCGTGCTCCTTCGACAGGCGCACGATCTCGGCCCCGTCCGAGGCCGCGCCCATGCGCGCCTCCACCTGGTGGAAGCGGTCGAGCACCTGATCGAGCCGGGCCTGGGGCAGTCGCAAGGGAGAAGCGCCTCTTTGAAAGGGAGGCGGGTCTTTACTCCGCCGGACGCGGACCTGTCGATGCGGGGCGCGCCAGAACCGTTCCGCGCCCGAGGTCGTGGCGCAGCGCGCCATGGGCGGCCCAGTCCAGAACGGCCTGGATATAGCCCCCGGAATAGCGGGTCTCGATCCTCGATCCGTCGGGGCCGCGCTCGAACTCGATGATGCCGTGGTCGGCGTCGGGGTACTGCAGCAGGGTGATCGGACGGCCCTCGGCGGCCAGCATCGTCAGCCGCTCGCGCGTGCCCTCGGGCGGGGCCTCGGTGTCGTCGGCGGCGAGGATCCACAGGACGGGCGCGTCTACCGAGCGCAGCACGGGCATGGGGTCGTAGTCCCATGAGGTGCCGACATCGAACTCGTCCTTCAGGGCCATGATCTGCTCATTGGTCGCCTTGAGCAGCACCGAGCTGAAGTCGCCGCCGATGTCGTTCCACCAGGGCTCGGATGAATAGCGGGCGCGGACGGCGTCGAGGCCGGCGAAGCCGACGGCGCCGTTCGAGCGCACGAAGGCGGCCGTGACCTCGTGGATTTCGCGCCCTGCGGCGATGACCTCCGGACCCCAGCCCTTGGCCTCGAAGTCCTGACGCATCTCCTCGCGGTCCTCGGCCAGCGGCCCCTCGGCCATGCCGAAGCCGACGATGACGAAGTCGACCGGCGTCAGGGTCGCGGCGAGCGGAGCGACCCAGCCCCCCTGACTGCCGCCGTGCAGGCCGATGCGTCCCGCCCGCGCCCCGGCGAGGCGGCGGGCCTCGACCGCGGCGGCGGCGGCGTCGCCGGCCAGCAGGTTGAAGTCCTGGGTGTAAACGCCCCCGGAGCCGCCGGTGCCGCGCTTGTCATAGACGAAGACGCCGACGCCCGCGGCGGGCGAGAGGCGCTGGAACCAGTTGAAATCGAGGGCGCTGGACGCTTCCGACCCGTGGACCTCGACCATGATCGGGGCGGAGCCGTCGCCGGGCGGCAGGATCAGCCGACCCTTGAGCATGACGCCGCCGGCGCCGGCGAATGAGGTTTCGACTGCGATCTGGCCGATGCGCACGGCCTCGCGCCCGTCGAAGGTCAGGCGGTCGTCGCAGGCCCCCAACTGCACCTGCGAACCCCCGGGCCGGTCGGTCCAGCCCCGGGTGTTCTTCCACGAGCCGTCGGCTTCGACGGTCAGGCGCCCGCTCTGGCCGTCGAGGGTGCGCCAGCGGCCGCCGGGGCCCGTCACGGGCGCGATGTCGACCAGCCGGCCGTCTCCGGTCCGGTACAGGCCGACGTGGCAGGCGAAGGCCGGATCAGCCGGCGGCGCCGAATTGGCGGCTTTCAGGGAGGGCGGCGGCGGAGCGGGGGGCGGGGTCTGGGCCGCCGATTGCCCGGCCGTCGCCAGCAGCGCCGTCAGAACCATCACACCAAGAGCACGTTTCATGGGGGACTCCTTCTGTCAGGCATGGCTAGGGCCGGTCCGGAAGGGGGTCCAGTTACGGTTTTGACAGGCCGTTCGGCGCGAAGCGGCGATGGCGTGATCGTGACCTGGCCTCACAAGCCTGTCAGCCCGGCTTTCGTTCGCCGTTCCGGGCGCCTAACTCTGCGCCGGGCAAGGAGCGGAGGGCGCATGTTCGACGGAACGCTGAACGCGGCGATCGGAGACGGAACCGAACTGGATCGGCTGCGGGCGAGGTACGACGGCCTGCTGGCCGACCCGCCGATCCTCCCCGGAGACGAGGCGTTGGCGGAACTGGCGGGCATGGCCCGGATCTTCGACCTGGACGGGTCGCGGCCGCCGGCGGAGGTCTGGCGCGATCTGCGCGCGGTGCTGACGCGGCAGGGCGGGTCGGCCCCGGCGACGCGGGCCGCGGTTCCCGCGCACCGGACCCTGACCCTGATGGTCGTCGAGGACGACCCCGGCATGGCCTCCGACCTGACCGAGATGCTGACGGCGGCGGGGCATGGCGTGGTCGGCCCCTTCTCGGATGCGGCCGCAGCCCGGACGGCGGCGGGGCTCTACGCGCTCGACCTGGCCCTGCTGGACATCAATCTGGCCGGGGAGGGCGACGGCGTCGACCTGGCCCGGACGCTGACGCGGACCTGGGGCGTTCCGGTCATCTTCCTGACCGGCAATGTCGAGGCGGCGGCCCGGCACGCCCGGCTGGCGGCCGCCCTTGTGCTGAAGCCCTATGGCGGCCGCGACGTGCTGGACGCCATCGCCCGGACGGTCGCCGGCGGGGCCGCGGCGTCCTGACGCGCAACCAAAGACGCGGCCAAGCTTTGCGGAACGAGGCCGGGCTGTACGATCGGACTGAATGGAAACCTTTCTGCTGTTTTTCGTCGTCGGCGTGCTGGCGCAGTCGGTCGATGGCGCCCTGGGCATGGCCTATGGCGTGATCTCGTCCTCGGTGCTGCTGGCGTTCGGCGTGCCCCCCGCCATGGCCTCGGCCAGCGTGCACGGGGCGGAGGTCTTCACCACAGCCGTCTCGGCGGGCAGCCATATCGCGCACCGGAACGTGGACTGGCGACTACTGGTCCCGCTGGCCGTCGCCGGGGTCATCGGCGGCTGCGTCGGCGCCTATGTGCTGACCGGGATCGAGGGCGACGTCATCAAGCCGTTCGTGATCGCCTATCTGGGGGGAATGGGCCTCTACATCCTCTGGCGGGCGGGCCATGACATCCTGCTTCGCCACATCCCGTCATGGGTCACCTGGCCGCTGGGACTGGTCGGCGGCTTCCTCGACGCCGTGGGCGGGGGCGGCTGGGGCCCGACGGTGTCCTCGACCCTGGTCGGGGCCGGGCAGGAGCCGCGCCGGGCCATCGGCACGGCCAATACGGCGGAGTTCTTTCTGACGGTGGCGATCAGCGCCTCCTTCGTCTGGGCCCTGATGACCGGCCACTGGGCCGACGCCGGGGCGCTGGAAAACCATGCGACGGCGGTCGGCGGACTGGTTGTCGGCGGACTGGTTGCGGCGCCCTTTGCGGGGCTGATCGCCAAGCGGGTGCCGCGCAAGGTCCTGACCTATGCGGTCGGCGCGGTATTGCTGCTGCTGGCGGGCTTCCAGGGACTGCAGCTGGCGGGGGTGCTGGCGTGAGGGGCAACGAACAAAGAGCGTTGCAGTTCAACCATAGTGTGTCGGCTAGCTTATATACGCCCGTAGGGCTGGTGAGCTAACCCTCGGCCAGTATCCGCCGTTGCGGATCGTTCCTGAGGGGGAACCCAATGAAAAAGTCTATCGCGGCCGCGCTTTGCGCGAGCCTGGTTCTTGGCGCGTGTGCATCGTCGCCGGACAACATCAGCAGCCAGTTCGTCTCGCCGGTGCTCTATGAGGGATACAGCTGCGACCAGATCAAACTGGACCTGATCCGGATTGACAGCCGCGTGACGATCCTCACCGGCCAGCAACGCCGGCGTGCATCGCAGGACGCCTGGGCCGTGGGTGGGGCGTTGATCTTTTGGCCCGCGCTTTTCTTCCTGATGCGCGGTGACAAGGCCGACGAACTGGGCCGTCTGAAGGGCGAGTACGACGCCCTGAACACCGTCGCCCAACAAAAGCAATGTGCTTTCCAGGCGGCGTCTGCCCAGCCCGCCGCCAGCTGATTCAGGGAGAGATTCGCTGCCACCCTGTGGTGGTCGGCGGAGATCAAAACGGCGGCTCCTGATGGAGCCGCCGCTTTCGTTTCTCAGCCCGGCCGGGTTCCCATGAAGCTCGGCCGGGTCTCGATCGCCTCGTGCAGGGCGACCAGATGCGGGCGGCCCTTCCGCCAGTCGAAGCCGGGGTGGCGGAAGCCGATCCAGGCCACGGCGACGCCGGCGGTGATGACGCCCATGTCCAGCTTGTTCGCGTCCGGCGCAGCGGCCTCGAGGGCGTCCAGCGCCCGGCCCATGTTCTGCGTCCAGCGGGCGATCCAGGACGGCGAGCGTTCGCTTTCGGGGCGGCGCATCTCCAGCACCAGTTTCACGCCCATCTCGAGCGCGGCGTTGGCCTGGGTCTCCATCCGCCGCACGGCGAGGCGTTCGGGTCCGTCGGCGGGCAGCAGGCGGGGGCCGGCGCCGAGGCCGTCGAGATATTCGCAGATCACCGGACTGTCGCTGACCGGCAGGCCGTCCCCGGCGATCAGGGTCGGGACCTGGACGATCGGGTTGGCGGCCAGCAGCTCGGGCGCATTGGCGTAGGGATCGACCGCGATCTCCTCGATCCGGCTGATCAGACCTTTTTCACGCGCGACGATGCGGCATTTGCGGGCGAAGGGCGACGGGACGGTGATGTAGAGCTTCATGTCGCCTTTCCAGCGAGACGCCGGGCTATTCGGCGGGTTCGAGCACCGGCGGGGCGGGCAGCAGCGCACGCGCCGCGTCCAGCTCGGCGGCCTTGCGTTCGACCAGATGGACGATCTCGTCGATCATGCCCTCATTGGCCTGCTTGAACGCCATCTTGCCGTTGACATAGATCATGCCCGAGCCGGCCCCGCCGCCGGTGAAGCCAACGTCCGTGTACAGAGCTTCGCCCGGTCCGTTGACGACGCAGCCGATGATCGACAGCGACATCGGCGTGGTCACATGGGCCAGCTTCTCTTCCAGGATGCCGACGGTCTCGATGACGTTGAAGCCCTGACGCGCGCAGGACGGGCAGGCGATGATGTTGACCCCCCGGTGGCGCAGGCCCAGCGACTTGAGGATGTCGAACCCGACCTTGATCTCCTCGACCGGGTCAGCGGCGAGAGAGACGCGGATGGTGTCGCCGATGCCGGCCCACAGCATGTTGCCCATGCCGATGGCCGATTTGATGGTGCCCGAGCGCAGCGGCCCCGCCTCGGTGACGCCGAGGTGCAGGGGACAGTCGATGGCCTCGGCCAGCTGCTGATAGGCGGCGACGGTCAGGAAGGGGTCGGACGCCTTCACCGAAATCTTGAATTCGTGGAAGTCGTGGTCCTGCAGGATGCGGGCGTGGTTGAGGGCGCTCTCGACCATGGCCTCGGGGCAGGGCTCGCCGTATTTTTCCAGCAGGTCGCGCTCCAGCGAGCCGGCGTTGACGCCTATCCGCATCGAGCAGCCGTGGTCCTTGGCCGCCTGGATCACCTCGCGGACGCGGTCGGGCGAGCCGATGTTGCCGGGATTGATGCGCAGGCAGGCGGCGCCCGCCCGGGCCGCCTCGATGCCGCGCTTGTAGTGGAAATGGATGTCGGCGACGAGCGGGACCCGGGCTTCGCGCGCGATCTGGCGGAAGGCGGCGGTGGACTCCTCGTCGGGGCAGGAGACGCGGACGATGTCGGCCCCGGCCTCTTCCAGCTGGCGGATCTGGTCGATCGTCGCCGCCGCGTCCGAGGTCGGCGTATTGGTCATCGACTGGACGCTGATGGGCGCGTCGCCGCCCACGGGCACGCTGCCGACCATGATCTGGCGGCTCTTGCGGCGCTCGATGTGACGCCAGGGACGGATGTGCGAATGGTCAGCGCTCATGACAGCGCAACATAGGCGTTCGATTGCGGCAAGGCCACGACGTGTGCTGTCGCAATCAGCCGCCGGCGGCCGTGACCATGGCGGACTGGACCGTGGCGGCCCGGGTCCGGGCCTCGGCCTGGGCGGCCTGGGTGCGGGCGGCGACCTCGGCGGCGGCCTGACGGGCCAGGGCCTGGGCCCGGACGTTGAGCTGGGCCAGCGGCGTCAGGGCGGCTTCCAGCGCGCCGCCGTGTTCGCCGTTCAGATAGACGTCGAAGGCGGTCGGGTCGGAGACGTCGACCGTGGCGGCCACGCCGACCGGGGCGCGCCAGGCGTCGCCGGGGGCCAGCTGGCGGGCGAACAGCACCCGGCCGTCGGCCATCCGGACCACCAGGCTGGCAGCCTTGCGGGCCTGGATCACCACCTGGGAGGCGCTGGCCGAGGCGCCGTAGATGGCGCCGCGGGGATTGAAGGCCCGTTGCACCGGCGAGGCGGACGAGGCGGCTGCGGCGAGGCCCTCGGGGGACGCCGGATCGACGCCCGTCAGCTCGGCCTCGAGGCCCGGCGTGACGTAGAGGGCGGGAATTGTCTGATCGGGCGGCGCCGGCTGGGGCGCCGACAGCCGCAGGGCGCTCTGGCCCGGGACGGCGCCCAGGGTCCAGCTTTCGGGCACGGCGGCGATGTCGGACGGCTGGGGCGCGCGCATCAGGCTGACGCGCTGGAACACGTTCCAGCCGACCACCGCCACGATCAGGGCCAGGCCGGCGGCGATCAGGCGGGGCGAATAACGGCGGACGTCCTCGAAGGCGACGCCGACCGGGGCCTGAAGCGGCACCGAGGGATCGGGAGTCTCGCGCTTGAACCGCTCGACCGCCAGCTGCTCGTCCAGACCCAGGGCGTCGGCGTAGGCGCGGACATAGCCGATCGAGAAGACGCGGTTGGGCAGGGTCGAAAAGTCGTTCTGCTCGAGGGCCGTCAGATAGCGGACGGGGACGCGGGTGACGGCGGACAGTTCGGCCAGGGACCGGCCCGACTGCTCGCGGGCGACACGCAGGCCGTCGCCGAGCGTCGGCGCGTCCGTAATGGAGGGAACGACGTCCTTCCATTCGGGATGGGCCCGGAATTCTTCGGACCTGTTCCCCGTATCCAGCGCCATCGGACCTGATCCCACACTCGGCGCGCCCGGGGAGTGCCCGTGCGCCGCCGTACTCGAACCCGCGGCCTGTATCATATCGGGATGACAGTTCGGGCCTGCCCCCGCAGACCACCCGGTTCCGGCTTGTGGATAACTCATTAGGGTTGACCGATCAACGATTTGTTAGGCGTACCGGCCAATTTCGGCGCGGGACAATCAGATCGTGACGTTCAATTTCCGGGCCAGGGATTCCAGCTCGCCGCGGATCGATCCGGCCGAGGAGCCGAGCAGATTGGTCATGCCCCGACGGGCCGCCGGCAGGTCGGCCGACAGGATCATCCGCTTGACCGGTCCGACGCCGCCGGCGGGGGCCGAAAGCCGGGTGAAACCCAGCGTCAGCAGGGCGAAGGCCTCCAGCGGCTTGCCGGCCAGTTCGCCGCACACCGAGACCGGCGTGCCGGTGTCGGCGCATTTCTTCTGGATCTCGGCCAGGGCGCGCAGGGCGGGCGGCGACAGGGGGTCGTAGCGCTCGGACACCAGCGGGTTGGTGCGGTCGGCGGCGAACATGTACTGGAACAGGTCATTGGTGCCGATCGAGACGAAGTCGGTCAGCGGCAGCAGCGCGTCCAGGTGCCACAGCAGGCTGGGGCATTCGATCATGGCCCCGACCCGCAGCAGGGCCGGCAGGGCCCGGCCCCGGCGTTTGGCCCAGGCGCATTCGACATCGACCAGTTCGCGGGCGGCGCGGAACTCGTCCACCGTGGCGATCATCGGGAACATGACGCGCAGCTCGCGCCCGGCTGCGGCGGTCAGCAGCGCGCGCAGCTGGAGCCGCAGCAGGCCGGGCCGGTCCAGGCCCAGACGGATGGCGCGGCGGCCGAGGGCCGGGTTCTCTTCCCGCTCGGTCTCCAGATAGGGCAGGACCTTGTCGCCGCCGATGTCGAGGGTGCGGAAGATGACGGGCCGGTCGCCGGCGGTGTCGAGCACCAGTTTGTAGAGGGCCGTCTGGCTGTTCAGCCGGGGCAGTTCCTCGGACACCATGAACTGGAATTCGGTGCGGAACAGGCCGATGCCCTCGGCCCCCGTGGCGTCGAGATTTTCCAGATCGACGGCGAGGCCGGCGTTGGTCAGGAGGGTGATGCGGGTTCCATCGAGGGTGACGGCGGGCACGTCGCGCAGCTTGGCGAATTCGGCCTGGCGTTCGCTGCGCACCAGCATGCGCGACTGGACCGCGGCCAGCATGTCGGGCCGGGGGCGCAGATAGGTCTCGCCGGTCTCGCCGTCGACGATGACCAGATCGCCCTCGGACAGGCGGTCGCGCAGGCCCATGATGCGGCCGACGCAGGGGATCTGCAGGGCCCGGGCGACGATGGCGGCGTGGCTGGCGGCCGAGCCCTCCTCGAGCAGCAGCCCCCTCAGCTTGTGGCGCGGATATTCCAGCAGGTCGGCGGGGCCCAGGTTGCGGGCCACAAGGATGGCGTCGTCGGGCAGGTCGCGCTCGCCGGGCCTGTCGCCGGCCAACACCCGCAGCAGCCGGTTCGCCAGATCCTCGAAGTCGTGCAGCCGCTCCTTGATGTAAGGGTCGCGGGCCTGGGCGAAGCGGGCGCGATGTTCATTGCGAACGCGGTCCACGGCGGCCTCGGCCGTCAGCCCGGTGCGCACGGCTTCTTCCAGCGACCGGTTCCAGCCGCGGTCGTCGGCGAACATGCGGTAGGTTTCCAGCACTTCGAACGACTGGCCGGCCAGCTTGCCCTGACCGCCGTCGAGGATGGAGTCGATATTGGCCTTGAGCCCGATCAGGGCCTCGCGGAGACGGATCTCCTCGACCTGCTGGTTCTCGGCCAGCAGGTTCTCAGGCGGCACCGGCGCCTCGTGCAGGATGACGTGGCCATAGGCCAGGCCTTCCGCGAACCGCTGGCCCTTGAGGCGTTCGGGGCGGTGCGGCGCCACCTCGATGTCGCGCAGTTCGTCCTGGGCCAGCAATTCGCCCGAGGCCACGGTCTCAGCCAGCACCATGGCGATGGTCTGGATGTCCTCGACCTCCTCCTCGTCATAGCGCCGCTCGGAGCGGTTCTGGACGACCAGCACGCCGATGGCCCGGCCGCCGCGCAGCAGGGGGGCGCCGAGGAAGGCGTGGTAGGGGTCTTCGCCGGTTTCCGGGCGGTAGGCGAAGCTGGGATGGGACGGGGCGTCCGACAGGCTGATCGGGGCGGCGGTGCGGGCCACCTCGCCGACAAGGCCTTCGCCGGGGCGCAGCCGGGTCTTGTGCACGGCCTCGGGGTTCAGACCCTGGGTGGCGAACAGTTCCAGCTCGCCCGAGGCGCGGCGCAGATAGATGGAGCAGACCTCGGCCACCATCGACTGGGCGATGGTGCGCACGACCATGTCCAGCCGCTCCTGCGCCGGAGCCGCGCCGGCCATGGCCTCGCGGATCTGGCGAAGGAGGTTGCGCGGCCCCCTCGTCGTCAATCCGCCCACCGGCATGCCGTCGTCCTACAGTCTGACGCCGACGCGCGCTGCGACGGCTACGGTTACACCATACAGAACTACCGTCAGCGCGCACCCGGCGAGAAGCGCGGGCCAGAAGCCGACGCCCCGCCGCAACAGCGCGGGGATCAGCAGGAACATGGGCAGGGACGGGAGCACATACCAGAAGGTCGCCTGCGCATGATCCGCCAGGCGGGCGGGGTCGCGAGTGTCGCGCCACAGCCAGATCATGCCCAGCACCGAGACCAGCGGCAGGGACGCGAACAGGGCGCCGAGCGCGGCGTTGCGGCGCGCCGTCTCGGACACCAGCCCCACCAGAAGGCCGGACAGCAGGGCCTTGATGACCCCGTACAGCATCAGACGGTTTCGAGGCCGTAGGCGGCGTGCAGCGCACGAACGGCCAGTTCCGCATAGGCCGCGTCGATCAGGACGCTGATCTTGATCTCGGACGTCGAGATGGCCTGGAATTTCACCCCCTTGTCGGCGAGGGCCCGGAACATGGTCTGGGCCACGCCGGCGTGGCTGCGCATGCCGACCCCGACGACCGAGACCTTGGCCACGTCCTCGTCGACGCGCAGCTCCTCGAAGCCGATCTCGTGCTGGGCCGCGCGCATCAGCTCGGCGGCCCGGGCGGCGTCCCTGCGGCCCGTGGTGAAGGTCAGGTTGACCGCCCCCTCGCTGCGCGCCTGCGACTGGACGATCATGTCGACATTGACGTTGGCCTCGGCCAGCCGGGTGAAGACGTCGGCGGGGGCCTCGACCCGGTCGGACAGGCCCAGCAGGGTGATGCGGGCTTCGTCTCGGCTCATGGTGACGCCGGATACGATGCGTTTTTCCACGATTTCCTCCTCGTCGCAGATCAGGGTGCCGGCGTTGGCGGGCAGGGCCCCGTTCTCGTCGGGTTCGATGAAGCTTGATAGCACGCGCAGCGGCACCTGTTTGGCCATGGCCAGTTCGACCGAGCGCGTCTGCAGCACCTTGGCCCCCAGCGAGGCCATCTCCAGCATCTCCTCGTAGGAGATCTTCTCGAGGCGGCGGGCGCGGCTCTCGATGCGGGGATCGGTGGTGTAGACGCCGTCGACGTCGGTGTAGATGTCGCACGGGCAGTTCAGGGCCGCGGCCACGGCCACCGCCGAGGTGTCCGAGCCGCCGCGGCCCAGGGTGGTGATCCGGCCGCTGCGGCTGACGCCCTGGAAGCCGGGGACGACGGCGATCTCGCCCTTGTCCATGGCGGCGCCGAGGACCTCGCCGGGCACGTCCTCGATGCGGGCGCGGCCATGGGCCTCGTCGGTCAGGATCGGGATCTGCCAGCCCATCCAGGTGCGGGCGTTGAGGCCCATGTTGCGCAGGGTCAGGGCCAGCAAGCCTGCCGTAACCTGTTCGCCCGAGGCGACGACGACGTCGTATTCGTCGTCGGACAGTTCGATGCCTTGCGCGGGGCGGCCGGCGCCGTCGGTCCAGGCGACCAGCTCGTTTGTCTTGCCGGCCATGGCGGAGACGACGACGGCGACCTGTTTGCCGCTGGCGGCCTCGGCGGCGACGATGCGGGCGGCGCGGCGGATGCGTTCGAGGTCGCCCATGGACGTGCCGCCGAACTTCATCACCAGTCGTGCTGTGGCTGGCCGCGTCATCGTGGCGGATCGTCCCGTCTTGCGTGGAAGGCCGCGCGGGTTCATCCCTCGGCCCATGGCCGCTTCTAACGACACGGTATCGGCGCGCAAACCCCAAAGCCGCCCGGATTCCAGCGATCAGGCGCGGGGGGCGTCGATCGATCCCGCCGACGTGGCGCGCTTTTCGGCCCAGGCGGCCGAATGGTGGGGCGCGCGCGGGCCGTTCGCGCCGCTGCACAAATTCAATCCGGCGCGGCTGGCCTTCGTCCGCGACCGGGCGGCGGAGCGGTTCGGGCGGGACGTGAAGACCCGGGCGCCGTTCGCAGGCCTGACCCTGCTGGACATCGGCTGCGGCGGCGGCCTGATCGCCGAACCGATGCGGCGGCTGGGCTTCGACGTCACCGCGATCGACGCCTCGGCCGAGAACATCGGCACGGCCCGGGCGCACGCTGAACAGCAGGGTCTCGACATCGCCTACCGCGCGGCGACTGTGGAACAGTTGGAGGCCGAGGGGGCCGGGCCGTTCGACGTGGTCCTGACCATGGAGGTGATCGAGCACGTCGCCGACCCGGAGGCCTTCATCCGCGCCTGTTCGCGGCTGGTGAAGCCGGGCGGGATGATGGTCGTGGCCACCCTGAACCGGACGCTGAAGTCGCTGGCCCTGGGCAAGATCGCGGCGGAATACATATTGCGCTGGGTGCCGGCCGGGACCCACGACTGGAACCAGTTCCTCAAGCCCGACGAGATCCGGCTGATGCTCAGCGAGGAGCCGGTGGCTGTGAGCGGACCGTTTGGTTTGGCCTGGGATCCGTTCACCGACCGCTGGAGCGAAAGCGACGACGCCGGGATCAACTACATGATGATCGCGACGCGGGACTGACCGGCGGCGGATGTCGCGGATACGGCGCCGGATTCGTGGTCAACCTGGCCGAAATGGTCGGTGTTTCCGTGATCGAAATCGTCATCGGCTGACCAGCGGAGGCTTACGGCGAATTCACCCACCTTTCGGGGATGTAACGGGACAGCCAGGCTTGGTGATGGGATGAGGCGGCATCCCCGAACGGAGCCTTCCATGAAACGCCTTCTGATCCTTTCCGCCCTGTCCGCCGCCCTGATGACCTCGGCCTGCGTCACCGTGATCGACGCCGGCGATGACGACGACTTCGCCTGGCACGGCGAGAACGCCCAGCCGTTCGACGCCGCGCGGGACGAATGCCGCGCCTCGACCCGTCACGGCCAGCGCAGCGAAGCCTTCCGCGACTGCATGGCCGCCAAGGGCTGGACCCGCAGCTAGGCTCGCAGATCCCGCACCATGTAGCGGGCGTCCGGCCCGTAGCTGGCCAGTTTGGCCCTCAGGGCCGGGGTGTCCACCACAGCGAAGCCGCGCCTTTCCCAGAAGGGCGCGGCGTCGTTGACCGCGACAAGGGCCAGCGCCGGCCAGCCGGCGGCGCGGGCCTGACCGGCCAGACGCTCGACGATCATTGCTGACCAGCCGCCGCCACGGACATCGGGGTGCAGGGCCAGGTCGTGCAGATACAGGACCGACGCGTCGGCCGGGATCGCCTCGATCAGGGTGTTCAGCGCCGGCGCCGCCTCCGCCCGCCACGGATAGGCGACCAGATAGCCGCGCGGCTCATCCGCCTCGTCCGCGAGGACGAAACAGCCGGACGGGTTCAGCATCAGCCGGTTCCCGAAACAGTCGCGGCCCTCGAAATGATCGGGAAAGCCGATCGCGGCGATGTCGGCGACGGCGTCCAGATCGGCCGCCGTCATCGCCCGCCAGTTCAGGCGGGGCAGCGGGTGTTCAGCGGGGCCGCCCTGAAATTCCATTCCATGCTCCGCGCCTGGCCGCCGATCTCGCCCTCGATCCGGGCCTTGAGGGCGTCGCCGTCGCGTTCATAGATGACCCGCGTCGGAAAGTCGTTTTCGGCGTTGGCGAACACCGCCCGGGCCGGGCCGCTTTCGGCGAGGACGAAGGCGGTGGGCGGGACGCCGCCCGGCTGGGCGACATAGGCGAAGCCCTGCGGCGTCGGGCCGATGTGGGAGACCTCGAACGAGGCGCGGCCGCCCTGGACGGTGACCGCATGGCCGACGCTGAGGCCGGCGCGCGGGTCGCTCCAGGTCTCGGAGGCCTCGCGGCCGTCGGAGCAGTCCAGCCAGTAGCCGGCCATCCACGACAGGTCGGGCGTGGCGGGAGGCGCGGTCTGGATCAGGGCGGCGGCGAGCATGGCGGTCAGCATGTGGATGTCCCCTCGGTTGCGTGGCGGGACCCTAGTGCGGCGACAGCGGTCCCGGCTTGTAGGATTGCGACGCGATCCGCCGCGCCAGCCCGACCTGGTCCCGCGCCCATTCTGTGGCGGTGCAGCCCAGGAAGCGCCGGAAGTCGCGGGCCAGCTGCGGCTGATCAAAGTACCCCGCTTCGAGACCCGCCTCGAGCCAGCCGAGGGCGTCGGGTCCTTCCGCGTGATCGAAGACGCGGCGGAAGCGCAGGATCGAGCGCAGCATGCG
>NZ_DATMYH010000102.1:0-19810 GCF_035561115.1 Brevundimonas sp.
GGCCGCCCCCGCCGAGCCGGCCGCAGCCGATGAGGCCGTTGCGCCCAAGCGCCGCGCCCCGCGCCGCAAGGTCGAGGCGCCCGCCGAGGACTGACGGCCTCCCCGCGGCGCTTGACGCCGCCGCCGGGGACTGGCCCAAAGAGCGTCCGAACCCTACCGGAGCGCCCATGTCCCGCCTGTCGCGATCCCCGGCCCTGATCGCCCTCGCGGCGCTGACCCTGACGGCCTGCGCCAGCGCCCCGCCGCCTCCGCCGCCGCCTTCCGGAACCGGCGCCGCCCTGCGCGACTGGCGCGGGATCGTCACCTCGACCGACCGCGACCGCTACGCCCGACGCGACGCCGCCTGGTCGCTGGCGCTGCAGCAGGCGCGCCGCCAGCCCGGTTCCGGCGATCTGCGATCCCTCGGCGACCTGATCGACCCCGATATCCGGCGCGCGCCGGTGACTCCGCCGCCCGGCGACTATCGCTGCCGCACGGTCAAACTGGGCTCCCAGGGGGGCGAACAGGGTCTCGGCTATGTCGTCTACGGCTGGTTCGCCTGCCGCATCGAACAGACGCCGCGCGGCCTGAAATTCTCCAAATTGACCGGCAGCCAGCGCCCCGCGGGTCTGCTGTTCCCCGAGAACGACCGCCAGATGGTCCTGCTCGGCTCGCTGGCCCTGGCCGACGAGCCCGCCGCCAACTCCTATGGCCAGCGCCCCGACCGCGACCTGATCGCCGTGCTGGAGCGGATCGGCGACCGCCGGTGGCGCCTGGTCCTGCCCTGGCCCCAGGCCGAATCCAACCTCGACGTGATCGAACTCGTTCCGGCGTGACGGAGAAGGCGGCCCCGAAGCCCCGCAAATCGCGGGCCAAGGCCCCGAAGACTACGGCGGCCGCGCTCGACATCCCGCCGGCGCCGCGCCGGCCGCGCGCCGCCGACATCGCCGTGATCGGCGCCGGTCCCACCGGCCTCGCCGTCGCCCTGATGCTGACGCGGCAGGGGCGGCGCGTCATGGTCCACGAGCGGTTCGCCACGCCCCGCCCCGTCGGCGCCGGCTTCATGCTCCAGCCCACCGGCCTGCATGTGCTGGACCGGCTGGGCCTGACCCCGCGGGTCGAGGCCTGCGGCCAGCGCATCGACCACATCCTCGGCCGTGAGGCCCGTCGCGGCCGCGTGGTTCTGGATGTCCGCTACAGCGACCTGAAGCGCCCGCGCCCGGCCATCGGCATCCACCGCGCCGCCATGTTCGCCATCCTGTACGAGGCCTGCGTCGAGGCCGGCGTCGACTTCGAGACGGATCGCGAGATCGTCGCCGCCGACGCGGGCCGTCTGATCGACAGCGGCGGCCGCCGCAGCGCGCCCTTCAACCTGGTCATCGACGCCTCGGGGGCGCGTTCGGCCATAGCCGCCGGTATGGGCGTGGAGCGGCGCGATCTCGCCTGGGGCGCCCTCTGGGCGACCGTGCCGTGGCCCGGCGCGCCCTTTGATCCGACGGCTCTGGAGCAGGTCTATCTGGGCGCCAGCCGCATGCTGGGCGTCCTGCCCTGCGGGACCCGCCCGGGCGATGCGGCTCCCTTGGCGACCTTCTTCTGGAGTCTCAAGACCGAGATATGGCCTGACTGGTACGCCCTTGGGCTGGAAACCTGGAAGGATCATTGCCTTCGCCTCTGGCCCGAACTGACGCCCGTCATGGACGCCATTACCGACCGCGAGCAGATGACCCTGGCTTCCTACGGCCATCAGACCCTGGCCCGGCCCGTCGGCGACCGGCTGGCGGTGCTGGGCGACGCCGCCCATTCGACCAGCCCCCAGCTCGGTCAGGGGGTGAATATGGGCCTGCTGGACGCCCAGGCCCTGGGCGACGCCCTGATGGCGCATCGCGACCTGTCCACGGCGCTCAACGCCTATGCGCGCGCCCGGCGCTGGCATGTGCGGCTCTATCAGGCGCTCAGCCTCGGCTTCACCCCCTTCTACCAGGCCGACGGCCGCCTGCTGCCCTGGGTCCGGGACCATATGCTGGGCAAGGTCGCACGCCTGCCGCTGGCCCCGCGCCTGCTGGCCGCCACGGTCGCGGGCGTCCTGCTGGACCCCCGAGCGCGCGACGGCCGCTGAACGGGTTCGCGCCGCAGCCGTTTCAACGGTTCAGCCGTCAAGGAATGCTCATGCGAACTCTCGTCGCCATCGCCTCGCTCGCCGCCCTGATCGCCGCCTGCGGGGATAGTCCCGCGCCCGCCGACAATCCCGCCGCGACTCCGGCGACCGGGGCCCCGGCTCCGCCGTCCGCCGGGCCGCTCCCGGTCCCCGACCCGGGCTCCCCTCCGCCCGCCGGCGGCGAACAGGGTGGAGCGGCCGACTGGCGCCAGGTCGCCTCCGCCGCCGACGCCTCCAACCTCAGCCGACTGGACCAGGCCTGGCGTCTCGGCCGCGCCGAAGCGGAAGACAAGGGTTTCGCCGCCCGGGTCGAGGCCCTCGGCGCGCTGGTCGATCCCAACGCCGGTCAGACCGGCCGCCTCCAGCCGGCGCCGGGTTCCTATCGTTGCCGGACCATCAAGCTGGGGACGAACGCGCCCGGCGGGCCCGGCTATCTCGAATATCCCTGGTTCCGCTGCACCATCGAACTGACCCCCGGCGGCGACCTGATCCTGACCAAGGTCACCGGGTCCCAGCGCGTCCGCGGCCTGCTTTATCCGGACACGGATCGTCGCCTCGTCTTCATCGGCGCCCAGGCCTGGGGCATGGATGAAACCGGCTTCCCCCGCTATGGCGAACAGCCGGTGCGCGACCAGGTCGGGGTCTTCGAGCGCATTGGCTCGAACCGCTGGCGTCTCGTCGTGCCCTGGCCGAAGGTCGATTCGAAGCTCGAGATCCTTGAACTGACGGCGTGACCGCCCTTGACCCCCGGACCTCCCGCGACGACTCTGGTCGCGCGGGAGCGTCCCGCGAAAGTCCAGGGGGTCCGCATGCGCGGTTTCAGCATCACCATCGGAGCGGTCGTCGCCGTGGTCATCGTCGCCGCGATCGCTCTGATCGGCATGCCGACCTACAACGTCTACGCCAAGCAGATGCAGGGCAAGGCGGCCTATGAGCAGGCGGTTCAGGACCGCCGCATCCGCGTGCTGGAAGCCCAGGCCGCCCTCGATTCCGCCCAGCTGACCGCCCAGGCCGAGGTCGCCCGCGCCCGCGGCACCAACGAGGCCAACCGCATCATGGCCGAGAGCCTCGGCGGCCCCGACAACTACCTGCGCTGGGCCTATATCGACATGCTCAAGGAGACCGCGGGCAAGTCGGGCCGCGAAACCATCTACATCCCCACCGAAGCCGGCATGCCGTTGCTCGAGGCCGGCCGGGTCTCCCGCCGCCAGACGGAGTAGCGGCGGCAGGCGTTTCGTCAGGCCGGCGTCGTCTCGTCCAGCATCAGCTGATCGACGAAGGTGGCCAGGGCGTCCTGGGTGAAGGGCTTGGCCAGTCGCGGCAGTCCCAGGCTGAGCCGGCTGCCCCGGTCCGCCAGGTCCGCATAGCCGGTGACGATGCCGATGGGCAGGTCCGGTCTCGACCTGAGAATCTCGGCCGCCATCTGCGAACCGCTCATCCTCGGCATGACCTCGTCGGTGATGACCAGATCAAGCTCCGCATGCGCCCCCGCCGCCTCCAGACCCTCCTTCGCCGACAGCGCCGCGATCACCGTGTGGCCCAGGTCCTCGAGCATGGCGACGGTGTTCGTCAGCACCAGCTGGTCATCGTCCACCGCGAGGATACGCAGCCCCTGTCGTCCTGAGGCGCCCGCCGGCGCGCCGTCCGGGGCGTCCGCGTGCGGCCCCGGGGCGGCGACGGGCAGCCAGATGTGGGCGGTGACGCCTTCTCCCTCGCGGCTGACCAGGGCGAAGCGGCCGCCCGACTGTTCGGCCAGCCCATGAACCATGGACAGGCCGAGGCCCGTGCCCTTGCCGGCCCCCTTGGTGGTGAAGAACGGCTCGGTCGCCCTCTTGAGCGTCTCCTCGTCCATGCCTTCGCCGGTATCCTTGACGCTTATCCGCACGAAGGCGGGGTCGCCCCGGCTTCCCCCGGGCGAAACCGCTCCCGCGTCGGGTTCGGCCGTGATGGCGATCTTCCCGCCGTGCGGCATCGCATCCCGGGCATTGACGACCAGGTTCAGGATCGCGGCCTCCAGCTGGTAGGGATCGGTCTGCACCCGACGCAGCCTGGGCGGGAAGCGCACCGATACGTCGATGGTGGGACCGATGGTCCGCTCGATGAATTCCGACATGCCCCGGACCAGCGACGGCACGTCCACCGCCACGAAGGTCAGCTCCTGCTTGCGGGCGAAGGACAGCATCCGCTGGGTAAGAATGGCCCCCCGTTCCGCGCCCTGGATGGCGTTGTCCAGCAGGGGTGTGATCCGCGGATCGTAGTCGAGGCGCTTGCGGACCAGTTCCAGACTACCCAGCACGGCCATCAGCAGATTGTTGAAGTCGTGGGCGATGCCGCCGGTCAGCTGGCCGATCGCCTCGATCTTCTGGGACTGGAAAAGGGCTTCCTTCGCCTCCTCCAGCGCCCGCTGGGCCTCCAGCCGCTCGGTCACGTCCCGCGTCACCTTGGCGAACCCGAGCAGAGTCCCCTCGCCGTCGCGGATCGCGTCGATCACCACATGCGCCCTGAAGCGCGAGCCGTCCTTGCGGACCCGCCAGGCCTCGGTTTCGAACCGGCCCTCGTCCGCCGCGACGGCCAGCGCCTGGGCCGGCGCGCCGGCGGCCCGGTCCTCCTCCGTGTAGAAGGCCGAGAAATGGCCGCCGATGATTTCCTCGGGCCGATAGCCCTTGATCCGCTGGGCGCCCAGGTTCCAGGTCGTGACCCGCCCTGCGCTGTCCAGCATGTAGATGGCGTAGTCGACGACGCCCTGGACCAGCAGGCGGAATTCCTCCTCGCTCTTGCGCAGGGCCTCGGCCGCCAGCTTGCGCTCGGTCAGGTCGCGCGTGATCTTGGCGAAGCCGATCAGCTGTCCCCCGGACGACCGGATGGGGTCGAGCACGACGTGGGCCCAGAACCGGCCGCCGTCCTTGCGGACCCGCCATCCCTCCTGCTCGAACCGCCCCTCCGTCTCGGCCGTCCTCAGCGCCTTGCGGGGCACGCCTGCGGCCTGGTCTTCGGCCGTGTAGAAGCGCGAGAAATGATGTCCGATGATCTCGGTCGAGGCATAGCCCTTGAACCGTTCGGCCCCCGCGTTCCAGCTGACCACCCGGCCCTCGGGGTCCAGCATATAGATGGCGTAGTCCGTGATGGCGTTGACCAGCAGCCGGTAGCGGTCTTCGTCGGTGGTCGTCGCCGTCGCGGTCATTCACGCCCCCTGTCCGGGCCCCCACCCGACACGCGGGGGCACAACGGCGCCGGCGCGCACAAGGTTCCGGCGACCGGGCCGGTCACACCCTGGTCAGCCGCAGGTCATGATAGTCGTACGAGAAGTCCGCATCCGGACTGACAGCCTTCATCGTCGCCGCCACGGGCGCGCCGTTCTCGAGGGTGAAGGTGATGAACAGATCCTCCTCGCGCCGGTCCGTGAACCGCGTCCTCAGGGTGTCGCCGTCGTACGGCTCCAGCGGCCCCTGCAGCGAGGGCGTCCGGCTGAACGTCAGCCACAGCACCAGGTCGCGCGCCTCGATGACGACGTCGCCGTACCAGGGATCGCGCCACGTGCCGCGATAGGCGGAGAGGGGCAGGGACGGCGCCGCGCCCGCCGCCTGTTTCGCATCGATCTCCGCCGCGGCCGCGACCGACTTCGCATCGCCTTCGGCCTTCAGCCGCGCTCCGTCGGCGATCCAGTCGAAGCCCGTCTTGCCCATGACGATATCGGTGATGCCGCTGCGCAGCGCCCGCGTCAGGAAGCTTTCCTCGGCATTGGTGAAATACGAAAAGCCGGCGTCGCGCCCGGGGATCAGCACCGTGCCCGAAACATAGCCCGGGGCCCCGCCGCCGTGGGTGATCATCCGCTCGCCGCGATAGTCCTGCACCTGCCACCCCGTCGCATAGGTCGAGGCGATGGCCCGGCCTGGCAGCTCCGCCGTGGGGCCCGCCGAGTTGGAGACCAGGATGTTGGGCCGCCACATCTCATTGGCCCGCGCCTCGGAATACAGCCGCGTCCCGTCCGGCAGCCGCCCCCGCGCCAGTTGCACCGCGATCCATTTCGCCCAGTCCCCCGGCGTGGTGACGAAGCCACCCGCCGCCCCGGCCGAGGACCAGTTCCAGACCTCCTGGATAGACCGGCCGATGGTCTGCATCTCGCCCTGATAGCGCAGCGGCGGCCCCAGCCGGCCGTGCGGCAGGGCCGACTTCGCCGGATCGGCGGCGGTCATCAGCGGCAGGGTCTCGCTCATGCCCAGCCGGTCCAGAATCCGGGTCTGGACGAAATCCTCCCATGCCATCCCCGAGACGGCCGCGACCACCTCGCCCGCCACCACGAACATCAGGTTGCAGTAGTGGTAGGAGGTCCGGAACGTATCCTCGATCGGCACATGCGGCACCGCGGCCATGATCTCGGCCCGCGTCCGGTCGCTGTTGGGCCAGAACAGCAGGTCCCCGGCGCCGAGGCCGAAGCCGATCCGGTGGCTGACCAGGTCGCGCACCGTGACCATGTCGTTCAGCTCGGGCTTCGACAGGCTGAAGCCGGGCAGATACGTCCGCACCGGTTCGTCCCACTTCACCTTCCCCTCGTCGATCAGTATGGCCAGGGCCGCGCAGGTCACCGCCTTGGTGTTGGAGGCGATGGCGAACAGGGTGTGCTCGTCCACCGCCGCCCCGCCGATGGCCCGCACGCCGTAGCCGCGCGTCAGCACCGCCGCCCCGCCCTTGACCAGGGCCACCGAGACCGCCGGCTGGTCCGGGAAGGCCGCCATGACCCGCCTCACATACGCGTCGACCTGATCCGCCAGGGCGGCGCTGTCGTTCGCCGCGGCCTGGGCCCATCCGCGGGACGGCAGGGCCGCCGCGGCGGCCACGGACGAAACCAGCGCCGCGCGGCGCGTGAGGCGGATGGACATGGCGACGCTCCCGGCTGGACCGCGGCGACGCTAGCCCGCCCGCCCGCGCGCCGCCAAGCGGAAACCACAGCCTTCTTCGGGTGTTGCTGTTCCGGAAGGGAGCTGCTCGATGAAACGTTACGCCTACGGCTGGATCACCCTGGGGTTCTTCGTCGTCTCGTTCGGCCTGCACTGGCTGTTCGGCTGGTTCGCCTTCGTCGACGAGGCGCGCGAGCACGGCCAGGCGGCGCAGCTGTCGCCCTGGCTGATCGAGATGGGCCGCGACACCTTCGAGAACTGGCAGTCGGAGTTCCTGCAGCTGCTGTGGCAGGTCGTGGGCCTGGCCTATTTCCTCTACGTCGGCTCGCCCTCGTCCAAGGAGAACGACGACCGGGTCGAGGCCAAGATCGACGCCCTGCTCGAACTGGTCGGCAAGAAGAAGGGCGAGGAGCTGATCAGACAGATCGACGACACCCACCTGCGCCACCACGGCCATGCCCGGGTCCATGTGAACCCGCCCTATGTGAAGGGCGGCGAATAGCGCCCGCCGCGTCCCCCTGTCGCCGCCTCTTGTGTGACCCGACCGCCACACCCAGATTTGCGCCATCTCAAGGCGTCGCTTCCTGAAAGGGCGTGCTTGGGCGCACACTCCGCCTGATCAGGGGACACGCCGTGAATCTCGACCTCTACTCCGACCGCGCCAAACAGGCCGTCCAGTCCGCCCAGTCGCTGGCCCTCGCCCGCCGCCACCAGCAGTTCGCCCCCGAACACCTGCTCAAGGTGCTGCTGGAAGAGCGCGACGGCCTCGCCCGCAACCTGATCACCGCCGCCGGCGGCGACCCGGCGAAGGCCGAACAGGCCACCGAAACCGCCCTGTCCAAGCGCGCCCAGGTCTCGGGCGGCTCGGGCCAGCTCTATCTCGACGGCGACACCGCGCGCGTCTTCGCCACCGCCGAGGCCGCCTCGAAGAAGGCCGGCGACGCCTTCGTCACCACCGAACGCCTGCTCAGCGCCATCGCCCGCGAGGGCGGGGTCGCCGCCACCGTCCTGGCCTCCGTCGGCGCCACGCCGGACAAGCTGGACGCCGCCATCAACGAGATCCGCAAGGGCAAGACCGCCGACAGCGCCGGGGCCGAAGACGCCTACGACGCCCTCAAACGCTACGCCCGCGACCTGACCCTGGCCGCCCGCGACGGCAAGATCGACCCCGTCATCGGCCGCGACGAGGAAATCCGCCGCACCATCCAGGTCCTGGCCCGCCGCACCAAGAACAACCCCGTCCTGATCGGCGAACCCGGCGTCGGCAAGACCGCCATCGTCGAGGGCCTGGCCCTGCGCATCGTCAACGGCGACGTGCCCGAATCCCTGCGCGACAAGGTCGTCATGGCCCTCGACATGGGTTCCCTGATCGCCGGCGCCAAATACCGCGGCGAGTTCGAGGAGCGTCTGAAAGCTGTTCTGGCCGAGGTCACCGCGGCCGAGGGCGGCATCATCCTGTTCATCGACGAGATGCACACCCTGGTCGGCGCCGGCAAGGGCGACGGCGCCATGGACGCCTCCAACCTGCTGAAACCCGCCCTCGCCCGCGGCGAGCTGCACTGCGTCGGCGCCACCACCCTCGACGAATACCGCAAGCACGTCGAGAAGGACGCCGCCCTCGCCCGCCGCTTCCAGCCCGTCTTCGTCGAGGAGCCCAGCGTCGAGGACACCGTCTCCATCCTGCGCGGCATCAAGGAGAAGTATGAGGTCCACCACGGCGTGCGCATCAGCGACAGCGCCATCGTCGCCGCCGCCACCCTCAGCCACCGCTACATCACCGACCGCTTCCTGCCCGACAAGGCCATCGACCTGATCGACGAGGCCGCGTCGCGCGTGCGCATGGCCGTCGATTCCAAGCCCGAGGCCCTGGACGAGATCGACCGCCGCCTGGTCCAGCTGAAGATCGAGCGCGAAGCCCTGAAGAAGGAGGACGACAACGCCTCGCGCTTGCGCCTCGAAAAGCTCGAGGACGAGATCGCCGACCTCGAGGGCCAGTCCGACGACCTGACCGCCCGCTGGAAGTCGGAGAAGGACAAGGTCGGTCAGGGGGCGCAAGCCCGCGAAACCCTCGACCGCCTGCGCGCCGAACTGGCCGCCGCCCAGCGCGCCGGCGACCTGGGCCGCGCGTCGGAGATCGCCTACGGCCAGATCCCCCAGATCGAGAAACAGCTCGCCGAGGCCGAGGCCGCGGAATCGTCCGGGTCCGGACCATTGACCCCGGAAGTGGTCGACGCCGAACAGATCGCCCAGGTCGTCAGCCGCTGGACCGGCGTCCCCGTCGACAAGATGCTGGAGGGCGAGCGCGAAAAGCTGCTCAAGATGGAGGACGCCCTGTCCCGCCGCGTCGTCGGCCAGAACGAGGCCCTCGCCGCCGTCTCCGATGCGGTGCGCCGGGCCCGCGCCGGCCTGAACGACCCCAACCGTCCGCTGGGCAGCTTCCTCTTCCTCGGCCCCACGGGCGTCGGCAAGACCGAGCTGACCAAGGCCCTGGCCGAATTCCTGTTCGACGACGAGGCCGCCATCACCCGCATGGACATGTCCGAATATATGGAGAAGCACAGCGTTTCCCGCCTGATCGGCGCCCCTCCCGGCTATGTCGGTTATGACGAGGGCGGCGCCCTGACCGAGGCCGTCCGCCGCCGCCCCTATCAGGTCGTCCTGTTCGACGAGGTCGAAAAGGCCCACCCCGACGTCTTCAACGTCCTGCTGCAGGTGCTGGACGACGGCCGCCTGACCGACGGCCAGGGCCGCGTCATCGACTTCAAGAACACCCTGATCATCATGACCTCCAACCTCGGCTCGGAGGCCCTGGCCAACCAGGGCGAGGGCGACGACGTCGAGGCGGTGCGGCCCTACGTCATGGACCAGGTCCGCGGCCATTTCCGCCCCGAGTTCCTGAACCGCATCGACGAGATCATCCTCTTCCGCCGCCTCGGCCGCGACCAGATGTCGGGGATCGTCCGTATACAGATGGCTCGCTTCGAGAAACTGCTCGCCGATCGGCGTCTGACGCTGGCCCTGGACGACAGCGCCTACGCCTGGCTGGCCGACAAGGGCTACGACCCGGTCTACGGCGCGCGGCCGCTGAAGCGGGTGATCCAGAAGGACCTCGTCGACCCGATCGCGCGCAAACTGCTGGCGGGCGAGATCGAGGACGGGAGCGTGATCGCCGTGTCAGCGGGGGACGGCGGGCTGGTGATCGGGAAGGCGCGGGTGCACTAACCCCCCTTTCGTCATCCTCCGGCAAGCCGCGTCTTCGCGGCGCAGACCGGGGGACCCAGCGGCGCGCGCGAGCGCGACCCTGTCGCGGACTCCGCCGTAGGACAGCGTGCGTGAACGGATCGCCTTCGGCGCCGCTGGGTCCCCCGGTCTCGCTGCGCTCGCCGGAGGATGACGAAAGGAAGGGGGCGAGGATGACGAAAGAAGAAGGAACGCATAGGTTGTGCGTATGGGGACCCATCGGACCTTTATCGCCACCTACATCATGGCCAGTCGGCGAAACGGCACGGTCTATGTCGGCATGACGTCCAACCTCACCGCCCGGGTCTGGAAGCACAAGACCGGCGCCTTCGACGGCTTCACCGAGGCCAATGACTGCAAGCTGCTGGTCTGGTTCGAGCCGCACCAATGGGTGGTCGATGCGATCCGGCGCGAGAAGCGGCTCAAGAAATGGCTGCGCGACTGGAAGCTGGCCCTGATCGAGACGAACAATCCCGAATGGCTGGACCTCGCGGCGGACTGGTATCCCGTCCACGATCCGGACTGGCGCCCGCCGCCGGAAGAGGACTGACGTTCTGCTGGCAATCCGCCGCCAGCCAGACGACTTCGCGCCGCCAACCCCTTGATCGCGCGGCCTTACCTCGCCGGAGTAGCGTCATTTGCCAGCCGCAGGAACGGCCCGTGCGACACTGCGGGCCTGACCTTCGCCCGCGATCTTTGACAATCAAATCCCGCCACCCATCCGGACTCAGTGGACTCTTCGGACTCTTCGGACGGTGTTTTTCCGCGACCGCCCCGTCAGCCGGATGAGACTCACGAGACGGCTTTTTCCGCCCGCACGCAGTGCACCCTGTGCACGCTTCGCACCGTGTTTTTCCCACGAAAAAGGCCCCGGCGTTTCCACCGGGGCCCCATCCATTTCAGCGAAGTCGCCGCCTTAGCGACGGCTGCGTCCGCGATCACGATCGCCGCCGCCGCCTTCACGCTTCGGCCGGCCGCCGGTGTCGTCCGACAGCGGGGGCTCGCCGCGTTCGGCGCGTTCGGCGTTGATCTTGTCGGTGATGTCCTCGCCGGTTTCCTGATCGACGACCTTCATCGACAGCTTGGTCTTGCCGCGGTCGTCCATGCCCAGGAATTTGACCTTGACCTCCTGGCCTTCGGTCAGGACGTCGGCCGGGTTGGCGACGCGTTCCAGGCTGATCTGCGACACGTGGACCAGACCGTCCTTGGCGCCGAAGAAGTTCACGAAGGCGCCGAAGTCGACCACCTTCACGACCTTGCCCGAATAGATCATGCCGGGCTCGGGCTCGGACACGATCGACGAGATCCAGTTCTTGGCCGCGTCGATCTTCTCCTGGTCCGAGGCGGCGATCTTCACCGTGCCGTCGTCCTCGATGTTGATCTTGGCGCCGGTCTTTTCGACGATCTCGCGGATGATCTTGCCGCCGGTGCCGATGATGTCGCGGATCTTGTCGGTCGGAACCTTGATCGACTCGATCTTGGGCGCGTACTCGCCCAGCTCGGTGCGGGCGCCGTCGATGGCCTTGTCCATCTCGTCGAGGATGTGCAGGCGGCCGGCCGAAGCCTGGGCGATCGCCTTGCGCATGATCTCTTCGGTGATGCCCGCGACCTTGATGTCCATCTGCAGCGAGGTGATGCCTTCGCGCGTGCCGGCCACCTTGAAGTCCATGTCGCCCAGGTGATCTTCGTCACCCAGGATGTCGGACAGGATGGCGAACTCGCCCGAGGGCTCCAGGATCAGGCCCATGGCGATGCCCGAGACGGGACGCTTCAGCGGCACGCCCGCGTCCATCAGCGCCAGCGACGATCCGCAGACCGTGGCCATCGAGGACGAACCGTTGGACTCGGTGATCTCCGACACCAGACGGATGGTGTAGGGGAAGTCTTCCGAGCTCGGCAGCATCGGACGGATCGCCCGCCAGGCCAGCTTGCCGTGACCGATTTCCCGACGACCCGCGCCGCCCATCCGACCGGTCTCGCCGACCGAATAGGGAGGGAAGTTGTAGTGGAGCAGGAACTTCTCTTTGTAGGTGCCGCTCAGCGCGTCGACGTACTGCTCGTCCTCGCCGGTGCCGAGGGTGGCGACGACGATGGCCTGGGTTTCACCGCGGGTGAACAGGGCCGAGCCGTGGGTGCGCGGGAAGACGCCGACTTCCGAGACGATGTCGCGGACCTTGTCCAGGGCGCGGCCGTCGACGCGGTGGCCGTTGTCGATGATGTCGCGACGCAGGACGTGGGCTTCGCATTCCTTGAAGGCGACGCCGAACCGCGAGGCGTCGACGCCGTCGGGGTTTTCGTCGGTCTTCACCAGCTTGGCGGCGGCGGCCTTCTTGGCCACGTCGACGCCGTTGCGGCGCTCGTATTTGCCGGCGTGGGTGTAGGCGGCCTTGATGTCGTCGCCGACCAGCGACTGGATCGAGGTGACGATGTCCGACACGTCGTCGGGCTGGAAGTCGAAGGGCTCCTTGGCGGCGTGCTCGGCCATTTCGATGATGGCGTCGATCACCGGCTGCATGCCGCGGTGCGCGAACATCAGGGCGTTCAGCATGATCTCTTCCGACAGCTCCTTGGCTTCGGATTCGACCATCATCAGGGCGTCCTGGGTGCCGGCGACGACGAGGTCGAGCTGGCTGTCCGGCAGCTGGTCGAGGGTCGGGTTCAGCACGAACTCGCCGTCGATATAGCCGACGCGCGCGGCGCCGATCGGACCCATGAAGGGCACGCCCGAGATGGTCAGGGCGGCCGAGGCGGCGACCATGCCGACCACGTCGGGGTCGTTCTCCATGTCGTGCTGCAGCACGGTGATGACGACCTGGGTCTCGTTCTTGAAGCCCTTGACGAACAGCGGGCGGATCGGGCGGTCGATCAGGCGGGAGACCAGCGTCTCCTTCTCGGTCGGACGGCCTTCACGCTTGAAATAGCCGCCCGGGATCTTGCCGGCGGCGAAGGTCTTTTCCTGGTAGTTGACGGTCAGCGGGAAGAAATCCAGGCCCGGCTTGGGCGCGCGACCATAGACGACGGTGGCGAGGACGACGGTCTCGCCATAGGTGGCCAGGACGGCGCCGTCGGCCTGACGGGCGATGCGGCCCGTTTCCAGGGTCAGCGGGCGGCCGGCCCAGTCGATCGTCTTGCGTTTGATATCGAACATGTTTCGTCTTTCGTATCCCGCGGGCGGATTCCGCGCGGGGTCCCATCAGTGGGTGGAGCGTCGGGCGTTCAGTCCTTCGGTCCATGGGCGTCCGCGCCATCGCGAACCGCCCGGGAAGAAGAGGACCGGTATGGCCCTCGCGTCATGCGCCCTGGGGTCCCGGGGCGCGCGGGTCGTTCTGGATGCGGAACGAGGCGCGGACATGGCCCGCGCCTCGAAAAACTCTTCCGCTCGTCCCTTCGCCTTAGCGGCGCAGGTTCAGCTTGCCGATCAGGGCGGCGTAGCGCTCGCGATCGACCTTGGACAGGTGGTCAAGAAGGCGACGACGCTGCGAGACCATCTTGAGCAGGCCGCGGCGCGAGTGGTTGTCCTTCTTGTGGGTCTTGAAGTGTTCGGTGAGGTTGGCGATGCGTTCCGACAGGATCGCGACCTGGACCTCGGCCGAGCCGGTGTCGCCGGCGGTGCGGGCGTTTTCGGCGATGACTTCGTTCTTGCGTTCAGCAGTAATCGACATCGGATAACTCCTATTGGAGGTTAAATACGCGGTCGGGTTCAAAGCGACCGGCCCGCAACTGACCGAGAGCGACGAGGGTCTGTCCTTGAAAGGCTGAAACGGTTCTGGAGCCATCCCGAAGGCGGCTTTTGAGCGTTTCGACCTGTCGGGGGAGCAGAACGATCGGTCGTCCCTGACGAAGCGAGAAGGCGTCCTGATCCGTCACGGCCAGCTCCGGGATGTCGTCCAGGGCGGTCGCAACGGGAAGCAAGCCTTCCGAGGCGGCGTCCCTATGCACCAGATCGGTCAGGAAATCCAGCGTGACGGCGCTTTCCGTCGAGAACGGCCCGACCCGCTCGCGGCGCAGGGCCGAAACATGCCCCTCGGCGCCCAGCATGACCGCCAGATCGCGCGCCAGCGACCGCACATAGACGCCCTTGCCCGTCCGCATTCTGATTTCCACATGGTCGGCGTCCGGCGCGTCGGTGACCGCCGCCTCATGGATGGTCACCCGGCGGCTGGCCAGCTCGAACTCGGCCCCGTCCCGGGCCAGGTCATAGGCGCGCTGGCCGTCCACCTTGATGGCGCTGAACTGCGGCGGGACCTGATCGATCTCGCCGACGAAGGCCGGCAGGGCCGCCCGCACGGCTTCCACATCAGGCCGCACGTCCGAACGGGCGGTGATCTCGCCCTCGCGGTCCAGGCTGTCGGTCGTGACGCCCCAGTTGATGGTGAAGCGATAGACCTTCTGCGCCTCCATCATGAAGGGCACCGTCTTGGTCGCCTCGCCCAGGGCGATGGGCAGGATGCCGGACGCCAGCGGATCGAGCGTCCCCGCGTGACCCGCCTTCTGGGCGTCGAACAGGCGGCGCACCTTCGAGACCGCCTCGGTCGAACCCATGCCGTACGGCTTGTCCAGACAGACCCAGCCGTTGACGATCTCGCCCTTCTTGCGGCGGCCCATCAGGACTCTTCCGTCGACCCTACCGCGCCTCGCGCTGCTTGAGGGCCATCCTCTTCCGCATCGTCATCCTCGAACGGGGACACATAGACGTCGGCGCGCACCCGGGGATCGTCCAGCAGCCGGTTCAGCCGCTCGGCGGCGGCGAAGCTCTCGTCGTGGCGGAAGCGCAGGTCGGGGGTGAAACGCATGTCGATATGCCGCCCCAGCGCCCCGCGCAGGAATTTGGCGTGGATGTTCAGCGCCTTGACGATCTCGTCGATATGGCCGGCGACCGGCGCCGTCTCGACGCCCGCGCCCAGCGGCTCCACGAAACAGGTGGCGTGCTTCAGGTCGGGCGACAGCCGCACCTCGGTGACGGTCACGGACACGCCGACGAGAGCCGGATCGCGGATCTCGTTTTCGCGCATGACCTCGACCAGGGCGTGGCGGATCATTTCCGAGGCGCGCAGCTGGCGCTGGCTGACGGTTCCGGCCTTGGCGGCGGGCTTCCTGGGTTTACGGTTGCTCATGCTTTGTCCTCGTCGCCTGTCGGGGATCGGACCCGGCTTGAAAAAGCGAAGGGGCGGGGTCTAGTCCCGTGATGGCCCGGTGTCCAATTCGGCACGGTCGATGGTCGCCATGACCTCCGCCGAAGTGATCGAGCGGATCGGGCGCACGGGCAGGCCCGCCGCATTCAGAACGCCCGCGCTCCAGTGGTTGCACAGATGCCCGATCGAGAAATGCTCCCGGCTGGCGAAGAACCGCGCATCGTCGCCCGCGCGCGCCGCCGCGATGCGGGGGCGACCGTCGGTCAGTTCCATCGAATTCTGGATATGGTCGGCCATCGCCTCAAAACCCGCCCCCGAAAGACGTAGCGTTCGGCGGGTCCCGGGAGCGAAGGCCGTGCGCGGGTCGCGTTGGGCCGGATCCAGCATGATCACCGAGGCGTTGCCCGGCCTGAAGAAGGCGCGCAGACCGTCCGGCAGGCGGCTCTCCATCGGGCTCTGGTCGACGTAGAATTTGGCGTCGCCCCAGCCGATCAGGATCCAGTCCCCCGCCGCCAGGCCGCGCACGGCGTCCGCCAGCGGCCCCGGCCGCGCCTCAAGGGCCCGGCGCGGAACCGCCAGGTCGGTGTGGAAGCCGTTGTCCAGCAGATGGACCTCGACACCCGCGCCATCGGCGCGCGCGGGCCACAGATCGGGGTCGCCCGGCGCCGTCCAGGTCCAGACGGCGGCGAGGATCGCCAGAACGGCGACGCCCAGAAAGCGCTTCAGACCCCAGGATTCACGGCGGCGTTTCATCTCTGACGGAAGCTCCAGACGCCGCACAGGGCGGAGAGCGGCGCATCGGGTCCCACGATCGTCCTGGCGCGGAACACCATCATGTCCACGCGATCCTGACGATGCAGCAAGGCGACCACGCCGGGCGCCGCGCCGCCGCAAAGCGTCGAGGCGGGGACGGGCTGGTTCCGGGTCGGAGGCACGATCCGACGCAGCTCGATCTGGGCGTTGGCCGGCGCGTCCAGCCGGCCGGCGAAGGTCTCGCCCGCCACAAAGGCCTCCCGGCCGGCGGCGATGCGAAGCGGCTGGGTGTGGAAGGTCTCGCCGGCATCGAACTTCACGCTCGCGCCGACGAAGGCGACGGCGCCGACAGCGGCCCGGGTCGCTTCATCGGCTGGGCCGAATTCGCCGGCCAGCAAAGCGTCCGCCGGATCCGCAGCAAAGGTTTCCGGGTCTGCAGCGACGGCCGCCTTCAGACCCGACAACCCATCGGCGGCGCCGGATGGCAGCCGGCCCGCCCAGTCGGCCACCCGGCCGGCCGCGGGCGCCGCCTCGTCCCGCAAGGCGCGCCAGGCTTCGATCGCGTGCCGGTTCTCGATGGCGAGGAGGAACAGCACCAGGCACAGGAACGCCAGCGCGCCGGCCAGGCGTTTCAATCCGGTCTGTCGAGGGAGGGCGGCGGCGGACATCGCTGCAACCTTAGCGAGGCCGCGCGGGGAGGTGAACGGCTATCGCGCGACAGGCGCGTTCGGATCGTCTGCGACGCCGCTCGAAGGCGGAACCGCCCACTCGCCGCGCCAGTCGTACGACAGCTGGACGCAATGCCGATAGGTCCCGTCGGACCAGCGCCCGACGGCATGCAGCGCCAGAGGCCGCGCCAGCCGCACCCGGCCCAGCACCATCCAGGCCTCGTCCGATCCGGGGCAAAGGGCTCGGCCCAGCGCCCGGCCGCCGCCTTCGGGGGTGATGGAATAGACGGCCGTCTCGGTCGACCCTGCCGGCAGCGCACGCCGCACGGCGTCAGGCCCGCCGCGCCGGATGTCGGCCTGACCCCGGTTCGAGGTGGAGATGATCCGGCGCACGCTGATGGCGCCGAACAGGCCGCGCTCGGCCTCAAGGGTGATGCCGCGCGTCAGGGCCTGGGTGACCCGGTCGGAAGCGTTGTAGGCGAGGTAGCGCGTCTCCGCCGAAGCGGGACCGGCCCAGACAACCTGGGTGAGGGCGGACAGGGTCAGGACGGCGATCAGGAAACGGCGCATGCGATTTGATCTCTGACGGGTAAGGCGAAAAGGCGGCGCTTGCGCATGTCCCTCCCCCTCCGGGGGAGGGTGGTCGCGAAGCGACCGGGTGGGAACGGCCGGCAGGACCAGACGCCGGCGTTTACGTCGCCGAGCCCCTCCCACCCTGTCGCCGCTGCGCGCCGACATCCCTCCCCCCGGAGGGGGAGGGAGACGCATTACGCAAATCCTAGTCCAGCGTGCGCTTGATCTCTTCGACCGTGAAGCACTCGATGTAGTCGCCGGCCTTGATGTCCTGGAAGCCCTGGAAATGCATGCCGCACTCCTGGCCCGACGGAACCTCGTTGACCTCGTCCTTGAAGCGCTTGAGCGTCGTGAGCGTGCCCAGTTCCAGAACCACGACGTCGTCGCGGATGATCCGGACCTTGGCGCCCTTGCGGACCACGCCCTCGGACACCCGGCAACCGGCGATCTTGCCGGTCTTGGAGATATCGAAGACCTGCAGCACCGCCGCATTGCCCAGGAAGGTCTCGCGTTGCAGCGGGGCCAGCATGCCGGACAGCACGCCCTTCATGTCGTCGAGCAGGTCGTAGATGATCGCATAGTAGCGGATCTCGACGCCCTCGCGCTCGGCCAGGTCGCGGGCCTGTTTCGAGGCGCGGACGTTGAAGCCGAGGATCGGCGCGCCGGCCGACTTGGCCAGCTGGACGTCGCTCTCGGTGATGCCGCCGGCGCCCGAATAGACGGTGCGCGCGCGAACCTCCTCGTTGCCCATCTTCTCGAGCGAGCCGACGATGGCTTCCGCCGAGCCCTGAACGTCGGCCTTGATGAGGACCGGCAGTTCCGAGACCTTCTTGGACTGCAGCTTGGACATCATGTCGACCAGGCTGACCTGGTTGATGCCGCCGGTCAGCTTCTCGCGCTTGATGCGGGCGCGGTATTCGGTCAGCTCGCGGGCGCGGGCCTCGTTCTCGACCACGGCGAACGGGTCGCCCGGGCTCGGGGCCTCGTCCAGACCCAGGATCTCGACCGGCACGGACGGACCGGCCTCGGTCAGCTGGGCGTTGCGTTCGTCCAGCAGGGCGCGAACCTTGCCCCAGGCCGAACCGGCCACGACGATGTCGCCGCGCTTCAGCGTGCCGCGCTTGACCAGGACGGTCGCAACCGGGCCGCGGCCCTTGTCCAGCTTGGCCTCGATGACCACGCCTTCCGAGGAGCGTTCCGGATCGGCCTTCAGGTCCATGACCTCGGCCTGCACCAGGATGGCGTCGATCAGGCCGTTGAGGTTGGTCCGTTCCTTGGCCGACACCTCGATGATCTGGGTGTCGCCGCCCAGGCTCTCGGCGATGACTTCATACTGCAGCAGCTCGTTGACGACCTTCAGCGGGTTGGCGTCCGGCTTGTCGATCTTGTTGACCGCCACGATGATCGGGGCGCCGGCCGCCTTGGCGTGCTGGATGGCCTCGATGGTCTGGGGCATGACGCCGTCGTCGGCGGCCACGACCAGAACCACGATGTCCGTCACATTGGCGCCGCGCGCCCGCATGGCGCTGAACGCCGCGTGGCCCGGGGTGTCGAGGAAGGTGACGCGATCGCCGCTTTCCAGACGCACCTGATAGGCGCCGATGTGCTGGGTGATGCCGCCGGCCTCGCCCGATGCGACGTCGGTCGTCCGCAGGGCGTCCAGAAGCGAGGTCTTGCCGTGATCGACGTGGCCCATGATGGCCACCACCGGCGCGCGGGGCGTGGTCGCCTCGTCGTCGATCGCGTCGGACAGGAAGCCCGCCTCGACGTCGGATTCCGAGACGCGGCGCACGGTCATGCCGAATTCGTCGGCCACCAGTTCGGCGGTGTCGGTGTCGATGACGTCGTTGATCTTCATCATCAGGCCCTGCTTCATCAGGAATTTGATGATGTCGACGCCGCGGACGGCCATCCGGTTGGACAGCTCCTGCACGGTGATGACGTCAGGGATGACGACCTCGCGCGGACGGTTCGGGGCGTCGGTGGATCCGCCCTTGCGCTTCTCTTTTTCACGTTCGCGGGCGCGGCGGACCGAGGCCAGCGAGCGCATCCGCTCGGCCGTGTCGCCGTCGCCGGCGACCGACTGGATGGTCAGGCGGCCTTCACGGCGCTTGGGTTCGCCGCGGGTGCGGCTGACGGCCTTGCCGGCGTCCGAGAAACGCTTGTCGCGATCGTCCTCGGGCTTGACGGGACGGGCGAAACCGCCGCCGGGCGCGCGGCTCGGACGGGCGACCTCGGCCTGGGCCGGGGGGGCGTTCGGGGTCGGACGACCGCCGGGGCCGGTGCGCGGGCCCGGACGGGCGGCGCCGGGCGCGGGACGCGGGGTCAGGGCCGAATAGCGGACCGGCTCGGCCGGACGGCCGGTCGGGCGGGCCGGAGCGGCGGGACGATCCGAATAGGCGCGTTCGCCGCCGC
>NZ_DATMYH010000103.1:0-47303 GCF_035561115.1 Brevundimonas sp.
CGCCAGCGTTGTGGGCAAGGCCGAGAGCGAGCGGTGGACCACCCAGACCGGGCGCACCTGCGGTTCCGCGCTCGGCTGATCAACCGCCGAGCTGGGACAGGTTCCGCAGGTCGCCCGAACGCCCCAGGGCAAGGGAATGGCCCGCTGACTTTCCGCCCAGGGACGAGATGATCCGCCGCGTCAGCGCCTCGCGGTCGTCGTCCTCCTGCAGCAGGTCGCGCAGGTCGACGCCGCCGTCGCCGAACAGGCACAGGCGCAGCTTGCCCTTCGAGGTGACGCGCAGTCTGTTGCAGCTGTCGCAGAATCCCGGCGCATAGGGCGCGATCAGGCCGATGGCGCCGGCGTGATCGGGATGACGATATTCCAGCGCCGGCCCGGCGTCGAAGGCGCGCGGCGTCGGCGTCCAGCCGTTTCGGTCCAGCCAGTCGCGCAGGCCTTGGGCCTTCACGTGATGGCGGGCGAAATAGTCGTCATTGTCGGTCGTCTTCATCAGTTCGATGAAGCGGACGGCCACGGGCCGGTCGCGGACGAAGCGGGCCCAGCCGTCGAAGCCGGCCTCGGCCGTCTCGCGCAGCAGAACGGCGTTGACCTTCACGGCGGAGAAGCCCCCGGCCAACGCCAGGTCCAGGCCGGTCAGGACCTGGCTCAGCTTGTCGTGGCCGGTGATCCGGTGAAACGTCTCCGGGTCGATCGAGTCGATACTGACGTTGATATGGCTGAGGCCGGAGGCCCGCCAGTCGGCCGCGTGGCGCGCCAGGTTCCAGCCGTTCGTGGTCATGGCGACCTTGGCCACGCCGGGCGCGGCGGCGACCGTCTCGATGATGGCGTTGAAGTCCTTGCGGACGGTGGGCTCGCCGCCGGTCAGGCGAACCTTGCTGAGCCCCAGATCGGAAAAGCCGGCCACCAGACGGCGAATCTCGTCGACCGTCAGGAACGACAGCGGCCCGGTCTTTTTCCAGCCGTTCGGCAGACAGTAGGTGCAGCTGAAATTGCACACCTCCGTCACCGACAGGCGAAGATAGTGGAACCGGCGGCCGAAGCCGTCGGTCATGGGGGCGGCGTCGAGCGCCATGGAAGCTCCTTTCCAGACACGGGAGGCGGAGGGATTTCTCCCGCCACCCTCGATCCTTGCGGATCCGGCCGCCGGGCCATGGCGCGCGGGCGCTACAGGTCAGGCGGCTCGGAGCGAACTCGGGCGGATTGGTAGTCGATCATTCCGCCACACCCTATGACCCGGGGCCGAACGGGCCTTGATGAAGATCAAGTGCGATCCCGGCGGGCCTTGTGCGTCTGAGGGGACGGCCATGCTAGTCAGGGCGACGGAGCGGATCGCTCTGGATGGAGGCGTGGTTAGTGGCGAAGGCGGAAGCGGGCATCGGACGGCGAAACGGGCTGTTGCTGCTCGCGGCCACGGTCCTGGCCGCCTGCTCGCCCCGGCGCCGAGTGGCGCCTTCGCCGATCGACCTGTTCGCGGCGGCCAGTCTGCGCGAAGTGCTGGACGCCGCCGTCGCCGACTATCGCCAGCGGTCCGGCCAGGCCGTGCGGGCGACCTATGCGGGCAGCGCCCAGCTGGCGCGACAGATCGCCCAGGGCGCGCCCGCCGACCTGTTCATTTCGGCCGACGCGGCCTGGATGGACTGGCTGGGCCAACGCGGTCTGATCGAGGCGCCCGCGCGACGGGACCTCGCCGCCAACCGCCTGGTGCTGATCGCTCCGGCGTCCAGGTCCGGCGCGGGCGTGGACCTGACCGTCCCCGGCGCACTCGCTGCCCGACTCGGAGACGGCCGGCTGGCCATGGCCGAAGCCGCCGTGCCGGCGGGCCGTTATGGCCAGCAAGCCCTGACCCGCCTGAACCTGTGGTCCGGGGTCAGCCACCGTCTGGCCCCGGCCGCGGATGTCCGGGCGGCTCTGTCCCTGGTGGCGCGCGCGGAAGCCCCGCTCGGCGTAGTCTATGCGACCGACGCCCGCGTCGAGCCGCGAGTCCGGGTGGTGGCGATCTTCCCGGCCACCAGCCATGCGCCGATCGTCTATCCCGGAGCCCCGGTTCGACGGCGGGACGGCGCCGCCGGCGACCCCGAGGCGGCGCGGGCCTTTCTGGCCTTCCTGGCCGGCGCGGAAGGGCAGGCCCGGTTCCAACGTTTCGGCTTCTCGCCGGCGCCCGTCTGAGCGGCCGGATGTTTTCGCTCAGCCCGGAGGAACAGCAGATCATCGGCCTGTCGCTGAAGGTCGCGACCACGGCGACGCTGTTCAGCCTGCCGCCGGGCGTCGCCCTGGCCTATCTGTTGTCGCGAGCCGAGTTTCCCGGGAAGGCCTTACTGTCGGGTCTCACCCATCTGCCGCTGATCCTGCCGCCGGTCGTGACCGGCTACGCCCTGCTTTTGCTGTTCGGGCGCAGCGGGCCGCTAGGCCGCCTGCTCGAGCCGATCGGGATCGTCTTCGCCTTCGACTGGACCGGGGCGGCGCTGGCCGCCGCCATCATGGGCTTTCCCTTGCTGGTGCGGGCCGTGCGGCTGTCGTTCGACATGGTCGATCCCCGGATCGAGCGGGCGGCCGAGACCCTGGGGGCGAGGCCCCTAGTCCGTTTCCTGACCATCACCCTCCCGCTGGCGTTGCCCGGCGTGGCGGCAGGCGCGGTGTTGGGCTTCGCCAAGGCGCTGGGCGAGTTCGGCGCCACCATCACCTTCGTCGCCAGCATTCCGGGAGAGACGCGCACCCTGCCGCTGGCCATCTACAGCCTGACCCAGGTGCCCGGCGGCGAGGCGGCCGCCATGCGACTGGTCCTGATCTCGGTCGGGGTGTCGATCGGTGCCCTCGTTCTTTCGGAGTGGGGGGCGCGTTCCGTCGCCCGGCGGGTCGGAGGGAGGCGGTGATGCTGGAGGTGTCAGCGCATATCGTCCGGGACGCCTTCTCGCTGGACGTCGACTTCTCGAGCGACGACCGGATCACCTGCCTGTTCGGCCGTTCCGGCGCCGGCAAGACCACGGTGGCCGAACTGGTCGCGGGTCTGATCCGTCCGGTCCGCGGGCGCGTCGTGCTGGACGGGGAGGTGCTCCTCGACTCCGGGACCGGCCTGTCGGTCCCGGCCTGGAAGCGGCGCATCGGCTATGTGTTCCAGGATGCGCGGTTGTTTCCGCATATGACCGTGCGAGACAATCTGCTCTACGGCGCGCGCCGGGCGGGCGACCGTCATCCCGAACTGGACAAGGCGGCGGCTCTGCTTGGGCTGGAGACCTTGCTGGAGCGCGCTCCGGGCGCCCTTTCGGGCGGGGAAGCCCGTCGGGTGGCGATCGGACGGGCCCTGTTGACCCGACCTCGCCTGCTGATCCTCGACGAGCCGCTGGCGGGGCTGGACGGCGCCCGGCGCGGCGACATCCTGCCTTATCTCGATCGACTGGCCCGCGACGGGCCGCCCATTCTCTATGTCAGCCACGCCGTCGAGGAGGTGGCGCGCCTCGCGGACCGGGTGGTGCTGGTCGGTGATGGCCAGACCTCCGGGGCGGAGCCGCCCGACGCGGCCTTCGACCGGCCGGAGGCGGAGGTCGCGGCCGGGCTCAGCGCGCCTTTGTCCATTCTCGACGGCAAGGTGGCCGGGCACGACCCGGCGGGCGACGCCACCCGGATCGACCTTGCCGGAACCCCGTTTTTGTCGCCGCTGCTGGACGTGCCTCCGGGCGAACGCGTGCGCGTGGTCGTCGACGCCCGCGACGTCGCCCTGGCGCTGACAGACCCGATCGGCGTCAGCTTCCAGAACCGCCTGCCGATGCGGATCGCCGCACTCGAATCGCGGACCGACGGGGTGCTGGTGAGGCTGGAAGCGGGCGGCCTGAGGCTCAAGGCCCTGGTCACCCGACAAGCGGGCGAGCAGCTGGCCCTGGCGCCGGGCGCGCGGGTGATCGCCCTGGTCAAGGCGACCGCCGCCGCCCGCTACGCCTGAGCGCGGTCAGCCGCGCGTGGGGCGAGCCCGCAGCAACATCGGGCCATAGGCGATGGCGAAGGCGAGAAAGGCCCCGGACCACAGGGCGGCCGAGACGATCAGCAACGGCTGGTAGAGGGACGGAGACAGGCCGCCCGCGACCCGGGTCAGGGCGGCGGCGTTGACCAGACCGTAGATCACCACTTCGACCGGGCCTGCGGCCAGCGGCCGACCGGTGTGGCCTCGGCTGGCGCGGGTCATAATGGCCAGGGTCATCACCCCGATGGCGCCGGCGGTCAGGGCGTGGACGCCGACGGAGGCCGGGACCAGGCCGGGCGTGGCGACCGACAAACCCGTCAGAACGAGGCCCGCCGCAAGCCACAGATAGCCGAGGTGCAGGATCCAGACGAGCGGTTCCGCCAGGGTCGCGTCGCCGCGCCAACGGACCAGCCGGAGCAGGTTCAACCCGCCCGCCGCCAGCAACATCGCCCCGGCGGCCGGATGCGCCGGGGCGACGCTCCAGCCGACCAGGCCCGCGGCGGTGACCGCCAGGGTCACCGCGTCGAAACGGCCGGCGACGGCGGGCAGGGGGCCGTCGCGCTTGATCTGCCAATTGCGGGTGAAACTGGGCGTGACCCGGCCGCCGATGACGGCGATCAGCAGGGCTATCGTCGCCAGACCCAGTCGTGTCGACAGGTTGGCGACGCCGCCGGCGCCCGGCTCAAGGTGAAATCCGGCATTGGCGAGGGCGAACAGGGTGACCATGACGGCGACCGGGACATTGCGCCAGTTGCGTCCGGCCAGCACCTCGCGCCAGATCACGCCGGCCATGACGAACAGGAACAGGCCGTCGACGATCGCCGGCCAGGCCGCCGTCGCCAGGTCTGCATTCAGGGCCATGGCCAGCATGGCCGCCCGACCCGCCAGCCACAGCCCGAACAGCAGGGCCAGGGGCCTCCCCACCACAGGCAGGCGACCGGTCCAGTTGGGCACGGCGGTCAACAGGAAGCCGACGACGACCCCGCCGGTATAGCCGAACAGCATCTCATGCACGTGCCAGTCGAGGCCGACCGGGCCGCCGCTGAGGAAGGCGTAGAGCCAGATCGGCGCGGCGATCGCTGACCACAGGGCGGCGAACAGGAAGAAGGGGCGCAGACCGACGCTGAAGACGGCGGGACCGCGATAGGCCCGAATAGCGGCGGCGGTGTTCATGAAGACTCCTGGACGACGGTTCCGTCCGGCATAGACGATCGGGGCGGAGAGAGGCTTGACGGACCGGCCCCTGCGGCCTGTCCATCGTCAAGCCGACCGATCGGATCGGACCGGCGCAACAGCGCCTGCTGGGCCTCGGCCGAACGCTCGAGGAGTTCGCGCCAGACCGCGACCGCGAGCGCCTCGTCCAGCCCGCAACGCCCCGCGGCGGACCGGACGCGGGCGAGGATGGCGGCGACCCGCTGGGGATCCCGTACGCTTTCGGGTCCCGCCTTGAGCCCGGCGATCAAGGCGACCTGGCGCTGGCGCGCGGCGACGAGCCGCACCAGGACCGCGTCGATCCGATCGATCCGCGTCCGCCGGGCCGCCAGTTCCGCGGCGCTCACGCGGCCGTCCCGGCGCCGATCCGGCGGGCGCCGGCCGCCCCGTGCAGATAGCCGCTGACCAGAGGTCCCGGGGGGCCGAGAGGCTCGATCCCGCGCGCCAGCGCCGCGGGCGTGATCCGTCCGGCGACGAAATCGTGGAACAGACGGGAAACCGCGACCATGTCCAGACTGTGCGGCGACAACCGCAGCATCGACACGCCCGCCGCCTCGAGCGCCTCGACCGGAACATCGACGAGCTGGCAGCCGTGCGACAGGGTCTGCAGCCCATTCATGGCCAGGAAGTCCTGTCCCTCAAGGGTCGCCACATCCATGCCGTCCGGATGGCGGTCGCAGACGTAGCGGCAGGCGTCCCGGTGCAGGCCCTCCATCCGGGCCTGGGCGCAGCGGCTCGACAGGGCGAGCGGCAAACGGCCGAAGGCGAACAGCTCAAGCTCCAGCCCCGGGCAGGCCTGGGCGATCTCCGCGACCGAGGTCAGGGGAAGCTCGACATTGGCGCACAGACGCACACAGCCCATCCGCACCAGCTCCACCGCCGCGGGGGCGTTGTAGACGTTCAGCAGCGGGCCGGCGACGAAGGGAGCCGGCGCCCCGCTCCAGACCGCCGACATGTCTCCGGCCTCGATCAGATGATCGGGGTCCGCGGCGAGTTCCGCCGCCAGCCGGCGCTCCCTCGGCGTGGAGGGGAGAGCCAGGGTGGACCAGATCACCGTCTTGCCGGCCGTTTCCAGGCGCTCGGCCGAGCGCGCCAAAACGTCCTGCAGCAGCGGCTGGCGCTTTCCGCACACCACCTCGCCCAGATAGACCGTCCCGACCGGGGCCTCGTCGGCGATCCGGGCGTAGAAGGTCTCGACCCGGTCCGGCGCCCAGTTGAAGAGCAGCGGTCCGATCGCCAGGTCCATTGATCCGCGCGGTTCCATGGACACCCTCATCGCCAGCGTTTCCGATAGGCGCCGGTGGTCTCTCGCGCGCCCTCGGCCAGATCGCCCAGCAGCGATTCATAGGGATCCGGCGACTCTCCGCGCTGGATGGCGTCGATGGCGGCCCGGAAGGCGGCGGTGACGCGCGCCACATAGGCGCGGCCTCTCTGTCGCCCCTCGATCTTGACGGCGGTGACGCCGGCCCGGGCCAGGCCGCCCAGCAGACTCATGGCGTTCAGGCTGACCGGGTCCTCGAACAGATAGGCCGCCTCTCCGGACCCGCCGCCGCGGAACCGTCCCTTGCACAGGGTCGGATAGCCGCCGACCTCGCCGGCCGGCAGCCGGTCGATGGCGAAGCCCGACAGCCGCGTGGTGCGCTCGCCATGGTCGTCGCTGAAACTCACCGCCTCGGGCGGCGAACACACCCCCGACAGGTTCGGCGAACGCCCGGAGGCGTAGGAGGACAGCGCGCAGCGGCCTTCAGCCATGACACACAGGCCGCCGTAGACGAAGGCTTCGGTCTCCACGGTGATCTCCGGGGTCAGGCTTCGGATCTCCTCGACGCTGAGGACGCGGGGCAGGACCACCCGCTTCACGCCGTATTCGCGGGCGTAGAAGGCGATCGCCTCGGGGGTCCCCGCCGCCGCCTGGACCGACAGGTGAAGTCGGGTGTCGGGGTGGTGGGTCCGCATGTGCGACAGCACGGCCAGATCCGCGGCGATCACGGCGTCCACGCCGGCGCCCGCCGCCGCATCGGCCGACGCCCGCCACAGGTCGGTGGCGTCGGCCCGGGCGAAGGTGTTGAGCGCCAGCAGGACCCGGGCGCCGCGTTCGTGGGCCCAGTCGGTCGCCGCCCGCAGCTCCTCGGGAGAGAAGTTCAGGCCGGGGAAATTGCGCGCATTGGTCTCGTCGCGGAAGCCGCAGTAGACGCTGTCCGCACCGGCCTCGATCGCCGCCTTCAGCATGGCGGGCGAACCGGCGGGGCAGACCAGCTCAAGCGCCGGCGCGGTGGCCCCGGTCATGGCCGGACCTCGCCCTGACGCCAGCGCCCGACGACGGACAGGGCGGTCTGCAGCATTGGATCGAGCCGCCGCGGCAGGCCCAGGATGTCGGCCATCGTCAACTCCGAGGCTTCGAGCGCATTGTGCAGGGCGAGGATGGCGGCGGTGTCGCCGTCGACGTCGATACGGCGCTGGAAGAAGGCTCCGTCGGCGTCCCCGCGTCCGTCAAACAGGGCGAGGAGGGTCAGCAGGGGACCGCTGATGCGAGCCGAGGCCCCGCCGGCATTGGAGTCGGGCCTTACCACGCGGATGGACCCGGCCACGCCGTCCGGCCGCATCTCGAAGGCGACGGGCAGGTGGTCGGGTATGATGCGGATGGTGGCCTGGCGGACCGGACCCAGCCGGTCGAACGCGTCCGGCTGGCGACGGGCCACGCTCCGGAGCGACGCGGTCAGCAGGACCTCCACCGGCCGCCGCGTCCGATACAGGAGTTCAGTCCACCGACGGCTCGACGACGGTCGGCGCAGGGGGGCTATCCGCATCGGGAATAGCCGCAGTCCAGGCAGCTGTCGCAGCCTTCCTTGCGGACCAGACCCGGCGTGCCGCAGCGCGGGCAGGCCGAGGGGGCGGAAGCGGCCGCGGCGACGGCCGCCGGTTCCGGGGTGGACTCGGCGATGACGCCGCCCCCGCCGGCCGACAGCGCCAGATGGCGCTCGATCACGGCGCCGATGGCCGCCGGAAGGGAGGGCGTATACCGCCCCTCCATCCACGCCCCGCCGCCGGGGTCGAACACCGCCTTGAGTTCCTCGGCGACGAAGGAGACGTCGCCGCCGCGCCGGAACACGGCCGAGATCATCCGGGTCAGGGCCACCGTCCAGGCGTAGTGCGCCATGTTCTTGGAGTTGACGAAGATCTCGAAAGGCCGGCGCGCCCCGTCCCCTTCGTCATCGGCGTCGTTGATGGTGACATAGACCGCGTGGGCGTCCAGCGGCCAGCGGACCTTGTAGGTCGCGCCCTCGAGCCGCCCCGGGCGCGGCGTCAGCACGGGCTCTTCGGCCGCCGCCGCCGGTGCGGGCGACGGTTCGACGCTGAGCACCGAGCCCGTGATGGCGTTGGGCCGATAGGTGGTCAGTCCCTTGCAGCCCAGGCGGTAGCCCTGGCGATAGACGTCGGAAAAGGCCTCGAAGGCGATGTCTTCCGGGCAGTTGATGGTCTTGGAGATCGAACTGTCGATCTGGGCCTGGGCCGCCGCCTGCATCCGCAGGTGATGCTCCGGGGTCAGGGTCTGGGCGCTGACGAAGGCGTCGCCCGGCGCACTGTCCAGGGGCGCGTCCGCCCCCTTGAGCCGCTTCCACAGCGCCAGGGCGTAGTCCTCGACGGCCTCCTCGCGCTTCGTGCCGTCGGGCTGCAACACCTTGCGGGTATAGGCGAAGGCGAACACCGGCTCGATCCCGGACGAGACGTTGCCGGCCAGCAGGGAGGTTGTGCCGGTCGGGGCGATCGAGGTCAGGCAGCCGTTGCGCAGGCCGTGGCGGGCGATCAGATCGCGGGTCTCGGGGTCCAGCCCGGCCAGGTTGGGCCGCTCCAGCATGGCCGGATCGTAGAGGGGGAAGGCGCCCTTCTCGGCCGCGAGCTCGGCCGAAGCGCGATAGGCTTCGCGCCGGATCACGCCCAGCCATTGATCCGTCAGGGCCACGGCCCGGTCCTCGCCGTAACGGGCGCCGCAGAAGATCAGGGCGTCGGCCAATCCGGTCACGCCCAGGCCGAGGCGGCGCTTGGCCCGCGCCTCCGCCTCCTGGGCGGGCAGCGGAAACCGCGAAATGTCGATGACATTGTCCAGCATCCGCACGGCCGTGCGGGTGAGGGCCGCCAGTTCCTCCTCATCCATGGCCGCGCCCGGCTCGAACGGCGCCGACACCAGTCGGGCCAGGTTGATCGAGCCCAGCAGGCAGGCGCCGTAGGGCGGCAGCATCTGCTCGCCGCAGGGGTTGGAGGCCGAGATCACCTCGCAATGGGCCAGGTTGTTGGCCGCGTTGACGCGGTCGATGAAGATCACCCCCGGTTCGGCGGCGTCGTAGGTGGCCTGCATCAGGCGGGTCCACAGGTCCACCGCCCGGACGGTGCGGCGCACCTCGCCGTCGAACACCAGGGGCCAGTCCGCGTCGGCGTCCAGGGCGGCCATGAAGGCGTCGGGGACCAGGACCGAAAGGTTGAAATTCCTGAACCGGACCGCGTCCCGCTTGGCGTCGATGAAGGCCTCGATGTCCGGATGGTCGATCCGCAGACAGCCCATCATCGCCCCGCGTCTCTGACCGGCCGACATGATGGTGCGGCACATGGAGTCCCACACGTCCATGAAGCTGAGCGGACCGGAGGCCTCCGCCCCGACGCCCCGCACCGGCGCGCCCGAGGGTCGGACGGTCGAGAAGTCCATGCCCACGCCGCCGCCCTGCTGCATGGTCACCGCGGCCTCGCGCACGGCCTGGAAGATGCCGTCGAGGTCGTCGGGCACCGTGCCCATGACGAAGCAGTTGAACAGGGTCACGGCCCGGCCGGTGCCGGCGCCGGCGAGAATCCGTCCGGCGGGCAGGAAGCGGTAGCCTTCCAGCGCCTCCCGGAACCGGGCGCGCCAGCGACCGCGCGTCTTGACCGGTTCGGCTTCGGCGAGGGCGGCGGCGACCCGGTCCCATGTGGCCTCGACGGTCGCGTCGCCGGCCCCGTCCTGGGGCCGGAACCGATATTTGCTGCTCCAGATTTCACCGGCCAGCGGACTGTCGAACGCCATCTCTGCACTCCTCGAAAACGGAGAACCAGACTCGATGATTCCCTGCGGCGCGCGGAAGGCCCGCGCCGGTGTCGCGGCTCCGGACCGGCATCAATGCGGCGCTTGATGGAGGTCAAGCGACGGCCGACGCCGGCGGCCTAGGAAGATCCGATCGCCGCGTCCGGAGACCGGAGCGCGAAACGGAAAGGAGTCTTCGGATCATGGCGCTTCAACATCTGTCGGTCGGCGAGATCGCGGTCATCATGCCCGCCGCCACCGCCGTCTTCCGCCGTCACAAGATCGATTTCTGCTGCAAGGGCGACGCCCTCCTCGCCAGCGAGGCCGAACGCCGCGGACTGGATCTTGCCGCCATCGAGGCGGAACTCCACGCCCTGGGGTCGCCGGGCGTCCATGCGCCCGCCGAGGTCCCCGACCTGATCGCCCACATCATCGAACGCTATCACAAGGTGCATCGGCTGGAGTTTCCGGCGGTCATCGAGATGGCCCGCCGCGTCGAGTCCGTCCACCAGGACCGGGCGGACTGTCCACGCGGGCTCGCCGAACTACTGTCCAACATGTTTGAGGATCTGGAAGATCATCAGCACAAGGAGGAGGCGATCCTGTTTCCGGCCATGATCGCCGGGATGGGAACGGTTCTGCGCCACCCGATCGCCCGGATGATGCAGGACCATGAGGAGCTGGGGGAACTGCTCGCCTTCCTGGCGGACCTGACCGACGACTTCGTCCCGCCCGACGGCGCTTGCTCGACCTGGCGGGCCCTCTACGCCGGCTGCAGCAAGCTGGATGCGGACCTGCGCGAACACGTCCACCTCGAGAACAACATCCTGTTCCGGCGCTTCGTGTGAGCCCGATCAGAAGTCCAGCACGGCCGCGGCTTCGCCCGCGCTGAGGCCGGGAGCGCCCGGGCGGCGTCGGATCAGGACGTCGGCCGTCGCCAGGGCCTTCTGGGTCGCGGAGTCCTGAACCTCCAGTCCCGCGACGCCGCCATCGCCCAGACGGCCGCGCTCGAACGTCTCCCGCTCTCCGCAGGGCTTCAGCGGCGCGGTCAGGGTCATGTCGCGCCAGTTCAGCAGCGCGGCGGGGTCTCTCCCCGCCAGACCCGCGACCAGCGGCGCCATGAACAGGCGGGCCGTGACCAGCGCCGACGTCGGATTGCCGGGCAGACCCAGCACCAGCGCGCCGCCGGCCCGCCCGAACCAGACCGGCTTGCCGGGCTTGATGGCCACCTTGGAGAAGATCAGCTCCAGTCCGAAGGGCGCGAACATCGCGCGGGCGTAGTCCTTCTCGCCGACGGACGCGCCGCCGGTGACCACCACCAGATCGGCCTCGTCGAGCGCGCGGCGGGCGGCGGCCTCCAGAAGCTCGGGCGTATCGGTCAGGCGACGACAGGCGAGCACCTCGCCGCCGCATTGCCGCGCGAGGGCGGCGACCCCGAACGAAACGCTTTCCGGAATACTGCCGGGCGTCTCCAGCGCCTGTCCCGGTTCCGCCAGTTCATCGCCGGTGCCCAGGATGATGACGCGGGGTTGGCGCACCACCGGCAGCGCAGCGACATCGGCGGCGGCGGCGGCGACCATGGCGCGGAAACCGAGCACGGTCCCGGCGGGAAGCAGGACGTCGCCAGCCCGGAAATCGGAACCGGCGGTGCGGATGTGAGTCCCCGGTCCCGGCGGAACCTCGAACAGGGCCTCGTCGCCGTCGCGGCCGACGATCTCCTGGATTATCACCCTGTCGGCCCCGTGCGGCGTCGGTCCTCCTGTGAAGACCCGCACGCAAGTCCCGGCCGGCAGGACGGGGACGTCGGCCCGTCCCGCGAAGGCGACCGCGGCGACCGGCAAGCGCGCCGGCAGCGTCGCCAGATCGACGTCCCGCACGGCGTAGCCGTCCATGGCCGACACCGCCGTGCGCGGCGCGTCGCCGCGCGCCCTCAGGTCCGCCGCCAGGACCCGTTCTCCGGCGGCGCCCAGCGACACGGTCTCACAGGGGAGGGGGCGGGCTTCGCGCAGCACCAGGGCGAGGGCGGTATCGAAGTCGATCATGTCGCGCCACCGTCGCCGAGGGACCAGTGGCCCGACCGTCCGCCCGATTTCGACAACAGCCGGACCTGGCTGATGACCATGCCGCGATCGGCCGCCTTGAGCATGTCGTAGAGGGTGAGGCAGGCCACCGAGACGGCGGTCAGGGCTTCCATCTCGACGCCGGTGGGCCCGCTGACCCGCGCCTCGGCGGTGACGACGAAGCCGGGCAGGCTCTCGTCGAGGGCCACGGTCACCGACACCTTGTCGAGGCCCAGAGGATGACACAGGGGAATCAGATCGGCGGTGCGTTTGGCCCCCATGATCCCGGCCAGTTCGGCCGTCGTGATCACCGCCCCCTTGGGGGCCTTGTCGTCGCGCACCAGGGCCAGGGTCGCGGGCGCGCAGATCACCCGTCCCTCGGCGACGGCCCGGCGCGCCGTGGCGGCCTTGTCGCCGACGTCGACCATATGCACGCGGCCGGCGTCGTCGAGGTGAGTCAGGGCGCTCACGGGCAGATGCCCCGGAATCGCGGGATCTGGCCGACCAGGGAACAGGGACGGAAGCGGCTGTCCAGTTCCTCGGCCAGCACCAGATCCCAGGCGTCGCGGCAGGCGCCGGTCGAGCCCGGCACGCAGAAGACGAAGGTGTCCTCGGCCTGACCGGCCAGGGCGCGCGACTGCAGGGTGGCGACCCCGACCGTCGCGAGGCTGGCGAGGTGGAAGATCACGGAGAAGCCGTCCAGCTCGCGCCGGAACAGCGGCTTCACGGCCTCGGGGGTCACATCGCGCGGGGAAAAGCCGGTGCCGCCCGTGGTCAGCACCACGTCCACGCCCGGATCCGCGATCCAGACCTTGAGCCGGGCGCGGATGGCGTCGACCTCGTCGTGAACGATGGCTTTGCCCGCGAGCACATGGCCGGCGGTGGTCAGCCGCTCGACCAGCGTTCCGCCGGAGGTGTCGGTCGTTTCGTCGCGGGTGTCCGAGATGGTCAGGACCGCGATGTTGAGCGGGTGAAACGGCAGCGTCTCATCAATTCGTCCGGCCATCAGGGCGCCTCATCCTTCCAGCGCGCCACGGCGGCGCGATCCTCGTCCACGGGCTCGATCCAGCGGCCGCCGGCGGGGCCGGTCTCGTACTTCCAGAATGCGGCCTCGGTCTTGAGCCTGTCCATCAGATAGTCCGCCGCCTCGAAGGCGGCGCGCCGGTGCGCCGCCGCGGCGGCGACGAAGACGATGGTTTCACCGGGGACGATGTCCCCGCAGCGGTGCGCCACGACCAGGTCCCGGACCGGGAACCGCGCGGCGGCGGCGACGGCGATATCGTGCATCGAGCCTTCGGTCAGGCCCGGGTACCAGTCCAGCCGGAGGGCATCGACCACCGACCCGTCGCGGGCCACGCCGCGGGCCAGGCCGGTGAAGCTCACCACCGCGCCGTCGCCGGTGCGGCCCGCGAGAAAGGCCTCGAGCTCGGCGGAGGCGGACAGGGGGCCGGCGATCAGTCGGACGTCCAGGGCCATCTCACCCTCCCGAAACGAGAGAGAAGAAGGCGATTTCCTGGCCTGGCCGCGCGAGGGCGTTCTCGCCGACTATGACCAGGTCGACACAGGCGCGGACGTCCGGCCGCAGCAGGGCGTCCGCTGCGACCTCGTCCTGTGCGGCCAGCAGCCGGCGAATCTCCCGGACGGGCAATCCATCGGCCGGCAGGTCCAGCTGTCCCTCGGCCCCCAGTCGTTCGCCGACGCGGCCGAAGTACAGAATGCGGGTCATGATCGTTTCCATTTCAGGCCGCCCGGGCGAGTTCGGCGTCGATGAGCGCGGCGCGCAACTCCCCGACGAAGCGCGGCGACAGCGCCTGCGTCACCGAGGGTTCAGACCAGTAGGGATTCATGAAAACGCAGCGGATCACCAGCATCCCCGCAGCCTCGTCCGGCCGGCCGTCATGGCCGACCAGAACGCCCGCGATCAGGGCGGCGTTGTCGGCCCCAAGGGTCGTTTTGGACACGGCGAAATGGGGCGATCTCTGGAAATAATCGAAGACGGCCTGGGTCCGGGCGTTGGAAAGGCTGAGCGCCTCGCCGGGGCGAGCCAGCGAGAAGCAGGCGATATTGCTGTCGGCGGGCAGGAACCGCGCTTCCGGGACGGCCTCCCGCACCACGGCTTCGAACGCCTGGCGGGCCTCGACCGTGGCGGCCATCAGGGACCCGAGGCCGTCGGCGGCGAAGCCCAGGGTTTGCGCCGTCAGCCAGGTCGCCGCGGCGCCCGCCGCCGACCGTGACCCCTCCAGCGTCGACGACCATTTGCCGTCGCCCAGCTCCGGTCGGTCCAGGTAGGGAGCGTCAAAGGCGGAAACGGCGTAGTGCTCCGCGTCCGGCGTCAGGAAGGCCCCGCAGGCATAGGGTACATAGCCCAGCTTGTGCGGATCGATGGTGATCGAGTCCGACCGCCCCATGGCGCGCAGCGCGTCGGCGGTTTCAGGCGCCAGCGCCGCCTCCGAGGGGCCGTCCAGCATGCCCCGGAGGAAGCCGCCATAGGCCGCGTCGACGTGACGCCAGATGCGCCAGCCGCGCTCCGCCCGCCACTGGTCCATCCGGTCGTAGAGGCGGTCCAGGGGATCCACGGCGCCGGTCTCGGTGGCGCCGGCGACGGCCACGGCCATCAGGATCGGCCGGCCCTCGGCCTGGGCCCGATCAACCAGCCGTTCGAAATCGGCCAGGTCCAGACGTCCGCGGGCGTCCAGGGCCACGCTCCACATCGCCTCCGCGCCGAGACCGAAGATATTGGCCGACTTGCTCCAGGAATAGTGCCGGTTGCCCGGCGCCAGCATCACCGGCCCGCGGTAATCCCTTCCCGAAGACCGGCTGATGCGGCGCCAGACATCGCCCGGATTGGACGCCGCCGCGCTGCAGGATTTCAGGACATCGTCGGACACGGCATGAGCGGTCCGAAGCGCGCGGAACCGCTCCCAGCCCATATGGGCCGCGGCGAACGGATCCAGGGTCTCGCCCGTCGTTTCGGCGATATGCAGGGCCAGGGCCAGCCAATGATCCAGCCGGTAGCGCGCGCGCCAGACCGCCTCGAAATTGGCCACGGTGCCGCCGGAGGTGAAATGGCCCTGGGCACGCAGGGGGTCATAGCCCAGCATGTCCGCGAGCGCCCCGATGGCTTCGGTCTCGATCACGCTGCCGACCCGGCTGGCGTCGCGCGAGCTGTTGTTGGGATTGTGCAGCATGGCCGCGAACCAGCCGAGCAGGCCGGGCAGGGAGAGGTCCGCCTTCATGTGGGCGATGTAACGCGGCGAGAAGGTCGGCGTTTCGGCCGTCAGGGCGTCGCAGAGTTCCAGCAACCGGCTGCCGAGGCGATCGCCGTGACGAGCGGGGGCGTCGGCGGCGACCGGCCCCCCCGCCGGCGCGCTGTCCTCAAACCGGCCCGAACGCCAGCGAAACCAGTGATCGAGGATGGCGTCCATCTCGCTGCGCAGACGACCTCCGTTCTCGGACCGCGCGCCGGGAAAGTAGGCGCGGACGAGTTCGCGGGCCGGGTCTGCGGTCATGGGACGTCGATCGCCTCTGCGCCCGAACCGGGCGGTCCGCTGGACTTACAGCCTGGGCGGCGAAATCGAATTGGCATCGATCAATTGCCCGCCCCACTCCCGTCAATGGCGACGCGGCGCCTTGGAGGCCCGGATGAGACACGGCGGTCTGAGGGCCCGCGGGTCCCGGGGGAGGGCCTAGCGGGGGCCTGTGTCGCCGGAGGTTTCCCCCAGCAGGCGGGCGTAGACTTCCAGGTCGATCTTCGAGAGCAGGGCGGCCGGGTTTTCATAAATGGCGCTGTTGGCGCCGTGCTCGAAACACTCGACGCTCTGGACCCAGCAGCGACCGTCGGTGGCGTCCCGTATCAGGCCTTCGGCCCGTTCGAGAACATACTGCGACAGGCGTTCGCAACTGGTTCCGGGGACCCGTCTCGCCTGGGCCAGGCCGAGCGTCTCGAGGTGCAGCAAAGCGTCCCGCTCGGGATCGTCGTCGCTGATCAGAAGCGTATGGTCGAAGGTCGCGTGAAGCCATTCGCGGATGGGCCCGAAGCCGCCCTTGCCGAAGTCCACGACCCATCCGCGGTGGTCGAGCTGTTCGGCGGCGAAGGTGAAGCGAAAGCCGAGCGAATACCCGTGAAGAAGATGGCAGTGGCTGTCGGCGGCCCATTGCCTGAAGGCGCAGGTCAAGCCCCGCTCAGCCCCGTAAGTCTTGGTGGAGAGGTGGGCCATGAGGGGGCTCCGCAACGGCGAGGCGCGACCCTTAGAGGGGTTTTCGTCCATCGGGCAAGCCGGGCGCCGGTCCGGGACCCGATCGGCCGGCCCGCCCGGGCGGCGCCGTCCGGCGCGCAGGGTCGGCAGGGGCGCGGCGCGGTCCAGGGCGATGATGCGCCGCATGGCGTCATCGGTCGTCGCGTGCGACCGAAAGCGTTGCGGGGAGCCGCTCGCCTGACCGCAACCGGCTGTCTTCACGAGGTTCGCCATGGATGCGTCGTCTTCAGACCGGAGCTATGATCGCCCCGTCGCCGCGGCCCGGGCGGCCTTTGACGAGGGCCGGACGCGGGATTTCGCCTGGCGCTCCGCCCAGCTCGCCGGCCTGATCCGACTGGTCGACAGGCATGAGGAGGATATCGTCGCCGCACTCGCGCACGACCTGGGCAAGCCGCGGGCCGAGGCGCTGACCGCCGAGGCCTGGCTGGTCCGCGCCGAAGCGCGCGAGACCGCCAGGTCCTACCGTCGCTGGGCTCGGGCGCGACCCGTTCGAACGCCCTTGTCGCTGTTCCTGGGAGCGGCCCGGGTGGCGCCGGAGCCGCGCGGCCTGGTCCTGATCATGGGGGCGTGGAACTATCCCTTTCTCCTGACGCTGTCGCCGCTGATCGGCGCCCTCGGGGCCGGGTGCGCCGTGGTGGTCAAACCTTCCGAACAGGCCCCGGCGACGGCCGATCTGCTGGCGGACCTCCTGCCCCGCTACCTCGACCGGGAGGCTGTCCAGGTCGTCCAGGGGGACGCGGACGGCGCCGCGCGGCTGCTTGAGCAGCGGTTCGATCTCATTCTCTACACCGGCGGGGCGCGGGTCGGGCGGCTGGTGATGGCTGCCGCCGCCCGGCGCCTGACGCCCGTCATCCTGGAACTGGGGGGCAAGAGCCCGGCGCTGGTGCACGACAGCGCCGACATCCCGGAAGCCGCCCGCCGCATAGCCTGGGGCAAGTCGCTGAACGCGGGCCAGACCTGCACCGCGCCCGACTATGTACTCGTCCCGCGCGACCGGACCGACGCCTTCCTGGCGGCCTATCGCGGGGCGCTGGGGCGGTTCCATGGCGGCGACGCCGCGACCAGCGCCGACTATGGACGGATCCTGAACCGGCGTCATTTCGAACGCCTTTCCGCCTATCTCGGCGACGGGCGGGTCGCGATCGGCGGTCGCACCGATCCGGCGCGGCTATTCATCGAGCCGACGGTGCTGGTCGACGTTTCGCTTGATGCGCCCATCATGCAGGAAGAGATCTTCGGCCCGATCCTGCCGCTGATCCCGTACGACAGCTGGGACGAGGCCCTGGCCTTCGTCCAGGCCCGGGACAAGCCGCTGGCGGCCTATGCTTTCGGTCGCGACCGCGGCGCCATCGACCGGGCCGAGCGGGACATCAGCGCCGGGGCCTTCTGCGGCAATGACGTGATCCTGCAGCAGACGGTGCCTGACCTGCCGTTCGGCGGGGTGGGCGCGAGCGGCATGGGCGCCTATCACGGCCGCGCCGGGTTCGACGCCTTCTCCCACGCCAAGGCGGTGCTGCGCCGCCCGGTGCGGTTCGACAGCGGTCTGCGTTTCCCGCCCCATTCCGAAGGCAAGCTGCGCCGGTTGCGGTCGTTCTTCTAGCAGCCTGTCGCGGATTTCACCTGGATGAGCGCATTGGTGAATCGACGGCGAGTATCCACCGATACTCAACGCGCTGATCGAACCCCCGATCTCGACCTGGTGTCTCGCGATAGCATCGAGACCTTCAAACGAATTCATTGAAACGGAAAGCTGTGCTAGGATGCCACTTGTCCGTTCGCCGGGGTTTCGTTCGATGCGGTTCCGAATCCCATAACTGGAGGATCGGTGTTGAACCAGCCAAATGCGGAGGCCCCGATCGGTGGCGACGGGAGGGCCATGAGGGGTCTGATCGCATCACCGCTTCGTGCCTGGAGTGGGGATGCGCCTTTGGGCCAGGTGTTCTGGGGCTATGGCGTGTTCGTGAGCGCGCTGCTGATAACCGCGTTTATCGGCGCGCTCTATCGCAATGACATCTGGATACAGGAAGCGCTGCTTCTGGCTTTTCTGGCCTATACGGTATGGATCCTGACTGCGATCTGGCGGTGCTCGGAGGCTGGCACGTCGGTCTGGCACATGATCGCGAGGCTGCTCACCTTCACCTGGGCGGCCAATACACTCCTCGTCGCGGGGTTTCTCCAGTTGAACCTGCTGGAGACCGCGCTCGGCCTATAAAGGCCGAGCCGCATCCCGACCCGACCCCAGGTGAATTCGCAGGCCTCGCCAGATAGAGCCCGCGAGCGCGCTCGCCGTCGCGATCCAGGCCGTCAATGCGACCCAGACCATGGCTTGGGCGATGGTCTTCAACGCGGGGATCTCCGCCGCCAGTGAAAGGCGCAGGCTCGCCAATGCGTACATGCCGAGCGGAAAGACGAGGCTCCAAAGCATCGGCGTATAGACGAGAGGCGCCCGGTGCGCCCCATGCTTCCAGATGCCGAACATGATCAGCAGTGGAATCCACCAGGTCGCCCATGCCCACATGATCAGCGTCACGCCGTCTATAAACGGACGCATGGAGATCAGGAACGGAACGCCGCTGTCGCTCATGATCAGGACCGAGCCGGCGTTGGTGCTGATCGCGGCCGCTCCCATGATCACCCACAACAGCGGGGTGATATCCTCCGGCCCCACGTCGAAGAAAAAAATCCGGTACGCGAACAATGTGATGAATATGCCGTAGAGACCGAGTCCTACGCCCCACAGCATATGAATGAACACGAAAAGCAGTGGAGCCGCGTCTCCTTGAGCCGGCACAAGGGCCGCTCCAAGAATAACCAGCGACTCTGTCCCCACGATCGCGATCAGCCACCCGCCGTGGACGACATTCGCGCCATGCGCCGTATTGAGGAACGTCAGGACCGCAAAACTGAAATAGATGAGGCAAAACCACAGGACGAGAGCGAAGGTCCACATGGCCAGGGCGGCTTCTCCAAACCCGCGAAGATTCATGCCGATGCCGAGGACATTGCTGCCGGCCACGATCGTGAAAAATGAAAAGACGAGAGCCGGATTGGTCAGGTCGGCCCACAGCGCCGCCCTGAACCGGACAATGCGCAGGACCGTCAACAGCACAAGCCAGGTGTAGGCGAACAAATTGACGGAGAAGAGCAGGTCCGAGAGCCTGGGCTGACCTTCGAAGTACAGGGTGTTGGAAATGATGCCGGTAGCCATCACCAGGGCGAAATAGCCGGGAAACAGGTCGCTGATCTGGTCACGCAGCCAGGCCACAAAGCGTGGCGGCGGCTTCGGTCCCATCACGCGTCCAAGCCTGGCTGGAAAACATGAGCGATCATGCCTCAACCAACGCCGTAATTGACGTCCTCATCTCGCGCCCTCGGCCGTCCGGCCCAAAGTTCCGGGTGATCGCCCGCAGCGCGCAAATCCGTCCAAGCGATAGTGGTCGCCGCATCGGAGGCCCCCCACGTCGGTAGCGTGAACCACCACCATAACAACGATTGCGACCAACCGGCATGATGATTGTCAAGCAGCCCCGGTAGGCGTCTTTTTGCGGCCGTCCATGCGTGATTCAGGCGGGGCGGATCGTCCCTCAAACAGGCCAGATTCTCCCCCGGAAAACGTCCGGGGTTAAGCCGCTTTGCGTTCCATCTCGGCGGGTCCAAACGTCCAGCGGATCACGCTCCGCACGCTGGTCCCGAACCGGGCGCGCCCGTCGGCGCGACATTCCGCCCCCAGGTGGGTTGGTCGGGAACTCCCCGCGGTTCAGTCAGATCGTCAAACGCTCCACGGCGGCGACCGTCCGCATTTCTGCTGCAGCGCCGCCAGATCGAGAACGACGAGTCGGGCATAGCGGGTCTCGACCACCCGTTCCCGGCGCAGCCGTCCGAGCAACGCGGCAAGGCTCTGACGGGAGACTCCGACCAGGGCCGCCAGGTCCTCCTGGCTCAGCCGCAGATCAATCTCGACGCCGGTCTCGACACGGCGTCCGTGACGACCCGCCATCTCCGTGAGGATGAACGCCAGACGGGCCTCGGTCGAGGCGGTCAGGGTTTGCTCCACAAAGGCCAGGGCGGCGCGCTGGTGCTGGCAGGTCAGCGCCCCGATCGCGCGGTCGAAACGGGGATGGACGGCCGCGATGGCGTCGATCCGGCTCGAATCGACGTGCAGGATGACGGACGATCCGAAGGCGATCGCATCGTGAAGCCGGGGTCTGCCGTCCAGCACCGACATCTCGCCGAACCAGTCTCCCTGTCGCAGGATCAGATAGACGAGGCGGCGCCCGGCCTCGGAATGTCCGATCAGCCGAACTTCGCCCTTGAGCACCGCATGGAGCCCGTCGCCCGGATCCCCCGCACGATAGATGGCGACGCCATTGTCGACGGCCCGCATCCGGGCGGCCCCCAGCAGGGCCGCGCGCGTGTCCGACGGCAAGGCGGCCAGCCAGGGATCAGACCCGAGACTGCGATGGGGGTCGGCGATCTCCATGCGACACTCTCTACCGCTGGATTGTCAGGAACGCGACAATCCTTGCCGCGAGACGCGCCTAGACTCGACCAAGGAAACCGCATCCGGTCGAGTCCCCGACCGGCGGGCCCGGAGCGCGCCATGGAAACCGCCGTACGGATGCTGGAGACCTTCGCCGACCAGGGGGTCGACGTCTGTTTCGCCAATCCGGGCACCTCGGAAATGCACCTGGTGGCCGCGCTGGACCGCGTGCCGCGCATCCGTCCGGTGCTCGGCCTGTTCGAGGGCGTGGTCACCGGCGCAGCCGACGGCTACGGCCGCATGCGCGGCGCCCCGGCCCTGACCCTGCTGCATCTGGGCCCCGGTCTGAGCAACGGCGCCGCCAATCTGCACAACGCCTTTCGCGCCCGCACCCCGATCGTCAGCCTGATCGGAGATCACGCCACCTACCACCGCAAGAACGACGCCCCGTTGCAAAGCGACATCGAGGCCCTGGCGCGGCCGGTCAGCCGCTGGCTCGAGACCGCGGAGACGCCCGCCCGGGCGATCGATCTGGCCGGCCGGGCGGTGGCGGCGGCGATCCGGTCCGGGCCGGCGGCGCTGATCATCCCGGCCGACGTCGCCTGGTCCGACGACGGGCCTTCGCCGCGGCCGTCCGAGCCGCAGGCGCCGTCTGCGCCGGCCTGGGACCGGCGCATCGATGAGATCGCGGCCGCGCTGGGACAACCCGGCTGCGCCCTTCTTCTCGGCGGCCGTCTGCTTGGGGCCGAGGCCTGCGCCGCGGCGTCGCGGATCGGCGCCGCCACCGGCGCCCTGGTCCTGACCGAGACCTTCCCGGCGCGCGTCGAGCGCGGCGGGGGGCGGGCCGCCCTGTCTCGAATCCCCTATCTGATCGAAATGAGCGCCGGCGTCATGGGGGCGATCGGCACGGTGATTCTGGCGGGCACCCCCGCGCCGGTGGCCTTCTTCGCCCTGCCGGGACGTCCGGCCCGGCCGACGGCGGACGACGCCCGCTTCCTGACCCTGGTCGAGCCGGGCGAGGACCCCACGGCGGCCCTGATCGCCCTGGCCGAGGCGGTCGCGGGGCCCGCGCGCCAGGCGGCCCCGCGGCCGGCGGTCGCCCAGCCGGGGTTCGCCGACGTTGACCATGAGCGCGCCCTGGACGCCGATCTGCTGGCCCGGGTGGTCGCGGCGACCCTGCCCGAGCAGGCCATCGTCTGCGACGAGTCGATCTCGCTCGGCTTCTACGCCTACGACTTCGCGGCCGGCGCGGCGCCGCACGACTGGTTGTCGCTGACCGGCGGCGCCATCGGCCAGGGGCTGCCGCTGGCGACCGGGGCCGCGCTGGCCTGTCCCGGCCGCCGGGTGGTCGCCCTGCAGGCCGACGGCAGCGCCCTGTTCACGGTTCAGGCCCTGTGGACCCAGGCGCGCGAAAGCCTCGACGTCACCACTGTCATTCTCAACAACGGCGCCTACGCCATCCTCGAACTGGAGCTGGCGCGGGCCGGAGCCCCGTCCGGCGGCCCCGCCGCCCGGGCCTTGTTCGACCTGACCCGGCCCGCGATCGACTTCACGGCGCTCGCGGCGGGCTTCGGCGTGCCCGCCACCCGGGTCCGCACCGCCGGCGAACTCGCCGCGGCGCTCAACCGGGCCAATGCGACCCCAGGCCCCCATCTGATCGAGGCGATGTTCCGATGACCCGATCCACGCCCCACGCGCCGCTGCCCGAAGCGCTTGTCCGCCGCCTGGCGGATCTGCTGGGCGAGCATTTCACCGTCAACGCCACGGTGTGCGGCCATCACGGCGGCGGCGGCATGCGCCATCCGAACCTGCCGCCCCAAGCCGTGGCCTTTCCGGGGACGACGGAGGAGGTCGCCGCGGTGGTGCGCGCCTGCGCGGACCACCGGACGCCGGTGGTCCCCTTCGGCGCGGGCACCTCGCTGGAGTGCCATGTGGGCGCCGTCGCGGGCGGCGTGACCCTCGACCTGTCGCGCATGAACCGGGTGCTTCGGGTCAGCGCCGAGGATTTCGACTGTACGGTGGAGGCGGGTGTGACCCGCATGGCGCTGAACGCCCATCTGCGCGACACCGGACTGTTCTTCCCGGTCGATCCGGGGGCGGACGCGACCCTCGGCGGCATGGCGGCGACGCGGGCTTCGGGCACCACCACGGTGCGCTACGGCGGCATGCGCGAGAATGTCATGGCCCTGACGGTGGTCACCGCCGCGGGGGAGATCCTCCGCACGGCCGGTCGCGCGCGCAAGTCCTCGGCGGGCTATGATCTGACGCATCTGTTCGTCGGTTCGGAAGGCACCCTGGGCGTGACGACCGAGGTCACCCTGCGCCTGCATCCGGTCCCGGAGGCCATGGCGGCCGCGGTCTGCGCCTTTCCTTCGGCGGGCGCCGCCGTGACCACCGTGATCGAGGCGCTGCAGTCGGGACTGACGCCCGCCCGCGCCGAATACCTCGACGCGGTCCAGATGGGCGCGGTCAACCGGGCTTTCGGCCTCGACTATGCGGTCGCCGACAGTCTTTTTCTGGAGTTCCATGGCGGACCGGACGACGTCAGCCGCCAGGCCGAGGCCCTCGGTGAACTGGCGACGGCCAACGGGGGCTCGGACTTCCGCTGGGAGACCGAGCCGGAGGCGCGCGACCGGTTGTGGAAGGCGCGCCACCAGGCGGGGTTCGCCGCCCTGTCGCTGCGGCCCGGGGCCGTGCCCTGGTCGACGGATGTCTGCGTGCCGATCAGCCGGCTGGCGCAATGCGTCACGGAAACCCGCGCGGACCTCGACGCCGCGCCCTTTCCGGGCACGATGCTCGGCCACGTCGGCGACGGCAATTTCCACGCCATTCTGCTGTTGAACCGGGACGACCCCGCCGAGATGGCCGCCGCCGCCGCCTTCGATGCGCGGCTGGTTCAGCGCGCCCTGGCCATGGACGGCACCTGCACGGGAGAGCACGGGGTCGGTCTCGGCAAACAGGGCGCGCTCATCGACGAACTCGGCGGCGCCGTGGCTCTGATGCGGGCGGTGAAGCAGGCGCTCGACCCGGACGGTCTGATGAACCCGGGCAAGATCTTCGCCGCCGCCTGACGGCCCGCTCACCGCCACCTTGAGGGAGAGAAGGCCGCGGGCGCCAGACCGCGTTCGGCCAGGTCGCACGGAATCTCGCGCTCCAGGGCCAGGGCGGCCCCCAGTCGGGCCGCGGCGGGGGCGGTCTGCATGCCATAGCCGCCCTGACCGGCGAACCAGAAGAAGCCGGCCATGTCCGGGTCGTAGCCGAGGACCGGGGTCCGGTCGGGGGCGAAGGTCCGCAGTCCGGCCCACGACCGCCGCACATGGTTTATGGAAAGGGTCGTGGCGGTCTGGAGGCGGTCGATACAGACCGCGATGTCATACTCCTCCGGCGCGGCGTCCCCGGGCGCGGACGGCGTCTCGTCGGCGGGGGAGGCGAGCAGGCGGCCCGATTCCGGTTTGAAATAGAACTGCTCGTCGATGTCGATCACCGTGGGCCAGGGTTCGATGGCCGGCCCGGCCGGCGGGTCGATCAGGATCACCGTCCGCCGCCGGGGCGTCAGCCCCAGAGGGGACGCCCCGGCCATTTCGGCGACCTGGTCCGCCCAGGCCCCCGCGGCGTTGACAATCACCCGGGCCTCGGCGGTGTCGCCGCCGGTCAGCGTGACCCGCCATCCCTCGGGCCGGCGTTCGATCCGTTCGACGCCGGCGTTCAGCTGCAGGTCCGCGCCTCTGGCCCGGGCCAGGCGGAGGTAGCCCGCGTGCAGGCCATGGGTGTCGATGTCGCTGGAGTCAGGCTCGAAGATCGCCCGCGACACCGCCTCCGGCCGCAGGATCGGCGCCATGGCCAGCGCGTCCCGTCCGCTGATCTCGCGCATCCCGCTCCCCGTCGCGCCGATGTCGGCGGCCCGGGCGTCGAGCGCCGGGCGCTGATCCCGTCGCGCCACGGTGAGACAGCCTCGCCGCTTCAGCAGCGGCTGGCTGCAGAAGCCGCCGGGCGGCGTATCGAAAAAGCCGCGGCTGGCTCCCGTCAGTCGTCTCACCCAGGCATTGCCGTAGGATTCGATGAACATCGCCGCCGACCGGCCGGTGGTGTGATAGCCGTGACCTTCCTCGCGCTCGACGACGAGAACGCTGGCGGAGGCGGCGAGCTCGGAGGCGATCGAGGCTCCGGCGATCCCGGATCCCACCACCAGATAGTCAAATCGCCTCATGAGGCCTCCCCCGGCCGGCGCGGTCGCCGGATCGCCGGAACGCCGGCCATCCGCCGACGGGGCCGGGCGTGGCCGTTCGACTGCGCTACCGCGCGCGGGCGACTCCCGGATTGTCGACCGTCAATCGGCGCCCCGATCCCGGTCAAGCCGGGCCGCACCGGACCGGCATCGCCTGGCGGATCCGGCGATGGGGATGGAGACGCAGGCCGCCTGGCGGTCCCGTCCCGATCAGGCCTCGATGTCCGGGCGGAACGAGCGGGGCTCCGGCGAGACCTGCGCGGCATCCTTCGTCACGGGGCCGCGGCGCGGTCGAATTCGGGCCGCAAGACCTCGCAGATCGGCTTCCGCGACGCCGTCCCGCGCCATCAGCAGTCGAACGATCGGATCGTCCAGCATCTGATCAAGCGTCAGCTCCTGATCGTGCATCCGCGCCTCCATCGATACGCCTGTGGGAGGGAGATGGGCGCGTCGTTGCGGGGCGCCAGACCGGCGGGGTGATTTCGTCAAAGGTTCACGCGCGTGGCGCCGGTCGCGTCACCGCCGACCCGATCATCCGAATTCCAGAAACTCGCCCTGGGGACCATAGGCGGCGAAGGCGGCGATCCGGCCGTCGCGAACCGCCTCGACCATCGTCTCCAGGGCCAGCTCTATCCGGCCCTTGTCAGGCGGCCTCCCGGCTTGTCCGGCGAGGCTGGCGGCGAACACCACGCTCCACGGCGGCCCCGCCCGTTCGGACTCCGAGACCAGGGCGTGGAAGTCGGGGATGTCCTGCGGCGCCTTGTCGACGCACATCAGCGGCGCCAGCGCGCCCCCGCGGCCCGACCGGAAGCGTTCGAGCTGCTCGGGCGTGGGGTGGTCCGGCAATTCGGCGAAGGCGAAGACGAACAGCAGACGTTGCGGTTCGGGCTCCGCGGCGGCGGCGGCCAAGAGCTGCCGGAAATGCGAGGTGTCGTTCATGGGGAGCAGGGTAGGGCGCCAAGACCGTCCCTGTCTTGCGCCGGCGCAATTAGACTGGCGCGGCCCCCAAATGTGAGTGCGAGACGCGTCAAACTGAGGCCGCGACGGCCCGCGATGCCCCGCCTTGTGCACGCTCGACGCCTTCGTCATCGTGCCGCTAGCGCCCGGCCGCTTTCGCGACAATCGCGCCGGGACGGCAAATGCACATGAGGATCTCTTGGGCACCGCATCATCGGTCCCTGCGAATTAGGCCTTGATCCCGATCAACCGCCGCCGATCTGGCGGCAGTGTTCTGGCTCGGGTGCTCGTGATGGGAGTACTCGCACGGATTTATCCCTGGGCGGCAATCGACGGGGCGTGGAGTTTGGGCCTGGTAATCTACGGCATCGCAAAGATTCGGCACGGACCGGCGCTGCCGATAGCCTCCACAGGCCCTTGCCAAACCCTGCGAGAGCGCCTAGGCAAGGAACACTACGCTAAACCGTTTGCTCTACGTGAACCCACTCCCCAAATCTCTGGGTCTCTTGCCTGGGATTGAGTCTCGTCAGTGGCGGACACTCATGAGTTGGAGAGTAACTGATGGCCTTCCCGATATTCGGCCGAATCGCCGCCATTTCCATAGCCATAGGCGTTGCTGGCCTATTCTCGGGCCCGGCGATGGCGCACTGCGACAGCATGGATGGCCCCGTTGTAAAGGACGCTCAAAGGGCGCTGTCTGACGAGGATGTGACCCCCGTCCTGAAATGGATCGGTGTCGAGGATGAAGCGGCGATCCGTCAGGCTTTCGACATGACATTGGCTGTTCGCGGCGAGAGCGAGAGGGCGAAGGCCGTCGCCGACATGTATTTCTTCGAAACATTGGTCAGAGTTCACCGCGCGACGGAGGGTGAAGGCTTCACGGGCCTGAAGCCCGCTGGGAGTGCTGATCCGGCGTTTGTCGCCGCTGATCGCGCCTTGGTCGACGGCGACATCACAACACTTGCCGATGAGGTTTCCGGAGCCGTCCGAAACGGCATCCTCGAGCGCTTCGCTACAGCCCGGGAGAAACGGCAGCAGGCAGAAAGCTCAGTGGAGCAGGGCCGGGAATACGTCGGCGCGTATATCCAATATACCCATTTCCTCGAGGGTGCGGGCCACTTGGCGTCAAACGGCGGCGATGCGACCCATCGTGAACCTGTTGCGGCCGTCCACTGAAGGAAAGTCGCTTCAAGGAAAGGCAGAGGAACGCCCGGACCAGCCGGATTGATCAGGTCGGAGCGTCCCTGGTGCGGCAGCGAACGGAAAACGCGGTCGGGAGCATGATGGGTATAAGAGAGCAGTTTAGCTGCTAGCCTCACGCTGTCCGGCGAATACAAGATCGATGAAACGGTCATTGCGCGGCCACCGGCTCGCGGCCTTTCGAACTCGTCGTGTCTTCGGGCAGGACGCACGGGCCTCCGGTTGGTCCTGGCTATGTCAGAACACCGCCACCCCGTGGCTTCGAGGATCGAAGAGGGCGAGGAAGCCCCCTGTCCGGCCCGGAAAGGGGAGGACAATTCCAGGCTACCGTTGGCGGCCCGCGCGATGGTCTCCGCGATGGCGAGCCCGAGTCCAGAGCCTGGGCCGGCAGCCGTGCCCGTTCGAGCGCTGAGGCAGCCGCAGCAGGCGACCGGGAGGGACCGCGGCGCCCTTGTTGGCCACGCTGAACTCCCCGGTTCAGACAGCGTGATGTCGAGCGGAGTCCCCGAGGGCGAGTGATTCAGGGCGTTCGCCGCAAGGCTCCGCATCAGAACGCCGAATGCATCGGGATCAATGTTCGAGGGCGCGTGGTCCGGCATTTCCACGCAGCGGGCGGTCGGCCAAATTCACGGAGGGAATTTGAGCGTCAGCGCCAGGATCGCACGAGATCAGACCCGGTCTTTCGCAGGACCCCGCCCCTTCCGCGCGCGCGAGCTGAAGGAGCTTTTTGGTGAGGCGCGCCACCCGCTTGAGCTCTATCTCGAAGTCGCGCGCCCCGCGTCGCTGCGGCTCCCATCCAATCCATGCGCGAGAGGCTGGACCCGGGCCAGCCGCGGCGATCGGCGTCCTGAACTCATGCGCCGCGGAGGAAGTGAGCGCACGCTCGGCCTCCAGGGGCCGAGACATCTTTTGCATCAGCCGGTTCACGACATGGGGAACAGGGTAGGGCTCCCGAGCCGTCCCTGTCTTGCGCCCGCACAATGTCAGCGCCGCGGCGCGTTGGCCCCGCAATCAAGCGCAGCGGTACGTAATATCCCGGAGGTGATAATGAGACGCAATAACTCTAGACCACTCGCGCCCCGGAGGAACAACGATGCGCCACCGAACCCCGAATCCCCGCTATTCGTCGTTGTCCTGCGCCAACGCCGCGGGGGCTTGCGTCCTTCTGACGCTGGCTCTGGCCGCCCCGGCCGAGGTCCAGGCCCAATCCGTCGCGCCGGTCTCGGAAGCACCGGTGGACCTGGGGGAGGTGGTGGTGACCGCGGGGCGCACGCCGCTGACCGTCGCCCGGGCGCGGGCCACGCGAACGCCCGGCGGCGCCAGCGTTATCGCCACGGCGGATTTCGAGGCGGAGGGGGCCGTCATCCTCGCCGACGCCCTGGCCTCCGCGCCCGGGGTCGTGGTGCAGAGCTTCTTTGGCGGCGACGACCAGCCGCGACTGCAGTTGCGGGGTTCCGGGCTGCAGCAGAACCCGGCCGAACGCGGCGTTCTCTTCCTGCAGGACGGCCTGCCGCTCAATCGGGCGGACGGCTCCTACATCGTCGGATTGATCGATCCGCGCCAGGCCGCCTTCATCGAGGTGTTCCGTGGCTATACCGCCAACAGGCTCGGGGCCACGGTCCTGGGCGGGGCGCTCAATTTCGTGTCCCCCTCGGGTGATGCGGTCCAGGGCGCGCGCCTGCGCCTCGAAGGCGGCAGCTTCGGCTACGCCTACGGTTCGGTCGACGTCGGCGTCGAGGCCGACGACTGGGCCGGCTTCGGATCGGTCAGCCACAGCCGGCGCGACGGCTACCGCGACTACAACGGATCATCGCGCACCAGCGTGGTTCTGAGCAGCGACCACGACCTCGCGCCCGGAGTCAGCTCCCGCTTCCTCGCCGGTTACGTCGACAGTGCATTCGATGTTTCAGGTCCCCTGACAGCGGCGATGCTGGGGGACGATCCGCGACAGGTTTCGACCGGCCCGGTGGTGGTGGCCGGCGTCGCCCGCAATCCCGGACCCAATGTCGTCCGCGATCGGCCGCGACGCGAGACGCGGCTGGCGTGGATCGGAAACCGGACCACGGCGACCCGGGGCGCACACGCCTTCGACGCGGCCGTCAGTTTCGTGCACGCCGACGACAGCTTCGCCTTTCCGGTCTCCGCCGGGGTCCGGGAAACGGATGGCGGCGACCTCAATCTGATGGGGCGCTACGCCCTGCTTCGGGACGGCGGCGGCCTGCCGCGCCTGGAGGTGACCGGCCACTACGCCACGGGGTCTGCGGACCGGGTGTATGCGCTCAACGTCGCCGGCGAACGCGGCGCCGTGTTCGGGCAGGGCGACCTGGAGGCGCGCGTCTACGGACTCAATCTGACCGCCAACCTGTCGCTGGGCGATGCGCTCACCTTGGCGCCGTCCCTGTCCTGGGCGCGCGCGGAACGGACCTGGGAGGACACCTACGCCCTGGCGACCCGGCCGACCGTGGCGTTCAACCCCATGAATCCGGCGATGCGCCTTCCCGACGGAGCCGTGGCAGCCACGGACAGCGGCTATGACCGCCACTACGACGAGATCAGCTCGTCTCTGGCGCTGAGCTGGCGGCCCGACGAGCGGACCCATGTCTACGCCGCCGTCAGCCATAGCTTCGAGCCGCCCTCGCACGACGATCTGATCGCCACCATCAACGGCACGCCGAACTCTTCCGCGGGCCGTCCGGCGCCGGGGAATCCCGGACTGCAGGCCGAGGTGTTCCGGACACCGGATCTGAAGGCCCAGACCAGCGACACGGTCGAGATCGGGGTCCGCGGCCGTCGGGGCCGGTTCCAGCTCGATGGTCTCGTCTACTATGCCCGGGTCAGCGACGAACTGCTCAATCTGCGCGACGCGACCGGCGTGTCCCTGGGGGCGATCAACGCCGACGAGACCCGTCACATCGGCGCCGAGATCGGCATTTCCGCGGACCTGACCGACCGCCTGGCCGGCTGGGTGAGCTACACCTGGCAGGACTTCCGCTTCGTCGACGACCCTCTCCGCGGCGACAACCGGCTCGCGGGCGCTCCCCCGCACGTGGTCAACGCCAACCTCAGCCTGGCCGTCACGCCCGCCCTGACCGTGGCGGCGAACGCGCACTGGCGACCGTCCCGCACGCCGGTCGACAATATGAACACTCTCTACAGCGACGCCTTCGCGACGCTGGACTTGCGCGTCGCCTATGCCTTCCAGGGCGGCGTCACGGCCTTCGTCGAGTCCCGCAATGTCTTCGACGAGGTCCATGCCGCTTCGACCCTTGTGGTCGATCAGGCCCGCCCGGACCAGGCCGTCTACCTCCCGGGCGAAGGGCGGGCGCTCACCGCCGGCCTCCGCTTCGGCTTCTAGGAGATGACCATGGCCAGCCTTCTGTCGCGACGCCGGGCGCTGTCCGTTCTCGCCTTCGGCGCCGCCGGCGCGGCGACGGGGTGCGCCGGTCCGGCGCCGGACGATCCCGCCCATCTGACCCTGTGGGGGCCGCCGGCCGGTCCGACGATCATCCTCGCCCACGCCGTCCACCTCGGCCTCACCGATTTCATGGCGGAGACCGTGGCCGTCAGAGCCTGGCGCAGCCCCGACGAACTCAGGGCCGGGCTGACCTCCGGAACCATCCACCTGTCGATCATGCCGCTCAATACGGCGGCCAGCCTCTACAACCGCGGCCAGGACGTGCGGCTGCTGAATGTGATGACCGACGGTCTGCTCTATGTCGTCTCGCCGGACGCGGGCATCACCGGGCCCCGAGATCTGAAGGGGCGCAGTCTGGCCGTTCCGTACCGTCGCGACGCCCCGGACGTCGTGCTCCGCAGCCTGCTCGGCTTCCATGGACTGGTCCCGGGCAAGGACATCACGATCCGCAGCACCGGATCGCCGATCGAGGCGGTTCAACTGATGCTCACCGGCGCCGTGGACGCCGCCTTCGTGCCCGAGCCGGCCGCCTCGGCGGCGATCCTCAGTGGGCGTCTGGTGGGCAAGACCATCAGCCGCGTCATCGATGTCCAGGCGCAATGGCAAGCCGTGGTCGGCGATCCGGCCGCGACCCTTCCGCAGGCCGGCCTGGCGGTCAAGGGGCTCTTCCATCGTGACAACGTCGAGCGGCTGTCGCGTCTGAACCGGGTCCTCGCGAAGGCGGCGGTCGCGGTCAATGCGGACCCGAAAGCGGCGGCGCGGGCGGCGACCGGATCGCTGGGCATGCCGGCGCCGATCCTGGAAGCGGCGATTCCCTTCTCCAATCTCAGGGTCGTCGAGGCGAGGACGGCCCGTCCCACGATCGAACGCTATTTCTCGACGATCACGGCCGCCGATCCCGCCATTCTGGGGGGGCGTGCTCCGGATGAGGGCTTCTATCTCTAGCGCGCCGCTGACGCGAACGGCGGCCGAGGCGGCCGGGCGCCTTGGCGGGTTCCTGTGGTCGGCCTGGGTCGGCCTGGCGGGCCTGGCTCTGATCGGCGCCCTGTGGCAGGTCGGTCATGAAGCCTTCGGCGACTTCATCCTGCCGGCGCCGCTGGCGGTCCTGGCCGCCACGATCGAATTGCTGGGTCAACGGGAGACCTGGGTCGTCGCCGGCCAGACGACCGTGCGCGCGGTCCGGGGTCTTGCCCTGGGCCTGGTCGCGGGCGGCCTGACCGGTTTCGTCGCCGGCTATTCGCCGGCGCTGATGCGCCTGGCCCGACCCATCCTGACGGTGATGCTCGGCGTGCCGCCCATCGCCTGGATCGTCATGACGATGATCTGGTTCGGGTCCTCCGACGCCACCGTCACGGTGACCGTAGTGGTGGCCGCCGCGCCCTTCCTCTTCATTGGCGCCGCGGAGGGCGTGACCGGTCGGGACCGGCGGCTCGACGACATGGCCCGGGCGTTCGGAGCAGGACCGGTCACGCGCTTGGTCACGATCGGCCTGCGCCAGATGATGACCAGCCTGTTTCCGGCCCTGACCATGGCCACCGGCACGGCGTTCAAGGTCGCGGTCATGGCGGAACTGCTGACGAATACGGGCGGAGTCGGCGGCGCCCTGGCGGACGCCCGCACGATGCTCGATGTCCGTCAGGCCCTGGCCTGGGTGCTCATCTCCGTGGCGGCCCTGCTGGCGGTGGAATACGGTCTCATCCATCCGGTCCGCGGCCATCTTGAACGCTGGCGCGAGGCCGCCCGCCAATGGGGCGTGAAGCGGTGACCCGGCTTGAACTGAGCGGCGTCGGCCACGCCTACCTCGGACGCACTGTTCTCGATCAGGTTCATCTGGCGGTCGGGGTGGCGGAGATCGTGGCCCTGGTCGGGCCGTCCGGCTGCGGCAAGAGCACCCTGCTGCATATCGCCGCCGGCCTTATGGATCCGGTGCGGGGCCGCGTCATTCGCAACTATCGACGCCATGGCGTGGTCTTTCAGGAACCTCGCCTGCTGCCCTGGGCGACGGCGCGCGACAATATCGCCTACGCCCTCAAGCGATGCGGCGTCGATGGCCGGACCCGACGCCGGCGCGTGCGCGAGGTCGCCGCGAGCGTGGCGCTCGGCGACGACGACCTCGACAAATACCCGCTCGAGCTGTCGGGCGGCATGGCGCAGCGGGTGGCCGTCGCCCGCGCCCTCGCGGCCGAGCCCGATTTCGTCTTCCTCGACGAACCGTTCAGCGCGCTCGATGTCGGGCTGAAGCGGCGGCTGCAGGATCTCACCATCGCCGCGCTCGATGAGGGCGGGGTCAGCGCCCTGTTCGTCACCCACGATCTGGCCGAAGCGGCCCGCATCGCCCATCGCATCGTGGTCCTCGACGGGAGAGGGCAGGGCCTGATCGCGAACCGGCGTCTTCCGGACCGCCCGGGCCGGCGCAGTGAGCGTCAGATATTCGAGACGGTCCAGGATCTGCTGACCCACGACCCGGCGTTTCTGCACATCAACGACGTCGGTGAGAGAGACTAGGATGGGCAGGCGATTGCGGGCCACGGCGGCGGTGCTCGGCGACGAGGCCCTGCGCCTGTTCTTCCCCCTCGCGGCGCTCCATGCGGCGGCCTGGCCGCTGCTGTGGGTGGCGGTCTATGGCCTCGACCTGCCTCTGGCGCGGACGGTCCCGCCGTCGCTGTGGCACGGCCATGAGATGCTGATCGGCGCCTTTGGCGCCGCCCTGCTCGGCTTCATTTTTACTGCGGTCCCGGAATGGAGCAACCAGGATCGGCCGAGAGGCCCTGTCCTGTTCGCCCTCGCCGGGCTCTGGAGCGTCGGGCGGCTGGTCGGGCTTGTCGGCGCGGACATGTTGGGCGCGCTCGGCGCACTGGCCGACCTCGCCTGGCTGGGCGCCATCGTAGTCTTTCTGGCGTTCACCGCCGTCCGGCAGCGCGCCCTGGGTCTGCGGGGATTCCTGTTCTGGATCGTCGCCCTGTGGCTCGGTGAGGCGGCCACCCGGTATGGGTTCCTGACCGGCGATCTTCATCTCGCGAAAACGTCCCTCTGGCTTTCCGTGCTCGCCTTTACCGCCATCCTTGGGCTCGCGCTGGCCCGGATCACGCCGCCGATCACCAACCGTATCCTCGATCCGGACCTCGCGAGCACGCCGTTCCGGCCGCACCCTGGACGCCGCAACCTTGGCCCGATCCTGATCGCCACGGCGATGGCCGGGACGATCTTTGGCGCTTCCGCGGCGGTAGACGGCTTTCTCCTGATCGCCGCCGGCGCGGCCTTTATGGACCGGTCGGCGGAGGCCTTTATCGGTCGCGCCTTCTTCCGGACGGAAATCCTCGCGCTCGGCGGATCCTCCGCGCTCGCGGGATTCGGTTTGCTGCTTGTCGGAGCGAGCCGCCTGGCCTTGCCTGTGCCGGAACTCGCCGGACTTCATCTGCTGACCATGGGCGGACTGGGCCTTGGCGTTCTTTCGGTGTTCGCCATCGCCGGCAAGCTTCACACCGGCCAGCCCCTGGGTCTGGAGCTCCCCGTGAAGGGCGCCTTCCTGTTGCTGGTCGGCGGAACGCTCGCGCGGGTGGCGGCGGCTTTCGATCCGACGACGCCGTCCATCACCGGCCTGTTGCATCTCATCTCGGCGCTGATGTGGGCGGGAGCCTTCCTCGTCTGGCTGCGATGCTATTGGCCCTTCCTTTCCCGCGCCGACAAACCGGAGGAAGGATCGGCTCGTGGCTGATCCGGCCTTGACGGGAAGGAGGCGGGGCCACGCCGCGGCGCCGCCCTCCTGTAGGTCGTTGGACGCCGGCTACCGTCCGGCCCGCGTCAGAAGTTCGATCAGTTCGCCGGCCTTCGCCCTTCGGTCCTCAAGATCGTCGCCGGTCATGGCGCCCATCACGCAGTGGTCGAGATGGTCCTTCAGCACTTCTGTCTCCACACGGTGGACCGCCGCGCGGACGGCTTGCAGCTGGGTCAGCAGGTCGATGCAATAGCGGTCCTCCGCGACCATGCGCGCGATCCCCCGCACCTGCCCTTCGATCCGGCTTAGCCTGTTGAGGATTTTGGGTTTCGTATCAGTCTGCATGGATTTTTCGCTCCTGCAGTCTCGTTATACCCATTGGGGGTATCTTGCAATATACCCCTGCTGGGTATAGGTGAGCGGCGTCAGACGGAGAGAACGCCATGTCCACGCTTCCTCACAGTCACGCCTCAGGCCATTCGTGCTGCTCGACGAAAGCCTCTGCGGGCGCGGCCTCGGTCAAGGATCCGGTCTGCGGGATGTCGGTTGATCCAACGACCACGGCTCACCGGGCCAGCCATGACGACCAGGACTATTTCTTCTGCTCGGCAGGGTGTCGGACCAGGTTCGTCACGGAGCCGCAGCTTTATCTCAACCCGCGCATGGAGGCGGAGCCCGTCATCCCGGGCGCGATCTACACCTGCCCCATGCACCCCGAGATCCGGCAGGAAGGCCCGGGCTCCTGCCCGATCTGCGGCATGGCGCTCGAGCCGGAGACGGCCACCGCCGAAGCCCCGCCCAACCATGAACTGATCGACTTCACCCGCCGGGGCTGGGTCGGCCTGGTTTTGGCGCTGCCGGTGTTCGCGCTGGAGATGGGCGTGCATCTGACCAATCTGCACATGCTCATCCCCGGCCAGTTGTCGAACTGGATCCAGTTCGCCCTGGCGACCCCCGTGGTCCTCTGGTGCGGCTGGCCCTTCCTTCAGCGCGGCTGGACATCGCTGCGCACCCGTCGGCTGAACATGTTCACCCTGATCGCGATGGGGGTCGGGGTCGCCTGGCTCTACAGCGTCGTGGCCGTGGTCGCGCCCGGGCTGTTCCCGCCCGCCTTCCTGAAGGCCGACGGCAGCGCGCCGGTGTATTTCGAGGCGGCGGCGGTCATCACGGTGCTGGTGCTCGTCGGACAGATCCTGGAACTCCGCGCCCGGGAGCAGACCTCTGGCGCGATCCGGGCATTGCTGGACCTCACGCCCAAGACCGCGCGACGGTTAGGTGCGGACGGCGTCGATGAGGACGTCTCCCTGGAACAGGTCGCCGTCGGCGACCGCCTGCGGGTCCGGCCCGGCGAGAAGATCCCGGTGGACGGCGAGATCCTGGAAGGCCGGGTGGCGGTCGATGAATCGATGGTCACCGGAGAGTCCATGCCCGTGACGAAGGCGGTCGGCGACCGGGTCGTCGCGGGGGCCCTGAACCGGACCGGATCCTTCATCATGCGCGCCGACAAGGTCGGGGCCGACACCTTGCTGGCCCAGATCGTCCAGATGGTCGCCCAGGCCCAACGCAGCCGCGCGCCGATCCAGCGGCTGGCCGACACGGTTTCCGGCTGGTTCGTCCCGACCGTGATCGCAATCGCCCTGCTCGCCACCGCCGTCTGGGGAATGGTGGGTCCGGAGCCCCGGCTGTCCTATGCGCTGGTCGCCGCGGTCTCGGTCCTGATCATCGCCTGTCCCTGTGCTCTCGGTCTCGCGACCCCGATCTCGATCATGGTGGGTGTCGGACGAGGGGCGCGCGCCGGGGTTCTGATCAAGAACGCCGAAGCTCTGGAGCGCTTCGAGAAGGTCGACACCCTGATCCTCGACAAGACCGGCACCCTCACCGAGGGCCGCCCGTCCGTGACGGCGATCCTGCCCGCCGACGGCTTCACCGAAGCGGAGATCCTGCGTCTTTCGGCCAGTCTCGAGCGCGGAAGCGAGCATCCCCTCGCGGACGCGATCGTCTGGGCCGCCAAGGACCGTGATCTGACCCTGTCAGAGGCCGTGGACTTCGATAGCCCGGTGGGACGAGGCGTGCGCGGGACGGTCGAGGGCCGCCAGGTGGCCCTCGGCAACACCCGGTATCTTGGTGAGCTCTCGATCGACGTTTCCGCCCTGGAGCCGCAGGCCGATGCGCTCCGCCATGACGGCGCCACCGCCATTTTCGTGGCGGTCGATGGCAAGGCGGCGGGGGTCATCGGCATCGCCGATCCGGTCAAGACCACGACGCCCGACGCCATCCTCGCGCTGAAGGCGGCGGGCCTGCGGCTGGTCATGATGACGGGCGACAACCGGACCACGGCCGAAGCCGTGGCGCGGCGCCTCGGCATCGACGAGGTCCAGGCCGAGGTTCTGCCGCAGGACAAGGCCTCCGTGGTTCAGCAGCTTCGGGCCCAGGGCCGGGTCGTCGCCATGGCGGGAGACGGCGTCAATGATGCGCCCGCCCTGGCCGCCGCCGATGTGGGCGTCGCCATGGGGGCGGGCTCGGATGTCGCGATCGAGAGCGCGGGCGTGACCCTTCTGGGCGGCGACCTGCAAGGCATCGTCCGCGCGCGGCGACTGTCCCGCGCGGTGATGGGCAACATACGGCAAAACCTGGTCTTCGCCTTCGGTTACAATGCGCTCGGCATCCCGGTGGCGGCGGGCCTGCTGTATCCGGTTTTCGGGCTGCTCCTCTCGCCCGCCCTGGCGGCGCTCGCCATGGCGCTGTCCTCGGTGAGCGTTATCGGCAACGCGTTGAGGCTGCGCAGCCTGAGGCTCTAATGTCGCGTGATCTGGTTTCCGAGGAGCGGACCTGGGCCTTTAGGCGAGCATGATCCAGAGCACGAAAAAGGCGACTACACACAGGCCGGAAAACAGACACATATTGACGAACATGCGCATCATTCCACGTTCGTGCTGGTCTGTGAGACCGAGGTAGTCGCAGACCAGATTGGACGGACGCAACAGCAGCGTGAGCAGGGTCATTTTTGCTTCCTTGCAGGCGGTCGGGCCAGGCGAGCGAGGGCGGCAAAGTGTCCGGTCATCGTCCGCAGGCTTGTGGCAGCGTCACCCGAAACGGATCGGAATACACCCTGGGGAATCCCCTTAGCGGTGGTTCGCGGCCGCCACCCACCTCGGCCTTCGGGGAGTCTCGAAGCCGGGTGCGCAGGATCTTCCGGACATCTGATTTGCGCTCGCGCAAAGACCGAAGCGGCCTGCGGATCGGTCCCGGGCGGCGGCTTCGGCGGCTCCGTGGGACATCCAGGAGCGTGTCGGAGCGTGGACTTTGCGCCGGAACAACCTGGCCCCAAGTCGGACCCGGAGAGTTTCGCCCTCAGCCTGCGAGGCACCTCCCCGGCAATCGCTCCCGGACGCAGAGCGGGCTCTCGTGGCGGTGATCGTGGGTCTGGCGGCCTCTATCGGTCGCCGGGCCACGTTCCGCTTTACCCGAAACCAGACCGAGGCCCGCATCGCCACCCGTCCGTCAGCCATGCGGCGATCGCGTCACCTGCAAGCGCGGTGATCTCGAATGGCACAGGTCTCCCCGCCTTTGGCTGGATGACGATTGAGCGCTGGCGAAGCGCATTATCTGCAGCCACGTCGCCGACTCAGAGCCACGAGGTCACACCCGGAAGCTTGGCGTCCAGGGCCCATTGAACATGCAAGGCCACGCCCAGAAGAGTGCTCCGGCTCCGGCCGTGCCGTAGGCGATCAGACGGTCGGCGTTCCATCGGGCGCTTTGGCTGGATGCGCAGGGCAGATCGTCGCATGGCCAGTCTCCATTTGACGTCGCCACCCCTGTCCACTTGATTCCATGGCCACAGCGGCACTTGAGCGCCAAAAGGTGACGTTCGCGTCCCGCGCCTTCGGCGAGGGGTTCGCGCGGGGGGCGCCGGCCCTAGCAAGCCTCACTATGTCCGAACAGCGCTGGCCTTTGCGCCCAGGGGATCGAAGACAGCGAGGAAGCCCCCGGCCTGGCCCGGAATGGGGGAGAACAGCTCCAAGCTGCCGTTGGCGGCACGTGAAATGGTCTCTGCGATGGCGAGCCCGAGACCCGAGCCCAGGCCGCCAGTCGTACCTCTCTCGAAACGCTGCGTCAGCCGGGTCAACCGATCTGGCGGGACTATGCGGCAGTCGTTGGCCACGCTGATCTTCCCCGACGCCGTCAGGGCGATGTCGATCGGCGTTCCCGTGGGTGAATGGTTCAAGGCGTTCTCGATCAGGTTCCGCACCAGAATGCCGAATGCGTCAGGATCTATGTGCGAGGGCGCGTAGTCCGGCATTTCCACGCGCAGAGGGCGGCCGGTAAGTTCGTGACGGAAATCGTCGAGCGTCAGCACCAGGATCGGCACCAGATCGGATTCCGTTTTCCGCAGCACCCCGGCGCCTTCCGCGCGTGCAAGCTGAAGAAGCTTTTCGGCGAGGCGCGCCAACCGCTTGAGCTCCGCCTCGAGGGCCCGCGCCCGCTGTCGCTGCGGCTCCCGCTCCAGTTCGCGTACGAGACGTTGCACCTGGGCCAGCGCCGCGGCGATCGGTGTCCTGAGCTCATGCGCCGCGGAAGAGGTGAACGCACGCTCGGCCTCCAAGGCCCGAGACATCCTCTGCATCAGCCGGTTCACCGAATCCGCCAGAGGCAGGAACTCCAGCTGCAGCCCCTCCGTTACGACGGACGTGAGGTCTGTCTCGTTGCGATCACGGATCGCGTCCGACAGGCGCGACATCGGCCTCAGGCGGATGCGGGTCAGCCACCAAACCCAAAGGACCGTGAGCGGCAGAAGCGCGGCCATCGGCCAGGCCAAGGCCGCGACGGTCCGGAGCAAGGTCTCGCGCCTATGCTTGAGTGGTTCGGCCACAGCAATGCGATAAGCGCCCGAGACGGCGTCGGCGCCGTAAAGCCGGTAACCGTGCCGATCCCAAAAACCGAGCCGCGGTTCCCCGGAGAACACCTTGCGGTGGACATCGTGCGAATAGAGCAGCACCCGCCCCCCGGCGTCATATACGGCGTAGGTCAGGTATTCCTCATCCGCACCGAGCGGCGATATGCGGCGCGCTGCGAACTCGTCGTCCGAATTCATCAACTCGACGACCGCGAGCGATAGAATTCGTTCGGACGCCTCCTGAAGAACGCTGTCCGAGACTTCATTCAGCTCATGTCGCAGGACTGCTCCCGCCAGCAGCAGGGCTGCAATCCACAGCCCGACCACCCCGAGCGCCACGCCCAGCGACAGGTCACGACGCAGGCTGCGCGGCCGACTCACGCAGGGGCTCCAGGACAGCCAAGGCGATAGCCCAGCCCTCGCAGCGTCTCGATGGTCTCCCGGCCGAGTTTCTTGCGCAAGCGGCTGACATAGACCTCGATGGTGTTGCTCTCCACCTCGCTGTCGAAGGCATAGAGCCGCTGTTCAAGTTGCGGCTTGGTGACGATCGAGCCGGGCCGCTGAAGGAGGGCCTCAAAGATCGCCCATTCCCGTTGCGACAGGTCGATCCGGCCGGCGGGACCGAAGATACTGCGGGCCGCGAGGTCCACCTCCAAAGGTCCAAGTCGGATCTGCGGGTTCGGATTGCCGGCATAGCGGCGCGCGACGGCGCCGATGCGCGCAGACAGCTCATCAAGATCGAACGGCTTGACCAGATAGTCGTCGGCGCCTGCGTTTAGACCCTCGATGCGCTCGGTAGTGCGATCTCTGGCGGTGAGGATGATCACCGGCGTAACCGAGCCGCGCGCGCGCAGATTGCGTAGGAAGCTCAGCCCGCTCCCGTCCGGCAGCATCAGGTCAAGCAGAACCAGATCGTAGCCGACGCCGTCGACGCAGGCGCGTGCGTCCGCGATTGTCATGACACGGTCGACGCCATGGCCTTCAGCGATGACCTGGTCCTGCACGGCCATGCCGAGCCCCGGGTCGTCCTCCACCAACAGAATGCGCATGCCGTCCTCCGCCGAAGTGGATGGTCCCACAAGCTGACACCATGCTGAACGCGGAGCCACACCGTATTCAGCGCCACGTCAGTCTCGCAGAGCAGAAGGCGGGTCAGCGATGTGAAAGGACCCGTGATGCGCCGAACTCTGATCCTCCTGATGCTTGGGGGCGTCTGCCTCGCCGCAGGAACCCCGGCAATGGCTGGCGATCATTGCGACCGCCCGATGCGAGACTGGCGGCCGAGGCAAGCCGTCGAGGAACGGGCGCGAGAACTCGGGGTTGAGGTCAACCGTATCCGCACCGATGACGGCTGCTACAGGATCTACGGGCGCACGGCCGATGGCCGGTCCGTCGAGATCGAGATGGACCCTCTCACGCTGAATGTCCTTGAGACGGAATTTGGGGATCGGGCCCGGAGGCGGGATCACGACCGTCCGGAGCCATATCGGACTGCACCGCCGGGCCGCCCGGCTGCTCCAGCCATCCGTTAAACAGGCCCGCGAGCGGCGCCACGAAATGAACCATCGGAGACAACCCATGAAGAAGATCGCCTCTTCGACCGCCCTGTGCCTGGCGCTGGCGCTCCTGACCACGCCGGCCATGGCCCGTCCCGTGACGATAACCACGAAGATGAAGTCATACGGGGGGGACGGCGCCTACCTGGCGATCTACCTCACGGATGCGGCAGGCGCCTACAGGCGAACCCTGTGGGTTTCCGGCCGCAAGACGAGATACTGGTCCCATCTCTCAAACTGGTATCGCGCGACGCGCGGCTCCCCCCCCGGGGTCGATGCGATCACCGGCGCCAGCGCGGGATCGGGCCGCACCCTGACCGTGACGGTCGATCTTGCGGATGCGCTGATCGACGCCGGCTATCAGATCCGGGTCGACAGCGCAGTCGAGGACGACGCGGACCGACCGGCCGAGGTGATCGCTCCCCTCGCCGCCAACGGGCGGCGCCGGGCCACCGCCGGCCGAGGGTTCGTCCAGTCGCTGACCTACGACTTCTGAGCTTACCAATGAGCCGCAGGATCCATTCGGTCGCGGGCCTCGTCTTCGGGCTGCTGCTCGTTCTGGTGGCCGGAACAGGCGCGATCCTGTCGCTCGAGCCTGCCCTGGAACGCATGCAGGCGCGTCCTGGCGGCGGCTCTGTCGCCCAGCTCGCGGCGCAGGTGGCCGCGCGGCATCCGGGCGTGGAACGGCTTGAACGCCGGGCCAACGGCGTCGTGCTGGCGAGCGTTGCGACACCCCAGGGCTACAAGGTCCGGCGGGTGGATCCCGCGACAGGGGCGGACCTGGGACCGTGGGAACCCTCCGGGACGATGCGATGGATCCAGAAGCTGCACCGCTCGATGCTGCTCGACGACGCGGGCAAGGCGATAGCCGGTGCAAGCGCCGCGGTCATGGCGACGCTCGGCGTCACCGGGGTGTTGCTGCTGGTCGGCATGCTGGGCGGTTGGCGCAGACTGGGACGGCGTGTGCGCAGCTCCGGAGCGAACCGTTGGCATGCGATAATCGGGCGGGCGGCGCTGGCCGGGCTTTCGGTCTCGGCGCTGACCGGCCTTTGGATGTCGTTGGCGACATTTGGGATCGTCAGCGACGGCGGTCCGGACACCTCAGTTTTCCCGGAGGTCGTCAATAGCGCCTCGCCCGCCCCGGTTGAAACCCTGACCTCCCTCCGACAGATCCGGATCGAGGACCTGCGACGGCTGACGTGGCCGGCGGCCGGCGACGCGACCGATGTGTTCGGCCTCAGGACGGCCGACGGCGCCGGATACGTCAACCAAGGGAACGGCGCCTTGCTGAACTGGCAGCCGCACTCGTCCGCGCAGACGATCTGGGAGTGGGCGTACAAGCTGCACACCGGCCAGGGACTGTGGTGGTTCGGCCTGCTGCTGGGCGCTTCGGCGGCGGCCACGCCGGTCATGGCGGCGACGGGCGGATGGATCTGGTTAAAGCGGCGCGCGGCGCGTCCGTTCATCGCCGGCGCCGTTTCAATGGCAAAGGCGGAAATCGTCATACTGACGGGTTCCGAGGGCGGTACGACCTGGGGTTTCGCCTCGACCCTGGCCAAGGCGCTGATCGAAGCGGGGCGGAAGGTCCACCTCGGCGCGATGAACGATGCGGGTCCCATGCCCGCGGCGCAGGCGCTGATCGTGCTGACCGCCACCTATGGCGATGGCGCGGCTCCGTCATCGGCGGCGCGGTTCCTCTCCCGACTCGACCAGATGAACAGGGTTCCGGTCGCCGTGCTGGGGTTCGGCGACCGCAGCTTTACCGCCTATTGCGGCTTCGCCCAACTTGTCCTGACGCAGCTGGCCGAGGCCGGCTGGCAGACGCTCACGCCCATGGCGCGGATTGATCGCCAGTCGGTGCGGGATTTCGCGATCTGGGGCGAAGCCTTGGGAGACGCGCTCGGCCTTCCGTTGAAGCTGAACCATCGGGTCGCCTTCCCTGAGCCGGTCTCGCTCAAACTTGTCGAGCGGCGGGCGTTCGGCCGTGAGGTCGGCGCGCCCTCCGCTATCCTGCGCTTCGAGCCGGCGGCCAACGCCAGATTGCCGCGCTTCCAGGCCGGCGACCTTCTGGGTGTTGTCGCCCCCGGAGCCGACGTCCCACGCTTCTATTCTCTCGGGTCCGCCCGGCGGGACGGCTTCATCGAAATCGCGGTGCGGCGTATGCCGGCCGGGCTGTGCTCGGGCTACCTGTACGGGCTTGAGCCGGGCGATGAGATCCGCGCCTTCGTTCGCCCAAACCCTGCATTCCGCGCGACCAAGGGGCGGGCGCCGGTTATTCTCGTGGCCGCGGGTTGCGGGATCGCCCCGGCGATCGGCCTGTTGCGCCACATGCGGCGGGATCGGCCCTCCGTCCTCTACTTCGGCATACGCGATCCGGAGTCGGATTTCCTCTATCGGCAGGAAACGGACGCCATGCTGGCGGACGGACGGCTTTCGCGTCGGGTCATGGCTTTCTCCCGCTCGGGCCGAGGAACGCGCGTTCAAGACCGCCTGAACGAGAGCCCCGACGAACTCGCACGCCAGATCCAGGCCGGCGGGCAAGTGCTGGTCTGCGGGAGCGCTGCGATGGGACGCGACGTCGCTCGGACCTTCGAGGCCATCCTGAGAACTCGCGGCGTGACGGTCGCCGATCTGAAAGCCGAGGGACGGTATCTCGAAGATGTCTACTGACGCCCTTGCCACGCTGAATGGTCCGACGATGGGCGCCCGTTGGTCAGTCCGGCTGGCGTCCCGACGCGCGGCTCCGGAACTCTCCGCGGCCCTCCAAGCCAGCGTGGACTCCGTCGATCGCCAGATGAGCACATGGCGACCCGACAGCGAGCTTATGCGCCTAAACGGGGCGGCCCCGGGCGCGTGGGTCGATGTCGGCTCCGACCTGATCAAGGTGCTGAAAATTTCGGCCGAGGTTACGGCCGCTTCGGGCGGAGCTTTCGACATCGGCGTCGCCGAAGCCGTCAGCGCCTGGGGGTTCGGTCCTGCGCAGGGTAAGGCGGACGAGACGGCGATCCGGCTCGCCATGGGGCGCGCGCTGCATTCGGAGGTGGAGTGCGAGCCGGCCGCCGGTCGCGTCCGGCGGCTTAACAATCGACTCCTGGACCTATCGGGCGTGGCGAAGGGATTCGCCGTCGACCAGATGGCCGAAGTGCTGCGCAAACACGGCGTGCGCGGATTTCTCGCGGCCCTAGACGGCGAGATCGTCGTCGACGGCGAGCGCCCCGACGGGCGGCCCTGGGCCGTTGCGCTGGAAGAGCCCGATCCGTTCCGTCGGGCGGGCCGCGCGGTGATCGAGGTCTCCGACCGCGCCGTAGCGACGAGCGGCGACTATCGGCATCGGGTCCAACTCGGCGCGAAGTGGCTGTCGCACACGATGGATCCACGCTCCGGCGGACCAGCCTGTAACCGACTCGCCAGCGTGACCGTCCTGGCTGCTGACTGCGCCAGGGCCGATGCCTGGGCGACGGCGCTGATGGTGCTTGGGGAAACGGATGGCCCGCGCCTCGCCCGGAGTAGAGCGGTCGAGGCGATCTTCCTGATCCGCGACGATGACGGTTTTGCGGAGATCTCGACGCTGGGCATCTAGACCGATTGGGTCCTGATTTTCGGGAGCGTCCGGTCGCCAAGGCGAGGCCCCGAGTAGCGACCCGAGGAGCGGGATCTTTCCCGATGGCCATGGTGTGAGCCATGCATACGTAGTCAGCCGAGTGTCGCCTCGGAGTTCAGAAGCGCTCGAGTCTGGCGCATCCCCAGTCTCCGTGGGATCCGGATCAGGGTCATCGCATATCCCGGCCGTCTCTCTCCGGTCGCCGCTTCTGGCGGCGAACGTTTCCGGAGAGACCATGTCCCCTTCGTCCACCCTGCGCTCGTCGGTGCCTCTCCCGGCGGAGCCAGAGGCGCGCCCGCGCCGGCCCGGTCCGGGCCGTCCGCCCAAGCCCGTCGTCGAGTATCCCGAACCGCTTTGGGAGCCTGTCGAGGCGCCCCATGATTTCGCGGCCGCTTTCGATGCGGAAATCCGGAGACATGGCGACAGCGTCTGGGGTCTCCACAAGGCCACGACGGCGAAAGGCGGGATGGTCGACCGGACCACGCTTGGGGCCTGGCGCCGGGGGACGAAGGGACCGCAGACGCCGGCCAGTCTGCAGGTCGTCGATCTGATCGAGAATCGTTACCGGCTTCCCCGGGGCTATCTGAGATCCCGCGTCACCCATGGACGGGCCGTCTCGGGTCACCGCCTGCCGGAAGTCGGCGCGGCGGAGCGGCGGCGTCTCGCGTGGCATCTCCCCGACGACTTCAACGCCCGGACGGCGAGCGAACAGGCGGAGATCCTCGCCTGGGTCCGGTCGTCGGTTCTCTCCGGCGGCACGGCCTTCCATCGCTATCACGCCGAGGTCTCCAAGCACCGGTTCGCGATCCGGTTCGAAGGCGTGGTTGAGGGCGCTCCCCTGAGGTCCGGCCATACTCTCTCGTCGCGGCCGGAGTTCGCCCCGCCGCCGCGCCTCGCCCGGGAGATGGCGGACCTGCTGAGGTTCAAGACCCGGACCCTGACCGAGGTGGGCTTCCAGCGCTCGGGCGTCTGGGGCCCAGAGACCGCGTCGCAGAAGGTCGAGCACCTCGGCCTGCTGTTCGGGGCCCTGACCGTGGGACCGGACAGCGTGTCCCGAGGTTTCGGATTGCCGCGCGAGCGGCTGACGTTCGCCTTGCTCGTCTCTCCGGCCGTCTGGGACTGGTATGTCCAGTGGCGCGAGACGCGACGCGGCTTCTACACCGGCTGGGAAGCAGAGATGCTCCTGCTCGCGGCGGCGTTGACCCGCAGCCAGACCGGCTGGCTGCGGCAGAACCCCGCCCTGGCCTCCGAACTTGAACCGGTCGAGGGGCTGATCTCGGAAGACGACGTCCGGCGGATGCGGGACGACTGGGACGGCGCGTGCGAGCGGGTCCATCGCCATGCCCTTGCGCGAGCCAAGGAAATCCAGCGCGTCGCCCGGGTCCACCGGGACCCGTTCGAACCGCTTTTGCCGGTCCTCGAGGCGGCGAGTCCGGTGGGCGAATATCTCAAGATCACGCGGGAAATCCTCCTGAGAATGCCGCATGCCGGCCGTCACCCGCGGGCGGCGGCGGAGAGCGTCCGGGCCTTTCTGATGATCCGGCTCGGACTTCATCTCGGCCTCAGGCAGAAGAACCTGCGCCAGTTGCTCGTCCGGCTTCGGGGACAGACCCACACCAGCGAGCGGGAACTGGAACGCCTGAAACGCGGCGAACTGCGGTGGAGCGACCGGGACGCGGGCTGGGAGGTCTTCATCCCCTGCGCGGCCTTCAAGAACGCCCACTCGGGCTATTTCGCCAAACGGCCGTTCCGGCTGCTCTTGCCTGATCTGGGCGACCTCTACCGGTGGATCGACGACTACCTCGACCGGCACAGGGCCCGTCTCCTCGCCGGCGCGCCCGACCCGGGCGTCTTCTTCATCAAGACGGTCAAGACCAGGAGCCGGGACGCAGCCTACAGCCAGCAGACCTTCTATGAGGCCTGGCGGCTGACGATCCAGCGCTACGGCATCCACAATCCGTACACGGGACGGGGCGCGATCCCCGGCCTGCTGCCGCATGGCCCGCACAGTGTCCGCGATGTGCTGGCCACCCACATCCTCAAGCAGACGGGCTCCTACGAACAGGCGAGCTATGCGATCCAGGATACCGCGGCCACGGTCGCCGATCACTATGGTCGCTTCCTGCCGCAGGACAAGGCGGCCCTTGCCGCCCAGGTCCTCAATCAGGTCTGGAACGACAGGGCGGCCTGAGGGACGGGCCGGGCGCGGGGAGGCGGCTAATTTCCGCCCTCCCGGCCTCCGGCCGCGCGCAGGAGGTCGCCGACTCCCCGGCCATTCAGGCGGCACGCGGCGATGACCCGGTCGTAGACGACGACCCGGCCGCTGCGGCCACGCACCGTGACGCAGTTCAGGGTCCGGCCGCGCGCGAGCGTCGACAGCCGGTCGCGGGCGGCCCGGCCGGAGGGGCTGTGCAGCTCGGGCGCATCGAAATCGGAGAGCCGGACCTCGATCCAGGTCGACGGGTCGGCGCCGGGACCGACGCAGAGACTGTCCCCGTCGCCGATGTAGCGGACCTCCCCGGAGAAGGTCTGCCCCGCGCGATCGGGTAGCCGGCCTTCGCACGGATCGGCCTTCGCGACCGCCGGACAGAGCAGAAGGGCGGCGGGGATCAGGAGCCATTTCATGGGTCCAGCCTGCCGTCGCTGGAGGGCGGCGACAACCCCGCCGGAGGGGAAAGGAAGGCCGGCGGCGGACGCTCCGTGGTGGAGCGGAAAAGGAGACCGCCATGACAC
>NZ_DATMYH010000104.1:0-21801 GCF_035561115.1 Brevundimonas sp.
CTTCTGGCCCGCCCTTTAGGAGCCGCCTGAAGGATTCCCGTGGCCCGTTACGAGCCCAAGACCGCCGAACCCCGCCAGCAGGCCCGCTGGGCGGCCGCCGACGCCTTCCGCACCCCCACCGAGGGGACCGGCAAGCCGAAATACTATGTGCTGGAGATGTTCCCCTATCCGTCCGGGGCCATCCACATGGGCCACGCCCGCAACTACGTCATGGGCGACGTGGTCGCGCGGTCGAAGCGGGCCCAGGGATTCGACGTCCTGCACCCGATGGGCTGGGATGCGTTCGGTCTGCCGGCCGAGAACGCAGCCATCGAACGCGGCGTCCATCCGGGAGACTGGACCTGGTCCAACATCGCCGCCATGCGCGACCAGCTGAAGCTCCTGGGCCTGTCGCTGGACTGGAGCCGTGAGTTCGCCACCTGCGACCCGGCCTATTACGGCAAGCAGCAGGCCTGGTTCCTGAAGCTGTTCGAGCGCGGCCTGGTCTATCGCAAGGACTCGGTCGTCAACTGGGACCCGGTCGACAACACCGTTCTGGCCAATGAACAGGTGGTCGACGGGCGCGGCTGGCGCTCCGGCGCGGTGGTCGAGAAGCGCAAGCTGAACCAGTGGTTCCTGCGCATCACCGACTACGCTGACGACCTGATCGAGGGGCTGAAAGAGCTGGAAGGCCGCTGGCCCGACAAGGTCCGCCTGATGCAGGAGAACTGGATCGGCCGGTCGAAGGGCCTGCAGATGACGTGGAAATGGGCCGGCGACGCGCCCGCCGCCGCGCCTGACGGCCTCGAAATCTACACCACCCGTCCCGACACCCTGTTCGGGGCCAGCTTCATGGGCGTCGCACCGGACCATCCGGTCGCCCGCGCCATAGCAGAGGCGAACCCCGCCGCGGCCGCCTTCGTCGCCGAATGCCGCAAGGGCGGCTCGACCCAGGCCGAGATCGAACAGGCCGAGAAGATCGGCTTCGACACCGGTTTGAAGGTCATCCATCCGTTCGACGGCCGCGAGGTCTCCGTCTGGATAGCCAACTTCATCCTGTCTGAGTACGGCACCGGCGCCATCTTCGGCTGCCCGGCCCACGACCAGCGCGACCTCGACTTCGCCCGCAAATACGCCCTGCCCGTGATCCCGGTCGTGAGACCGGACGGGGCAGGGGATGATTTCTCTGTCGGGACAGAGGCGTATGTCGGTCCCGGCCGTCTGTTCCAGTCCGATTTCATGGACGGGATGGAGATCGAACCGGCCAAGGCCGCGGCCATCGCCCGCATCGAGGCGGCAGGCCAGGGTCAGGGCGCGACCATCTATCGCCTGCGCGACTGGGGCGTCAGCCGCCAGCGCTACTGGGGATGTCCCATTCCCGTGATCCACTGCGCCACATGCGGTCCGGTCGGAGTTCCCGCCGACCAGCTGCCGGTCGAACTGCCGAAGGACGTGACCTTCAACACGCCGGGCAATCCGCTGGACCGCCACCCCACCTGGAAGCACGTCGCCTGCCCGACCTGCGGCGGCGAGGCCGTGCGCGAGACCGACACGCTCGACACCTTCGTCGACTCCAGCTGGTATTTCGCCCGCTTCACCGATCCGACCGCCGCCGAACCGATCTCGAAAGCCGCCGCCGACAAATGGCTGCCGGTCGACCAGTATATCGGCGGGGTCGAACACGCCGTCCTGCATCTGCTCTACGCCCGCTTCATCAGCCGCGCCCTCAGCGACGCCGGCCTGATGTCGGTCAAGGAGCCGTTCGCCGGCCTGTTCACCCAGGGGATGGTGGTTCACGAGACCTACCGCCGCGCTGACGGCGCCTGGGTCGAGCCGACCGACGTCGAACTGACCAACGAGGCCGGCAAACGCTCGGCCCGCCAGCTGTCGACCGGCGAGGTGCTGACCATCGGCGACATCGAGAAGATGTCGAAGTCGAAGAAGAACGTCGTCGCCCCGCAGGAGATCGTCGAGGCCTATGGCGTCGACGCCGGGCGCCTGTTCGTTCTGTCGGACAGTCCCCCCGAGCGCGACGTGCAATGGACCCCGGGCGGCGTCGAGGGCGCGGGCCGCTTCGTCCAGCGCGTCTGGGCCGAGGTCGACGCCTTCGACCCGAACGCCGACGGCGAGGCGGAGGCCGACGCCTCCCTGATCCGCGAGACGCACAAGGCCATCAAGGCCGTGTCCGAAGGCGTCGCCGCCTTCCGTTTCAACTCGGCCATCGCCAGGCTGTACGGCTTCATCGCCACCATACGCGACACGCCGAAGGCCGGCGGCGCGGCGCGGCGCGAGGCCCTTTCGGCCCTGACACGACTGATCGCCCCCTTCACCCCCCACCTGGCCGAGGAATGCTGGACGCGCCTCGGCGAACAGGGGATGGTGCTGGACGCGCCCTGGCCGGTGTTCGATCCGGCCCTGGCGGCCGACGACGAGGTGGTCCTGCCGATCCAGGTCAACGGCAAGCGCCGCGGCGAGATCCGCGTCGCCCGGGGACTGGAGCCGGCCGAGGTCGAAGCGATCGTCATGGCCGACGCCGATGTCCAGGCGCGGCTGGAGGGTCAGACGGTGAGGAAGATCGTGGTGGTCAAGGATCGCATCGTCAATCTGGTGGTCGGCTGATGCGACGCCTCGTTCTCACGTTTGTCTCTTTAGTGGGACTGTCCGCCTGCGGCTTTACGCCCCTGTACGGCGACGCCGGCGCGGGCTCCGCCCTGTCGCGCATTGCGGTGACGACGCAGGACGACCGCCTGGGCTACCGCGTCCGCGAACAGCTTGAGGATGCGCTCGGACGCGACGGGTCGCAGGAGCCCCTGTGGCGGCTGCAGACCGATCTGGACCAGTCGCGCCGGTCTCTGGGCCGCCGGATCGACGACACCGCCACCCGCTATGAACTGACCGTGCGGGGCGCCTGGACGCTGACCCGGGCCGGCGGCGGAGAACCGGTCGCGGGCGTAGAGACCGTCACCACCACCTACGCCGCCGCCGACCAGCCCTATGCCGCCATCGCCGCCCAGCAGGACGGCGAGGAACGCGCCGCCGCCGAACTGGCGCGCCTGATCCGGCTGGACATCATGCGGGCGCTGTCGGCCCGGCCGTGAGGGCCAACCCGTGATCCTGACCAAACGGCCCGAGGTCGACCGCTTCCTGTCGTCGCCCGACCGGGGCGTCCGCGCCGCTGTCATCCACGGCAAGGACCGCTCGGGCGTCGGCGAGCGCGCCGAGATTCTGTGCAGGGCGATCACGCCCGACCTGAACGATCCCTTCAACGTCACCGTCCTGACCGACAGCGATATCGACGGCGACGAGGCGCGGCTGGAGGAGGCCCTGACCGCCCTCAGCATGATCGGCGGTCGCCGGCTCGTGCGGGTGCGGCTGGGGTCGGAGAAGGCCTCGATCGACAAGATGTTGGCCGCCGCGCTCAAACACCACGCCGAGGGCGCCTACAACCCCGACGCCATGCTGGTGATCGAGGCAGGCGCCCTGGGCCGGGATTCCGCCCTGCGCAAGGCCGCAGAGGGTGCGAAGGAAGCTGTCGGCATCGCCTGTTATGAGGATGAGACGGGCGATGTCGCCCGGATGACGCGAGAGGCCCTGGCGGCGGACAAGGTGGGCCTGACCGGCGACGCCCTGGACCGGTTCGTCAGCCGCCTGCCGCGCGAACGCGGGCTGATGCGGCAGGAGATCGAGCGGCTGGCCCTCTATATCGGCCCCGGCTCGGGCAAGACCATCGATGTGGCCGAGCTGGAGCAGCATCTGGGGGTCGAGGCCGACGCCTCGCTGCAGGACGCCGCGCTACAGGCCTTCGGCGGCCGCCCGGCCCCGGCCCAGTCGGGTCTGCGCCGCGCCCTGGCTGAAGGGGAATCGCCTGTCATGGCGGTGAGACAGGCCTCGATCCATCTCGGCCGCCTGCGCCGCATCAATGTGCTTCAGGCCAGTGGCTCGGGCCCCAAGGAGGCGGCCAAGGCGGCGGGGGTGTTCTGGAAACAGGAGGCCGAAATCCTACGTCAGGCGCGCAGCTGGCGGCTCGAGGACCTCGACAAGGTTCTGGACAGCATCAACACGGCCGACGTCGCGACCAAGACCACGGGGTCGCCCGACCAGTTGATCGCCGAACGGCTGCTGCTGGAAATCTCGGCGCGGGCGCGGAGACTCGGCCTTTAGGCCGTCCAACCGGCGGAGAATTCAGCGACGTTTTCGCGGTGACTTCGACGACGCGCCGGTGAGAAGCGGGAGACAGGCGATACTGGCCGACCGGTCCCCATTTGCGGCGCCGCCTAGCCCCGTTTGGAGGCCTTGCGGAAGGCCGGTTTGGCGAGGGCGGCGCTGCGGGCCTGCTGGGCCTTTTCCTCGGCGCGGGCCGAGCCCTGAAGCCCGCCGTGCGAGGGTCCGCCCCCGGCCTTCTTGGCCGCGAGGGCGCGTTTCATGGCTTCGGCGGTCGGATTGCTGGGCTTGTCGGTCATGACCCCAGCCTAGCACAGGTTGCGGTCAGCCCCGCATCAGCCGGCGGCACAGGTCGTCCAGCTGTTCCAGCGAGCCGTAGCGAATGGTGATCTCGCCCTTGCCGCCCTTGTCCGCCAGCTGGACCTTCAGGCCCAGGGCGTCAGCCAGGTCCTGCTCCAGCGCGGCGACATCCGCCGCACCCTCGCCTGCGGCCGGGGCGGCCGCCCGCGCCTTGCCGGGCTTCGGACCTTCGGCGGCGCGACGCGCCAGCGCCTCGGCCTGTCGGACGTTCAATCCCTCGTCGACGATCTTCTGGGCCAGGACGGCCGGGTTCGGCGCCGTGATCAGGGCGCGGGCGTGGCCGGCGCTCATCTTGCCGTGCCGGACGAACCAGAGAACTTCCTCGGGCAGCTGCAGCAGGCGCAGGGTGTTGGCGACATGGCTGCGGCTCTTGCCCACGACGCCGGCGACCGTGTCCTGGGTTCGGCCGAACCGCTCCATCAGCATGCGATAGGCGTCGGCCTCTTCCAGCGGGTTCAGGTCGCTGCGCTGGACGTTCTCGATGATCGCCACCTCGAACACCTCGACGTCGTCCATCTCGCGGACGACGACCGGCACCTCGGTCAGGCGCGCCAGCTGGGCGGCGCGCCAGCGGCGTTCGCCGGCAATGATCTGCCAGACCCCGTCCTGACCGGGCTGCGACCGCACCAGGATCGGCTGCAGCACCCCCTTGTCGCGGATCGAGCCCGCCAGCTCGGCCAGGTCGTCATTGTTGAAGGTCTTGCGGGGCTGTTCCGGATTGGGCTTCAAGCTCTCGATCGGGGCCATGCGCACGCCGGCGGGCGCGGGCGCGCCGTCAACCGGGGCGCTTTCGGCCACCTGTTCTCCCAAAAGGGCGGAAAGGCCCCGACCCAATCCCCGTTGCGGCCCGCGCTGACGTTCGCTCAAGACACTGATTCCGTTCTTCTATTCATCGTCACGCGGCCTGAAGCCGACGGGACTTCTCGCGCGCCACCACCTCGCGAGCGAGGCGCAGATAGGCCTGGCTGCCGGCGCATTTCAGATCGTAGATCAGGGCCGGCTTGCCGAACGAGGGCGCCTCGGCCACGCGCACGTTGCGGGGAATGACGGCCTCATAGACCTTGTCGCCGAAATGCGACCGCACGTCGGCGGCGACCTGTCCCGACAGGGCGCTGCGCCGGTCGTACATGGTCAGGACAAGGCCCTGGATCTCCAGCGTCGGGTTCAGGCTCTGGCGCACCATTTCGATGGTCTTCATCAGCTGGGTCAGGCCTTCGAGAGCGAAGAACTCGCACTGCAGCGGCACCAACACCGCGTCGGCCGCGGCCATGGCGTTGAGCGTCAGCAGGTTCAGCGACGGCGGGCAGTCGATCAGGACATAGTCGTACCGGGTCTGACCCTCCGCCCCTTGCCCGGTCAGTGCATCGCGCAGGCGGAAGGAGCGGCGGTCGGCCTGGCTCAGTTCGATCTCGACGCCCGACATGTCGGCGTCGGCAGGGATGATGTGCAGGCCGGGGACCGAGGTCTGGACGGCGGAATCGTCCACCGACCGGCCGTCGACGATGACGTCATAGATGGTCACCCGCCGTGTTTCACGTGGAACACCGAGACCCGTGGAAGCATTGCCCTGCGGATCCATGTCGACGATCAGAACCTTCTCGCCGATCGCGGCCAGGGCGGTGCCGAGATTGATCGCCGTCGTGGTCTTGCCCACGCCGCCTTTCTGGTTCGAGACAGCGAGGACGCGGGTCTTACCGGTTGGGGACACGTCGAAGGCTCCGGACGGAAACGATACGGCCGCGCGGATCGCTGCGCGAGACGGAGAGGTCGCTATCGAACTGCCAGACCTTGCGGGCTTCGATCAACTCAGCCTCGACCTTTTCCCCCTTGAGAAACAGCCCCTGTGCGCCGCGCTGTAGATAAGGCTGTGCATAGGCCAGAAGCCGCTCCATCGGCGCCACGGCGCGGGCGGTCACGACGTCGACCTTGACCCTCTGCTCCTCGGCCCGGCCGTTGATGACGGTGGCGCGCAGGGACAGGGCGTCCACCACCTCCTGCAGAAATCGGCAGCGCTTGCCGAGGCTGTCGATCAGCCAAACGTGGCTGTCGGGGCGGTCCTTGAGCAGGATGGCGAGCACCAGGCCGGGAAAGCCCGCGCCGGCGCCGAGGTCGGCCCAGGTCTTCGCCTCGGGCTTCATCTCCAGCAGCTGGGCGGAATCCCGGATGTGGCGGTTCCACACATCGGGCAGGCTGTCGGGCCCGACGAGGTTCATCACGGCGTTGGCCTCGGTCAGACGCGCGATGAAGGCGTGGAGATCAGCCATCTGCGCCGGGGTGGCGTTCATGAGAGCCTGGAATTCGGAAGGGGTCATACCCTGTCTCCTCCCCATGAAATGGGGAGGGGGACCGCGAAGCGGTGGAGGGGCGCCCCTCCGTCACGCCGCTGCGCGGCGCGCCACCTCCCCATTGCATGGGGAGGAGACGGGTGGAGATTCATGCCGCCACCCGCGTCCGCTTCACATGGGACAGAAGCGCCGTCAGGGCGCCGGGGGTCATACCCTCGATGCGTCCGGCCTGACCCAGGGTACGCGGCTGGACGAGGGTGAGCTTCTCGCGCACCTCATTCGAGAGGCTGCCGATGGCGGCGTAGTCGAGGTCGACCGGGATCGCCAGGGCTTCCTCGCGCCGCAGGGCCTCGGCGTCCGAGGCCTGACGGTCCAGATAGCCGGCATAGCCCGCGTCGATCTCGATCTGCTGACGCACCTGCGCCGACCAGCCGGCGATCTCCGGACGGGCGCCAATAAAGGTTTCCAAAGTCACACCGGGGAAGGCCAGCAGGTCGCGGATGGAACGGCGCAGACCGTCGGCGTTGACGTGGATGCCGAGCGCAGCGGCCTCCTTGGGCGTGAACACCGTTTCACGTGAAACGGTCGAGGCCTCGGCCAACAGAGAAGCCTTGGCCCGGAAAGCCTCGCCGCGCCGGGTCGAGACGATCCCCGCCTCTATCGCCAGCGGAGTCAATCGTTGATCGGCGTTGTCGGCCCGCAGCGTCAACCTGTACTCGGCCCGGCTGGTGAACATGCGGTAGGGCTCGGTCACGCCGCGTGTGACCAGATCGTCGATCATGACGCCGATATAGGCCTGGTCCCGGCCGAGGATGACGGGATCCGAGCCGGCGGCGGCGCGGGCGGCGTTGAGGCCGGCGATCAGGCCCTGGGCCCCGGCCTCCTCATAGCCCGTGGTGCCGTTGATCTGGCCGGCCAGATACAGGCCGGGCCGCTTCTTGACCTCCAGCGCCGGTGTGAGTTCGCGCGGATCCACATAGTCGTACTCGATGGCGTAGCCGAAGCGGAACACCTCGACCGCCTCCAGCCCCGGGATGGTGCGCAGGAAGGCGGCCTGGGTCGCGTCGGACACCGAGGTCGAGATGCCGTTGGGATAGACGGTCGGGTCGTCCAGCCCTTCCGGTTCGAGGAAGATCTGGTGCGAGGTCTTGTCGGCGAACCGCACTACCTTGTCCTCGATCGAGGGACAGTAGCGCGGGCCGCGGCCCGACAGGTGGCCGCCGTAGACGGCGCTGTCGCCCAGATTGTCGGCGATGATCCGGTGCGTCTCGGCCGTGGTATGGGTCACGCCGCAGGCGATCTGGGGCACGTCGATGCGGTCGGTGAGGAAGCTGAACGGCACGGGCCCGGCGTCGGCCTGCTGCATCTCCAGCCGGTCCCAGGCGATGGTGCGGCCGTCGAGGCGGGCCGGCGTGCCGGTCTTGAGCCGGCCCATCTGCAGGCCGGCGCCATAGAGGTCGGCGGCCAGACCGGTCGAGGGCGCCTCGCCATGACGGCCGGCAGGGATGCGCTGGTCGCCCTTGTGGATGACGCCGTTCAGGAAGGTGCCCGTGGTCAGGACCACGGCCCCCGCGCGGACCTCTGCGCCCTCGCCCGTGACCACGCCGGCGACGCGGCCGCCATCGAGGATCAGGCTCTCGGCCGTGCCGGCCATCAGGGTGAGATTCGGTGTCTGGGCCAGTTCGGCCTGCATGGCCTCGCGGTACAGGCGGCGATCGATCTGGCTGCGGGGTCCCTGGACCGCCGCGCCCTTGGAGCGGTTGAGCAGGCGGAACTGGATGCCGGACACATCGCCCAGCCGGCCCATGACGCCGTCCATGGCGTCGATCTCGCGCACCAGATGGCCCTTGCCCAGACCGCCGATGGCGGGGTTGCACGACATCTCGCCGATGGTCTCGAGCTTCTGGGTCAGAAGCACCGTCTTCGCCCCGGCGCGCGCGGACGCGGCCGCGGCCTCGCAGCCGGCGTGCCCGCCCCCGATGACGATGACGTCGAAGGATTTCATGGCGCGGGACATAGGGGAAAAGAGGCCCGAACGCCACCGGCGCCGTTCGGATGTTTCACGTGAAACATGGTGTCTCCTCCCTGTCGCGCAGCGATGGGAGGTGGCGCGCCGCGCAGCGGCGTGACGGAGGGGCGCCCTCCACCGCTTCGCAGTCCCCCTCCCCATTTCTTGGGGAGGAGGCGGCTGCTATTTGCCGATGCAGAAGGTCGAGAAGACTTCGCCGAGAATATCCTCGACGCCAATGGCGCCGGTGACCCGGCCCAGGGTTTCGGCGGCGCGCCGCAGATCGTCGCCGGCCATTTCCGGCGTGTGGTCGAGCGCCCGGCGGGCCGCCTCGACATCGGTCAGGGCTTCGGCGAGGCGGCGGCGATGCCGCTCGCGCGTGACCGCCGGGAAGTCGGCGCCCGACAGGTCCCGGGCCAGTCGCGCCGCGATCCAGTCGTGCAATTCGGCCAAGCCCTCGCCGGTCGCCGTGCTGACGACGAGATCTTCGAGACCTTCGACAGGATCGACCGAGCCGATGTCCGACTTGTTGCGGATCAGCAGGTCGCCCGGCCGGACATAGTCGGCGGCCACGCCCGGCGGATCGCCCGGACCCCGGACCCACAGACGCAGCTCAGCCGCCTCGGCCCGCGCCCGCGCCCGGCGGACGCCCTCAGCTTCCACGACATCGCTGGATTCGCGAAGGCCTGCCGTGTCCGACAGGGTCACGGCGTAGCCGCCGATGATCAGGTCGGCGTCCAGCACGTCGCGCGTGGTGCCGGCGATCGGCGTGACGATGGCGGCCTCGCGCGCGATCAGGGCGTTGAACAGCGACGACTTGCCGGCGTTGGTCTCGCCGATCAGGACGATGCGGTATCCCTCGCGGACCCGCTCCCCACGCCGGGCGTCGGCCAGGGCGGCCCGAAGATCGGCGATCAGCTGGTCGAGCACCGGCCCCGCAGTGCGGGCCAGGTTGTCGGGAATTTCCTCGTCGGGGAAGTCGATCTCGGCCTCGACCAGGGCCATGGCCCTGAGCAGGTCGCGGCGGAAACCGGCGTAGGTGCGCGACAGGGCGCCGTCCAGCTGGCCCAGGGCCTGGGCAGCCTGGGCCGTGGTCTCGGCGTCGATCAGGTCGGCGACGGCCTCGGCCTGGGCCAGATCCATGCGGCCATTCTCGAAGGCCCGGCGGGTGAATTCGCCGGGCTCGGCCGGGCGCAGGCCGAGGTCGATCAGGGCCTGGCTGGCGACCTCGACCACAGCGCGGCCGCCGTGGAGGTGAAGCTCGGCGCAGTCCTCGCCGGTGTAGCTGTTGGGCGCGGGGAAATGCAGGACGAGGGCCTGATCGATCGGCTGGCCGTCGTGGGTCAGGGTGCGGAGAGAGGCGAGGCGCGGCTTGAGCCTGCCCGCGCCGAGGGCCGTGAGGGCGGCGCCGGTCGACGGGCCGGAGATGCGCAGGATGGCGATAGCCCCCCGACCGGCCGGGGTGGCGAGGGCGAAGATGGTGCTCATGTCTCCTCCCCGTCGCGCAGCGATGGGGTGGCGCGCCGCGCCAGCGGCGTGACGGAGGGGGCGACGCCGGCGGATGCGGACAGGCCCCCTCCACCGCTTCGCGGTCCCCCTCCCCCGTTGGGGGAGGAGACGGAGGTCACGGCCGGGTCGTTCCCGAGACCGCCGTCTCCATGAGTTTGCGGAACTGGTCCTGGGCCTGCATGCCGAAGCTGGTCCAGGTCTTCATCAGCTCGTCGGGCTGCATGGCGGTGATGTTCTCGTCCATCCGGCGCTTCATCTCGGCGACCAGATGATCGTTCAGCGGCTCGACATTGGGCAGGCCGAGGAAGGCGCGCGCCTCGGCCGGTTCGCATTCGATCTCGATATTGACCTTCATGCCGCCGCTCCATGTTTCACGTGAAACAGCCGGGACTGCATCAGGTGTTCATCGACTGGAAGAAGTCCGCATTGTTCTTGGACTGACGCAGCTTGTCGATGAGGAATTCGATCGCGTCCTGCGGGCCCATCGGGTTGAGGATGCGGCGCAGGACATAGGTCTTGGCCAGCTGGTCCTTGGGCGTGGTCAGCTCTTCCTTGCGGGTGCCGGACTTCAGCACGTCGATGGCGGGGAAGATGCGCTTGTCGGCGACCTTGCGGTCCAGGACGATTTCGGAGTTGCCGGTGCCCTTGAACTCTTCGAAGATCACCTCGTCCATCCGCGAGCCTGTGTCGATCAGGGCGGTGGCGATGATGGTCAGCGAACCGCCCTGCTCCACATTGCGCGCGGCGCCGAAGAAGCGTTTCGGCCGCTGCAGGGCGTTGGCGTCGACGCCGCCCGTCAGGACCTTGCCCGACGACGGGACGGTGGCGTTATAGGCGCGGCCCAGGCGGGTGATGGAGTCGAGCAGGATGACGACGTCCTTCTTGTGCTCGACCAGGCGTTTGGCCTTTTCGATCACCATCTCGGCGACGGCGACGTGGCGGGTGGCCGGCTCGTCGAAGGTCGAGGCGATGACCTCGCCCTTCACCGTGCGCTGCATGTCGGTGACTTCCTCGGGGCGCTCGTCGATCAGCAGCACCATCAGGGTCACTTCGGGGTGGTTGCGCTCGATCGACTTGGCGATGTTCTGCAGCATCACGGTCTTGCCGACCCGCGGCGGGGCGACGATCAGGCAGCGCTGGCCCTTGCCCAGCGGGGCGACGATGTCGATGACCCGGCCCGAGCGATCCTTCAGCGTGGGGTCCTGGATTTCCATGTGCAGCCGCTCTTCGGGATAGAGCGGGGTCAGGTTGTCGAACAGGACCTTGGTCTTGACCGTTTCCGGGTCTTCGAAATTGATCGTGTCGACCTTGAGCAGGGCGAAATAGCGCTCGCCCTCGCGCGGGCCGCGGACGGCGCCGTGGATGGTGTCGCCCGAGCGCAGGCCGAAGCGGCGGATCTGCGAGGGGGAGACGTAAACATCGTCCGGACCCGGAAGATAATTGACGTCCGGGCTGCGCAGGAAGCCGAAGCCGTCGGGCAGGATTTCCAGCGTCCCCGAGGCGATGATCTCGACCTCTTCATCGGCCAGGGTCTTGAGGATGGAGAACAACAGGTCCTGTTTGCGCAGGTTGCCGGCGTTCTCGATCTCGAGGCTCTCGGCGAAGGCGACCAGTTCCTCGGGCGTCTTGTCGTTGAGCTCCTGCAGGGTGATGCGGCCGTTGGGGACGATCGGTTCGCCGTCGTCCTCTTCGTCGCCGGACTCCTGGTCGACCATCGGCAGGTCGGATGCGGCGACGTCCGTCGTCGGCAGGTCGCCGTCGAGGGCTTCGGCTTCGGGAGCGGTGGGATCGGTGTCGCGGACGTCGGTCATGGGAAGCTTCTTGGGCATGCGCGGCCGGGCGCCCGCGGAAAAGCGGGATCGGGCGGGCTGACAATGTCTGGCCTTGCGGCCGGCAGGGAGAACGACGGGCTCCGAAGGGATCGATCCGATCGGCGTCGCTGGGAGAGAGGGACCGCCCGGCGCTGCCAGGAACGGTTCGGGAGCAGCGAAACCACGCCCGGCCGATCAGGTCAAGCGGGAGCGGATGTCGCCGATCAGCCGAAGGTCCATTCGGTCGTGACCGAGATCACCATCACGATGGCGATCAGGAAAGGGACCTCATTGGTCATGCGCCAGAATTTTCCGGTGCGGGTCGAGGTCCCGGCCTGGATGCGGAGGCGTTCCTTCGACAGGAAACCCTGCCAGGCGCTGAGAGCGAAGACGCCGACCAGCTTGGCGATCATCCACGGCTGAAGCAGAAAGTCCCAGCCGCGCGCCGTGCCGTCCAGCCAGATCAGCCACAGGCCAAAGGCCCACGCCGCGCCCATGGCCGGTTTGAGGATGATGTTGAGCAGCCGCCCCTGCCAGGCGCGCAAAAGGCTCCGCATCTCCGAACGCAGAGGCTCCGGCTTGCCGGCCTGTTCGGCGTCGTAGGCGTAGAGCCGGGGCAGGAAAAGCAGGCCGGCCATCCAGGCGATGACGGCGAGAATGTGCAGACCGCGGGCGAGATCGTACCAGGTCATGCCGCCCTCCGTTCCCGCCGGCGGGGGCAGGCCTTCCAGTCGCCGCGGCAACCCGGACCAAAGGGCGCGACGCCGCCGCGCGACAGCGCCTCCACCGTAGCGTCGGCGAGCGTCCGGATGAAGGGGGCGGCGACCCCGACGGCGGGCGTCCTGAGATACAGCGTGACGCCCAGCCTGTGGGCCAGTTCGGCATACTCGATGTCCAGCTCGACCAGGGTCTCTATGTGTTCGGACACGAAGGCGACGGGCGTGACGATCACGCCCACACTGTCCCGGGCGGCCTGTTCGATCGCCTCCGGGGTCGAAGGCCCCAGCCATTTCATCGGCCCGACACGGCTCTGGTAGCAGATCGTCCAGTCCGTTTCGCGTTGGCCCAGTCCGGCGGCGGCGGCGATGGCGGCGCAGGTCGCCTCGACCTGTTCCTGATAGGGATCGCCCTTCTTCGCGATCAGGCTCTCGGGGATGCCGTGGGCGGAGAACAGGACCCGGACAGGGCGGCCGGCGGCCTCGGTCAGCTTCGTCCGAACGGCGACGGCCTGGGCTTCGATCCAGCCCGCGCCCTGCGGGTAGCAGCAGACGGTGCGGCTGGCGCCGGGGCCGTCGTAGACCGCGCTCCAGAGCTTCAGGGAGGACTCCGTCGTCGTGGTCGAGAACTGCGGATAGAGAGGCAGCAGGACGATCTCGTCGGGCGCGAAGGCCGCGACATCCGCGGCTGTCTGTTCGGTCAGGGGCGACCAGTAGCGCATGGCGATGAAGGCCCGGACCTCATCGCCGGGCAGCCGGGACGCAAGCGACTGCTCCAGCGCCGCCGCCTGTTTGCGGGTCTCGGCCAGCAGGGGCGAGCCGCCGCCCATCAGGGCGTAGTTGGCCTGGGCGCTGAGCTCACGGCGGCTGGAGATCAGGCCGGCGAGCCAGGTCCGGAACGGATCGGGCAAGCCGATGATGGCCGGGTCGCGAAAGAGGTTGAACAGGAAGGGACGCACCGAGGCCTGGTCGTCGGGACCGCCGAGGTTGAACAGGACCACCGCGATCCGGCGTCCGGTGTCCGGACCGGTCATTGGGCGCCGATCCGTTTCAACACCTGCTCGACGTGGGCGATCGGCACATCGGGCAGGATGCCGTGCCCGAGGTTGAAGATCCACGGGCCATGCCCCCAGGCCTCGACCAGCTGGTCAACGCGTTGGTCGAGCATCGGCCCACCGGCGCGCAACAACAGGGGATCGAGCGCGCCCTGGATCGGCTTGATCGCCTGGACGCGGCGGCCGATCTCCAGCGGACAGGCGGTGTCGAGCGCCACCGCCTGGACATCCACCTCGGCCGCATATCGTTCCGCCAGCGCCGCCGAGCCCCTTGGGAAGCCGATCAGGGGCACGGTGACGCCGAGTTCGCGCGTGCGGCGCACGAGCTGTTGGTGAGGGCGCAGAACGAGGCTCTCGAACAGGTCTTCGGGCAGGCCCTCGGCCCAGCTCTCGAAGATCTTCAGCACCTGGGCGCCGGCGTCGGCCTGCATCTTCAGATAATGGGCCGTGGCCTCGACCAGCACCTCCAGCAGGGCCGCGACCTTCTCCGGCTCGGCATAGGCGTAGGTCCGGGCCTGGGCGCGTTCGCCCTTGCCGATCGTCCGCGCCTCGCCGTCCAGCATGTAGGTGGCGACCGTCCAGGGCGCGCCGGCGAAACCGATCAGGGCCCGCTCGGGCTCGAGCCGGGCCCGCACGATCGACAGCGTCTGACCAACCTGTTTCAGCGCTTCGCCGGCCCCGGATGTCAGGTCACGCATGGCCTCGACCGACGGCAGGGCGCCGAGCCGCGGCCCCTCGCCGGCCTCAAACCAGACCTCCTGGCCCAGAGCCCGGGGGATCAACAGAATGTCGGCGAAGACGATCGCGGCGTCGAAGCCGAAGCGGCGCATGGGCTGCAGCGTCGCCTCGGCGGCCTTTTCGGGATCCAGACAGAAGGAGATGAAGTCCGGCGTCGTCGCCCTGAGCGCCCGATACTCCGGCAGGTATCGCCCGGCCTGACGCATGAACCAGACCGGCGGCCTCGATGGCGTCTCTCCGGCGAGAACCTGGAGAAGCAATGGCGTGGGGGGCGAGACGGTCATCTGACCCCGGTCCTAGCGGGGGCCCGGGTCAGGCTCAAGCCCGACGCATGTCGCACCCTCCAATCCTTCTCAAGAAAAGATTCGAAGATTCGGAAGGTAGAAGGCAGGGCCGGGGACGACGGGGACAAGTGGGCGGTTTCGGAGGCGGACGGACGGGTTTTCCGCAAACAGTCACAGACGGCTCACCGTTTTTCACCGGGCTGGTGAAAGCGGGGACAGATCCCGGGCAGGCCTTGATGACGGGCTTTCAGACCGCCGCCGCCGATTCCGGGCTGGGCGCCGTTAACGTCTCATTAAGGATCTCCACAGGCGAAGCCGGGACGGAACTCCGCCTTGGGATGAACCGGCCCGGCGATGTATGTCCCGTCCACCTTTGTCCCCGCTCGCCGCCTTGCCCCGGCCCGGCTATAGGAAAGGGTCCGCAGCCTGCCGCCAACGGCGCCCCGCCCCGTCCACAGGAGTCTCGCACATATGGACAGCCGCCGATGACGCCGGGCGCAACAGGGACGGGCCGCGCGGCAGGCCCCTCGCGGCTGGCGACCTATTTCCACGTCCATCTGGTCTCGGATTCCACGGGCGAGACGCTGAACGCCATGGCCAAGGCCGTGGTCGCGCGCTTCGACGGGGTCATTCCGATCGAGCACATCTACGCCCTGGTCAGGAACGACAAGCAGATGGAGCGGGTGCTTGAGGAGATCGCTTCATCGCCCGGCGTGGTTCTGCACACACTTGTCGACCGCGACCTGCGCGAACAGCTGGAGGCGGGCTGCCGCAAGCTGGACATGCCCCAGATCGCGGCGCTGGATCCGCTGGTCGGCGCCCTGTCGCGCTATCTGGGCGCGGCCCTGTCGACGCGGGTGGGGGCGCAGCACGCGCTGGACACCGACTATTTCAACCGCATCGCGGCGCTGGACTTCGCCATGGCCCACGACGACGGCCAGGGCGCGACGGCCCAGCTGGAGAGCGCCGACGTGGTCCTGTGCGGGGTCAGCCGGACCTCCAAGACGCCGACCTGCATCTATCTGGCCCACCGCGGCATTCGCGCCGCCAACGTGCCTCTGGTGCCAGGGCAGGAGGACGGCGAGCGTCTGGTCGGGCTGAAGAATCCGCTCATCGTCGGCCTGACCGTGTCGCCCGACCGGCTGGTGCAGATCCGCAAGAACCGGCTGGATGGGCTGAACGCCACGCGGGCTTCGTCCTACGTCGATCACGACGCCGTGCGAGAGGAGACCGTCAAGGCGCGGCGGGCGTTCGAGCGGCGCGGCTGGCCGGTCATCGACGTCACCCGCCGCTCGGTCGAGGAGACGGCGGCGGCGATCATCAACGTCCTGAACGAACGCCGCACGCGCCGTCTGGGAACGACCTGGTGAGCGGCGAGCGCCTGATCCTGGCCTCGAAGAGCGCGGCCCGGCGGGCCATGCTGGAAGACGCCGGCGTACCGTTCACCGTCCAGGCGGCCGACGTCGACGAGGACACGGTCAAGGTCACGCACGATCCGACCGACGCCGCGGGACTCGCCGTCGAACTGGCGCGGGTCAAGGCGTTGGCGGTGTCGCGCCACGACGCTGACGCCTGGGTGCTGGGGGCGGACCAGACCCTGGCCTTCGAGGGCGGTCTCGTGTCCAAGGCGGCTTCGCTGGATCAGGCCCTGACGCGGCTGACGGCGATGCGGGGCAAGGCGCATCAGCTGCATTCGGGGGCGGCCCTGGCGCGAAACGGACAGGTGGTCTGGTCCGGCGTCGACACGGCGACGATGCGGATGCGGAATTTCTCGGACGCCTTCCTCGACGCCTATCTGAAGGCCGAGGGCGGGAACCTGCTTTCCTGCGTCGGCTCCTACCGGCTCGAAGGGATGGGGTCGCAGCTGTTCGAGGCTGTGGAGGGCGACTACTTCACCGTTCTTGGCCTGCCGCTGTGGCCGGTGCTGGCCGAGCTGCGGCGGGCCGGGGTGCTGCGGTCATGACCGTGGTCGCGGGCGTGGCCGGGCAGCCCATCGCCCAGTCCCTGAGTCCCGTCATCCATGGGACGTGGATCGCGGCGGCGGGTCTGGATGCGGTCTATCGCGCCTTCGGACCGGCGGACGCCGCCGCCTTCGCCGACCTGGTGGGTCAGGGACGACGGGGAGTCCTGCGCGGACTGAACGTCACGGCCCCGTTCAAGGAACAGGCGCTGGCGTTGGCCGACGAGGTCGCGGCGGCGGCGCGGGCCTGCGGCTCGGCTAATTTGCTGGTGTTCGAGGACGGCCGGATCCGGGCCGACAGCACCGACGGCGAAGGCCTGATGGGCGCCCTGGCCGAACAGGCGCCGGAACTGGAGGTAAATAGCCGGCCGGTGGTCATTCTGGGCGCGGGCGGCGCGGCGCGGGCGGCCGCAGCGGCGCTGATGGCGGCGGGCGCCCAGGTCGGGGTGCTGAACCGGACGGCGGAGCGGGCCCGGGCGCTGGCGGACGATCTGGGCGTGGCTGTGGTCGAGGCCGGTGCGCTGGGCGAGGCGGCCCTGGTGGTCAACGCCCTCAGCGTCCCGCCGTCGATCGATCCGGCGGCGTTGAAATCCGAGGCCGTGCTGATGGACATGACCTACCGGCCGCTGGTTACGCCCTTTCTGGCGGCAGGGCGGGCGCGGGGTCTGACGACGGTGGACGGGCTGGCCATGTTGATCGGACAGGCGAAGCCGTCGTTCCGGGCCCTGTTCGGCGTGGAGCCGCCGGACGTGGACGTGCGGCGGGCGGCGCTGGCGGCTCTGGGAGAGGCGGAATGATCGTTCTGGGTCTGACCGGCTCCGTCGGCATGGGCAAGTCGACGACCGCGGCGATGTTCGGCGACGCCGGCGCCATGGTCTGGAATGCGGATGAGGCTGTGCACCAGCTCTACGCCGCTGGCGGCGCAGCCGTCGGGCCGGTGGGCGAGGCCTTCCCGGGCGTCGTGGCCGACGGGGCGGTGGACCGTACGCGACTGGCGGGGGCGCTGGGGCGGGATGAGCAGGCCTTCCGGCGGCTGGAGGCCATCGTTCATCCGCTGGTGGTGCAGGGCCGGGCGGAGGATCTGGCGGCGGCCGAGGCCCGGGGCGTGAAGCTGGCGGTGCTCGACATTCCCCTGCTGTTCGAGACCGGCGGCGACGCCGCTGTGGATGCGGTGGTGGTGGTGACGGCTCCGGCCGAGGTGCAGGCGCAGCGGGTCCTCTCGCGGCCCGGCATGACCCGCGAGCGTTTCGAGGCCATCCTGGCGCGGCAACTGCCCGACGCCGAAAAGCGCCGCCGGGCCGACTTCGTCATAGACACCGGCGAGGGGCTGGAAGCGGCGCGGACCCGGGTGCAGGAAATCGTGGGGATGGTTCTGGCCGAGGGGTGGTCGCGGCCCCGGCGCGGTCTTCCGAAAGCGGGCGAACCGCCCCATTAAGGGGGCATGTCCCGCGAAATCGTTCTCGACACTGAAACCACCGGCTTCGATCCCCGCACGGGCGACCGGATGATCGAGGTCGGCTGTATCGAGATCGAGGATCTGCTGCCCACGGGGCGGACCTTTCACCGGCTGATCCATCCCGAACGGTCGATCCCGGCCGACGCCATCCGGGTGCACGGCATCACCGACGACCATGTGAAGGACGCGCCGAAATTCGCCGAGATCGTCATCGATCTGTGCGACTTCATCGGCGACGCGCCGATCATCGCCCACAACGCCCAGTTCGACCGCAATTTCATCGATCACGAGTTCGGGCGCTGCGGGCGGACGCTGTTCCCCGAGGACCGCTGGATCGACACGCTGAAGCTGGCCCAGTCCCGGTTTCCGGGCATGGCCAATTCGCTGGACGCCCTGTGCAAGCGGTACAAGATCAGCCTGGTCGAGCGCAGCCTGCACGGGGCCCTGATCGACGCCCGCCTGCTGGCCGAGGTCTATCTGGAGCTGAAGGGCGGCAAGGAACGGCGGCTGGACCTGTCGGCCACGCGCACCGTCAGCATGGCGGCGACGGCCCATGCGGCGGCCGGCTATCCGCCCCGGCCGCGTTCGTTGACGCCCCGCGGCAGCGAGGCCGAGCACGCAGCGCATGCGGCCTTCCTGCGGGCGACGCTGAAGGACTGGTCGCTGTGGAAGGGCTATGGCCTCGACGTGGAAGAGGCGTCCGCCGCCTGAGTTCCTGTTGTCCTGACGCTCGCCGCGCGGCGGCGGGCGGCTGAGATCAGGCCTTGCCGGCTTCGGCGGGACCGCGGGCGATGGACTGCTGGCGGGCGACGTAGATGCCGGCGAAGTCGATCGGGTCCAGCATGAAGGGGGGGTAGAAGCCGCCGTCCGAGGTGGCGCGGGCGATGATCTCGCGGGCGAACGGGAAGAGATAGCGCGGGCATTCGATCAGCAGCAGCGGCTCGATGTCCTGTTCGGGCACGCCCTGCAGGGCGAACAGGCCGCCGTACAGCAGTTCGACGTTGAAGACGGTCATGGCGTCGGTGGTCGCCTTGATGGTCAGGCGCAGATCGACCTCGAACAGGCCGTCGGGACGGCCCTGGGCGTTCATCTCGACGCCCATGTCGATGGCGGGCTTGCCGTCGACGCGCAGGCTGTCGGGGGCCTTGGGGTTCTCGAAGGACAGGTCCTTGACGTACTGGGCGACGATGCGGAAGCCGGGACCTTGCGGTCCCTGGGCGGCGTCAGCAGCGGGCGCGTCAGTCTTGGCGTCGGCGGGAGGGGCGGCGTCGGTCATCGGTCGGGTCTGTCTGAAGAGGGTGAACGGCGTCGTTTCAGACGCCCCGGAAGGCGCGGCGACTAGCACGGGGCCGGGGGTGCGGCAACGATGCTCGCCCCTGGCGCGGCCTCAGGCGGCCCAAGGGCGATCGGCCGCAGGGCGATGTCAGGGGCGGTTCAGGTTGCGCGCTCCCATATGAGCCCCTAATCGTCAGTCGCCGCAGCCGCCGTTTCGCGGTCGCCAGTCAAGGATTGCCAGTGCCGCCGGTCCAGATCCAGATCGTCATCTTCGCCGTGATCGCCGCGATCGTGCTGTTCCAGCTCTATAATGTGCTGGGCAAGAAGGTCGGCCGTCAGCCGGAAGAGGACGCCCGCTCCAGGCCCGCCGTCGCCGCGCCGGCCGGCGCACGCCCCGAGCCGTCCGCGGGCCGTCCAGGGGTTCTGGACGCCGTCACCCTGGCCTCGATCGCCAGCCTGAAGGCGCGCGATCCCAATTTCGATCCGGTCCGCTTCCTCGAAGGCGCCCGTCAGGCGCATGAGACCATCGTGCGCGCCTACGCCGCCGGCGATCGCGAGACGCTGAAGCCGCTGCTGACGCCGACCGTGATGGAATCCTTCGAGGCGGGCATCGCCGCCCGCGAGGCCCGGGCCGAGACCGAGGTCGCCGAATTCCTGCATCCGGCCCGCGCCGATCTGGAGCAGGCCTCGGCCGAAGAGAACCGCGCCACGGCCAAGGTCCGTTTCCTGGCCGAGCTGCGCAATACCGTGACGCCCGCCGACGCTTCCGCGGAGCCGCAGATCGAGGAACGCCGCGTCGCCGAACTGTGGACGTTCGAGCGGACCCTGGGCGCCAGCGATCCCAACTGGGTCCTCGCCCGCACCGAACCCGCCGCCGCCTGATGCGTCGCCCCGGAGCCGCCGGGGCCGCTGTCGTGGCTCTGACGATGGTGCTGGCGGGATGCGCCACGACGCCTGCCGCCACGCCTGCCAATCCCGACCTCCCGACTCCGGCGCCGGTCCCGGCCCCGCCGCGTCCGGCGCCTGAACGGGGCCCCGCGGCCCTGCCCGGCTGGAACAGCGAGGACCATCTGGCGGCGTTCGAGGCCTATGCCGTCGGCTGCGTGGCGGCCCGCGAGGGGGCGGCGAGGGTCCAGTGCGCCCGGGCCATGCAGATCAAACAGACCTCGAAGCCGGTGACGCCCTCGGCGGCGCGCGCCTTCTTCGAGAGCGGTTTCACCATCGTGCCGGCGGAGACGGCGGACGGACGGCCCGGCCTGCTGACCTCCTATTTCGCGCCCGAGTATCCGGCGCGCACCACCCCCGACGCCGAGTTCGACGCGCCGGTCCTGGCCCGGCCGGCCGGCTTGACGCAAGGCCAGACCCTGCCCGTCCGGGCGGAGATCGAGGCCGATCCGCAAGGCGTGTCAGGCGCGCCGCCGCTGGCCTGGATGCGGGCCGAGGACCTGTTCTTTATGCAGATCCAGGGTTCGGGCTATCTGACCCTGGAGGACGGGTCGCGGGTCCGCGCCGCCTATGCCGCCGACAACGGCCAGCCCTTCACCGGCATCGCCCGGCCGATGGCGGAGCGGGGGCTGCTGCCGCAGAACGGGACATCGGGCGACGCGATCCGCGGCTGGCTGGCGGCGCACCGGGGTCCCGAGGCGCGCGAGGTGATGGCGCTCAATCCCCGCTACATCTTCTTCGGCCTGGATCCGGACGATGGCGGCGACCCGGCCGGGGCGGCGGGCATTCCCCTGCCGGCGCGGCGGTCTATCGCCGTCGATCCGGCCAGCTGGCGCTATGGCGACCTGGTGTGGATCTCGGCCGACGGCGGCGATCTGGCGGGCGCGCGGGGCAGCTATCAGGGTCTGGTCGTGGCGCTGGACACGGGCTCGGCCATCCGCGGGCCGGTGCGGGCCGATCTCTATATGGGCCGCGGCGAGGCGGCGGGCGCCGAGGCCGGGGCCGTGCGCCACCCGCTCAGGATGTGGCGGCTGGTTCCGCGCGGGTAGTTCGATTTTCAAGGACCGGGATTTTGTTCTCCCTCCCGCTTGAGGGAGGGATGTCGGCGCGGATTCCCGATCCCGCTCATCCCGGCGAAAGCCGGGACCCAGTGCTTTGGGCGATCCGGTGGTTCCGATGGCCCAAGGACGCCAATCCCAACCGCATTGCCCCACGAAAGAACTGGGTCCCGGCTTTCGCCGGGATGCACGGAAACCAAG
>NZ_DATMYH010000105.1:0-18057 GCF_035561115.1 Brevundimonas sp.
GAGGCGTTCGCCAATCTGAAATACCTGCGCTACGCCGAGGTGGCGCGCGAGTCCGGCGATGAGGAACTGGCCCGGCTGTTCGAGAGCTCCGCCAACGTCGAGGCCAACGAGCATTTCGCCCGCGAGGCCGACGCCCTGAAATTGGATGGTACGAACGAGGCCAACCTCGTCGACGCCATGGCCGGCGAGCAGTACGAGAATGTCACGATGTATATCGATTTCGCCGCCCAGGCCGACGCCGCCGGAGATCTGCGAACGGCCGCCCTGTTCCGCCAGATCGCGGCCGACGAAGGCGACCATTACGAACGCTATCGCGCGGCCGCCGAGCGGCTTCGCCAGAACCGCCAAGGTTCTCGCTGACGCTCCCGAAGGGAAGGGGCACGGCGATCTTTCGGCCACGGCGACGATGGCGCGTCGCCGGCCCCTGGTCTTCATCAGCCGCATGCCCCAGGCCTTCAGGCTCGACCGGGTGATCGAGCGCATCAGCATGGCGTCGGCGGCGTGGAGGGCGGCGCGCACATCGGAGTCGTCAGCGTGGGGTCTTGTTGCGCCTGGCCGACAGCGCCGCCGCGACCTGCCGCGGTCATCCGCGAGCCGAGGGAAACGCCAGTGACGGCGATGATTTGCGAGCGAGTCGCGAATTGAGCCACTCTTCGCTGGTTTTGAGCCAGTTCTAAGTGGTCTCAACAAGAGGATGGCGACCCCGGAGGGACTCGAACCCCCGACCTCTGCTTTAGGAAAGCCTTGCTCTATCCGGCTGAGCTACGGGGCCACGCAGGGCTGACTAGCGGCTGACGTCGCGGCGGGAAAGCGGCCAGACGCGTTTTCCCGCAGGGAGCAGGGGCCGGCGTCTCCGCCGACGGCTTCCGGCTTGTGCTTAAGAGCCGTTAAGATACAATATCTTGTAGGGAACAAACCCCGAATCGGGCCGTGTCGATGATTCGGTCCTGATTCGTTTCACCCCTGTTCCCCGCCCGAACCTTCGCTGTTTACACATCCGACCGGACGCACGGCGCCGCTTGAGGAACCGGGCGGGACGCGCCACCTTTTCAGCATCATGAGTGATCGCAGCACCGGTCAGGCCCCCTCGCGCATCGTCGCGGTCCTGGGCCCCACCAACACCGGCAAGACCCATCTGGCGGTCGAGCGGATGCTGGGCCACGCCTCGGGCATGATCGGCCTGCCGCTGCGGCTGCTGGCGCGCGAAATCTACGATCGCATCGTCAAACGCCGCGGCGCGGCGGCGGTGGCTCTGGTCACCGGCGAGGAAAAGATCGTCCCGCCGCGCGCCCATTATTTCGTCTGCACCGTCGAGGCCATGCCGCTGGAGCGACAGGTCGAATTCCTCGCCGTCGACGAAATCCAGCTGGTCTCCGATCCCGAGCGCGGCCACGTCTTCACCCAGCGGCTGCTGCATGCGCGGGGCCGGTTCGAGACCATGTTCCTGGGCGCCGGCACGATGGCCCCGCTGGTCCGGTCGCTGGTTCCGGACGTCGAGATCGTGTCGCGCGAGCGGCTGTCGACCCTGTCCTACGCCGGCTCGAAGAAGCTGACCCGCCTGCCCGCCCGCAGCGCCATCGTCGCGTTCAGCACCGAGCAGGTCTACGCCATCGCCGAGCTGATCCGGCGCCAGCGCGGCGGGGCCGCCGTGGTGATGGGCAGCCTGTCGCCGCGGACCCGCAACGCCCAGGTCGAACTGTTCCAGTCGGGCGAGGTCGACTTTCTGGTCGCCACCGACGCCATCGGCATGGGCCTGAACATGGAGGTCGACCATGTCGCCTTCGCCGGCCTGAGGAAGTTCGACGGCCGCCGCACCCGCTGGCTGCACGCGCATGAGATCGGCCAGATCGCCGGACGCGCCGGCCGCCATCTGCGCGACGGCACCTTCGGCGTAACGGGCGAGTCGCTGGAGCTGGACCCCGATCTGGTCGAACAGGTGGTCGAGCATCGCTTCGATCCTGTCGAGGCGGCCGAGTGGCGCAACGCCCGGCTGGATTTCGACACCCTGCCCGACCTGCTGCGTTCGCTGGTCGTGTCGCCGGGGCGGGCGGGGCTGAGCCTGACCCGGCCGGCGCTGGACGAGACGCTGCTGCGCCGCCTGATCAAGGACGAGGAGGTGGCCCGGATCGGCCGCTCGCGCGGGGCCATCATGCGGCTGTGGGAAGCCTGCCAGCTGCCCGACTTCCAGAAGACGACGCTGGACGAGCACGGCCGGCTGTCGAAGGACATCTTCCAGGCCCTGACCGGCAGGCGCGGGCGGCTGACCGAGGACTGGATCGCGCCGCGCTTCGCCGAGCTCGATCGCGACGACGGCCAGATCGACCAGCTGTCGGCCCGGCTCAGCGGCGTCCGCACCCTCAGCTACATCGCCAACCGCCCCGACTGGCTGGACCAGGCCCAGGGCTGGCGCGACCGGACCAAGGCGCTGGAGGAGCGGCTCAGCGATGTGCTGCACGAACGGTTGACCGCCCGCTTCGTGGACCGGCGCACAACCGCCCTGATGCGGGCCCTGAACGTGCGCGAGGATGCTGTCGCCGACGTCGATGCCGAGGGCGCGGTCATCGTCGAGGGCCACGCCGTCGGGCGGCTGACCGGCGTCGATTTCCAGATCGACAAGGGCTCGTCCGCCCTTGAGGACCGGGCCCTGAGGCACGCGGCGCGGCAGGCGGTGACGCCCGAGATCGCACGGCGGCTGGGCCGGCTGGCGGCCGACGCGGACGAGGCGTTCGGGATCACGCCCGACGGCGCGGTGCTGTGGCGGGGCGTGCAGGCGGGTCAGGTCGCGGGCGGCGACTGGTTCGCGCCGCGGGTGCGGCTGCTGGGCGAGCTCGGCCCCACGGCGGCCCGCGAGCGGGCGCAGCGCCGGCTGGAGGCGTGGCTGGCCGGCGAGGCGGGCCGGGCGCTGAGGCCGTTGCGGCGATTGAAGACCGCGATCGAGAGCGGTGCGCTGAAGGGCCTGCCACGGGGCGTCGCCTTTCGACTGCTGGAATCCGGCGGGATCATCGACCGGCGCGACGTCGAGCGGGACCTGGCGGCGCTGAGCCAGGTGGAGCGCCGCACGCTGAAGACCTTCGGCGTGCGACTCGGGGCCCATTCGGTCTGGCTTCCCGCCCTGTTGAAGGGCCGGTCGCGGGCGCTGGCCCAGGCCTTCGTGGCGAATGAGCCGTTCCGGCCGCGTGCGGGGGGGCTGACGCCGACGCCGGCGCCGCCGCCGTCGCCCCGGGCCCTTGCGGCCTTCGGCCTGCGCGCCGCGGGCCGGTTCGCCGCGCCGGTCGAACTGCTGGAAGCGCTGACCGAGCGGCGCGCGCGCGGCAAGGGCCAGTTGAGCGACGCCGACCTGACCGAACTGGGCGTGACGCTCGAAGAGGCGAAGGCGCTGGGCGCGGCGCTGAAGACCACGCGCGCGCAGCAGCCGGACCGCGACGCCGCCCGGGTCCGGCCCGTGAAGGATTCCCCGTTCGCCGCCCTGTCGGCGCTGACGGCGCCCCCGGCCCCGGCGGCTCGCGCCAAACGCCGCCGGCCGCGCCGCGCGCGAAACCCGCCGGCCGGACCCGCATGAGCGAGACGGGGTGCCGGGTCGATGTCTGGCTTTGGCGGGCGCGCTTCGCGAAGTCGCGGTCCCTCGCCGCGGCCATGGTGGAGCGCGGCGTGGTCCGGCTGACCCACAACGGGGTGCAGACCCGGCTCGACAAGCCCAGCCGGTCGGTCCACGTCGGCGATGCGATGGTGTTCGCCCTCGGCGGCCGACTGGTGGATTTGACTATTGCCGGGCTCGGCGAGCGGCGCGGTCCAGCCGGGGAGGCGCGCACGCTCTACACCCTGTCCGGTCCGGAGGCGTGACGCGCCGGCCGGCGCGGGACCCGGTGCGACATCTGCGCCTGCCGGACGCGACTGCGGCAAGCCCTCGGTTGACAGCGTTCCCCGGCGGGGTCATGTGCGCTGCCCGTTCCTCCCGCCAGCCGATAGCGCCCCAGACCGCCCCATGACCTACATCGTCACCGACGCCTGCGTGAAATGTAAGTTCATGGACTGCGTCGAAGTCTGCCCGGTCGACTGCTTCTATGAGGGCGAGAACTTTCTCGTCATCGCCCCGGACGAATGCATCGACTGCGGGGTGTGCGAGCCGGAATGCCCCGTCGATGCGATCGTGCCCGACACGGAAGACGAACCCGACGGCAAATGGCTGATCATCAACGCCGAATACGCCAAGGTTTGGCCCAATATCACGGTCAAGGGCACGCCTCCGGCCGACGCCGAAAAGTTCGAGCGCGAGACCGGCAAGTTCGAAAAATACTTCTCCGAAAAGCCCGGCAAGGGTTCCTGAACGCCGTTTCTTGAGCGCGCCCCCGCCTCCGCTGTGATGTATTGCGGGCGGGAGGGCTATCGCAATGGGCTACCGGGACGTGAACCTCGGCGCGCCGGGCCGGCTGATGCTGGCGGCGGGGTTGATCGGTTTCGGCCTGATCGGCCTGTATTTCCACCACGCCATCGACGGCCTGGAGCCGTTTGACCTGACACGCGCAGGGGTCTGGCTGAACAGCGCCGTGCTGGTTCCGGGCGGAGTCGGACTGGCCTGGAGCCGGACGGCGTCGAAGGCGGCGCTCGCTCTGTGGGCCCTTCTGACCGTGTTGCTGTTCGCGCACGCGCCGGGCCTGATCGCCGAACCGGCCAATCCCGTCCGCTGGGTCTCGGCGCTGGAGGTGTTGGGTCTGCTGGCGGCCTGCATGCTGATCACCGCGCCGGGCCGCAAGGACTTCCCGCTCGCAGCACGGGTCGCGGTCGGCCTCATGCTGGTCGTGTTCGGTGTGGTGCACTGGCTCTATGCCGAGGCGATCGCCGGGATGATCCCGGACTGGATGCCGGGCCGGACGATCTGGCCGCTGTTCACCGGGACCGCCAATATGGCCGCCGGCCTGGCCATCGCCTCCGGCGTGTTGGCCCGACCGGCTTCGTTCCTTGTCGGGGCCATGTTCGCCTCATGGATCGTCGTCGTGCATGCGCCGCGACTGCTGGCCGCACCCGGCGACCGCAGCGAATGGGTCGCGGGCGCGCTGGCCTTCGCCCTGACCGGGGTTGTGTGGACGGTGAACGGGGCCCTGCATCAATCCGGTGGGGATTTACAGTCCCGGTCACGCTGACGCTGTGGACGTTTTGAATTTCCGCAATTTTGTGATAGGTTCCTGTCATTGGGTCGGGCGGTAAGCGATTTTCTCGCGCCGCCCGCGTTTGCGACAGAACTCCGCCCACGAAGGCGGGGTCGGCCAGAGGTTTGGTGATCCGTTTTCGCTCCTGACGACTGACAAAGCTGCGCCGTTGACGGTTCGCCGTCGCCGGAGAGCGCATCGTCGTCTTTTGCGTTGCCGCCTCATCCACCCTGCGCCGGGAAAGGAATGACATGACGAACAAGACCGGTCTGGAATTCAAGGTTGGCGACGCGGTCGTCTATCCGGCGCACGGCGTCGGCAAGGTGGCGGCCGTCGAGACCCAGGAAGTCGCGGGCATGTCGCTGGAGGTCTATGTCGTGACCTTCGACCACGAGAAGATGACCCTGCGCGTCCCGACCAAGAAGGCGAAGACCGCCGGCCTGCGCTCGCTGGCCGCCGACGACGTCGTGACCAAGGCGCTGACGACCCTCAAGGGCCGCGCCCGCGTCAAGCGCACCATGTGGTCGCGCCGCGCCCAGGAATACGAAGCCAAGATCAACTCCGGCGACCTGATCTCGATCGCCGAGGTGGTCCGCGACCTGCACCGCGCCGACAGCCAGCCGGAACAGTCCTATTCGGAGCGTCAGCTCTATGAATCGGCCCTGGACCGCATGGCCCGCGAAGTCGCCGCCGCCAACCGCATCGACAAGGACGCCGCCGTCCAGCTGCTGGCCAAGTCGCTGAGCGCCAAGAAGGCCGTCATCGCCGCCGCCGAGGCTGCGGAAGAAGCCGCCGAGGAAGCCGAAGCCGCCTGATTCAAGGGCGCATCGCCGAACGACACGCAGGGCCCGGGAGAAATCCCGGGCCCTGCGCAATTCAGCGGCCCGGACCCGTCCCGGACACGCTTTCGAGATAGGCGACGAGGTCGGCGATCTGGGTCGGCTGAAGCTCGAACGCCGGCATGGCCGGATGGGCCGTGACCAGCCCCTCGGCGAAGGCCTCCTGGAGGTCGCGCACCGGATACAGAACGCCCATGTCGCGGAACGGCGGCGCGGCGACCATCGGACTGTCGCCGGACCGTTCAACCGCGTGGCAACTCGCGCAGTTCTGGCGCACGAAGATCGCTCCCCGATCCGCCGAGCCCATGATCAGGGGTTCGGTTCCGTTCTGGCGGTCCGCCGCCCCGGCGCAGCCTCCGAGGACCAGCGCCCCCAGCAAGATCCATGGTCGACCCGTCATCGTCTCGTTCCTCCCGCCGGAACCGCCAGAGCGGCCGACGCCCCCTTAGCACGCCGGGACCGGACCCGGCTTGATCCATCGCAAGACGAAAGTTCTCGCGACACGGCATCCTTCGGGCGTCCATATCCGTTTCCAACGTTCAACGAGAGCGATCCCATGAGCCTCTTCCACCATGTCCGCCTTGAACTCGCGCGGGAGACCGGCCACCCGGCGGGCGACCCCACGGAAGGCTATGACATCGTCGCGCCTCTGGCCGCCGACGGCCGGCTGGACGGGGAGGCCCTTCGCGCCGAGCCGGAGCGCGGCCATGTCCGGCGCTTCTCCGACGACCAGACCGTTGCGACCGGCCGCCTCCAGCACGGCCCCGGCGGCAGCTGGACCCTGGATCTCGAAGGGGGTGACGCGGACGACGCCCGCGGCTTCCGCTTCGGCGACGAGCGTTTCGTCGCGGGAGAGTATGTCAGCCTGACATTGCCCTCCGGCGACCAGCACACCTATGTCGTGGCGCGCGTGGCCCCGGTCTAGAAATACTCGGCGTTGGCCGGGCATTGGGCGGCCAACCGGCGCGCGGTGATGCTGGCCGGGATATAGGGGGTGCCGCGGGCGATCTGCGCGCCCCCCCGGAACGAGAAACTCTCCTGCTGATAGGAGCCGTTCAGGCGGACGTTGACGCGCCGTCCCTTGCGATCCTGGCAGACGCCTTCGAAATGGGCGTTGCCATTGCCGACCTCACGCACCGGATAGGTGCATTGCCAGTGGCGCGTCGACAGGCCGCCGAAGAAGCGGTTGATCTCGCTGGGGCGGACGCATTTGGTTTCGGTGTCGCCCTGGCCCAGCGCCCGGGCGGTGTATTCCCAGTAGCCGGGCAGCACGGGCTGGGACTCCGACTGGACCGGCGCGGCCGGCCCGGCCATGGGAGCGCTGGCCAGCAGCAGGGCGCCGACCAGGACGGGGGCGGTTCGGATCAGGACGGACATCTTCATGGACAGACCTCGGACGCAGAGCTTCGCTGCATGGATAGAAGCGATATATGGCGGGATTTGAACGGCGGCTGAACGGATTGCGCGCCGCCACAAGCCTTGACGCGGCGCGGTGACTTCCACTATACGGCCCCCTCTCGCGCGGGGCCCCGTCCTGCGCGCCTTTGTTTCATGCGTCCGCATCCTTCCGCGGGCCGCTCCGTCAAGGATAGTCAGATGTCGCGTCGCTGCGAACTCACCGGTATCGGCCCCATGGTCGGCCACAGCGTGAGCCACTCGAACGTCAAGACCAAGCGCCGCTTCCTGCCGTCGCTGAAGACGGTCAAGGTCGCCTCGGAAGCGTTGGGCCAGTCGTTCAGCCTGCGTATCTCGAACGCCGCCCTGCGCACCCTGGACTTCAAGGGCGGGCTCGACCCGTTCATCGTCAAGGCCAAGGACGAGCAGCTCTCGACCGCCGCCCAGCGCATCAAGCGCCAGGTGAAGGCCAAGCTGGCCGAGCAAGCCGCCGCCTGATCGGGCAAGGCACGAAAGATTTGAAGGGGCCGGTGGAAGCACCGGCCCTTTTTCTTTGCCTGCGAAGTGGCACACTGCCGCCATGACCCGCGACGAGATGTACGCCTACGCCCTGTCCCTGCCCGAGGTTGAGGAGTCGACGGTGCACGGGGCTCGCTGCGTGCGGTTGCGGGGCAAGCTGCTGATCAACGACACCCGCCTGCCCGACGCCGTCTCCCTGTCGCTGGACCACGGCGACATCGACCTTCTGATGGAGACCGAGCCGCAGACCTGGTTCAAGACGCCGCATTTCGATGGCTGGCCGGCGGTGCTTGTGCGCTACGAGGCCGCCGACGACGACCGTCTGCGCGAACAGATCGACAAGGCCTGGGCCCGGCGCGCGACGAAGGCACAGCTCAAGGCGCGGGGACTGTAGGCCTTTCGGGTTGCACGGCCGCTGCGCCTGTCACAGGCTGGGCTCCTGTCCTCGGGGAGCTTTTCGTGTCCTTCACCGCCTGCCGCGCCGCCCTGACCGGCGCTTCCCTGCTCGCCCTCGCCGCCTGCGTCACGGCCCCTGCCGCGACGATCCAGCCGCCCTCGACCGAACCCGCCGCCGTTGTCGCGCCGGTGCGCGAATCGACCGCCTTCACCCTCGGCACCGACCAGCCCCGCACGCCCGAACAGCTGGCCATGCAGTTCGACAAGGCGGACCTGTCCATCAAGGTCATTCCCGGCGACAAGGCGATCGACGCCGTCGCCGTGCTGGACTTCACCGCCGCCGCGCCGCTGACGGCCGTCGTCGTCGAGCTCGACACCCTGCTGACCGTGTCGTCGGTCCAGGTCGACGGACAGGAGGTCGCGGCGGGCGACTGGACCAATCCGGAAGGCCGGATGACCATCCCCCTGCCCCGCCCGCTGGCCGCCGGCGAAAAGGTCTCGGTGCGGATCGCCTACGCCGGCCAGCCTCGGGTGGCCCCGAACGCCCCCTGGGACGGAGGCTTCGTCTGGGCCAATACGGCCGACGGAACCCCGTGGATCGCCACCGCCATCCAGCCCGAGGGTTGCGACATCTTCTGGCCCTGCATCGACAGCCCGCTGGCCGAGCCGAAGCGGGTGGACTTGCACATCACCGTGCCGTCGAACCTGTCGGCGCCGTCGAACGGCCGCTTCCTCGGCACGGTCGATCACGGCGACGGCTGGACGACCTGGAGCTGGAGCGCGGCCAACCCCAACACCTACGCCATCGCCCTGCACATCGGTCCGTACGACGAGGTCAAGGCCGACTACCGCAGCCGCTTCGGCAATGTGATCCCCCTGTCCTACTGGCATCTGCGCAGCGACGACCCGGCCAGGGTCCAGGCCCTGTTCGCCCAGTTCGCGCCGATGATGGATTTCTATGAGGCGACCGTCGGCCCCTACCCCTTCGGCGACGAGAAGATGGGCGTGGTCGAGACCCCCCACCTCGGGATGGAGCACCAGACGATCAACGCCTACGGCAACGAATACAAGCTCGACGGCCGCGGCTTCGACTGGCTGCTGCATCATGAGCTGTCGCACGAATGGTTCGGCAACCAGCTGACCAACCGCAACGCCGACGACATGTGGCTGCACGAGGGGTTCGGCAGCTATATGCAGCCGCTCTACGACCGCTGGCTGAACGGCGAGCGCTTCATGCAGGCCAGCCTGCTGGAACAGCGCCGCGACCTGAAGAACAAATTCCCCGTCGTCTCGGGCACGGAGAAGTCCGAGGACGAGGTCTACAAGGGCGACGTCGGCCCGGGCCTGGACATCTACAACAAGGGCTCGCTGATCGCCCATTCGCTCAGGATGCTGATCGGCGACGAGGCCTTCTTCCGCTCGGTGACGCGGATCGTCTACGGCACGGCCGAGCCCCGCCCCGGCGCCTTCGAGCCCCGCTACGGCACGACGGACGAACTGCTGGCCATCGTCAATGAAGAGGCCGGCCGCGACCTGACCTGGTTCTTCCGCGGCTATCTGTACAACGCCGCCCTGCCCGACCTGAGACAGACGCACGACGCCGGCGACCTGGTGCTGGAATGGATCACTGGTGACGGCGGGGTCTTCCCCATGCCCGTCGAGATCGAGATCGACGGCCGTCGCCAGACCGTGGCCATGATCGGCGGCCGCGGCCGCATCGCGGCGCCGGCGGGCGCCCACGTGCTGATCGACCCGGAGAACAAGGTCCTGCGCCGTCTCGACTTCATCGAGGCATGGCAGGCGGCAGGTTCGCCGGACTAGGAGGAATCCACGTCAGCACGCCGGGGATCAATCGCCCTGCGTCCGAATCTGACGCATGGACGTGCTTCCATGGCCGAAGCCCCTCCCGGGCCCGGGTCTTTGACAATCGAAAGCCGCCGCGGCGTTTCCCGCTCCCGACTGTCCAGACTATCCGAACGCTTCGGACTCTTCGGACTCTTCGGACGGTGTTTTTTCGGACCAGACCGCCTCCGCCGTCACCGACTGCCGCACCAGCTGGCACGAGCCCTGGGTGGTCAGGAAGGCGATGTCGGCGGCGTCGCGTCCGCAGGCGATGCGCACCAGCCCCTCGACCGGGGCCAGCCCCGTCGGATCGACCAGCCACCAGCCGTTCGACAGCCAGACCTCGAAGATGGCGTGGAAGTCCGGCGGGTCCAGCTGGTGGGCGAAGGCGCTGACCGCCCGCGCCGGAATGCCCGACGCCCGGCACAGGGTGATGCCCATATGGGTGAAGTCGCGGCACACCCCCGCGCGGTCGATGAAGGTGCGGGCCGCCGTGGTCTCGCTGTCCGAGGCCCCGGGCTCATAGTCGATCTCGGCCTTGATCCATTCGAGGATCTTCAGCACCCGGTCCCCGCCCACGGTCCCGCCGAAGGTGCGCTCGGCGAACCGGCCGAACTGGTCCGAGGGGCAGTAACGGCTGGGGTTGAGATAGGTCAGGACCTCGGCCGGCAGGTCGTTCCAGTCGTGCTGCACCGTGACGGGCGGCAGGCCCTTGAGCACGCCGTTGTCGACCACCGCCTGATAGGTCAGCGCCACTTCGCCCGACAGGTGGGCGCGCAGGGTGCGGGCCCCGAACTCCTCGTCCTCGTCCTGGATGAAGTCGATCGCGGGCGTCGTGGTCAGGCTTTCCTCAAGCACGGTCTGGCCGGGCCAGTGGGCGACCTGAATCTTGTAGATGGCGTCCGTCGGCGGGTCGAAGCGGTAGACCAGATCGGCGCGGACACGGATTTTCATGGAAGCTCGACTGGGCCATCGGGGACCCCCCGTCAACGCCGCGCATCCGCCACCGTTCCCCCGGCCCTACGGCTCCAGTTCGATGTCCCAGTACAGGTAGTCCAGCCAGCTCTGGTGCAGATAGTGGGGCGGGAAGCGCCGCCCGAATTCCTGCAGCTGCCAGGCGTTTGGCCGGTGCGGCGCGCGGCGCAGGGGCATGCCCGCCTGCTGGGGCGTGCGGCCGCCCTTGCGCAGGTTGCAGGGCGAACAGGCGGCGACGATGTTTTCCCAGGTGGTGCGGCCGCCTCTCGAGCGCGGCACGACATGGTCGAAGGTCAACTGTTCCGTGGCATGGCAGTACTGGCAGGTGAAGCCGTCGCGCAGGAAGACGTTGAAACGGGTGAAGGCCGGCTGCCGGTCCTGATCGACATAGTTCTTCAGCGCGATCACGCTGGGCAGGACGAACTCCATCGACGGGCTGCGCACGACCTTGTCATAGGTCGAGACCACATCGACGCGGTCCTGGTACACAGCCTTGACCACCTCCTCCCACGGCCAGATCGACAGCGGATAGTAGGACAGCGGGCGGAAATCGGCGTTCAGCACCAGCGCGGGCCAGCCGGACGGGGGACGGCTCAGGACCTGCATCAGGGCCTCGCCGTCGGGGGGAGGATCATGGACGCGAACGGACTGAAGACGTGTCTCCTTCCCTGGCTCTGCTTCAAGCCTAGTCTTGATTCGACGGCTTGGCGATGACCGGCCGGCGACGGTTCCGTAACGCTCAGCCGCGCGACGGGGTCCCCGGGAAGGCGGGCAGGCTCCAGCCCCAGATCAGGGCTCCGGCGCGCAGGGCGAAGCCGCAGGGGGCGGCGATCAGGGCGGCCGGCCAGGCATCCAGCCCGGCTACGCGGGCGGCGACGAAGACGGTCGAGGCCAGCAGCGCCGCCGAGACAGTGATCTCCCGTCTCAACAGGATCGACGGCTCGCCCGCCAGCAGGTCGCGCACCACTCCGCCGAAACAGGCTGTCAGGGCGCCCATGACGACGCAGATCAGGGGCGCGACCTCGAAGGCCTCGGCCTTGGCGGCGCCCATTACGCCATAGGCGGCGAGACCCAGGGCGTCGAGCCACAGCAGGGCCCGGAACCGCCACGGCCGCGCGCCCAGCATCCAGACCGCCACCGAGGCCGCCAGGCAGACGGCGATGTAGCGCCAGTCCTGGACCCAGAAGACGGGGGCGCCGATCAGCAGGTCGCGCAGCGTGCCGCCTCCGACGCCGGTGATCGCCCCGAAGAAGGCGAAGGTCACCAGGTCGTGCCGCTGCCGCGCGGCCGCCAGGGCTCCCGTGGCCGCGAAGACCGCCACGCCCGCGAAATCGAGGGCGCCCAGCACGGTCTCGGGGTTGGTCAGGGCGGGGTCGACGATGGGCGTCACGCGGGCACGTCCTCCAGCGCGACCTCGCCGCGCTTGACCGCTCCATACCATCCCCAGAGCAGATGCGCCGCCACGCTGCGATGCGGCTTCCACATCGCGGCACGGGCGTAGGCGTCCTTTTCGCGCGGGCGGGCCGGCGCCCCGTCGGCCCAGCGCATCGCCTCCTGCAGGGCGATGTCGCCGGCGGGGAAGACGTCCTGCCGGCCCTCGCAGAACATCAGAAAGGTCTCGGCCGTCCATTTGCCGACGCCTTTGATGGCCACCAGCCGCGCCACCGCCTCCTCGTCCGACAGCCGTTCAAGATGGTCGAAGTCGATGCGGCCTTCGGCGTGGGCGCGCGCGATCTCGTGACCATAGGTCGCCTTCTGGATCGACAGGCCGAAGCCGCGCAGGGCCTCGATCTCCGTGCCCAGGACCTTTTCGGGCGTCACTTCGCCGTCGAGTCCCGCCGCGACGCGGGCCCAGATCGCGGCCGCCGAGGCGACCGAGACCTGCTGGTCCACGATCATGTGGAACAGGCCCTCGAAGCCGCCGGTGCGCAGCCGCCACGCGAACGCCGGGGTCTGGGCGTGGGCGCGCTCCAGCGCCGGATCAAGGGAGGCCAGGGTCTCGCGCGCAGCGGAGATCTGGGCGGGGGTGGGAGCAATGGCCATGGCGGACCGTAGCGTCGTCGACGCCGGCGGCAAGCGATGCGATCCAGCCCCCTGACGATCAGGTCCGGTTCCCGCTATCATCGCCCCATGTTCACCACCCGCTTCGCGCCCTCGCCGACCGGCCGGCTGCACCGGGGGCACGCCTTTTCCGCCCTGACGGCCTGGACGGCGGCGCGGGCCGCGGGCGGGCGGTTCCTGCTGCGGATCGAGGACATCGACCCGACGCGCTGCCGGCCCGAGTTCGAGGCCGCCATCCTGGATGACCTCGCCTGGCTGGGGCTGGACTGGGAGCAGCCGGTCCGGCGGCAGTCGGATCATCTCACCGACTATGCGGGCGTCGTCGACGTGCTGGACCGGCGCGACCTGCTGTATCGCTGTTTCCGGACCCGCAAGGACGTCCTGGACGCCATCGGCGACGCGCCGCACGGACCCGCCGAGGCGGCCCGGCCCGGGCCGCACCCGGGCGAAGAGGAAGCCGCCTTCCTCGCAGAGGGCCGTCCCTTCGCCTGGCGACTGTCGCTGGACCGCGCCCGCGACCTGCTGGGCGGGCGCGCCTGGGATGCTCTGGCCTTCGTCGAGGAGGGCCGCGGACCGGACGGCGAACGGGGACTGATCCGGGCGCGCCCCGAGACGGCGGGCGACGTGGTCCTGGCCCGCAAGGACGCTGGAACCGCCTACCATGTCGCCGTCACCCACGACGACGCCCTCCAGGGCGTGACCCATGTGGTCCGCGGAGAGGACCTGTTCGAGGCGACCCATATCCATGTCCTGATCCAGACCCTGATGGGCTGGCCCACGCCGGTGTATCGCCACCACCGGCTCCTCGTCGGCGAGGATGGCCGGCGTTACGCCAAACGGGACCGGTCCGTGACGCTGGCCGAACTGAGAACCGGGGGCCTGGGCCCGGAAACGCTGCGGGCCGAGCTCGGCTTCTGATCAGACCGCCAGACGGCCGCCGGCCTTGTCCGCCGGGAAGACCACGTCCTTGTCGGGCTTTTCGGAACCGGCGCCGGGCGCGTCCAGCCGGTTCAGGACATGGCGGATGACGTTCAGCCGGGCGGTCTTCTTGTGGTCGGTGGCCACGACGGTCCAGGGCGCATGCGGCGTATGGGTCTCGGCCAGCATGCGATCGCGGGCGGCGGAGTAGGCGTCCCAGCGCTTTTGCGCCTCGGCGTCGAGAGGCGAGATCTTGAACCGCTTGAGCGGGTCCGCGACCCGTTCGGCCAGGCGGTCCGCCTGCTCTTCCTTGCTGATATCGAACCACAGCTTGATCAGCAGGATGCCTGAATCGACCAGCATGCGTTCGAACCGCGGCGCATCCTTCAGGAACCGCTCGTGCTGCTCCGGGGTGCAGAACTCCATCACCGGCTCGACGCCGGCGCGGTTGTACCAGGAGCGGTTGAAGATCGCCGTCTCGCCCGCCCCGGGCAGATGCGGGACATAGCGCTGGAAATACCACTGGCTGCTTTCGCGCTCGGTCGGCTTGGGCAGGGCGAAGACGCGGGTCTGGCGCGGCGACATGTATTCGGTCAGGCGGGTGATCGACCCGTCCTTGCCGGCGGCGTCCCGCCCCTCGAAGACCATGACGACCTTCAACCCCTTGTCGATGGCCCAGGCCTGGGCCTCGATCAGCTTGAGCTGGAGGCGTTCCAGTTCGGTCTGATAGTCGTCTGATTTTCCCATGCCGGCACCGTGGACCCGCGGGCGATGTTTCAGCAACCCTGCCGGATTGTTTCAATCGCGCCGCCCCGGGGTCATGATGGTGAATCCCTTCTCACGTGCTCTGGCCGGCGGGCGCCGCTATCATGATCGAAACCTCGGGGGACCCACGCATGATCGCCACACGTCGCGCCCTTCTGGGCGGTTTCGCCGCCCTGCCGCTGGCGGGGGCCTTTCCGGCCCTGGCGCGCGACGATCGCGCGACCCGGGCCGACGCCGCCCTCGACGCCCAGTTCGCACAGCAGGCCCCGCCCGCCATGGCCTCGGCCGTGGTCGGCCGCGACGGACTGATCTGGTCGGGCGCGCGCGGCGTCCGGCGCGCCGGTTCGCCCGAGCCGGCGACACCGGACCAACTCTGGCACCTCGGCTCGAACGGCAAGTCGATGACGGCCGTTCTCTACGCCCGGCTGGTCGAGCAGGGCCGGGCGCAGTGGGACGCGACCCTGACCGACCTGTTTCCCGGCGTCGCGATCGATCCGGCGCTGCAGGCGGTGACCATAGACGACCTGCTGCGCCACCGGTCGGGCCTCTCGGACCGCGATCTGCTGACCCGGGAGGTCATGATCGCGGGCCATGGCGACACCCGGTCGACCCGCGACCAGCGGACGGACTTCGCCGTCATGGCCCTCGGCAAGGCGCCGACCGGGACCCGGGGGACCTTCGCCTACGGCAACGGCAACTACGTCCTGGCCGCCGCCGCCGTCGAACGGCTGGTCGACCGGCCGTGGGAAGAGGCGATCCGGGCCGAGGTGTTCGATCCCCTGGCCATGGCCTCGGTCGGCCATGGCGCGCCGAAGGGCGACAATCCGTGGGGCCACCGGTCCGCGGGCGACCAGCTGATCCCGGTCGATCCCGCCGGCGTCGCCGACAACCCGCCCCTGCTGGGCCCGGCCGGCCGCCTGCACATGACATTGGCGGACTACGGCCGGTTCCTGCGCCTGTACCTGACTGAAGGCGGCGGCCTGCTGCGGCCCGAAACCATGACCCGGCTGACGACGCCGCCCGAGGGCGCGCCGCCCGCCTATGCCTATGGCTGGGGCGTGCAGCCGGGACCGAGGCTGGGCCACGACGGATCCAACACCATGTGGCATGTGACGGCGCGGGTCCTGCCGGCGCGGGGCGTCGCCGTCGTGTCGGTCGCCAACCACCACGGCCGGGGACAGCCGGCGAACCACGCCATGGCCGAGGCCCTGACCGCGATCTACGCCCCCGCCTGAGCCGCCGCGCTTTCGCTGCCCGCAGCGGGCGGCTAAGGCTGGCCGGGCATGAAGCGCGATTTCGCCGATTTCTGGAACCTGCTGTGGGAGCTGACGCTGGGGCTGTGCGCCGCGTTCGCCCTGCTGAACGTCTTCGCACCCAGCCAGGACCTGCCGTGGAAGCCGCTGGACCTCAGCCACCCCATCGGCCAGGCCACGGCGGCCAAGGTGGCCGATTTCGAACTGGCCCGCACCGCCGCGCCCGAGGAGACCGCCGCCGTCACCGACGCCTGCATCCAGGTGCTGCGCGAGGCCGGCGTCCAGGTCGAACGGGCCGAGGACCGCGACGACGGCGGCTTCTGCGTCGTGCGCGGCGCCGTCAGGATCACCGGCGGCGACGTCACCCCGCTGGACGGCCGCCCCGTGATGCAGTGCCCGCTGGCGGTGCGCTACGTCATCTGGGACCGGCAGGTGCTGCAGCCCGCGGCCGAGGCCGCCTTCGGCAGCCGGGTGGCGCGCATCAACGACGTGGGGACCTACGCCTGCCGCCGCATCTACGGCCAGACCGCCGTCGACGCCCGGCCCAGCGAGCACGCCCGCGCCAACGCCCTGGACATCGGCGGCATGACCCTGGCCGACGGCCGGCGCGTCTCGGTCCTCGCCGACTGGGACGGAACCGGCCCGCGGGGCGCCGGGGGCCAGGGCTTCCTGAGGCGCATCCGCGACGGCGCCTGCCGCGCCTTCTCGACCGCCCTGTCCCCCGACTACAACGAGGCCCACGCCAACCACCTGCATCTGGACGGCGCCCCGCGGCCCCTGTGCGCCTGATCCGCAGAACCGCGTTCGCGCAACAGGCGGTTGACCGGCCCGGCTTTGCGGGAGAAAAAGTCGCCGCAGTCCGGATTTCGCGCGGCCTCCACACCCGTGCCCGCTCCTTCGCTGAATGAGCTCGTCCAGATGGGCTGACGGGCGCCCGCCGACGGGCGTCTGCCTGGCAAGCGCGTTCACGGAGACGCTAAAATGGCGACCGGCACGGTCAAGTGGTTCAACCCGACCAAGGGTTTCGGCTTCATCCAGCCCGATGGCGGCGGTCAGGACGTTTTCGTCCACATCACCGCGGTCCAGAAGGCGGGCCTGCAAGGCCTGGATGAGAACGCCAAGGTCGAATACGAGCTGGAATCCCAGCGCGGCAAGACCTCGGCGGTGGATCTGAAGCTTCTCTGAAGCCACGGACAACACCATCATGAGACGGGCGCGGCGGCTTCGGCCTCCGCGCCTTTTTCTTTGGCCGCGCTCGTCGGCCCTTCGGGACCTCCCGACCCGACGCGGCCTGGAGGCTGCGTACTCGACCACTGCGCCAGCACGATCGCGGCCAGCACCACCGCCCCGCCCAGGGCCTGCACCGGGGTCAGGGTCTCGGCGAAGATCAGCCAGCCCAGCAGGGCGGCGACCACGGGCTGGATCAGCACCGTCACCGCGGTCAGGGGCGCCGGCAGCCGGCCCAGCGACCAGGCCACGCCGCCCTGCCCGACCACATGCATCAGTCCCAGACCCGCGCAGGCGGCCCAGCCGCTCCATGAGCCGGGCAGCACCTGTTCGCCCAGCACCAGGGCCGCGAGCAGCAGGCCGGGCGCCGCGAGGGCGGTCGACCACAGCATCACCCGCCCGGCCGAATACCGCCCGCGCGCCGCCTTCACGGCGATGAAATAGCCCGCGTACCAGAGGGCGGCGACGGCGGCGAAGGCGTCGCCCAGCGGCGGGTTCGACCCCTGCCCCCCGTCGGCTCCCAGCGACATGGCCACAGCCCCGGCGATGGCCGCGGCGAGGGCTGCGAGGAACAAGGCCCGCGGCCGGTCCCTGAACAGCCACCAGCCGACCAGGGTCACCACCACCGGCGTCAGATTGGTCAGGGTGGTGGCGTTGGCCACCGAGGTCAGGGCTATGCTGTAGTGCCAGAAGACCAGGTCGAGCACGAGCATGCCGCCCGCC
>NZ_DATMYH010000106.1:0-167414 GCF_035561115.1 Brevundimonas sp.
CGGAGCCGGTGAAGCCGAGGCTGCGCAGGAAGGGGATGTCGGGGCGCTCGTGCGGCGGCAGGACGAACTGGGGCAGGCCGAGGTCGGCCAGCCGCTTCATCTTGTCGAGACCCTGCAGCACGGCCGCGCGCGGGTTCGACGCCTCGCCGGCGTTGAGGCTGGAGGCGAGGTTGCCGGGGGACAGGCCGGCATAGGAATGGGTCGGACCGATCAGGCCGTCGGCGTTTGCCTCGACAGCCGAGGTCACGGCAGCAAGCCCTTGATCTCGCCTTCGATGTTCTTCACCGAGCCGGCTTCGAAACTGGCCACCGGATAGGCGCAATAGTCGGCCGCATAGTAGGCGCTGGGCCGATGGTTGCCGCTCGCGCCGAGGCCGCCGAAGGGCATGTCGCCGGCGGCGCCGGTGGTCGGGCGGTTGAAGTTGACCACGCCGGCGCGGATGCGGCGGATGAAGCGCTCCCAGTTGGCGGGATCGTCGCTGACAAGACCGGCGGACAGGCCGTAGCGGGTGTTGTTGGCTTCGGCGATGGCGGCGTCGAAGCTGCCGACGCGCCGGACCTGCAGGATGGGGCCGAAGATTTCCTCATCCGGGACCTCCACGCCCGTGGTGTCGATGATCCCGGGAAGGACGAAGGCCTCGCTCTCGATGTCGAGATGGCCGAAGGTCATGAGAACCCGGGCCCCGGCGTTGCAGCGATCCGCAGCCTGGCCGAGCACGGTATCGGCCGCGCGGGCGGAGATCAGCGACCCCATGTAGGGCTCCGGATCGCTGTTCCAGCGGCCGATGATCAGCCGGTGGGTCAGGGCGATCACGGCCTCGATGACGGCGTCGCCCCGCGGGCCTTCAGGAATGATCAGGCGGCGCGCGCAGGAGCAGCGCTGGCCGGTGGTGACGAAGGCGGACTGGACGACGATGCCGGCCACGGCCGCGGCGTCGGCGGCGTCCCAGACGACCAGCGGATTGTTGCCGCCCAGCTCCAGCGCCAGGATGACGTGCGGGTCGTCAGCGAATTTGCGCCGGAAATGGGCGCCGGCTGCGCCGGAGCCGGTGAACATCAGGGCGTCGATGCCGGCGTCCAGCAGGGCCGCGCCCGTGTCGCGCCCGCCCTGGACCACATTGACCACACCCGCCGGCAGGTCGGCCGCCTCGAAGGCATCGGACATCAGCTGGCCGATCAGGGGGGTCTCTTCCGACGGCTTGAAGACGACGGTGTCGCCGGCCAGCAGGGCCGGGACGATATGGCCGTTGGGCAGGTGGCCGGGGAAGTTGAACGGTCCGAGCACGGCGGCGACACCGTGCGGGCGGTGGCGCAGGGTCGCATGGCCGAAGGCGGTGTCGGCGGTGCGCTCGCCGGTGCGCTCGTCATAGGCGCGGATCGAGATATCGACCTTGCCGGCCATGGCGGCCAGTTCGGCCGTGGTTTCCCACAGGGCCTTGCCGGTCTCGCGGCTGATCGCCTCGGCCATCTGCGGGGCGCGATCCTTGAGCACGGCCTGATAGCGTTTGACGGCGTCGATGCGGTCCTGACGCGGGCGGTCGGCCCAGTCGGGGAAGGCGGCGCGGGCCCGGTCGGCGGCGGCCTGGACCTCGGCGGGAGAGGCGGCGGCGCCCTCCCAGACGGTTTCGCCGGTGGCGGGGTCGATCGATTTGAAAGGGGTCATGGTCATCAGATGGTGGCTCAGGTTTTTACCCGCACTGTATCGCCCGCGCTGACCTTCAGCGCGTCGGCCGCTTCGGCGGTCAGGGTGGCGGTGTCGCCCTCGATATAGGCACGCTGGCGGACGGCGCGGAAGGCGGTGACGCTGTCGGTCGAGATCAGGGCGGGCAGTTCGGCCTCGACCTCGGCGGCGACGGCGACGGTCAGGCGGCGGGCGTCGCGGACGGTGCGGATGTTGTCGCGGCCGCAGGCCACCGTGGGCCCGGCGTCGAAGATGTCGATCAGGCCGTTGGGCCGGAAGCCCTCGCTCTCCAGCAGGGCCATGGCGGGCACACCCTGCGGATGGACCTTGCCGATCACGGCGCGGGCGGGCTCGGGCAACAGGTCGATGTAGATCGGGTGGCGCGGGGCCAGGTCGAGGATGAACTGCTTGTCCGTCGAACCGGTCATGCGGTCGGCCTCGTCGAACTCCATGGGGAAGAATTTGTGCGCCACATGATCCCAGAAGGGGCAGGCGCCGTCCGGGGTGAAGACGCCGCGCAGTTCGGCCAGGACGTTCTCGTTGAACAGTTCGGGCTCGGCGCCGATCAGCATGTAGCGCGACTGGCTGAGCAGGCGGCCCGCGCCGCCCTTGCGCCGGTCGGCCTTGAGGAAGAGGGAGCCGACCTCGGTCCAGCCGGTGCATTCATTGACCAGGACGAGGGTTTTCTGCTCCAGCTTGATGCCCAGCGAGGGCGAGGACTGGGTGTTGGTCACCACCCGGAACGAGAAGAAGGGCCGGTGCAGGCCGACGGCGGCCTTGACCGAGCCGATGCCGTCGACGTCGCCGGTATCGGATTCCTCCAGCATCAGGGTGTACCAGCGCTCCTCCGGCGCCAGTTTGCCGGAGAAGCTGTCGCGGCTGAGATCCAGCCGTTCGGCCAGCTGGTCCGGATCCTCGGGCAGGCTGGTGAAGCCGGGTCCGCTGAGGATGGCCAGCTCCAGCAGATGGTCGAGGTCGGCGGGCGCGGCGGGTCGGACGACGAGCATGGGTTACATCGTCTCCAGACGCAGGGATTTCAGTTTCAGGGCGTCGATCTCGCCCGAGGCGATCCGGCACAGGATCAGGGCGCTGAGCTGGGCGCGATCGACGAAGCTGGCGGGCCAGGCGAACTCCTGGTCCGAGTGAATGTCGCCGCCCAGCACGCCCAGGGTGTCGACATTGGGCAGGCCGGCGGCGTGCAGGTTGTTGCCCTCGCAGACCCCGCCCGACGGCTTCCAGGCCAAGGTCTGACCCAGCAGGGCGCCCGTGTCGCGCACGGCCTCGAACAGGGCCGTCTGGGACGCGTCCATCGGCTTGGGCGCGCGGGTCATGCCGCCGTGCAGCTGCAGGGTCAGGCCGGGGAGGGGGGGATCGGCGGCGATCTCGCGCACGGCGGCCTCGATCCACTCCGACGCGGCCTTGTCCGGCACGCGGACGTTGAACCGGACCACGGCGTTGTCGGCCACCACGTTCAGGGCTCCGCCGCCGGATATCTTCGCCACATTGACGGTGACGCCCTCGCGCAGGCCGTTCAGGGCGTGCAGCCGGGCGGCGAGGATGGCGGCGCCGGCGACGGCGTTGGCGCCTTCATGGAAGGCGCGGCCGGCGTGGGCGGCCTTGCCGCTGACGATCAGATGGTAGTTGCCGCTGCCCTTGCGCGCGCCAGCGAGCGTGCCGTCGGCGAGGGCGGGCTCATAGGTCATGCCGATGTGGCCGCGCGCGCCGAGCTCAGCCAGCAGGGGTGCGGAGGCGGGCGAGCCGATCTCCTCGTCCGGCGAAAGCAGGACGGTCCAGCCGACGCGCTCGCGCTCCGGGTGGGTCTCGAAGGCCTCCAGCGCCGCCAGCATGACGCTGATCCCGCCCTTCATGTCGGCGATGCCGGGACCGTTCAGCGCACCGTCGGACCGGACGGAGACGGTCTGGAAGCCGCTGCCTGCCGGGAAGACGGTGTCGTAGTGGCCGGTGAGGACGATCTGGATCGGCGCATCGGGCCGAGCGACGACCTTCAGCGCGTCGGCGTGGGCCTCCGTCCGCACCGCGCCGTCGTCGCCGACCGAGGTGGAGGGCCCGGTCGCGATTCGCTGAGCCTCGGCGGGCAGACGCGCGATTTCGGCCTCCAGCCTGTCCAGCATCATGACCAGTCCGCCGGTGTTGCGGCTGCCCGAGCTTATGTTTGACCAGTCGACCGCGCGGCCGATGATAGCGGCCTCGCGCGCCGCGACATGGTCGAGCACGAGTTGATCGGAGGGCTGAATTCGCATGCGGGCGGACCCTAGCCGGGCGGACGGCAAAGGTGAAGGCGACGGCGTGCCGGTTTCCACCGATGGACGCGCACGCTAGGCTGACTCATCTTTAAGGGAGGAACACCACATGACTGACCTGATCCGGGCGTTGAATCCGACGGCGCCGATCACCACCGAAAGCGAGGCGATCGACGCGGCGAGGGCCAGCGCGCTCGCCATATTCCTCGGCGTGCTCTGGGGCATTGTCGGGGTGATCTATCTGATGACCGCCGGTCAGGCGGTCATGGAAGCGGCTGTGGCCCAGGCCTCGGCCCAGAACCCGGAAGCCGCCGGCATGGCTGGCGCCATGGCGCAGACCGCGCTGTGGATGTCGGTCGGCCTTGTCGTGATCCAGGCGATCCTTGGGTTCGTCCAATGGACCAAGCCGAACATCGTCATCCCGATCATCTTCGCCATCCTGGTCGCCTTCGGCCTGGTGTCCGGGCTGCTGAGCCTGGCGATGGCGGGGCAGGCCGGCATGCCGGAAACCGTCCAGGCCCCGATGTGGCAGGTCTGGGGCGGCTTCATCGTCATGGCCGTTCAGCTGCTGATGCACATCAACGGCATCCGCGGCGCACGGAAGCTGGACAAGCTGCGTTTCGACGCCGCCCAGACCTACTGATTCCTAGCGGTTCGGGCGCCGGTCCTCGCGACCGGCGCCCGGCTGCCGGGACTGGCGGCGCCAGCGGATCGACAGACTGGCCTCGCCCTGTCCCCCGAATTTCGAGCTGACGGTCAGGTTGCGGCGCACCTGCCATTCGACGTTCACGGCCGCGCCGTTCTCGCCGCCGCCGATGATCTCCAGATAGACATCGTCGTTGATGTAGCGTCCCCCGGCGACCGTCAGGCCCGACGCCTCGCCCCCGAACGACAGCCGGTCCAGGCCCGCCAGTTCGCGCAGGTTTCCGATCACGTCGAAGCCGCCGCCGCCCGCCAGGGCCGCGACGCCGGCCGCCAGCTGGGCGGCCTCGAACGCCGACAGCTGCGAGGCCGATCGCCCGAACAGGACCTGGGACAGGATTTCGTCCTGGGGCAGGGCGGGCGTCGAGGTCAGGGCGATCTCGGGCCGGGCCGCGGTTCCCGTGACGCGGATGGTGGCGGTCAACGCCGGGTCGTCGCGGGTGGCGGTCAGATCCAGCCGGATGAGTTCGGGGTTGGTCGACAGGCTGACGGAGCCGCGCTGATCGAACACGAACCGCTTGCCGGCGAAGTCGTAGTCGCCGCGCACGACCCGCGCCGTGCCGCTGAGGATCGGTCGGCTGATGGTGCCGGTGACCCGGGCGTCGACGTTCATCTCCACGTTCAGACCGCGACCGATCACGCGCACGTCGCCGTCCGGCGAGCGCAGGCCGACGTTAAGCCCGAACTGAAGGCCCCGCTGGCGGTTCTGCTCCTCTTCGGGGACGTCTCCGCCCGGCTTGTTGATCTCGACCACATCCATGCGGACGATGCCGTTTGAACCGGGCGGATTGGCCTCGATGCGGGCCTCGTCGATATCCATCTCGCCCGTCAGGGTGATGTTCCCGTCCGCGCCGCGCGTCACCGTCAGAAGACCGGACGCCTTCGCGTCGGCGATGTCGTTGTCGATAATCCGGAACCGGTTCAGCAGCAGCTGGAAGCTGGAGCCGGACCCTTGACGCAGGCCTATGCGTCCGCTGCCTGAAACCGAGCCTCCGGCCCCGTCCACGGCGTTGAAGGTCTCGATCAGGCCCGTGGTGTCGTCGAAACGGCTGGCCAGGACGACGTTTTCCAGCCGCACGCCCGTGGCGCTGTCGCGGAAGGTCCCCTGTTGCAGGTCGAACCGTCCGTTGATTCGCGGCGCGGCCAGCGAGCCCGCCAGGCTGGCGCGGGCGTTCACCTGCCCCGAAAGAGATCGTTCCCCGCCGGCCAGCAGGTCCCAGATCGGCTGGATCTGACCCTGGATGGAGATGTCGCCGGACATTTCGCGCGTCCGCGCGATGGCCAGACGCAGGGGAACGGCCGAAGACTCGACGGGCAGGGTGAGATCCGCCGTGGCCCGGACGGCGTCGCCGTCGTTGGCCTGGGCCTGGACCCGCAGACTGTCGTTGACCAGAATCGCGTTCAGCGTGCCATCGACCGCCAGACCGCGCGGCGCGTCGATGCTGCGGATGTCCTCGAGCGCCAGGTTGGCAGAGCCCGACAGGTCGTCGCCGGCTCCTCGCAACGAGAGCCGTCCGGTCACCGATCCGCGCATGTCGCGGACCGCCGTGCCCAGGTCGACGCTGGTCAGATTGGCCTCGATTATGGCGGCGCGGGAATCCTGGCGCAGTTCGCCCAGCAGGACGCCGCCCCCGATGCCAAGATCGACTCGCGCGACGCGTCCGTCTCCCGACAGGGCGAGAACGGCGGGATTGCGGGTGGTGAAGGCGATCTCGCGGACCCTGCCGGATCCTTCCAGCACCACCGACTGTGCGCCGGCGTCGCGGGAATAGACGCCGGTTCCATCGAACGAGACCGGCGTCGCGCCGCCGATGTCGGTTCTCAGCGTGAAGGGCAGGCGCGACAGGGTCCCGCGGCCGTTCAGGTCGAGCGTCCGGATCGTCCAGGTGGATCCAGCCAGACGGACATTGCGGCCTGTCACATCTAGGATCGCCGTCTCAGCGCCCTCGCCGTCGGTCAGGCGCACCCGGCCGTCGGCGGTCCCGGTGGCGAGGAAGGCGCCGGGGCGAGCGGTGAAGGTCAGGTCAGCGCTGGAGGGGAAGCTGTTCGACAGGGCGATCGCCCCCTGGGCCGTGACGCCGCCCGCGTTCAGATCCACGTCCGTCAGACGGATGCGGTCGCCGCCGAGGAAGAAGTTGCCGCTGGCCCGCGCCGGTCCGTAGTTCGAACCGGCGGTCAGGGCGATGCGGCCGTCCGAGGCGTCCGCGCCCCGCCGGAAGCTCAACACCATGTCCGCATCGGTCAGGACCAGCGCTCCGGCGCTCAGCTTGCCGAACTGGGCCGTCAGATCGGCGCGGGGCCGGGCCAGCGTGCCCGTCAGCGCCCCTTTGCCGGTCATCGCCCCGTCGATGGCCACCGGGCCGACGCCGAAGGGCCCGCGGGCGTCCCAGGTCAGGGCCAGCCGCATACGCCCGTCGCTTTCGATCAGGCCGCGAGCGCCCGCCGTCCCCTGGGCGCCGGTCAGCAACGCCCGCTCGACCTCGATTCGTCCGCCGTTGAGGGCGCCCGTCGCCTGGAGCCGGGGCGCGGCCCCGAGGAGCCGGTCCAGTTCGGCCATCCCGGTCGCCAGCCGGCGGCCGCGGGCGTCGAAGGTGATGCGCCACGGCTGGCCCGTGCGGGCCATCGACGCCGTAACCGGTCCGCCAAACGCGCCGCGCGCGCCCTTCCGGAGGCGGGAAACGTCAGTGATCTCGGCCCGGCCCCGGAACCCCAGGCCGCCCGTCAGGCTGCGTCCGCCCGTACCCGAAAGGGTCAGCGCCTGGCCCGTCGCCTGAACCCGCTCCAGCAGGATGGCGCCGTCCGCCAGTCGGGCCGCCTGGAAGGAGACCCGTGGCTGGCTGCCCAGAAGGCCGCCGACGATGCCGGCGGTGGAGCCGCCGGCGGCCCGGATGTCGCCGTCCAGATCAAGGCGTCCGAGACGCATCCGGGCGTTCAGGGGGCCATGAATGCGTCGGGCCCGGTAGCTGGACACCTCGGCCCCCAGGAGGTCCGCCGAACCCGTCAGGGTCCAGGAAGAGGCGTCGCCCCTGAACACTCCCTTGTAGGCCGCCGGACCGGCCGCGCGCTGGCCGATGAGCCGGGTCAGGGACGGCGTCGAGACGTCCAGCCGGATGCCGCCGGGGCTGCTGCGGTCGCTGAGCCGGAGGTCGCCGCTGGCGCGGGCGTTCAGATTGTCGGCGATCAGCCGCCAGCCGACGCCGTGCAGGCCGTCGTTGTCGCTGTCGGGCGAGGTGGCGAAGCCGAACCGGACCGTGCGGCCGATCCGCTCGGCGAACGGCGTCAGCAGATCCGACCCGGAAAAATCGGCGAAACCGGAGATCCGGGCCCGGTTTTTTCCGTACCGCCCCTTGATCACCAGCGGCACGAAATCACCCGTTCGCACAATGGCGTCGACGACCGAGCCGTTGACCACGGCGGTGGCGAAGAAGGGCTGGTCGGGGGAATAGCCCAGGGCTCCGGCGATGGGACCGCCCTGGGCCTCATTGGCGCGCAGATTCAGGCGCAGATCGGCGATCTCCGCCCCGATCGTGGCGTTGACGCGCAGATAGTCGCCGGGACGGCTGTTGCTGGCGGCGTTCACGATCGCCTTCTTCTGGCCCTTGCGCGGCACGTCGGCCTCGCCCGACAGCCGCCAGCGGCCGTACTCGCGGCTGAAGCCTTCCAGCAGTTCGACGTCGGCCGAGAAGCGGTCGATGTCGACCGACAGGGGCTGCGGTCCCGGCGGCTCGGTCGTGGGTTCGAGTTCGGGACGGCGGATCAGGCGGATAACCTGGGCCTCGACGTTGGTGGCGTGGAAGCGGCGCGCCATCAGCGGCCACCAGTTCCAGTCGACGCGGACCTTGCGGGCGTCCAGCCAGACGCCCCTGGCGTCAGTGACGGTGACGCGGTCGATGGTGAAATCGTCGAACAGATCGCCGCGCACGCCCTCGACGTTGATCCGGCCGTAGCGGCCCAGCTTCTTGCCGGCCACGAAACTGGTGACCAGATCCCGCCCCGGGTCCGACAGCAGATACATTCGCCCGCCGACGAGGCCGACGATCAGAAGGGCGGCGAGGATGGCCGCGCCCATGCCGCCGAAGAAGGCGATGGCCTGCAGGCGCGTGCGCTTCTTCTTCGCCGTTTCGGCGGGCGTGTCAGGCGTTTCCGGGGGCGGCGGGGCGTCGGTCAAAACGCCTGTCCGATGCTGACGTAGACCTGGAAGTCGGCGTCGCCGTCGCGGCGGTCCAGCGGGAAGGCGATGTCGGCCCGGATCGGTCCGAACGGCAGCTTGTAGCGGACGCCGAAGCCGGCCCCGTAGCGAAGGTTGCCGAAGTCGGGCGTCTCCCGGAAACCGATCGCGCCGGCGTCCACGAAGGCCACGGCCTGGAAATTGCGCCAGACGTCGCGACGAATCTCGACCGAGGCCTCGACCAGGCTCAGGCCGCCGCGGGGGGTGTTGTCAGGCAGGCGCGGTCCCACGCCCTGGTATTCGAAGCCGCGCACCGAGCCGCCGCCGCCGGAATAGAACAGGCGGTCGGAGGGGATGGTCAGTTCGTCGCCGCCGACGATGGAGCCGAGGCGGGCGCGCCCGGCCAGGACGGTCTTCGCATTGTCCTGAAGCGGCAGATAGGCGGTGACCTGGGCCTCGGTGCGCAGGAAGACGGTCGTGTCCTCGCCCGACACGGCCGTGGGCTGGGCCCAGGCCGAGAGGCGCCAGCCGGTCGTCGGATCGAGCGGATCGTTCGACCGGTCCAGATAGGCGCTGGCGCGGCCGGTCAGGATGACCAGGTCGCGGTCGAAATTGACCGGCAGCCGGGTGACCGGATCGAACCGGTTCTCATCGTATTTGCCTGCGTCGAGGCCGACGCCGTAGCTGATCCAGGAGGTCTTGCCGAGGCGCTGCTGCAGGTCGGCGGCAATGGCCAGGGCCGTGCGGCGATAGGCGTCCGTATCCTCGTTGAGCAGGGCGACGGACAGCTTCAGCGTCTCGCCCGGGCGTCGCCAGTGCGGCAGGCTGAGATTGACTCCCAAGCGGCTGTCGACATCGGCCGCGCGGGCCTGCCAGACCACGGTGTCGGCGCGTCCGAACCGGTTGTGCCAGGTCCAGATCAGATCGAGGCCCGATCCTTCGGCCGTCGAGAAGGTCGCGCCCGCCTCGAGAATCCGGCGCGGCCGGTCGGTCAGGGTGACCACAATGGGACGATAGCCGCTGGCCAGGCTCTGGTCGCGCGGCGCCAGGGCCACGCCCACCCCGTCGTAGACGCCCGTCTCCAGCAGCCGGCGCTCGAGCTCGGCCACGTCCTCGGGGTCGTAGACGTCGCCTTCGGCCCAGGGGGCGAGGGCCGTCACCCAGGCGGGATTGGTGGGGCCGCGCGTCTCCAGCCGCACCCCGTCCAGACGCACCAGGGCGCCGGGCGAGATCCGGTAGTTGGGCTGGACGGTGAAGGTCGCATGGTCGACGACGACGCGCCGGGGCTCGGCGGCGGCGTCCGCATAGCCGCGGCGGGTGAGGACGGCGACGACCCGGCCCTCGGCGGCCAGAACGTCGCCCGCGCGCCCGGCCTGATCCGGTTTGACCGCGACCTCGGCGAGCGCGGCGGTTTCCGATTCGGCGTCGGGCGCGGGAGCGGTCCACTGCACGCGGGGATCCGTCAGCATGAACCGTCGCCCGGGCGTGACGTTGACGATGGCGACGGGGCTTTCCTCGCCCTCGACCACGTCCTCCAGCACCGGCTGATAATAGCCCTCGGATCTCAGCAGGGCCTCGGCGGACTCCAGGGCGCGCCGCGCGCGGCGTCGGGCCTCGAACCGGTTCGAGGGCGGCGCGTCGACCTCGCCGACGGCACGGACGAGCTGTTCGCGAAGTTCCGCGTCCATCTCGCCCCGGATCTGCGCACGCGGGTCTGCATGGGCGGTGGACGCGAGAAGAGCGAAACCCGCCGTGCTGACGAGAAACAGGGCGTGCCTTGGCGTCAAACTGGAACTTTCGTCAGGGCGGCCGGCCGCCGCCGATCAGCGGGCGGATCAGTAGAAGAGGGTTTCGCTCTCGGGTTTGACCGACTCTTCGGAAGACCGCTTCTCGGGTGGGAGCGTGGTCGAGTCCGCCGGCGGCGTATCGACGGCGCTGGGCGCAGCGACCGGAACGCCCGCGTCCTCGGCGGCCGGCGCGACGGGCTCTTCCATCGCGGCGTCTGCGGTTTCAGGCTCGTTCGATTCCTGCGGGTCGTCGCAGGCCGCGGCGGCGAGGGCGCTGGTCAGGACCAGACAGGCGATCAGTCGTTTCATGAATGGCGTCTCCCCCGGATCGGCCTTCCAACGCGCGACCGGTTCGCACGTTCCATAGCCTTGAACGGGCGGATGGTCACCCACGGGAGAGCAAATTTTGCAGCCGGGGGTCCGGCCTGTTCAAGGGCGGCCGATCAACGCCAGCGCGCCACGGCCTGATCGAGGGACAGGGCCGCTCCCGCCGGTTCAGGGCCGGGATCCGATCCGGCGAATCTCGGAGCCGGGGCGGGTTCGGGCCGGCCTGATGCGCCGAACGTGCTGCGGGCGGCGTTGTGCGGATGGCGCGGCGCTTCAGCGAGCGACAGGACAGGGGTGACGCAGGCGTCCGTCCCCTCGAACAGCGCCGCCCAGTCGTCGCGGTCCCTGGTCGCGAAAATCGCCTCAAGCCGGGCGTGCAGGGCCGGCCAGCCGCCCGTGTCGTACTGGGGGGCCTCCGCTTCGTTCAGGTTCAGACCGGCCAGCAGGGCGCGGTAGAACTGCGGCTCCAGCGCCCCGACGGCGACGAACCGGCCGTCCCGGCAGGCGAAGCAGCGATAGAAGGGGGCGCCGCCGTCCAGCAGATTGGCGCCACGCGCATCGCTCCAGAGACCGCGCGCCCTGAGTGCATGGAACAGACTCATCAGCAGGGCCGACCCGTCCGTCATGGCGGCGTCCACCACCCGGCCCGTCCCCGTACGCTGCGCTTCGATCAGGCCCGCCAGCATGCCCATGACCAGCATCATGGCCCCGCCGCCGTAGTCGCCGATCAGGTTCAGCGGCGGTCGGGGCGGACGATCGGGCTCTCCCATGGCGTGGAGCGCCCCGCTGAGGGCGATATAGTTGATGTCGTGTCCGACCTCGGCCGCCTTGGGTCCCGTCTGGCCCCAGCCGGTGACGCGGCCGTAGACCAGTCGCGGATTGCGGCCGGCGCAGACCTCCGGTCCGAGACCCAGCCGTTCCATGACGCCGGGCCGGAAGCCCTCGATCACCCCATCCGCCGCGGCGATCAGCTCCAGGACGCGTGCGTGATCTTCGGCGTCTTTCAGATTGACGGCGACGGGCGACCGGCCGCGATGCAGAATCTCGCCGCCGACATCGGCGAAGACCGGGGCGCCGGTGCTGCGGGTCAGGCGAAGCACCTCGGCGCCGAGGTCGGCCAGAACCATGCCGGCGAAGGTCACCGGGCCCAGCCCGTCGAATTCGATGATGCGCAGGCCGGACAAGGGTTTCATGGCCGATGCCTAGCCCGCCGTCCTCTATCCGTCGACCCGGCGCTTGACCCGGAGGCCGGATTGCAAGAGAAGGCGCCTCGCCGGCCCGCGAACGCGACCGGCGCGGTATGCGCCCTTAGCTCAGTTGGTTAGAGCATCTGACTTTTAATCAGAGGGTCCTCGGTTCGAGCCCGAGAGGGCGTACCACCTTCTTTTCGGGAACAAGGCAGGGCCGCTCCCGGTTGTCGTCAGACACCGAAGGAGAGTTCGCCATGCCCCACCAGAACGCCGATTCCTCCAGGGCCGCCGCCCGGAATGCAGCCGCCGACCCGGTCGCGCCCCGGAGCGAGCCGCGCAGCTACGCCGCCCCCGACGTCGCCGATTCGTCCCTGGCGCCTCCCGCCGCGGGCGAGGTCGCCGATTATATGGACGAGGGCGAGGCGCTCGCCGCCGACGACGTCCAGTCCGGCAGCAACCATCGCAATCGCCCGGGCCGAACCGAGGCGATGTCGGATCAGGGGCCGAAGACGATCGCCGGCAACAAGGAACGTCTCAGGTCAGGTTCCGCCGACGGGCGTTGATGCTACGGCCCGGGGCGGCGCGCGCGGCATTTCCTGCACACTTCGCCGGCGGTACGTGAAGTCGTGTCGGCGCCGCTGCCGGGCGAGCCAGGCCTGAACAACTCGATCCTGGGCGAACCCTGCCTGGATGATCGACGCCGGATAGTGGCTATTCCGACCGGCACGCCGGGGAGAGACGGCTTTCGCCGCGCCGCCGGGCGTGGTTGAACACGGCATGCGCCAGATCATCCCCATTCTCGCGATCGCCACGGCCCTCGCCGGATGCCAGGCGGGCGGGTCGGCGATGGACGGCGCGCGCCAGTTCGGAGCGGGCCTGGGGGCCGCGGCTACCGCGCCGCTCGACGATCTGAACCTGCGACGGCAGCATATCCCGACCGTCCTGCTGCAGGCCGAGGCCAACCCCTATGACCTGCGCAACCTGAACCAGTGCGCGACCATCGGCTCCGAGATCGCACGCCTGAACGAGGCGCTGGGGGCCGACACCGACGAGCCACCCTCGCCGGATGGCTCGTTCCTGAGCGAGCGCGCAGCGGATGCGGCGGCCGGGGCGGCGCTCGACACGATCCGGGACGCCACGACGGACTTCATTCCCGGCCGCAGCTGGATCCGGCAACTCTCGGGCGCGGAGCAGCACAGCCGCCACGTCCAGTCCGCGATCCAGGCGGGACGCATGCGGCGCGCGTTCCTGAAGGGGACGGGGATGCAGCGGAACTGCCCGCCGCCCGCCGCGCCGGCCTGGTTCCGGCCACGGGGCCGCAGCCAGCGCTAGCCGTTGGACGTATGGCGGGCGTGGAAGTCGCGGCGGAAGGCCTCGAACCGGCTTTCGGCGATCGCGGCCCGCATCGCCGCCGTCAGCGCCTGGAAGAAGGCGATGTTGTGCCAGCTCAACAGGACCTTGCCGAGAATCTCGTCAGCCCGGATCAGATGATGCAGATAAGCTTTTGAATATTGAGACGAAGCGGGGCAATCAAGGGTCGGGTCCAGAGGGTCCTGATCTTCGGCGAAGCGGGCGTTCCTGAGGTTGATCGGCCCTTCCCAGGTCCAGGCCTGACCGTGGCGGCCGGCGCGGGTGGGCAGGACGCAGTCGAACATGTCGACGCCGCGCCAGACCGCCTCCACCAGATCGACCGGCTTGCCGACTCCCATCAGATAGCGCGGACGATCGGCGGGCAGCATGTCGGGGGCGTAGTCCAGCACCTCGCACATGGCCTGATGGCCCTCGCCGACGGCGAGGCCGCCGATGGCGTAGCCGTCGAAGCCGGTCTCGATCAGCCGGTCCGAGGACTCGCGGCGCAGGTACTCGAAGGTCGAACCCTGCTGGATGCCGAACAGGGCCTGGGTCTCGCGGGTCCCGAAGGCGGCCTTCGAGCGCGCGCCCCAGCGGGCCGACAGCTCCATGGCGGCGCGGGCGGCGGGCTCTTCGGCCGGCCAGGAGACGCACTGGTCCAGCTGCATGGAGATGTCGGCGCCGATGCGGTCGGCCTGGATCTCGATCGAGCGTTCAGGCGAGAGGACATGTCTGGACCCGTCGATATGGCTGGCGAAGGTGACGGCGTCCTCCTTCACCTTCGATATGCCGGCCAGGGACATGACCTGGAAGCCGCCGCTGTCGGTCAGGATGGGCTTGTTCCAGCCCATGAATTTGTGCAGGCCGCCCAGCCGTTCCATCCGCTCGGGGCCGGGGCGAAGCATCAGGTGGTAGGTGTTGCCCAGGATGATGTCGGCGCCGGTCTGCTGCACCTGGTCGACCGTCATGGCCTTGACCGTGGCGGCGGTGCCGACGGGCATGAAGGCGGGCGTGCGGATGTCGCCGCGCGGGGTTCTCAGCACCCCGGTTCGGGCGCGGCCTTCGGTGGCGGAGATATCAAAGGGAAAGGGCATGGGGCCTCGCGGGGGTTACGAACCGGCAAGGCTCAGTTGGAGGAGGCGAGGCGCGACAGAATATCCCGATAGGCCGCCGCTATCAGGGTCTCCAGGGCCGGGGTGTCGACCGGATGACCCCAGCGCAGCTTCACGTGCCGCATCCGCTTGCCCGAGCCTTCAAGCAGGCCCGCGGGGTCGTCCAGGGACGCGCCGTGGAAGAAGCCGACGTTCGCATGGGCGCTGAAGGCGCCGACGTATCCGAAGGCGGCGTCGCCGACACAGGCGGTGGGACAGCCGTCATGCAGGATCTCCCGCACATCCGGCCCGCACGCGCGCATCCGGGCGAACCACGGCGCGGCGAGGCGGCGGATTTCGTCGCCCGCCGTGAACCAGGCCTCGACATCGGGGTCGCGCCGGACGGCGGAGGGAAGCCGGAAGATCTGCGTCATCGCCCCGAACCTACCGGACCGCGGGGGCGCGGAACAGCAGGGACCCGTCGCCGTAGGAATAGAAGCGATAGCCGTGGGCGATGGCGTGGGCATAGGCCGCCTTCATCGTCTCCAGCCCGGCGAAGGCGGACACCAGCATGAACAGGGTCGACTTCGGCAGGTGAAAATTGGTCATCAGCACATCGGCGGCGCGGAAGCGGTAGCCGGGGGTGATGAAGATGGCCGTGTCGCCGTGGAAGGGGCGAATCTCGCCGTCGCTGGTCGTGGCGCTTTCCAGCAGCCGCAGGGAGGTGGTGCCGACGCAGACGATGCGGCCGTCGGCGGCGCGGACGGCGTTCAACGCTGCGGCGGTTTCGGCGGAAACCTCGCCCCATTCGCTGTGCATTTTATGGTCGGCGGTGTCGTCGGCCTTGACCGGGAGAAAGGTGCCGGCCCCCACGTGCAGGGTCACCGCATGGGTCGAGACGCCGCGGGCGCGGATCGCATCCAGCAGGGCCGGGGTGAAATGCAGGCCCGCCGTCGGGGCGGCGACCGAGCCGTCCCAATGGGCGAACATGGTCTGGTAGTCCAACCGGTCGCGGTCGTCCTCGGGCCGCTTCGCCGCGATATAGGGGGGCAGGGGCATGACGCCGACGTCGCGGATGGCCTCATCCAGCATCGGTCCGGCGAGGTCGAAACGCAGCGCGACAAGGCCGTCCTCGCCCTTGTCGACCACGGTGGCGTCGAGCCGGCCGAGGAGGCAGGCGCCGTCGGCTCCCGCGCCGAAGCGGATGCGGTCGCCGGGCCTGATGCGCTTGCCGGGCTTCATGAAGGCGGACCAGACGTCAGGCGCGTCGCGATGATGCAGGGTGGCCTCGACGTCGACCGTCAGGGTTTCGCCCTCGGCCCCGATACGCTGGCGGACGCCCGACAGGCGGGCGGGGATGACGCGCGTGTCGTTGAAGACCAGGGCGTCGCCGGCTTTCAGGAAGCCGGGCAGATCGCGGATGATCCGGTCCTCGAGCGCGCCGTCGCGGACCACCAGCAGGCGCGCGGAATCGCGCGGCTCGGCGGGGCGAAGCGCGATGCGGTCCTCGGGCAGGTCGAAGTCGAAATCGGCGGTCTTCATCAGGCGGCGCAAAGGCCATGGGGGAGGGGGCGGGTCAACCCTTGCCGCCAGCGGCTCACAGCACGACGTTGCGGATGAAGCGGACCGGACCTTCGCCGCCATTGGCGAAGACATAGGGGCGGGCGCTGGAGAAGATCAGAAAGTCTCCGGCGGCCAGACTGTGCTTCTCCTCGGCGCCCTCGATGACGAGTACGCCCTCGATCACCGCCAACATCTCGTGCCAGTTGTGGGAGTCGGCCTCGGAGGGGTAGCGTTCGCCTTCGGCGAGGGACCAGATCCATAGTTCGGCCTCCCGCGTTGCGGGCGCGGAGCCCAGCAGGACGCCCGAACTTTCCGGCGTCGCGCCTCGCCATGCGACGGTGTTGATGCGGCGGTTGTCGGCGGCGTCGGGCGGACGAACCAGTTCGGTCAGGCTGACATCCAGGGCGGCGGCCAGGCGGTCGAGGGTGGAAAGGCTGACGTTGGCGTCATTGCCCTCCATGGCGCCGATCATGCGCCGACTGGTGCCCGAACGATTTGAAAGTTCGGTCTGACTGAGGCTCCGCAAGGCTCGAAGCCGTCGCAGGTTCTCGCCGACATGGGCGAGGACGTCGGGTCGGGCCAGCGGGTCTTGACTGTGCAATATACTGCCCATAAGAAAAGTGAACTATATTGCCCAGCTTGGGGCCCGGCAAGCACCAGAGGGCCGAAGCGCCCCGAGACGGAGCAGTCATGAAACGGTATGCTGCGATCGTACTCGCCCTGCTGGCGATGGGCTGGGCGGCCGTCGCGCGGGCGCAGCCCGCGCCGCCGGCGGATCTTGCCGGTTTCATCAACGCCTACGCCGTCGAGAATGACCTGCAGGGCGTCATTCGGGTGGAGGAGAACGGCGCGCTTGTGTTTCACGGCGCCTACGGACAGGCCAACAGGGCCTTCGCCGTGCCGACGACGGACGACACCCGGTTCCGCATCGCCTCCATCACCAAGCTGTTCACCGCGGTGCTGATCCTGCAGTTGCAGGACGAGGGGCGGCTCAACATCGATGACACGGTGGGTCGTCATCTGCCGGACCTGCCGGGCGAAGCGGGCGCGCGGGTCACCCTGCGCCAATTGTTGAACCACACCTCGGGTCTCGGGCAGCTCGACACGGTGAGCAGCTATCAAGAGGCCTTCGCCAACGGCATCCCGCACTATCAGCGCCCGATGACGCCCGCGGCCCTGCTGGCGAATTGCTGTACGGGCGCCCTGGCCACGGAACCTGGCGCGGCGTTCAACTACAATAATGCGGACTACATCCTTCTCGGAGCGGTCATCGAAGGCGTCACCGGCAAACCCTGGGAGCAGGTCCTGTCGGAGCGTATCCTGGCGCCGCTGGCGCTTGCGGACACAGGCGTGGCGCGCTGGGACGCCATCGTGGAGCGGCTGGCGCCGACCTACACCTTCCGGGACGACACCCGGACCCTGGTCACGGACATGCCGGTCTATTTCGAGAACTGGTCGGCGAGCGGGGCCATGTATTCGACCGCCGCGGACCTCGCCGTCTTCGCCGACGCGCTTTACGGCGGCCGACTGTTGAAGCCGGCGTCGCTGGACCAGCTGTTGACGCCGGGGCTCGACGACTACGGTCTCAGCGTGTGGAGCTACAGCTTCGAGCGCGGCGGCCGCACCTGGCATGTCGCGCAACGGCCGGGCAGCGTCATGGGGGCGACGGGCGTGCTGTATCGCCTGCGCGAGCGGAGCGTGACGATCGTGCTGCTGTCCAACACCAACGCCGTGGACCTGGACGTCTTCGCCCGGCGGATCGCCGACCGGCTGATCGACAGCGACCCGCCGGCGAACTGAACCGCCGGCCGTCCGGGCGGGTCGAAGTCGAATCGGCGGTCTTCATCAGGCGGCGCAAAGGCCATTGGCGGCATTGGAATCAACAGGGAAGCGAAATCGGGTCTGAAAGTTGACGCTGGCTCACCTAACCGCCAAACCCCGCCCCATGCTGCAGAACCTCGAAACCCTCGCGCGCGAGGCCAAGTCCTGGCCGTTCGAACAGGCCCGCAATCTTCTGGCCCATGTGCTGAAGAAGCGGTTGGACGACGCCGAGCGGACCGCGGCGAAGCTGCTGATCGACGCCGGCAAGGCGGACGAGGCGCTGGCGACGTTCGAGGCCCTGCAGAAGCCGGTGATCTTCGAGACCGGCTACGGCCCGTCCGGCCTGCCGCATATGGGCACCTTCGGCGAGGTGGCGCGCACCACCATGGTGCGCAACGCCTTCCGGGCGCTGACGGGCGACCACTGGACGACGCGGCTGATCGCCTTCAGCGACGACATGGACGGGCTGCGCAAGGTTCCGGAGGGCATTCCCAATCCGGAGATGCTGGCCGAGGATCTGCACAAGCCGCTGACCGTGGTGCGCGATCCATTCGGGACGCACGACAGCTTCGGGGCGCACAACAACGCCCGCCTGCGCGCCTTCCTCGACGGGTTCGGCTTCGAATACGAATTCCTGTCCTCGACCGAGCAGTACAGGTCGGGACGGTTCGACGCGACCCTTCTGACCCTGCTGGAGCGGTTCGATGCCGTTCAGGCCATCATGCTGCCGACCCTGGGCGAGGAGCGGCGCGCCACCTATTCGCCCTTCCTGCCGGTCAGTCCGGTCACCGGCCATGTGCTGCAGGTCCCGACGCTGGAGCGCAACGTCGCCAAGGGGACGATCGTCTTCGACGACCCGGCCGGCGGCCGCACCGAGGTTCCGGTCACCGGCGGCCATGTGAAGCTGCAGTGGAAGCCGGACTGGGCCATGCGCTGGACGGCGCTGGACGTCGACTACGAGATGTCGGGCAAGGACCTGATCGAGAGCGTGCGCGAGAGCGGCAAGATCTGTCGCGCCCTGGGCGGCGTTCCGCCGGAGGGGTTCAATTTCGAGCTCTTCCTCGACATCGAGGGCAAGAAGATCTCCAAGTCCAGGGGCAACGGCCTGACCATGGACGAATGGCTCCGCTACGGCACGCCGGAGTCCCTGAGCTGGTACATGTTCCAGTCGCCGAAATCGGCCAAGAGCCTGCATTTCAACGTCATTCCGCGCGCGATCGACGATTATCTGGCGGCCATCGAGGCGTACAAGACCCAGGAGCCCCCCAAGCGGATCGACAACGCCGTCTGGTCGATCCATTCGGGCGCGCCGCCGACCCACACCTCGCCCGTCTCGTTCGCCCTGCTGCTGAACCTGGTGGGCGTGGCAAATGCGTCCAACAAGGACCAGCTGTGGGCCTATTTCGCCAGATACCTGCCCGAAGCGACGCCGCAGAACGAGCCGCTGCTGGACCAGCTGATGGAGCGGGCGCTGAACTATTACGAGGACTTCGTGAAGCCGACGAAGTCCTATCGCCTGCCCGACGACAGGGAGAAGGCGGCGCTGCTCGACCTGGCGGGGCGGCTGAAAGCCCTGCCGGCGGACACGACCGACGGCGAGCTGATCCAGGCAGAGGTGTATGCGGTGGGCAAGGAACACGCCTTCGAGCCGCTGCGCAGCTGGTTCGGGGCGCTGTACGAGGTGCTGCTGGGCGCGTCGCAGGGGCCGCGGTTCGGCTCGTTCGCCGCGATCTACGGCCTGCCGCAGACGATCCGGCTGATCGAGACCGGCGCGAACGGCGAACTCGCATCCTAGTGGGCCGCGGTCGTCGGCCCTTCGGGACCTGACTGCTGCGCGCCGCCCTTCGGGTCCCGACTCGACGCGGCCTGGCGCTTCGCGCGCGCCCGCGGTCAGGCAGCGATGCGCCGCGCGCATCGCGTCAGCGCCAAAAATGTCCGGTAACGAACATGAACCGAAGATAACGGCGCGGCTCCGGGAGCCTTCATCCGGACCAGCGCATTGTGCCTGACATCGACCAACCTCGATGAATGGAGAGAGCCATGTCGAAGATCATGAACACCACCTTGGCCACCGCCGCCGCCCTGGCGGCCCTGGTGACCGCGGTCCCGACCGCCTCGATGGCCCAGCAGGCCAACGGCATCACCAACTGCGACGCCCCCGGCGGCCGTCAGCGCACCGGCGCTCTCATCGGCGCGGTCATCGGCGGCCTGGCCGGCAGCCAGGTGTCGAGCAATGAACGCACGCTCGGCGCCGTGGTCGGCGCGGGCGCCGGCGCCGCCGCCGGCTCCTACATCGGCTGCAACCAGCAGCGCGCCCGGGTCGGCTCGGAAGCCAGCAGCGGCGCCCAGTACCGCGCCACCTCGAACCTGCGCATCCGCTCGGGTCCGGGCACCAACTACCGTCAGGCGGGCTCGCTGCGCGCCGGCCAGCCCTTCGCCGTCATCGGCTCGCAGGGCGAATGGGTCCAGATCGCCGGCGGCGGCTGGGTGAACGCCAACTACGTCACCGCCTACTAGGGCGCGACGCAGAGACATCGAAGGCCGCCTCGGAAGGGGCGGCCTTTTTTGTTGGACGGTATCGCTCGCCGCGCGGCGGCTCGCTGCCTGAGCGCCTACTGGCTGACCCACAGCACCCGGCCCATCCAGACGATGTCGCGCCGGGGCAGGGTGCGGGGTTCATAGGCGGGGTTGATCGACGACAGGGTCACTGATCGCGCCGTGATCGCCGCCAGTTCCTTGGCCAGGGTCTCTCCGGACGTGGTCCGGACCACGACGCGATCGCCCTTGCGGACCCGGGTCGCGTCGCGATCGACCAGCACCCGGTCGCCTTCGCGATAGAGGGGCGCCATGGAATCCCCGTCAATGCGGAGGCTGAACAGGGTGTCTTTCGGCTGCGGCAGCTCGGTCTGCTCCCAGCCGTCGCCCGCCGGCAGGCCCGCATCGTCGAAAAAGCCGTCCTCGCCCGCCCGGGCCATGCCCAGAAGGGGGGCAGTCGGGGCCCGTTCCGGCGCGTCCATCGCCAGGGTCGCGAAATCGCCCAGCGACAGGCCGGTCGCCTGCAGGATCCGCGTCAGGCTCTCGGTCGAGGGCCAGCGCGGGCGGGGCGGATCTCCGGCGCCGAACCGCTTGGACGGGTTGAAGCTGGTGGCGTCCAGACCGGCCCGCAGCGCCAGTCCGGAGGCGCTCAGGCCCTCGCGCCGGGCCAGGCCGTCGATCGCCTTCCACAACTGGGCATGGGACAGGGGCATGGCGCCTCATCGGGGCCGGATGGCCGATTCGGGCGGAGTTTACGGCAGGGGATTAGGAATATCCACCTATGGCGACGGCGGGCCGCCGCCTATTCCAGCCCCGCCGCGCGCCGGTCCCGCCATGCCCAGAACGTGCCGACCGCTATGACCAGCAGGATTCCGTAGCTGGCCATATTGATGACGGCGTAGAATGCGGCGAGGGGCGGGCGCAGGTCAAAGAGGGTCAGAACGTGGCTCATGACGACCAGGGCCTGCAATCCTGTGGCCCAGACCGGCCATGACCGCCGGCTCTTCCAGGCGAGGGCCGCGTAGACGCCCAGCATGATCGTGTCGATCGTCATCACGCCCCACTGGGAGCCGGACAGCCGGCTGTCGTCCTGGAGCAGCAGTGACGCCAGAAGACCCAGGGCATAGGCGCCGGCGCCGACGCGCTCGGGCTCGTCGCCCTTCAGGAAGGCGAAGGCGATGACCAGTGTGGCGACGCCGGCGCCGATCCGGGCGTACAGGGTGTCAAACAATCACTTCGCCTCTCGCTGACCGGTCCGGCGGCTCAGGTTTCCAGTCCGGCCGCCCGGCGTTCCTGCCAGGCCCAGAAGGTGCCGACGGCGAGCGAGATCAGCAGGCCGTAGTTGGCCATGTTGTTGACGGCGGCGAAGGCGTCGCCCGGGGGGCGGATGTCCGCCAGCACCAGAATGTGGCCGGTGACGATCAGACTCTGGAAGGCCAAGGCCCAGATCAGCCAGGTGCGGCGGCTGTGCCAGGCGAGGCCGCCGAACACGGCTGCCAGAATCAAATCCCAACCAATCGGACCCCATCGCGCGGCGGGGCCGGAATCAGGAGTCACCAGCGAGGCCACCACGACCAGAACAAAGATGGCGCCGGCGATGCGTTCCGGCTCGTCGCCCTTCACGAAGGCGAAGGCAACCACGAGAACTGTGACGGCGAGGCCGACCTGTACGTAGATGTTGTCGAACACAGAATCGCCCCCACGCCATTTTGCGTGGGGGCGAGAATGCCTGAAGTCAGCGACCGCGTGAATGATCGGTAGCGGACATTACGTCGAATTAAACTGCGCGGAGGATCCGACCTTCGGTGGGGCGCTCTTGATCCTCGCCCTTGGGCTTCCAGCCCTCGGCGTAGACGCCGTAGCCCAGGCGGCGGTGGTCCTTGGCGAGTTCCTTGTGGCACTCGACCATGGCTTGGCGCGCGGCGGCGAGCGAGGCGATGGCTTCGAGAGCCTTGGCCTGTGAACCGGCGCAGGCCACTGGCGAAAGCTCAAGTGCAGAACGAGCACCAATCATAGCCTGCACCAAGGTGGTGGCGCGAGCGATGGCCGCATCGACAGACATTTCGGCGGCGTCCAGGTCGCTGGCGACGCTGGCGATGATTTCGGTTTTGGTCACAAAGGCCCCCACTGGAGAAAACTAGGTCAACAAAACCTTAACACAGCTCGGCTGTGTACGGTAGGGTTTTGTTGACCGTGTCTGTCAGGGCTTTGTTTACCATATCCTGATGAACGCCCGGCCCATCCCCGCCGCCACCCCCGATGGGCGGCGTGTCGCCGGGCTTGTCGATCGGACCGACGGCCAGGGCGTCGAGGCCCAGCTTGCGCGCCAGGGCGGCGAGGGCCGTGTGGGTCTGGACCATGTGGGAGCGGGCCGCCGACAGGGCGCTGACGGCCCCCGCGGCCCCGTCGAAGGCGCGCTGGCCGGTCACGGCGGAGAGGTAGGCGTCCGCCCGCGCCGACGGCAGCATCGCCGCCAGCGTCGCCGTCTCGGCAAGCGCCAGATCGATGGCGGTTTCGGCCGCATAGAGCCGGACGGCCAGGGTTTCACCGATGGATTGTCTGGTCATGATCTTCCTCCCGTGACCGGAACGTCACGGGGGAAGCCGATCACGAGGTCCGCTAGAAGACAACTACAGGTCGTCTACCGCAAGTAGGAAGTGTGCGGTCAGTGCGGCGATGGGCTGGGCGCGGTCGTCCTGCCAGGCCTCGGCCAGGACGTGCGCGACCCGGCGGCCCGCGCGGCTGATCCGGGCGCTGGCGTGGACGTTCATCGGCCGTCCTGAACGCAGATAGGCCACGCTGACGTTGATGGGGCGGGGCAGGCGCAGTCGCGGATAGAGGGCGGCGACCTGGGCCACCGCCGTCAGTTCCAGCAGGGCTGCGGTGGCGCCGCCGTGAAGCGCCGGGAGGATCGGATTGCCGATCAGCCGCTCTGCGAACGGCATGGTCACGGTCAGATCGTCGCCTTCGCTTTCGGTCGTCAAGCCGAGAAACCGGGCGTAGGGCAGGCGGTCCAGAAGATCGCTCATCGCGGCGTCTCCCCCGCAGCCCGGAGATTGACGCCCGGACCCCGTCCTTCGCCGGAGCCCAGCATATAGGCGCTCTGAACCGCCGCGACGGGATCCTCGGCGGTGTCCTCGAACGCCCAGGCGCGGACGAAGGCGACCGACCGGGTCAGGCGATAGCAGCGCGCCTCGGCGATCAGATCCCGACGGGTTTCGGCGGCGCGCATGTAGTCGACACGCAGGTCCAGGGTGGCGATCGTCTCGAAGCGGCCGAGCGCGACCCAGGTCGCCAGACCTCCGACGTGGTCCAGCAGGGTGGTGACCAGCCCGCCCGCCAGCACGCCGGTCTCGGGGTCGCCGACGAGGTCCTCGCGCCATGGCACGCGAATGCGGACGCGATCCCCGTCCACGCCGTCGTAGACGAAGCCGAGGGCGTGGGTGTGGGCGGCGCCGCCGGCCAACTGGGGCAGGAGGTCAAGGATCGAGGAGGTCATGGTCCGTTTCTGGGTCGGGCGCGAAATGAGCGCAAGTCCGTCGGGCGCGTTGTCAGGTGCGCCATGACCGCCATATGCCCTTCATGATCCGCTTCGAAGACCTGCTGAGGCCGACGCCGGCGGGCCTCTATTGCCCCCCGGGCGACTTCCATGTCGACCCGGTTCAGCCGGTGGATCGGGCCGTGATCACGCACGGCCACGCCGACCATGCGCGTTCGGGACACGGAACGGTGCTGGCGACGCCGCAGACCCTGGCCATCATGGCCGAACGGTACGGGGAGGATTTCGCCGGACGCCGGCAGGGAGTCGCCTATGGCGAGACTGCGTCCCACAACGGCGTCGGGATCACCCTGGAACCCGCCGGCCATGTCCTGGGCTCGGCCCAGGCGGCGATACGCTGGAAGGGGATCACCATGGTCGTCTCCGGCGACTACAAGCGGCGCCGCGATCCGACCTGCGCGCCGTTCGAGCCCGTGCCGTGCAATGTCTTCATCTCGGAGGCCACCTTCGGCCTGCCGGTCTTCACCCATCCGCCCGACGGCGAGGAGATCGGCCGGCTGGTCCAGTCCCTGCGCCAGTTTCCCGAGCGGGCGCATCTGGTCGGCGCCTATGCCCTGGGCAAGGCCCAGCGGGTCATCCGGCTGTTGCGCGAAGCGGGCTGGGAGCGGCCGATCTATGTTCACGGGGCGCTGGAACGCCTGAATCGTCTGTACGAGCGCGAGGGCGTCGATCTGGGGCCGATCCTGCCCGCCACCGGGCTGAAGCCCAATGCGTTGGGCGGCGAGGTGGTGATCGCGCCGCCGTCGGCGACCCAGGACCGGTGGGCGCGACGCTTCGCCGACCCGGTGCTGGCCTTCGCCTCGGGCTGGATGCTGGTCAGGGCCCGCGCGCGCCAACGAGGGGTGGAACTGCCGCTGGTGCTGTCGGATCACGCAGACTGGCCGGAGCTGATTGCAACCTTCACCGAGCTGAGACCGGAAGAGGTGTGGATCACACACGGGCGCGAGGAAGGTCTGTTGCGCTGGTGCGAACTGAACGATCAGGCGGCGAGGGCGCTGCGTCTGGTCGGCTACGAGGAAGAAGACGACGAGGCCGGATCGGTCGACGGCGACGGCGGCTAGGCGACCGAACGGGCCGCCGGGGCGGGGTCCGCCCCGGCTCTCGCAGCAGCGGCGGCCTGTTCGAGGGCCAGGTTCATGGCCATGCGCAGGCGTTCCGGCTTGATCGGCTTCTCGACCACGGCGGCCATGCCGATTTCCACGTATTTCCGGGCGTCGTCCGGATCGGCGTTGGCGGTCAGGGCGACGATCGGCAGGGCGCTTGCAGGCCCCTCGAGGGCGCGGATCGCCAGGGTCGCCTGAACCCCGTCCATGCGGGGCATCTTGATATCCATCAGGACCAGATCGAACCGGCGTTCCTGCACGGCTTCCAGCGCCTCGACGCCGTCCCCGGCGGTTTCGGAGGTGCAACCGAACATCTCGCACAGCGCCTGGGCCACAACCCGGTTGGTGGCGTTGTCATCGACGATCAGGATGTGGGGATTGGTCATAAGGTCGCCGTCCCCGATGCTTTCGACGTTGGAGGGAGCCGCCGCCTCGACCTCGCTGCGCTCGACCTCAATGTCGAAGGCGAAGGTCGCACCGCGGCCGGGATTGTTTTCCGCCCGGATGCGTCCATCCATCCGGTCGACGATCTGACGGCATATGGCGAGGCCGAGGCCGGCGCCGTCGGGGCCGGACCCATGGACGAACGGATCGAAAATCTCGTCGATGCGGTCGGGATCGACGCCTGGACCATCGTCGCGGACCCGCGCCTCCAGCCGGATGCGGTCGCCCCTGGCCACGGCCTTCAGCCGCGCCTCGACCACCCCGTTGCGCGCGAATTTGAGCGCATTGCCGATCAGGTTGTTGAAGACCTGTTTCACCCGGACGCTGTCGATGAACCCCGCCAGTTCGGTGTCGCCCTCATAGCTTACCATCAGGGTGACGTTGTCCTGCGACGCGCGGGGGGCCCACAGGGCCTGGACGTCGTCCATCAGGGCGCGCAGCGGCGTCGATTCGGGATGCAGCTCCAGCTCCCCGGCCTCGGCGCGCGAAAGATCCAGGGCGTCCTGGAGGATGCGAAGGAGGGTTTCAGACGAGTCCACGATGGTGGTGACGTGCGCCTGGGCCTGGCTGTTCAGCGGCTGGCGGCGCAGCAGTTCGGCGACGGCCAGCACGCCGTTCATCGGCGTGCGCAGTTCATGGCTCATGATGGCGAGGAACTGGCTCGTGGCCCGGGCGGAGGTGAGCGCCTGGTTGCGGGTGTCGCTGAGGGCCCTGGCCTGTTCGGCCAGTTCTTCGTTCTGGCGGCGTTGGCGGTCGTTCACGGCCTGCAGGAGGGACACCGCCGTGCCGACGCCGTGGTACCGGCCTCGCCGGGTGACGATGAAGCCCCGCATGAGGGCGCCGGGGCCGCTCTTCAACAGGATGTCGCAGAAGGCGTCGATGCTGACGCCGGCCTCGACCACAGCCGGCTCTGCGTCCATCAGGTGCTCCACCGGCCGTCCGGCGTAGAGCGCGTGGCCGAAAGGGGCGGCGATCTTGAGCAGGAAGTCGTTACGCTCGATCAGGCCGACCGGTCGACCGGCCTCGACGACGGCGATCACCAGGGTGTCGGGTTCCTGCTCGAAGCGCGAGAAAACAGCGCTTCCCGGCGTCTGCGGCGAGACGGGCTCGGCGCGCTCGGTCAAGACTTCGATGGTCGGCATGTCCGGCCACAACTCCACTGTCACCGGTAGACATTGACCGACAAGCGTTTGCAGAAGGGTTAAGGCGGCGATCGCCGCTTTCCGGCCGTCTTTGCCCTGCGCCCGGGGCTGGTGTAGAAGGCGCGCCCCGCCATCGAAGCGGCCCATCCCCCCTGTTTATGCGCGCGGCCGACCGGCCGACCGCAGGTTTGTCATGAGCGATTCCGGCCCCACCAGCGAAAAATCTGCCCTCGTCCTGTTCTCGGGCGGTCAGGACAGCGCCACCTGTCTGGCCTGGGCGCTGGCGCGGTTTCCGCGCGTCGAAACCGTGGGTTTCGACTATGGCCAGCGTCATGCCGTCGAGATGGAAGCGCGGCTGACGGTGCGCGAGGGCATGCAGGCGGTCCTGCCGCAGTGGGCAGGGCGGCTGGGCCCGGACCATGTCGTCGACCTGACGGGATACGGCCGGATCGCGGAGAGCGCCCTGACGACGGACCGGGCGATCGAGATGGACGCGCGGGGACTGCCCAGTACGTTCGTGCCCGGCCGGAATCTGGTGTTCCTGACCTGCGCCGCCGCGCTGGCGGACCGGCGCGGGCTGGACCTGCTGGTCGGCGGCATGTGCGAGACGGACTTTTCCGGCTATCCCGACTGCCGCCGCGACACGATCGACGCCATGGCGACGGCGCTCAGCCTGGGGCTCGACAAACCGGTCGTGATCGAGACGCCGCTGATGGCCCTGACCAAGGCGGAGACCTGGGCCTTGGCCAACCGGATCGGCGGGGCGCCGCTGGTGGAGCTGATCGTCGAGGCGTCGCACACCTGCTATCGCGGCGACCGCGAACACCGCCACGTCTGGGGCTATGGCTGCGGCGACTGCCCGGCCTGCGACCTGCGGGCGACGGGCCACGCGGAATGGGCGGCCGCATGACCTATTCCGCCAAGGAGGTCTTTCTGACCGTGCAGGGCGAGGGCGGGCAGGCCGGACGGCCGGCCGTGTTCCTGCGGTTCGCCGGCTGTAATCTCTGGAACGGGCTCGAGCGCGACCGGGCCGCGGCGGTCTGCACCTTCTGCGATACGGACTTCGTCGGGACGGACGGCGACGGCGGCGGAAAGTTCGCCGACGCGGACGCCCTGGCCGATCACGTCCTGTCGATGTGGCGGGGCAGGGCGGGGGATCCCCGGCTGGTCGTCTGCACCGGGGGCGAACCCCTGCTGCAACTGGACGCGGGCCTGATCGACGCCCTGCACGCGCGCGGGTTCGAGATCGCCATCGAGTCCAACGGCACGCTTCCGGCGCCGGCCGGGATCGACTGGATCTGCGTCAGCCCCAAGGCCGAGGCGGCTGTGGTCCAGACCTCGGGCCAGGAGCTGAAACTGGTCTTCCCGCAGCCGAAAGCCATGCCGGACCGGTTCGAGCATCTGGCTTTCGAACGCTTCTGGCTGCAGCCGATGGACGGCCCCGACCGGGCGGCCAACACGGCCGCAGCCATCGACTATTGCCTGACCCACCCCAGATGGCGGCTCAGCGTCCAGACCCACAAATACATCGGCGTGAGATGAGCGTTTTCGAGATCACCAAGGCCGCGACCTTCGACGCCGCCCACCACTTTCCGCACGAGCCGGAGGGCAGCATCTATCGCCGCATCCACGGCCACTCCTTCACGGTCGAGGCGACGATCCGCTCCGAGGTGCTGGACGCCGATCACGGCTGGGTCGCCGACCTTGGCGCACTGGACCGCGCCCTCAAGGCGGCGGCCGAGGAACTGGATCACGGCATGCTGAACGAGAAGCCGGGGCTGGAGCTTCCGAGCCTGGAGAACCTTTGCCTCTGGTTCGCCCGTCGCCTCCGGCCCGAATGGCCGGGCCTGTGCCGCATCCAGGTGGCGCGGCCGACCATTCACGAACGCTGCGTGCTGACCCTCTAGGTCAGCAGTCGCGGCCCTGGCGCTGGCGCTGTTCGCAGCGGCGCTGCTCGCGTTCGTGGTCCCGCTGCTCGCGCTCGCGTTTAGCTTTGGTCTCCTCGTCGGAGGTCGTGACCACGTCGACACCCGCGCCGACCACGGCGCCGGTGGCCTGGGCCGCACCCCCTACGATCGCGCCCGCCGTTCCGACGACGGCGCCGACCAGACAGCCCTGCAGCATCAGGGCCGCGCCGAGAACGCCCGACAGGATGGCGAGGCGGGCAGGGGGCATGGACATGGTGAATCTCTCCTGACCGGCAGGGTTAGGCCGCGAAGGGTGAACGCATCCTGACCGGCGCCGGGGCGGGCGCCGGGGATTGGTGGGCGGCGAGGGGTTCGAACCCCCGACCCCCTCGGTGTAAACGAGGTGCTCTGACCAGCTGAGCTAGCCGCCCGATCCCTTCGCTTTCCGGCCTAGAACCGGAAGCTGGCCCGCAGGAACAGCATGTAACGGACATAGTCCTCGATCATCTCGGCGTCGGCGTTGATGGACAGCATGCCCAGTTCGTTGCCGACGTTCAGGCGGAAGCCGACGATCGGCCCGCCGCCCTCGATCGAACCGCCCGCCAGGGTGAAGTCCGGACCACCCGAACGGAAGCGCGCGATGGTCTCGCCCGGATCAGCCGAGATGTTCTGACGCCAGCCGACGCGCAGCTCCGGGCGCAGCCAGCTGTTTTCGCCCATTCCCATGCCGACGTTGATGGCGGCGGTCGCCGAGAACAGGTGCCCTTCGCGGTCGTCGATCTCCAGGTCAAAGCCGTCTCCGCCGCCCGTTTCGACGTGGCCGTCCTCGCTGAGCGAGAAATACTCGGCATAGATTTCGGGCCGGACGCTGAAGCGTCCGAAGGAGCGCTCATACGAGGCGCCGCCGGCTGCGGCCAGGGTGAAGCCGTTCCAGTCCGATTCGTTGGACAGGTTCAGGCCCGCTCCGACGAAGCGGCGCTCCGAAGTGAAGGTCGCATAGCCCGCGGCGGCGCGCGCCCAGGTCGTCCAGTACTGGCCCTGGGCCCGCCAATAGAGACCCAGCTCCAGCAGATTCGCCGACAGCACTTCCTCGGCCTCGGCCTCCGGATCCTCGAGGTCCGACGAGGTGAAGGCCGCCGTGATGCCGATATTGCCCAGACCGCTGCCGCGTTCGACGCCGCCCGCGACGCCGAAGCCTTCCGAGCGGAAGCCGTAGGTGTCGGTCTTGTCCTTGTCGGCGTAGAAATTGATCTCCTGGACCCAGGCGCTGGTTTCACCCGGCGCGGCCGAGGCGTTGCGGCCCGTCAGGGCCCGCGTCACGGCGTCGACGCCCGAGGCCAGGGAAAGCAGCGGACCGCCCGAGTGGTCGGGCAGGAGCTGCTCGTACAGATTGATGAAGTCCTCGCGGCCCGTCTGGGCCAGGAAGGCGTTGCGCATGCTCAGGGCGTCAGCGTCGCCGATCGCGGTGTAGAAGGCGTCGTACAGGGCGGCTTCGACCGGAATGAATTCGGCTTCGGCCGCCGTCCGCCGGCGGACATCGGCGAACACCTCGCCGGCGGCGACATCGGCGCCCGCCTCGACCACATACAGATACGGGGAATTGGCCTCGATCGAAGTCAGGTCGATCGCGCCGAAATTGAGGGTCGCCGCGTCGATGAGCGTGAACCGCTCCTCCGCCGTCAGAAGCGAGGTGAAACGCACGCCGAGGCCGGCGCCGTCGGCCAACGTCGCCGTTCCTGCGACGTTGAACCCGCCCGAACTGTTGTTGGCCGGATCCAGGGTCACGATCAGATTGCCGTCCGCTCCGACATTCAGGTCGGTGACGTTCGTCCGCGTGAGCTGACGCGCGTCGAGCGTGCCGTTGGAAACGTCGATGGTCAGGTCGCCGCCCGTATCCGACAGGGCGCCGCGCACGACGCCGCCGCCCGAGATCAGCAGACGGTCGGCGCCGGCGCCGAAGGCGACATCGCCCTGCACCACGCCGTTCCGGATATCGACGGTGTCTGCTCCTGACCCGAGTTTGATCGCGCCCACGATGATCGGTTCGTTGCTGTCCGGCACGCCGTCGCCGTCGGTGTCAGGGTTCGCTGCAGTCGGCGTGGCGGCGACGCCCGTCTGAATCAGGCTCACCCCGGTCGTATTCGCGCTGACATCGATCGCCGTCGTGGAGCCGGTCAGCGCGTCGCCGTCTGCGTTCGGAGCAAGCAGCGCCTGGATCGACCGGGTGTTGTTGATCGAGGTGAGGCCGCCGCTGAGGTCCAGAATGCCCGTGACGGTCGCCGTGCCGCCCGTGCCCGAGCCCAGGATCGAGCCGTTGTTGGTGAGGCTGGTGACCGACGCCCCGGCGTCGATCCGGATCGCAGTCGCCGATGCGGACGCCAGATCGCTGGAGACGCCGGCGTTGATGGCCCCGGAGTTGTAGATCAGGGGCGCGTTGGTTCCTGCGCCGAGCCGGAGCGTCGTGGCGTTCGCATCGAACGCGAGGGCCGACACAGTTCCCTCGTTCCGCACGCCGCCCGAGACCGTCACCGTCTGGCCGGCGTTTCCGCCAAAAACGACCCCATTGGCGTCAATGCCGTCATAGACGCCCTGACCCGAGATCACCCCGCGGTTGATGAAGCCGAAGGCGCCATCGCCCGTTCCCACGGCCCCGAGGGTGATGGATTGTGTCGCGGAGCCGATCACAAGCGCCGGCGCAGCGCCAAAGCTGGTGATCGCGCCCTCGGGCTCGGAGGCGTCCGGGAAGCCGTCGCCGTCTTCGTCCGCATTGGCCGTGTCCGCGTCCACGGGCGCGCGATCGACGATGACGCCGCCGGCGACATTGCCGGCGACGATCACCGCGGGGCCGCCCTGCAGCTTGTCTTCAGCGTCGAGTTTCTCCTCGAAGGCGTCGCCCCCGCGGGAAGTGTAGCGGTAGCCGGACGCGTTGATGTCGCCCTGAAGCGTCAGGCGGCCGCCCACGTCGCCGCCGATCGAAACAGCGGACACATTGGCGCCGCGCGCGCTGACGGCTCCCATAAGAGTCACCGCGCCCGTGATCGGACCCTGGGTGCGAATGGCGATCGAATTGTCGCCAAACACCCGGACGGCGCCCTGGCTCTGGAGTTTTCCGGTGAGGCCCGATTCGATCAGGACGCCGTACGAGTTGGCGCCCTCGACGTTGATGACGCCGCTGACGCCAATGATCAGGTCTCCGGTGACCGGCGCGCCTGCCGCGTAGCGTATGCCGTACCGGCCCGATCCGGTGGCCCAGGGACCGTCGAGATCCCCGTCGCTGTCGCTGTCGGGATAGGTCCCGATCGTGTCCGAGATGGAGATGGAGCCGTTGATCGTGAGGGTGGAGGCGACCCCCGGGTTGACCAGGACCCCGGTCGCGCCGTTGGCGGCGAGGGCCATGGTGACGGCGCCGGCCGAGTCGATAGTGAAGTTTTCGCTGGCGTCGACCGTCACCGCTGCGCCGGACGCGACGTTGATGGCGCCGCCGCCGGCGATGCGGATGTCGTCGGGACCCGAGCCGGTGGCGTTCGACGTCGCGATCGGCGTCGTGCGGGCGGTCGAAATCACGACCTCGGCCATCGCGCCGGAAGCCGCCATCAGGGGAGCGATCGCAACCGCGGTCGCGAGTAGAATACGCATTCGGTAGAAACCCCTGTGGACGATACGCCAGAGACGCGGGCGATCCTCTAACAGGGACCACGCCAGCCTGCCTCAAGTTTCTCGAATTTGAGGCGAATGCAAGGCCGAAGCCGGGCCTCCGGGCAACAGTTAAAGCGAGGCTATTGCGCAATTCGACATCAAAGTGATATCATTTTCATATTGCTTCAGGGAGGGACCGATGACCGCAACCACACATTCCAGATCCACGGAACGCCCGGCGTCGACCGCCAATGGCGTCCTCATGCTGCTGGTCGGGCTGGCCCTGCTCATTCTCGGGCCGGTCAGCATCACCCAGGATCCGGACACGGCTTGGCGGGTCGTCGCCGGCATCGTCACCGCCGTGGCGGGCCTGCTGCTGATCTGCGGGCTGTACTCGCTGCAGCCGAACGAGGGCATGGCGATCCTCCTGTTCGGCGACTATCGCGGCACCGACCGCAGGACCGGGCTGCGCTGGGTCCTGCCCTGGTACAGCCGCAAGAAAATCAGCCTGCGCGTTCGCAACCTCACCTCGGACAAACTCAAGGTGAACGACAGGCGCGGCAATCCGATCGAGATCGCCGCCAATGTGGTCTGGCGCGTCGAGGATTCGGCCCAGGCCCTGTTCGACGTCGACGACTACCAGGCCTTCGTCGCCATCCAGGTCGACACGGCCCTGCGCGATATCGCCTCGCACTACGCCTATGACCACGGCGAGGAAGGGCAGGATTCCGAACTTACGCTTCGCGCCGACGCCGAGGACGTGGCCGCCCGGCTGCGTGACGAGCTGGGCACCCGGTTGCACGCCGCGGGCCTGGCGATCGACGAGGCCCGCCTGGCCCACCTCGCCTATGCGCCTGAGATCGCAGGGGTCATGCTGCGGCGTCAGCAGGCCGAGGCGATCCTGTCGGCCCGGCGCCTGATCGTCCGTGGCGCCGTCGCCATGGTCGAAAACGCCCTTCTGGACCTTGGCGAACGCGGCGTCGTGGAACTGGATGAGGACCGCAAGGCGGCCATGGTGTCCAACCTGCTGGTGGTTTTGTGCGCCGATCGCGAGGCCCAGCCGGTCATCAACACCGGCACCCTGTACGGCTGAGTCCATGGCGCGTCCCAGGAAGCCCTTTCTGATGCGCGCCTCTCCGGGCGTGATGGCGGCGGTCGAGCGATTGGCCGCCGCCGAACTGCGCTCGGTCAACGCCCAGGTGGAGACCTTGCTGCGGGAGGCGCTTCACCGCCGCGGCGTGGTCCCCGTCGAAGACGGTCCGCAAGCGGACGACGCTTGAGCTTGGCTTCGAGCGGCGCTAGGGGCCGCTGATGGTAAAGTCGCATATGTCGAAGGTCCGAAAGGCCCGCCGCATCCAGAAGCGCGTCGCGCGCGTTGGAGCCTCAAGAATCAGCGCGGCCGAACGTGAACTCATGAGCCTGGCGGGTCTGGAAGTGCAGGAAGGCGAACTGCGCCTGATTCCGGGCTGGGACGAGGAAGTCTCGGAAACCCTGAGGGCAACCAAGGCCGCCGGCGATGAGGGCCGGCCGCGTCTGGTCGACACCACCATGCTGTACGCGCCGCGGTCGGGCGGGGTGAAACGCTATCTGCTGTCCAAGAAGGCCTGGCTGGAGGCCAACCGGCCGGGGGTGGCCCATTCGCTGGTCGTGCCCGGCGCGCACCACAAGGCGGGCGATGACGGCATCGTCCAATTGCACGCGACCAAGCTGCCGTTCGGCGACGGCTACCGCTGGCCGACCTCGGTGCGGCGCTGGGGCGCCTGGGTGGCGTCGCTGAATCCGTCGATCATCGAGGCTGGCGATCCCTATACGCCGGGGCAGGGGGCCCTGGAGGCCGGTCAGCGCGCCGGCTGCCCCGTCGTCGGCTTCTGCCATTCCGATCCGGCCGGCCTCGCCGCCCTGCATTTCGGCGAATGGGCCAAGAAGCCCGTCGAGAAGCGTTGGGCGCGGCTGTTCGGCCAGTTCGACAAGGTCATCTCGCCCAGCCGCTTCATCGCCCGCCGGCTCGAGGAGGCCGGCGTCGGCAACATCGTCATCCGTCCCCTGGGCGTGGAGATCGACACCTTCCGCCCCGACCGCCGCGACCGCGACTGGCTGCTGAAGAAGCTGGGCCTGCCCGCAACCGCGCGCTTGCTGTGTTTCGCCGGCCGGCCCGCGCGCGAGAAGAACATCGACGTGCTGATCGAGGCCGTCCAGAGACTGGGCGACCCCTACCATCTGATCCTGGTCGGCGCCGGCGCGGGCATGCCGGCCGAAGAGCGGGTCATCTCCCTGCCGTACGAAGCCAACCCCAAGGCCGTGGCGCGGATCATCGCCTCCTGCGACGCCTTCGTTCACGCCAATGACAAGGAGCCGTTCGGCCTGATCGTGCTGGAAGCCATGGCCTGCGGACGGCCGGTCGTCGGGGTCAACGCCGGCGGGGTGAAGGAAACGGTCGACGACACCGTCGGCCAGCTGGCGAAGAGCGCCAACCCCGTCCAGTACGCTGCGGCGATCGAGGCCCTGTTCGCCCGCGATATCGAGGCCATCGGCGCGGCCGCACGCGTCCGGACCGTCGAACGCTTCGCCTGGAACCGTGTCTTCGAGGACCTCAGCTCAGTCTACGCCGAGGTCAGCGGCGAGCCCGCCTTCGCCCGGCCGGGTGAGTGGAAGGTGCACTGAAGCGTATCGGGGCGCCGGCGTCTTCGCCCTCGACAGTCGATGCCCCGGCGGTCAATCTCGAGCGAAACCGGGATTTGAGATCATGAAACGCCTCCTGCTCGCGGCCGCCTTCTCGCTGCTGACCGCCACCTCGGCCATGGCCCAGACGGTCTATCTGGTCCGTCACGCCGAGAAGGCCGACGCCGGCGCCGATCCGGCGCTGTCAGAGGCGGGTCAGGCTCGCGCCGCCGTGCTCGCGGCCGCCCTCGCCGAGGTCCATCCCGGTCACATCTTCACCAGCCCGCTGCAGCGTACGCGTTTGACCGCCGCGCCGGCGGCGGAATTCCATTCCGTGACCGTCGAGCCCGTCGGCCTCGACGGCGGCGCGGCGGCCCATGTGGCCGCCATCGCCGAAAAGGTCCGCGCCCTGCCGGACGACGCCGTCGTTCTGGTGGTCGGCCACAGCAACACCGTGCCGCTGGTCGCCCGCGCGCTGGGCTATGCCGAGGCTGCCGACATGCCGGAATGCGAGTACGACCGCATGACGGTGCTGCATCTCATGGGCGACGCCGCCCACGCCCAGGTCAGCCGTTACGGCGCTCCGACGGCGTGCGACCAGGCGACCGCTCACTGATCGACATAATTTATCCGGGTAATATTGACGATCCGATATTGCCCGGGTAAATCCACCGGATGACGCGCTTCTGCGTCATGCCGGGAGACCAGCCATGCAACATGACCTGACACAGGGATCGATCAGCCGGCGTCTCATCGGCATGGCGGCCTTCATCGGTCTCGGCCTGCTGTTCCAGACCCTCTATTTCCTGATCGACCTCTATTTCGTCGCCGGCGTCGGACCGGACGCGATCGCCGGCGTCGGCCTGGCCGGGGTGGTCTTCTTTCTGGTGATGGCGGCCGCCCAGATGGTGGCCGTCGGTTCGCTGTCGCTGATCGCCCGCGGCATCGGGGCGAAGGATTTCACCCAGGTCGACGGCGTCTATCGCCAGTCCATGCTGATATCCCTGGGGCTCTCGGCCCTGACCCTGATCGGTGGCTACGGCTTCGGCGGCATGGCCATCGGCGCCTTCGCCGCGGACCCCGAAACGGCGCGGCAGGGGACGGCCTATCTGTACGGCTTCCTGCCGGCTCTGGCGTTGATGTTCCCGACCGGAGCCATCGGGGCGGCGCTGCGGGCCGCGGGCGTGGTGCGGCCCACCATGCTGATCCAGTCGGGCACGGTCCTGCTCAACGCCGTCCTCGCGCCGGTGCTGATCGCGGGTTGGGGCTCGGGCCTGCCGCTCGGAACCTTCGGGGCGGGACTGGCCAGCTCGCTGGCGGCGCTGGCCGGTTTCGTCGGCTCGGTGTGGGTGTTCGGGCGCGCGCAGACGCTGATGAGCGAACCCCTGCGTCTCGCCCGGCCCGACCGCGCCGTGCTGTCGCGCATCGTCGGCATCGGCCTGCCGTCGGCGGCCGAGTTCGTGCTGATGTTCTTCACCATGGGCGTCGTCTACGCCGTGATCCGCAATTTCGGGTCCGAGGCCCAGGCCGGGTTCGGCGTCGGCTCCCGGGTCATGCAGTCGGTCTTCCTGCCGGCCATGGCGGTGTCCTTCGCCGTGGCCCCGGTGGCCGGACAGAATTTCGGCGCGGGTCTGCCCGATCGCGTGCGCCGCACCGTGCGCGACGCGGCGATCATCAGCTGCGGCCTGATGCTGGTGCTGACCCTCATCTGCCAGTGGGAGGCCGGCTGGCTGGTCGCGCCCTTCACGCCCGATCCGGCGGTGGCCGAGGTCGCCTCGACCTATCTGCGCATCGTGTCGCTGAATTTCATCGCCACCGGTCTGATCTTCATCGCCTCCGGGACCTTCCAGGCGCTGGGCGACACCCGGCCCGCGCTGGTCGGCAGCGCGCTGCGTCTGCTGGCCTTCGCGGGGGGCGCCTTCTGGCTGTCGGCCCAGTCCTGGACGCGGCTGGAGCATTTCTGGTGGCTGTCGGCGAGCGCTGGCCTGCTGCAGTGTCTGGTCGCGCTGTTCTTCCTCCGGCGGCAGCTGCGGCTGAAGCTGGCGGGTCTGGTCCCGCCCCGGCCGGCCGCGGCCCTGGCCGGCTGATCAGACGTCGAGGTCGGCCACCGCGAAGCGCGCGTTTTCCTGGATGAACTGGAAGCGGGCCTCGGGTTTGCGGCCCATCAGGCGTTCGACCAGATCCTCGATCTCGTCTTCGGACGACGGCACCGTGACCCGCGCCAGGGTGCGCTTCTTGGGGTCCATGGTGGTCTCCTTGAGCTGGGAGGCCATCATCTCGCCCAGGCCCTTGAAGCGGCCGATCTCGACCTTCTTGCCCTTGAAGACGGTGGCGATCAGCTCGTCGCGGTGGGCGTCGTCGCGGGCGTATTCGGACAGCGGGCCGGCGCTGATCCGGTAGAGCGGGGGCAGGGCCATGAACAGCCGGCCCTGACGGATGGTCTCGGGCATGGAGCGGTAGAAGAAGGTGATCAGCAGCGCGGCGATGTGCGCCCCGTCCACGTCAGCGTCGGTCATGATGACGATCCGCTCGTAGCGCAGGTCTTCCATGTTGAACCGGCTGCCGGGCTGGACGCCCAGGGCGAGGGCGAGATCGGACAGTTCGATATTGGCGCGCAGTTTGTCGGCCGTGGCCGAGGCGACGTTCAGGATCTTGCCGCGCAGGGGCAGGATGGCCTGGGTGGTGCGGTCGCGGGCCTGTTTGGCCGAGCCGCCGGCCGAGTCGCCCTCGACGATGAACAGTTCGGTGCCGTTGGCCGACTGGCGCGAGCAGTCTGACAGCTTGCCGGGCAGGCGCAGCTTGCGGGTGGCCTGGGCGCGCTGGACCTCCTTGTCCTTGCGGCGACGCAGGCGGTCCTCGGCCCGGTCGATAACAAAGCCCAGCAAGCTGTTGGCTTGTTTGGGACTTTCGGTCAGCCAGTGGTCCAGCGGATCGCGCAGCAACTGCTCGACCAGACGCTGGGCGTCGGGCGAGGAGAGGCGGTCCTTGGTCTGGCCCTGGAACTCGGGGTTGCGGATGAAGACGGAGATCATCGCCCCGGCGTTGGCGATGACGTCCTCGGCCGTGATCAGGCCCGCCCGCTTCTCATTGGTCAGTTCGCCATAGGCCTTCAGACCCTTCACCAGGGCGGCGCGGAAGCCGGCCTCGTGGGTGCCGCCGTCGGGCGTGGAGACGGTGTTGCAGTAGGAGGAGACGAAGCCGTCGGCCTCGCCGAAGCCGATCGGCGACCAGGTCACGGCCCATTCGACGGCTCCGGCCTCGCCCTTGCGCTCGACGCGGCCCGCGAACGTCGGGGTCACCGTCTCCAGGGCGCCGATTCGCTCGGCCAGGGCGTCGGCCAGGCCGTTGGGGAAGTGGAAAACCGCCTCGGTCGGCGTGTGGTCGGTGATGCGGTCCGCGGCGCAGGTCCAGCGAATCTCGACGCCGCGGAACAGATAGGCCTTGGAGCGGGCCATGCGGAACAGACGGGCGGGCTTGAAGGCCGCGCCGACGCCGAAGATTTCCTCGTCCGGCTTGAACCGGATCAGGGTCCCCTTCTTCTTCGAGGGCGGCCCCTGGACGATCGAACCCAGCGGCAGGCCGCGGCTGAATGACTGGGTCCACTCATGACCGTCACGCCAGACCGTAACGTCCAGCCGTTCGCTCAGGGCATTGACGACGCTGACCCCGACCCCGTGCAAACCGCCTGAGGTTTCATAGGCTTTACCGGAAAACTTGCCGCCCGAGTGCAGGACGGTCATGACGACTTCCAGCGCCGACTTGCCCGGATGTTTGGGATGGGGATCGACCGGGATGCCGCGGCCGTCGTCGCGAACGGACAGCCAGCCTTCGGCGTCCAGATCGACGGTGATCAGTTTCGCGTGGCGGGCGACGGCCTCGTCCATCGCATTGTCGAGGACCTCGGCGAACAGGTGGTGCAGCGCCCGCTCGTCGGTGCCGCCGATATACATGCCGGGCCGTTTGCGGACCGGCTCCAGCCCTTCCAGCACCTCGATCGAGGAGGCGGAATAGCTGCCGGGGACAGGCGGCGCGGTTGCGACAGCAGGCGAGGAGGCGGGGGCCGGCTCCGGCTTCGAGGCTGCGGGACGGGGCGTCAAGACCGGATCATTGGCTGGCGCGCCGGCGGGATCGGGCTCGCCGGCGGCCGGCCCTCCAAAGAGGTCATCGAGAAACGAAGGTGCGGGATCGGACTGGCCCATGCGGATACTGTGCGGCGATTCGGGAGCCGGTCTGGTAGGCCCCGCGGCGCTTCTCCACAAGCGGCGCGGCGACCGGAACGGGCGAGGGCAGGACGGCGCGCGTCAGGACCGCCAGGAACAGGACCCAGTGCAGGCTCTGATGCTGCACCAGGATGCTTTCCGACAGGCTCAGAACGAAGAAGGCGGCCAGGAAACCCAGCGCCCACCAGCCCTCGCGCGCGCCCTGGCTCATGGAGCGCAGGACGGTGACCAGGGTCGTCGTCGTCATCAGCAATCCCACCAGCACCGCGCCCGGCCAGCCGAGCTGCACCAGCAGATCGATCCAGCCGTTGTGGGCGCTGGGCACGGTCCAGCCGGTCTCCTTGCGCACCCAGTCCGCCGGAACCGACTCCCCAACCCGGCCCCAGAAGGCCCCGTAGCCGTAACCGGTCCAGGGCCGGTCGGCGACCTTGCGCATCAGGCTGTCCCAGATCTCGGTCCGGCCCGTGAGGGAGGGGTCCTTGCCCAGCGCCTCCAGCACGGCGACGGAGTGGGTCTCCCAGGTCCAGAGACCGATTCCGGCGACCACGACGGCGATCCAGATCGCCACGACGCTGAAGGCCGCACCGCCGCGCTTCAGCGACCAGAAGCCACCGACCAGGCCGAGGCCGACGATCAGGCACAGCAGCGAGGTCTTGGACTGGGTGGCCAGCACGAGGAGGGACGCCAGGCCGAGGGTGACGGCCGGCAACAGCCGGCGCGGGTCAGGCGAGGCCAGGCAGGCGGCTGCGGCCGTCGCCCCGACCACCATCACGGCGCCCATCTGGTTCTTCTCGTACCAGAGGCCGCGCCACAGGCCGGCGTTGTCGTACTGGTGCACGCCGATGGACGGGAAGGCGAACACCATCACCAGACTTCCGATCGCCATCAGCAAGGCGGCGTGCATCAGCAGGCGCGGCAGGTGCGGACCCCGGAACACCGCTCCCAGATAGAGGGCGAAGACGCAACTGATGGCCAGGGCGATGACCCGCCGGCTGGTCACCTCATAGTCGATCGACCAGTATTTCGAGGCGAAGGCCAGGCCGACCACGGCGGCCATGGCCAGGACCGCCGGCCACGCCCCCCACATCCGGTCGATCCGCCATGCCGCCATGCCGAAGATGGCGGCATAGGCCGGCAGCCAGACCAGCCGCAGCACCGGGGTCTCTTCCTGCAGCGGCGCGAAGACCGGCCCGATCAGGGCGCCGGTCAGCATGGCGATGATGACGACGCAGATCACCCGCTCCCACCAGCCGGGGGCGGGGTCGGTCTGGCCGTTGTCTGGACGGGACTCGCGCACCGATGCAGGGTCGGGCTTCAGGCTTAACGAAGGGTTGGAATCGGATGGCGGGCGACCTGCTGAGAACCCGGGACGGAAACCACGCCCGCGTGGGCTTCGTCGAACTGTTCTTCGACCTCGTCTTCGTCTTCGCCATCACCCAGCTGTCGCACACCCTGCTGGAGCACCTGACCTGGCTGGGCGTGCTGCAGGCGACCATGCTGCTGGGCGCCCTATGGTGGGCGTGGATCGACACCAGCTGGATCACCAACTGGCTGGATCCCGACCGCGCGCCGGTGCGAGCGCTTCTGTTCCTGCTGATGGGCGCTGGCCTGGTCATGTCGACCTCCCTGCCGGAGGCCTTCGGCGACAAGGGGCTGATCTTCGCCTGCGCCTTCGCCTCGCTGCAGGTCGGGCGCGGCCTGTTCACCCTGTGGGCGGTCCGGGAGCATGCGGTGCTGCGGCGGAATTTCCAGCGGATCTGCCTCTGGGCCGTCGGGGGCGCCATCCTGTGGATCGCCGGGGGAGTCTTGGACGGGCAGGCCCGTCTGGTCCTGTGGCTGATCGCCGTGGTCGCCGAATTCGCCGCGCCGGCCTGCTATTTCTGGGTTCCGGGCCTCGGCCGGTCGCATACCGAGGACTGGGAGGTCGAGGGCGGCCACATGGCCGAACGCGTCGGACTTTTCATCATCATCTGCCTGGGCGAATCCGTGCTGGTCACGGGCGCGACCTTCGCCGGGCTGGAGTGGACGCCGCCGGTTCTCGGCGCCTTCGCCACGGCCTTCGGCGGCACCCTGGCCATGTGGTGGATCTGGTTCAGCAAGGCCCACGACGCCGCCTCGGACGTCATTGCGCATGCGCAAGACACCGGGCGCGTCGCGCGCCGCGCCTACACCTACGCGCCGATCCTCGTGGTCGCCGGCATCGTCGTCACCGCCGTCGGGGACGAGATGTCGCTGAGTCACCCGGGCGGCGTCATCGATTTCGCCATGGCCGCCGTCGTGATCGGGGGCCCCATGCTGTTCCTGATCGGGGCCCAGGTGTTCAAACTGGCCGCCTTCGGCAAGTGGTCGCCGTCACGGCTGAGCGGGATCGCGGCGCTGGGGGCGCTGGGATTCGCCGTGCCGATGCTGACGCCGCTGGGTCTCGCGATTTGCGCGACGGCGGTGCTGGTCGGGGTCGGCGCGTGGGAGACCCTGGCGAGTCACGGCGCGCCGGCCGAAAGGGCGCAAACGCCCGGATAGCCGCGGGAAGCCGCCTCCCGCTACAGCGCCGCCAGCGCCGCGGCCTGCGCGCGGATCAGCGTCCGCGTGGAGGCGTCCGTGTCGAACACGCCGTACCACCCCTGGGGCTCGTGAGGCGGATCGCCCAGCCATGCCCGGTCGCCCTCGCGGAAACGGAAATCCGGATTGCGCGTCCGGCCTTCGCCGTTCCATGCCCAGAAGTTGGATCCAACCAGCGGGCCGCCCGTGCGGCTGTCGGCGAGGACGGCGGCGTGAATGTCGCGATAGAAGCCGTCACGCAGGGTGGTCGGCGTCGCCGGATCATAGGCGTCGCCGTCCCGTGGATATCCGAACTCCTCGATCACCAGGGGTTTGCCCAGCTCCCGGGCGAAGCCGATGTGCTGGCGGATGTAGTCGGCCGACCGGGCCCGCGCCTCCGCGTCGGTTCCGGCCATGTCCTGCCGGTTCAGCCAGCTCCAGTTGGCGGGCCAGATATGGGCGGTCAGATAGTCGATGTCGGACGGGCGATGAGCGTCCAGCAGGATGTCGGCCCGTTCGACCGATCCCTTCAGGCCCTCGCTGCCCGTCGAGACGAGATGGTCGGGATCCAGAGACTTGATCAGCCGCGCCGTGCCGGCGATCCAGCCATAAAAGGCCGGCAGGTTGGCGGCGGCCCGGACCTCCGAACCGGCCGGGCGAGGCTCATTGGCCAGCTGCCAGGCCATGATGGCGGGATCGTCGGCGTATCGTACGCCGGTGACGGTGTTGGTTCGCGTGACCACGGCGCGGACCCAGGCGTGATAGAGATCGACGGCGTCGGCGGCGCCGTAGTAGTCGGCGACGAAGTCCGGAAATTCGGGCCACGGGTGGGCCGGGTCGTTCATGTCCAGATAGCGCCCGCCATTGACCCACGAGAGATAGGTCATCATCCCGCCGGACCATTCCCAGAAATTGGTCAGGTAGAGCACGGCCTTCATGCCGCGCCGCCCGATCCCGGCCAGCGCCCGGTCCAGACCGACAAGCAGGGTTTCGTTGTAGTCGGAACCCCGGTCGCGGAAGGCGGGCCGGACCGAATTCTTCAGAGGCGAGAGTTCAGCGGAAGCGGCGATCCGGAGATTGGTCACGCCGTCGCCGGCCAGGGCGTCCAGTTCGCGTTCCAGCCGCGCCCGGTCGCCAAAGTCCGCCTCGGCGCCCAGCCAGGCCAGATACCAGGCGTTGGCGCCGACGAACCGGTAGGGCCGGCCGTCGATCTTCAGCCCCATCCCCTCGCGCGTGACGAAGCCCGGCCGGCTGGCGGCGGCTGCGGGCGAGGCGAGGGAAAGGGCGGCTGCGGCCGCCAGGACGGCGCGGCGGCTGGGTGTCATGGAATCTTCTCCACGAAACTGTCGATCACCTTCTTTTCGCCGGCCTTGTCGAAGGCGACCAGCAGTTTGTTGCCCTCGATGCCGGTGATCAGGCCGTAGCCGAACTTCTGGTGAAACACCCGTTCGCCCTTCGACCAGTCGCCGCCGGCCTTGGGATCGGCCGTGGCCACCAGACGGCCGTCGCCCTCGATCAGCGTGTGGCGCGCCGTCCGCGCCGCCGGGGTCTTCGCCGCGGTGAACGACTGGGCCCGTTTCCAGCCGGGAGAGGAATAGCCCGAGCCGAAGGTCGGCATGTCGTCCCAGCGGCTCTTGGCGTCCTTCATGCCCGGGGTGACGCCATAGTAGCCGGTGTCGCTCTCGGCCTCGACGTGGGCCATGGGCAGTTCGTCCACAAACCGGCTCGGCAGTTGCGAGGTCCAGCGCCCGTAGACCAGCCGGTTGGCGGCGAAGCTGATGCGCGCGTCGGACTTGGCCCGGGTCACGCCGACATAGGCGAGGCGGCGTTCCTCCTCGAGGCCCTTTTCGCCCTTTTCGTCGATGCTGCGCTGGCTGGGGAAGACGCCTTCCTCCCAGCCGGGCAGGAAGACCAGCGGGAACTCCAGCCCCTTGGCTCCGTGCAGGGTCATGATCTGGACTGCATCGTCCGAACCGCCCCGGTCGAGGTCCATGACCAGTGAGACGTGCTCCAGATAGGCGGGCAGGGTCTCGAACTGCTGCATGGATTGCGTCAGCTCCTTCAGGTTATCCAGCCGGGTCTGGCCGGTGGCGCGGTCAGCCTTCTGCATGTCGGTGTAGCCGCTCTCCTCCAGCACCGCCTCGGTCAGCTCCCAGTGGGTGGTGGTCTGGGCCAGGGCCCGCCAGCGGTCGATGTCGCGCACGAAGTTGGACAGGGCCGTCCGCGTCCGCGCCTGAAGCTCGTCCGAGGTGATCAGGTCGCGCACGGCGCTCATGGCCGAGACGCCGGACAGGCGGGCGATCTGAAGCACCTTCTGCACGCTGGTGTCGCCGATGCCGCGCTTGGGCACGTTGACGATCCGCTCGAAGGCCAGGTCGTCGTCCTCGGACAGGATCAGCCGCAGATAGGCGTGGGCGTCACGGATTTCGGCCCGCTCGAAGAAACGCGGTCCGCCGATGACGGTGTAGGGCACGGCCAGAAGGACGAACCGCTCCTCGAACGCCCGCATCTGGAACGAGGCGCGGACCAGGACAGCCATGTCCCTGTAGGGCGTGCCGGCCCGCCGCGCCGTCTCGATCTCGTCGGCGATCAGCCGGGCCTCGGCCTCGCCGTCCCAGACGCCGCGCACCCGGACCTTGTCGCCGCTCAGATCCTCGGTCCACAGGGTCTTGCCCAGACGGTCCCGGTTGGCGGCGATCAGGCCCGACGCCGCGCCAAGAATATGCTGCGTGGAGCGATAGTTGCGCTCCAGTCTTATGACCTTGGCTCCGGGGAAGTCCCGCTCGAACCGCAGGATGTTGTCCACCTCGGCCCCGCGCCAGCCATAGATCGACTGGTCGTCATCGCCGACGCAGCAGACGTTGCCCGTCGAGGAGGTCAGCAGCCGCAGCCACAGATACTGGGCGACGTTGGTGTCCTGGTATTCATCGACGAGGATGTAGCGAAAGCGGCGGCGATATTCCTCAGCAATATCGGCATGCTGCGACAGGATCGTCAGGTTGTGCAGCAGCAGGTCCCCGAAGTCGCAGGCGTTCAGGCTGACCAGCCGCGCCTGATAGGCGGCGTACAGGGCGTGGCCCTTGCCGTTGGCGAAATCCTCGGACGGCGGCAGCTTGTCCGGCGTCCAGCCCCGGTTCTTCCAGTGATCGATCAGGCCGCTCAGCGAGCGCGGCGTCCAGCGTTTGGTGTCGAGATTGGCGGCTTCCAGAAGCTGTTTGCAGACCCGCTCCTGGTCGTCGGTGTCCAGGATGGTGAAGGTCGACTTCAACCCGACCAGTTCGGCGTGCCGGCGCAGGATCTGGGCGGCCACGCTGTGAAAGGTGCCGAGCCAGCGCAGTCCCTCGGCCGACGGGCCGATCAGCTGGGTGATCCGCTCGCGCATCTCGCGCGCGGCCTTGTTGGTGAAGGTGACGGCCAGCAACTCCCACGGCCGGGCGCGGCCGGTGGCCAGGATGTGGGCCAGCCGGGTGGTCAACACCCGGGTCTTGCCCGTGCCGGCTCCGGCCAGCACCAGCACAGGACCATCGACGGTCTCGACCGCCTCGCGCTGCTCGGGGTTCAGTCCGGCCAGATAGTCGGGCGCGGCCGCTTCGACGCCGTTGGGGCCGCGCGAACGGGCCAGATCGGAAATGCGCGGGGCGGGGGCGTCAGGCAGACTCATCGGCGGAACATAAGGTGCACGGAGCCGGATGTCAGCGGCGGCGTAGGTCTGACGTCGCGGAACCGTGAAGCGTGACCGTCGTTCCGGTCGCATCAGCAATCAGGGAAGGGTCTTCCATGGCCGACAACATCAACAACACCGGCAGCGGCGGCGGCAATGCGGGCCTCGCCTTCATCGTCGGCGGCATCGTCGTCGTGCTGGCTATCGTGGCCTATTTCGTCTTCGCCCGCGGCGGCGCGCCCGAGACCAGGGACGTGAACGTCGACGTCGATCTGCCCGAAGTCTCGGCTCCGGCCGTACCGGCTGCGAACTGACCGATGACCGATCCCAACGTTCCGCCGCCCGAGAGGCCCGAAGTCGTCCATCACACCACTATCAACAATCCGCCCCGGAGAAGCGGCGGCAGCTGGATCGGCCTGCTGGTCGGCGGCCTCGTCGTGGTGGTCATCGTCATCGCCTTTGTGGTCTTTTCGAACGGCGGCATGAACCCGGCCAAGGACACGAACGTCGATATCGACGTCGACCTTCCGCGTCCCACGCTGCCGGATGCCCCGAAAGCGCCGGACCTTCCGGACATGCCTTCCGTCGAGCCTCCGAGCGTACCGGGTCCGGAACCCGTGGCGGAAAACTGATCGTCAGCGCAGACGGTAGCTGATGGTGGTCACGACCCGGACCTTCTTGTCCGGGGACTGGCTCTCGTCGCCGATCTCATCCCGGGCGAGGATTTCGAACGAGCCCTGCGTCGCCTGACGGATCGGTCCCAGAGGCGCGCCCGAATCCTGGGCGAACCGCTCGGCGCCGGTGCGGGCCGCGGCCGTCGCCTCGGCGATCATGGCGGGGCGCACGCTGTTCAGCCTGGTGAAGACATAGGTGGGGCCGGAGAAGTCCTGCAGGACCACGCCCTGGCGAACCAGATCGTTCAGGGCCCGGGTCGTGGCCTGGACCCGGTCCACATCCGTCGTCCGCACGATCACCGTCTGGGCGAGGATGAACCGGGGTCCGCCGGTCTGGTTGGCGTATTCGCGTGATCGCGTATCGGCGACCTCAAGCCGGCCCAGCGACACGGCGGCGGCGGGATAGCCCTGCGCAGTCAGGAAGCCGCGCACGATGACGAGGTCGCCGTCGATGCGCGCCTGGACCTCGGACAGGACGTCGCCGGAGGCGGTGAACCGCAACGGCAGGACGGCCAGATCGGCCTTCACATTGCGCTCGGCCAGGCCGCGCACGCTGACGGACCGGTCGCCGACGCGGGCGTTGACGATCCCCTGTCCGATCAGGGCGCCGCCTCCGAGCATGCCGAGGGCGAGCAGGCCGCCGACGATCGCGGCGGGGATCAGTTTTTCGTTGGACATGGGGACGCCTCCGGAACGGAGGATGCGCCAACCCGGGCCGCTGTCAATCAGTAGACGCCTGTTCGGCGAAAGACCGGTCGCCACCCGCCCAGGCGAGCGCCAGAAGGCGGCAGGCGGAGGCGAGGGGCGTGCGTCCCCGCTGTTCGTCGATCCGCTTCATCAGCCCGGCCTGCGACAGGCCAGCGGTGACCGCGACCTCGTCCAGCACGGTCCAGAAGGCCGGCTCCAGCGCCACGGAGGTGGCGTGGCCGGACAGGGAGACGGAGCGTTTCTTCAGCATCAGCTGCGGCGGTCCTGCAAGGCGCGGTCCTCCACCCGGATGCGCCAGGCGACCAGTAGCGCGTTGGCGACGCTCCAGACCAGAGCGATCCAGACCTGACCGAAGGCCAGGGGCAGGACGAGGATCTCCAGCGAGGCGACCACATAGTTGGGGTGGCGTATGAAGCGGTAGGGACCGCCCGTCTCCAGCGGCGCGCCGGGCAGGGTGATGATCCGCGTCGTCCAGAACCCGCCGAGCGTCCTGATGACCCAAAGCCGGCCGAATTGCAGGATCCCGTAGAGCGCCAGCCACCACAGGTTCGGAACCGTCGTCCACGGGGTTGCGATGGCGAGCGCGGCCAGCCAGCTGGCGTGCAGCGCGACGAACAGGGGATAGTGGACGGCCCCGACCTCGACCGCGCCCTCTGCCAGAAGGCGTTTTGTGTTGCGATCCGCCAGCCACAACTCCCAAAGCCGCTGCGCCGCGACGAGCCCAAGGACCAGCCACAGCCACATCAGGCGTGCACCAGCATCAGTCCGGCGGTGAATCCGGGACCCAGGGTGGTCAGCAGCAGCGGTCCCTTCGCCCCGTCGTCCAGCATGGCCTTGAGCACGAACAGCACCGTGGCGGCGCTCATATTGCCGTGGTCGCGCAGGACGGCGCGAGTATGGGTCAGAGCGCCCTTCGACAGTTCGAAACAGGCTTCCAGCGCATCGATGACCTTGGCGCCGCCCGGATGGCAGACGAAGCCGCCGATGTCGGCCGGGGTCAGACCCTCGGCGGCCAGGAAATCCATCGCCACGGGCCGGAAGTCGTTCTGGACCAGGGTGGGGATGTCACTGCTGAACACGACCTTCAGCCCGTCGTCGGCCACGTCCCAGCCCATGACGTCGAGGGTGTCGGGCCAGGTGTGTTCGCGGCTGGCGCCGAGGGCGGGTCCCGTGGCGTCGTCGCGGCAGCTGATCACCGCCGCCGCCGCGCCGTCGCCGAACAGGGCGGTGGCGACCAGATTGCTCTTGGACCGGTCCTGCGCCCGGAAGGTCAGGGCGCAAAGTTCTACGACCAGCAGCAGCACCCGCTCATCCGGATGCGCCCGGGCCAGATCGGCCGCCCGCGCCAGTCCGACGACCCCGCCCGCGCAGCCCAGGCCGAAGATGGGCAGCCGCCTCACGTCCGGCCGGAACGGCATCGCCTGCATCAGCCGCGCGTCCAGCGCAGGGGTCGCGATCCCGGTCGTGCAGACCGCCACGATCGCGTCGATGTCGCCTGCCTCAAGTCCCGCCTGATCCAGCGCCTTGCCCGCGGCCTCGGCCAGCACAGTGACAGCGTTCTCGAGGAACAGGTCGTTGCGTTCGGAGAAGCTGTGCGGCTTCAGATACCATTCGATCGGGACGCAGGAATGCCGCGTCTCGATCAGGGCGTTGCGATAGATGGGCGCCAACCGTTCGAAGCCGCCGTGGGTGGTGGCGAACATCTCCGCGCCGTTGGCGGCGACATCCTCCTGACGCAGCACGTGGGGCGGCCATGCCAGGGCCAGGGACTGGAGCCGGGGCGCCGCCGTCGTACGGGTGGTGGACATCAAGACGTGGCCTTCAAAGACTGTTATCGTCGATAACCCGAGCTACGCGGCGCCGTTCCAGCCGGACGCGGCCCGAGCACACTGCGCGCCCCGACCGGATCCCGCCATGACCCTGACCGCCGACGTCGACGATTTCCGCAAGCTTCGGCCGCAAGGCCTGCGTCCGTTGACGGCCCTGCGCGCCTTCCAGCGGCTGATCCGCGACAAGGAGGACACCGTTCAGGTCTTCCGCATCATGCAGGCGCTGAGCGGCCGGTCGGTTTCGCGCGGCTATCAGCGGATGCTGGCCACGATGGAAGGCGGCCGGCAGGCCTTTCTGCGCGAGGAGCTGGCGCACAGGCTGGACGACCCCGTCTGGCTGGCCCGCTTCGAACCCGGCACGGTCGGCGCCAGCTACCGCGCGTTCCGCGAGGCCCGCGGCTTCACCGCCGACGGTCTGGCCGAGGTCGAGCGCGAGGTCGTGCCCTTCATCGACGCCCCGCATCCGATCCTCTGGTATTCGCGCCGACTGCGCGACATCCACGACATCTGGCACGTCCTGACCGGCTACGGCGCCGACGCCCTGGGCGAGGCCTGTGTGGTCTCCTTCTCCTACGGCCAGACCCGCAATCTCGGCTTCGCCTTCATCGGCTGGGGCGCGGCGCGGGAAATCCAGCGCGAAGTCCGGTCAGTGCCGGCCCGGCGCGCCGTCTGGCAGGCGTACCGCAACGGCAAGGCGGCGCGCTGGCTGCCCGGGCTCGACTACGAGGCCCTGTTCGAACAGCCGCTGGATCAGGTCCGCGAGCGCCTGCACATCCGCCCGGCGACAGTCTATCAGGCCGTGCCCGCCGAGGTCCGCGCCGGGCTGAAACTGCGCGCCTGACGGCGACATCCGGACGCCATAAGCCGTCCTTATGGCGAACGGCGACAACCCCGCTTGTCCCGTCGAGCCGGGCGGTCCATGTCGAGGGCATGTCCTCCCCGACTGAAGCTGCAGCCGTCGCCCGCCTGCCCATGTCCCGGGCCAAACTGCTCGGCGTCGTCGGCGTGATCATCTGCGCCATGATCTGGGGCACGACCTGGTACGCCATCACCCTGCAGCTGGGGACGGTGCCGCCGCTGGCCTCCATCGTCTGGCGGTTCGGCCTGGCGTCGGCCCTGCTGTTCCTCGGCTGCCTGATCTTCCGCCAGAACCTGCGTCTCACCCGGGCCCAGCATCTGGCCGCGCTGGGGCAGGGGGCCTTCGCCTTCTCGATCAGCTACAGCTTCACCTACGCCAGCGAGGGCCATGTGGCCTCGGCCATCGTGGCGGTCACCTTCGCCTCCCTGACCTTCCTCAACCTGGTCCTGTTCCGCATCGCCGCCGGCCAGAAGGCGGCCGCGGCCTCATGGGGCGGCGCCGTCCTGGGCCTGTTCGGCGTCGCCGTTCTGTCGGGCGGCGAGGTGCTCAGCGCCGGCTTCGACCGTCGGGCGGCGCTGGGCGTCGGCCTCGCCCTGATCGCCACCACGGCCTCGGCCTTCGGCAACTATTTCGCCTGGAGGGGCCAGAACCGCGGCTCCGAGGCCATCCCCTCGACCGCCTGGGCCATGGCCTATGGTACCGGCCTGCTGGCGCTCTACGGCCTGATCACGGGGGTGGAGTTCCGGATCGACCCGACCTTCACCTACGTCGGGTCGCTGCTCTACCTGTCGATCTTCGGCTCGGTGATCGCCTTCGGCCTGTATTTCACCATCGCCCGGACCATCGGCTACGCCATGGCCAGCTATATCTCGGCCCTGACGCCGCCGATCGCCATGCTGGTGTCCGTGCTGTTCGAAGGCGCCCATTTCGGCTGGACGGCGCTGGTCGGCCTGCTGCTGGTCCTGTCGGGTCAGGCCCTGCTTATCCGCGCACCCAAGGCAGCCTAGCGGAACCAGCCGCGCTTCTTCTTCTCCGGGGCCGCCCCCTTCTTCGCCGCCTCGGCCTCGCGTCGCTCGCGCTCGGCCTTGACCCGCATGGCGACCAGAACGGGGATCAGCCCGTGTCTGATGCGCGGGTCCTGACGCGGATCGGCCATGGCTCAGTCCTCCAGCTTCGACCCGTCCAGAAGCCGGTTCGCCCGGTCGCGTTCCTTTTCGGCCGCCGTGCGATCCGCCTTCGATCGCCCGTGACCGGCGCGGTTGGCTTTCGCGGCGGCCTTCGCTTCGGTCTTGGCCCGGTCCTTCCGGACCCGGTTCAGGTTGACGATTTCACCCATCACGACCTCCGCAGACGAAACCCGGCGAACCCTGTGACGTTGATTTTGCGCGCCATCAGGGCAGGAGCTTTCACATGGTAGACGTCTCCCGGATCAAGGAACACCTTGAAGTCGTCGGCTCGGACGGGGAACACGTCGGCCGCGTCGATCATGTCGTCGGCGACCAGATCGAACTGGCCAGACTGGATCTCGCCGGCGGCTTCAAACACCATATGATCCCCGTCAGCTGGGTCGATCACGTCGATGAGCACGTGCATCTGAACGTGACGAAGGATGACGCCAAGGCGCGCTGGACCGAAAAGCCCTGACCCGTCCGGCTTACCGCGAATTCACGAAGGCCCCGCTGATATCCGGCGGGGCCTTCGCCTATTATGGGGCGGCGTCCGACCCGGACGCATCGGAGACGACCCCCTTGATCCGCCTGATCCTGAACGTGCTGTGGCTCATTTTCGGCGGCTGGCTGTCCGGCCTGCTGTGGCTGCTGGGAGGCGCGATCCTGGCCCTGACCGTCGTCGGTCTGCCCTGGACCTTCGCCGCCTGGCGGATCGCCAGCTACTCCTTCTGGCCGTTCGGACGCGAGGTCGTCTGGCGCGAGCCGGACGCGACGGCTTTGGGCGCTGGTTGTTTCGGCATAGGGCTGAACGTCATCTGGTTCGTCTTCGCGGGCTGGTACATCGCCCTGACGCACATCATCATCGCGGTCGCCGAGGCGATCACCATCATCGGCATTCCCTTCGCGTTGAAGGATCTGGAGCTCGCGAAGCTGGCCCTGGCCCCGGTCGGCCGCACCATCCGCGACAAGCCCTGATCTTCGTGAACCTCGACGGGGGAGCTGGCGGCGGCTATGGCTGGACCGGCAGCAGCTTTGCTGTGGGGGATTCACGATGATCAAACACCTGGTTCTGGCCGCCGCCGCGGCCACGTTGCTGGCCGCCTGCGGCTCCGGCGGCGACGCCGCCGCACCCGCTGATGCCGCCGCCGCGCCTGCCGCCGGCGCACCCGCCGCCGCCGCCGAAGCCGCCGGCGTGGCCGAGGTCAAGTTCAACCTCAAGAACGCCACCAGCTTCACCCTGACCCATCTCTATATGTCGCCGGCCGCCAGCAACGACTGGGACAACGACATCCTGGGCGAGCAGGTGGTGGCCGCCGGCGAGACCGCCGAGGTCTCGATCGATGACGGGGTCGAAAGCTGCATGTACGACCTTCGCGCCGATTTCGACGATGGCGACGCCATCGACGTCCGCGGCGTGAACGTCTGCGAAATCGAAGGCACGACAGTCACGGTCTCGGAATAGTTCCCGACCTGAACGACGAAGGGCCGCGCCGGAGACCCCGGCGCGGCCCTTTTTTCTCATCGGAACTCCTGCGGCCTCGGGACGCCGGCGTTCAGCGCCCGTCCTCCGCCAGCAGCACCTTCAGATAGGTCTCGCGCCGGTTCAGGAAGCCACGGGTCACCTGATAATGCTCGGTGTCCTCGTATTCGACCCGGTCCAGCCCGTGCGGCGAGGCCTGATAGAGCCAGGCGTCCGGGTAACCGAGGATGATCGGCGAGTGGGTGGCGATAATGAACTGTGAGCCTTGCAGGACGAGTTCGTGCATCCGCGCCAGGAACGACAGCTGCCGCGTCGGCGACAGGGCCGCCTCGGGCTCATCGAGGATGTAGAGGCCCTCGCCCATGAAGCGGTTGTCGAACAGGTTGAAGAAGCTCTCGCCGTGCGACTGTTCGTGCAGGCCGGCCTGTCCCGCCCGGCCTGTTCCGGATGCTTCCAGATAGCTGGCCGTGTTGAAAAAGCTCTCGGCCCTGAGGAAATAGCCGTCCTTCGCCTTCACGGGCGCCCGCACCGGCCGGATGAACCGGTGCAACGGCGAATGCGAGGCGCGGGTCGAGAACCGGTGATCCTTCGATCCGCCCTCGGCATTGAACCCCCAGGCGATGGCCAGGGCCTCGATCAGCGTCGACTTGCCCGCGCCGTTCTCGCCGACGAGGAAGGTCACGCGTGGATGGAAGACCAGCGTCTCCAGCGCCTTCAGAACCGGCAGATTGAACGGATACGCCGCGTCGTCCCACCCCTCGCGCCGCTCGAAGCGCGCCTCGATCCAGTAGGGACGCTCCAGCGCGCTCATGTCGTTCAGCCCGGTGAGATCATCTTCTCGGGCCGCACCGCCTCGTCAAATTCCGCATCCGTCAGGTAGCCGCCGCCGACCGCCTCCTCGCGCAGGGTGGTGCCGTTCCTGTGCGCCGTCTTGGCGATCTTCGCGCAGATGTCATAGCCCAGCCTGCCGTTCAGGGCGGTGACCAGCATCAGCGAGTTGTCCAGGCCGCGCTTGATATTGTCCTCGCGCGGCTCGATCCCGACCACGCAGTTGTCGGTGAAGCTGATGGCGGCGTCGGCCATCAGACGGACCGACTGCAGGAAGTTGTAGGCCATCACCGGGTTGAAGACGTTCAGCTCGAAATGTCCCTGCGACCCGGCGAAGGTCACCGCCGCGTGGTTGCCGAACACCTGGACGCAGACCTGGGTCAGGGCCTCGCACTGGGTCGGATTGACCTTGCCCGGCATGATCGACGAGCCGGGCTCGTTCTCGGGCAGGGCCAGTTCGCCGAGGCCCGAGCGCGGGCCGGAGCCGAGGAAGCGGATGTCGTTGGCGATCTTGAACAGGCTGGCGGCGACCGTGTTGATCGCGCCGTGGCTGAAGACCATGGCGTCGTGGGCGGCCAGGGCCTCGAACTTGTTCGGCGCGGTGACGAACGGCAGGCCGGTGATGGCGGCGATCCGCTCGGCCACCTGTTCGGCGAAGCCGATCGGGGCGTTCAGTCCGGTGCCGACCGCCGTGCCGCCCTGGGCCAGCTCCATGAGCTTCGGCAGCGTCATCTCGATCCGCTCGATGCCGTTGGCCACCTGTTGCGCATAGCCGCCGAACTCCTGACCCAGCGTCAGGGGGGTGGCGTCCTGGGTATGGGTGCGGCCGATCTTGATGATGTGGGCCCAGGCCTTCGCCTTGGCGTCCAGCGCCGCCTGCAGATGCTTCAGCGCCGGCAGCAGGTCGTTGACCACCTGTTCGGCGCAGGCGACGTGCATGGCCGTCGGATAGGTGTCGTTCGACGACTGGCTCATGTTGACGTGGTCGTTGGGGTGGACCGGCTTTTTGGAGCCCATCTCGCCGCCCATCATCTCGATGGCCCGGTTCGAGATCACCTCATTGGCGTTCATGTTCGACTGGGTGCCCGAGCCCGTCTGCCAGACCACCAGCGGGAAGTGGTCGTTCAGCTTGCCGGCTATGACCTCGTCGGCCGCCTTGACGATGATGTCTCCGATGGCGGGGTCCAGCTTGCCCAGCGCCATGTTGGTCTCGGCCGCCGCGCGCTTGACGATGCCCAGCGCCCTGACGATCGGCAGGGGCTGCTTCTCCAGGCCGATCCTGAAATTGCCCAGCGACCGCTGCGCCTGGGCGCCCCAGTAGCGGTCGCTCGCGACCTCGATGGGGCCGAAGGTGTCGGTTTCGGTGCGGTGTCCAGACATGCGGCGCGGGCTCTCGAAGGCGTGGCGGGAGGATGCGCGGCGGTGTAGCACGGGCAGGCGACGGGACAAGGCGGAGGGCATGGACCATGCGGCGATTGGCGATGACGGTGGCGGCCATGGTCCTCGGCGCCTTGCCGGCGGGATGCGCCGCCCAGGCGGGCGACAGACGGCCGCGGGTGGTGCTGGAGACCGGCGCCGGACGGATGGCGATCGCGCTCGAGCTCGACCGCGCCCCGCTCAGTGTCTGCAACTTCCTCAGCTATGTGACCGACGGCGACTATGACGGCGGCGCCTTCTTCCGCACCGCGGTCAGGGCGTCCGACCCCGGTCCGCACCCCATCGACGTGATCCAGGCCGCCACCCCGCGCGGTCCGGATGACGATCTGCGCCCGCCCGTTCCGCTCGAAAGCACGCGCGACACCGGCCTGCGTCATGTGGCGGGCGCCGTTTCCCTGGCCCGCGACGGTCCGGAAACCGCCACTTCCAGCTTCTTCATCGTCACTGCCGACACGCCGGCGCTGGATCATGGCGGCGGTCGCAACCCTGATGGCCAGGGGTTCGCCGTCTTCGGGTTCCTGGTCGAGGGGCTCGACGTGGCCCGGCGGATCCACGCCTCGCCTGCCGATGCGGGGGAACGGCTGACTCCCCCGATCGCGATCCGTTCGGCCCGCCTGACCGGCGAGGTTCCGCCGGAATGCCGCCCGTGACCCAGGGCTGGATCGGCATCGGAAAGGTCCGCGCCCGCGAGGCCGGCGACGCCGTCGAGATCACCATCGACGGCCTGACCACCCAGGCCAAATACTACAAGCCGCTGGTCTATGAATTCATGCGCAAGGAGTGGCAGTCGCGTCCGTCATATGGCGACTACACGGTCGAAATCCTGATGGAGCATGTCGGCGACCCGCCGTGGATGGACCTGGACAATCTGGCCAAGGCCCTGCTGGACGCCATCAAGGGCTATCTGTTCCACGACGACGCCCAGGTCGCCCGCCTGCTGGTCGAGCGCCGCGAGGGCGAGCGCGAACGGATCACGATCCGGGCCTTCCCCCGCCAGGTCCCGCAGTCCTGAACCTCAAGGTGGGCAGCCTCAACTGCATGTCCGGGCCGACGAACAGCTGGGGGTCGGAGGGCAGGGCGACCCCGTGAGCCGCCTCCTTGCGGGCCACGCAGGCGCGCGCGCCCGCCGCCAGGGCCAGGAAGTCCGTCGCCGTCGGCAAGGCTTCGAGAACGCAGCCGTCGAACCACGGCCAGGTCTCGTCCGCACCACATCCAAAGGATGTCCGCTCCCGGCTGGCCGCCGTCAGCACCATGCGGTTGGGCGCGGCCAGGGCGTTGACGAATATCCCCGAATAGCAGGCCGAGACGATCACCACGGTCGGCCGGGCGCCGCAGGCCCGCCGGACGATATTGACCATCATGTCGGGCGTCATGGGCGGGGCGTCGCCGAACACCATGGCCGTCCGGGAGCCGTGCGAGGTAAAATACAGCAGACATCCGGCCGGCCCCCTGGCCGCCGCCTCGTACAGGCCGTCCAGCGCCGTCAGGGCCGTCGCCGGTTGAGGCGCGTCAGGCCTCAGGCTGTAGTCGACCATGGTGGCCCGGGGAAAGCCGGCGTCGAGGAAACCCTTCACCAGGTCGCGGCGCGCATTGTCGAAGGCCTGGATCGGCCGGCCGCGGCCGTCGCGCCAGTCGGCCGCAATGATCGCCGAGGCCCAGCCTTCGAACCGGCCGGACGCTGCGCGGGTCTGGCTGACGGCGGGGGTGGCGAGGACGATCCATGCCGCCAGCACGATAAACGCCCGTCCCATGACCGCTCCCCCGGTTCCGACAGACCGAGGTTAGCCGACGCGGCTGGAAGGGGAAGGGCCTACTTCTTCCGGAACTGGTCCAGCGAGACGACCTTGGGGCCATCGTCTCCGGTATCGACAGGCTCGGCGCGGGCCGGTTCGGTCGCCGCGATCTCGGCGGCTATGTCCTCGACCGTGGCGGGCGCCTCGAACTGCAGCAGGAACTGCACGGAAGGGTCGTAGAAGCGGGTTACGGCCGTATAGGGCATGGCCAGGACCTTTGGCATGCCGCCGAACTTCAGCATGACCGAAAATTTCGTCGGCTCGACCTTCAGATCCCAGTACTGATGCTGCAGCACGACGGTCATCTCGTCCGGATATTTGGCCATGATGTCCGGCGGGACGCTGACGCCCGGCGCGCGGGTCTTGAAGGTCACATAGAAGTGGTGGGCCCCCGGGATGCCTTCAGGCAGGGCCGCCCGCTCCAGCGCCGAGCGGATGACGCCGCGCAGCGCGTCCTGCGCCAGCTGCTCGTAATGCATCTCGTCGACTGGAGGAGTTTCGTCGGCCATGGGTCGCCTCGATGGTTCGCGCGAACTGATAGCTGTGCGCGACGGCGGGCGAAAGATGGCGACGTGGTGAAAGCGCCGGATTCTGGCGGCGGTCGATCGATGGCGTGGGGAAAGTGCCAGGGGTTCTGTTGGCGGGCCCCCTGGCGGCCCCGCCCCGGGAACTGATCCCCGAGGACTTAAGTGTTCGAAATCACCCGAACCGCTTACGCGGCGAGAGCGACTTCTCCAGCGAAGTTATCGTTCGCAGTTAGAAAATGGCCCGATACGGTGGGCCAGGACGGGCGAAAGCAGTCTTCTTTACACGTCCGTCGATGCTAGTCGGCCCCATGCTCGCTCCGCCGATAACGCGGGGAAGAAATGGTGGAGCCGCCGGGAATCGCACCCGGGTCCGGTCCGCTTATTACAAGCGCGTTTATCGCCATAGTCCGGGCGAACCCGAACCTGCATAATATAGGGGCTAAGTCTCAGGCTTCCAATAGTCTGCAGTTCGCGGCGCGAGCGCGGGCCAAACGTGCGCAAAGGGCCCGGTCGCGGCCGTGTCGCTACTGCTGGCGGGCCGGACAACCCGTGCCTGGATCGGTCAGACACTCGGACGTTCCCAACGCATCTACCGTATTGCTCAACCATCTACGGGACTGTTCGCGGTGGTGGTCGGCGACTTCCTCACGCGTGCAGACCTTGCGGGTCCGGTTCGAGCCGGTCACGGTTTCGCGCCGACAAACGATCGGTCCCTGTTCGGGGACGGCCACGCTGTCCGCACTGGCCGGAGCGGCCGACGGGCTGTCGGCCCGGACGGCCAGCCGGGACTCTGCGTCCGGCGCTGTCGGGGTGGCGTCCTGGCCCGCCAGAACGAGACACAACAACAGCACTTTCAGCATCACAACCTCCCCAACAGATTGCGAACCTTAACAGCGCGACCCCGCGTTGCAAGCGGGCGATTCAGCGCCCGGTCGTCGTCGCGAGCGGCGGGGAATTCTGACGGCTGTTGCCGGATTCGAGCCGATGGGCCAGGCGACGGGACTCGTCACGGCGCTGGTTCCATTCACGCCGGGTCATGCATATCTGCCCGCCGAAGCGGGTGCCCACCACTGCTTCGTTGCGGCAGACCCGCTCGTTCAGCCGCGCCTCCCGGGCCTCGTCGACGGTCTCGGGCGGCGTGGTCGCTGCCGGCGTCGAAAGCTGAGCGTCCATGGCGGGTGGAGGCGTCTGCTGCACAGCGGACATCAGGACGGCGGCGAAAACAACGGCGATCATGGCTCATCTCCAACTGACGCCCGAACGTCGCTCCCTTCACCTCTGCGGTCAACCGGCGGTCGCCGGGGTCAGGATTGAATCTGCTCCCCCTGGTTCACTCCGCCGCCCGGTGGGGAAATCCCGTCAGCAGACGCGGACAGGCGTGGCTATGGCGCGACGCGCTTCCATCCCGGCGTCTGGTTTCTGAACCAGGTCAACTGCCGCTTGGCGTAGTTTCGCGTCGCCTGCCGCGTCGCCTCGACCGCCGCCGCCAGCGACGCTTCGCCCGCCAGATGGGCCGCGAACTCCCGCACCCCGACGGCCTTCATGGCCGGCGCCCCCGGGTCCAGCCGGCGCGCCGTCAACGCCCGCACCTCGTCCAGCGCGCCCTGATCGACCATCCAGGCGACCCGCTGGTCGCAGCGGGCGTAAAGCGTCGCCCGCTCGGGCTCGACCACCAACCCGGACCAGGCGCCGGCGGGCACGAGCGGCGTCGTGTCCGCCATCCAGTCGCTGAGGGCGCGTCCGGTATGCTCTGCGACGGCCATCGCCCGTATCAGGCGTTGACGATCGCCCGCCTCGATCCGCTGCGCCGCCGCCGGGTCGAACCGGGCCAGACGTTGGCGGAACGCCGCCTCGCCCTCGTCAGCCAGCGCCGTGGTCGCCGCCTCCCTCGCTTCCCCCGGAATCTCCGGCACGTTCGCCAGCCCTTTGGTCAGGGCTGTGAAATACAGCCCTGTGCCGCCAACCAGCAGGGCAGGGCGGCCATCCAGTTCGTCCAGGACCTGCATCAAGGCCCGGCTCCATCGCCCGACCGACCACGCGTCCGCCGCGTCGGCCACGCCGTACAGCCGGTGGTCCGTCAGCGCCTCATCCTCCGGCGACGGGCGGGCAGTCAGCACGCGCAGGTCGGCGTACAGTTGTTGGCTGTCCGCATTGACGATCACGGCCCCTGTGCGCCGCGCCGTCTCCAGCGCCAGCTGCGACTTGCCGGAGGCGGTGGGCCCGGCGATCAGTGTGATGAGGGGCTCTGGCAAATGCGGGCTCGCAGGCAGGGGTCTCCGGCGATAGAACGCAGGCCTCGCACCCGCAACCCGGATGACCGCCTTGCCCGACCGCGCTACCGTCATCGCCGCCCTCGACGCCGTTCCCGACCCGAAGACGGGCCAGGGTCTGGTCGCGGCCGGTCTGGTGCAGGGACTGACCGTCGCCGACGACCGCGCCGGCTTCGTGATGGAGGTGCCGACCGCCGACGCCGCCCTCTATGCGCCGGTGCGCGCCGCCGCCGAGGCCGCGCTGAAGGCCTTGCCCGGCATGACGCGGGTGTCCGTCGTCCTGTCCGCCGAGGCCGTGGCCCCGCGCGCGTCGCGCCGCGCCTCCCTGTCGCCCCAGGCCGTCGACCAGACCCGCCCGAAGGCTCCCGTCGCGACCGACCGGCCCGCCCACGTCCGCCGCGTCCTGGCCATCGCCAGCGGCAAGGGCGGGGTCGGCAAGTCCACCGTGGCGGTCAACCTCGCCGCCGCCTTCGCCGCCCGGGGTCTGTCCGTCGGCCTGCTCGACGCCGACGTCTACGGCCCGTCACTGCCGACCATGCTCGGGATTTCGGGTCAGCCGGACTATCGCGACGGACGGATCCAGCCTCACCTCGCCCACGGCCTCAAGGCCATGTCCGTCGGCCTGCTGACCAAGGCCGATGACGCCATGATCTGGCGCGGCCCCATGGCCTCCCAGGCCCTGACCCAGATGCTGACCCAGACGGCCTGGGGCACGGAGGATGCGCCCCTGGATATTCTCGTCGTCGATCTGCCGCCGGGCACGGGCGACGTCCAGCTGACCCTGATCCAGAAGACGCCGCTGGACGGCGCCGTGATCGTCTCCACGCCGCAGGAGGTCGCCCTCGCCGACGCGCGCCGGGCCCATCGCCTGTTCGAAAAGGTCGGCGTTTCGACCTTGGGTCTGATCGAGAACATGACCGGCCCGGTGTTCGGTCAGGGCGGGGCGAAGTCAGAAGCGGACCGTCTGTCCATTCCCTTCCTCGGCGACCTGCCGCTGGATGCGGCCTTCCGGGAAGGCGGCGACGCCGGCGCGCCTGTCGTCATCAGCCATCCCGACGGCGACATCGCCCGGCGCTTCGCCGTGATCGCGGAACGCGTGGCCGGCGCTCTGGACCTGGCGTAACCCCGGCGCGCCTGTTCTCAGTCCGGTTCGAGCACCACCGCCGTGCCATAAGCCAGCACCTCGGTGATGCCCGGCATGATCTCGTTGGCGTCATAGCGCATGGCCAGGATGGCGTTGGCGCCCATCTCCCGCGCGTGGGCGACCAGCTCGTCATAGGCTTCCTGACGCGCAGTCTCGGCCAGTTTCACATAGACGCCGACGCGGCCGCCGAGGATCGACTGCACCCCGCCGACCATGTCGCTGATGGCGTTGCGCGAGCGCACGGTTATGCCGCGCACCACGCCCAGGGTCTTCACCACCCGATGTCCGGGCGCGTCGTTTGTGGTCACGATCAGCATGTCGGCCTCCTGCCTGTTTCAGCGGCGGTCCAGCACACGGAACACGAAGGCATGGTCGTCCTTCTCGCCGGCCGGATGCGCTTCCGAGGATAGCTCGACAAAGGCCGCCTCGTCGAACGGCGGAAACACCACGTCGCCCTCAGGCTCGGCCTCGACCTCGGTGACGTACAGCCGTTTCGCCCGCGGCAGGGCCTTTTCGAACAGGCCGGCGCCGCCGATGATGCAGATCTCGTCGACGCCGTCCTCCTCGGCCGTCTCGCGCGCGATCTCGATGGCCTCGTCCAGGGTGGTGCAGACAAGGGCGCCGCGCGCCGTGAAGGACTCGTCTTTCGACAGCACGATGTTGAGCCGGCCGGGCAGGGGCTTCAGCGGCAGGCTCTCCCACGTCCGCCGGCCCATGATGCAGGGCTTGCCGACGGTGATCGCCTTGAACCGCTGCAGGTCGCTGCGCAGCCGCCACGGCAGGTCGCCGTCGCGTCCGATCACGCCGTTGCGGGCGCGGGCGACGACGAGGACGAGTTGGGGGATCATGTGCGTTTGCCTGACCAGCCGCCGAGCGCCATGCCGAGCAACAATCCTGCGATCAACGCGGTGAGGATCAGACTGCCGGGCGAGTTGATCAGGAGACTGGTCGGAACATCCAGTCCGGCGCCCGCCAGCAGCTCAGCAAACACACCCCGCACCTCTTCCTGCTGGTCCATTTCACGCCTCCAGCGCCACAGGAGTTGACCGAGCAGGGCCAGGCCGACCACGGTGTAGAACAAGGGCAGGCCGTGAACCTTCAGCCACGCCTTCATCGATCCAGCCATTTCAACCACTTCCTCTTGACCGAAGCTTCAAGATCGATCCCCGCCCGGTCGCAATAGATCAGCAGCATGCCCAGCACGTCCGCCGCCTCGTCGCCCAGCTTGCCGGCGTCGGCGGTTCCTCGAGCCCGACCGCTCATGCGCAGATGCTCGGCGGTCAGTTCGCCCAGCTCCTCCTGGATTTTAAGCAGCGCCCAGTCCGCGGACCGCTCGATTCCGTGCTCGGCGGCGTAGATGTCGGAGATGCGCAGGACGTCGGCCTGCAGACCCTTGAGGTCGAGGGACATCAGATCGCGACCGGCGCCTTGATGTGCGGCCACGGCTCGTAGCCCTCGAGCACGAAGTCCTCCAGCCGGTAGGCGAACAGGTCGTCGCGCGGCGTGATGGTCATGGTCGGGGCGGGCCGGGGCTCGCGGCTCAGCTGCAGTTCGGCCTGTTCGACATGGTTCAGATACAGGTGGGCGTCGCCGAAGGTGTGCACGAACTCGCCGGGCTTCAGGCCGCACACCTGGGCGACCATCAGGGTCAGCAGGGCGTAGGAGGCGATGTTGAATGGCACGCCGAGGAAGACGTCGGCCGACCGCTGGTACAGCTGGCAGCTCAGCTTGCCGTCTGCGACGAAGAACTGGAACAGGCAGTGGCAGGGCGGCAGGGCCATGTCGTCGACGTCGGCCGGGTTCCAGGCCGAGACGATGTGGCGGCGGCTGTTGGGATTGGTCTTCAGCCCCTCGACCAGCCTGGTGATCTGGTCGATCACCCGCCCGTCCGGCGCCGCCCACGACCGCCACTGTTTCCCGTAGACCGGCCCCAGCTCGCCCTCGGCGTCGGCCCATTCGTTCCAGATCGAAACGCCGTTGTCCTTCAGCCAGCCGATATTGGTCTCGCCGCGCAGGAACCACAGCAGTTCGACGATGATCGACCGCAGGTGCAGCTTCTTGGTGGTCAGGACTGGAAAGCCCCTGGCCAGGTCGAACCGCATCTGCCGCCCGAACACGCCCAGGGTCCCCGTGCCGGTTCGGTCATCGCGTTGGCTGCCGTTGTCGAGAATGTCGCGCAGCAGGTTCAGGTACTGCCACTCGGGATGATCGGCCGCGACGGCGCCGGTGCGGGCGTGCAGGTCGGACAGGGCGGCGACGGCGTTCATGCAGTGGACTGTGCCGGTGATTCGCTCCGCTTGGCAGGCCGCTGATTCGGTTGCTCACAGAAACGTGGCCCTCTCCCCTTGCGGGAGAGGGAGATCGCACACGGCGGCGCAGCCGTCGTCCTTGTGCGATCGGGTGAGGGGTCGCACCGGCCCGCCGGCGAAACCCCTCATCCGACCTCGCTATGCTCGGCCACCTTCTCCCTCAAGGGGAGAAGGATCCACCTACGCCAGCTTCTTCCCCACCAGCAGCGCCCCCAGCTCGGACGAGGCCCCGTCATAGAACCCCGCCTCCTTCGGCGCGGTCTTCGGGTTGCGGTACGTGCCGAAGATCATGTCGATCAGCGGCAGGTCGCAGTAGTTCGACCGGTGCTCGCCACGCTCGTGGTGGGCGGCGTGCATCTCCGGCCGGGCGATAAACCAGCCCAGCCAGTGCGGAGTGCGGACATTGGCGTGGGTGAAGATGGCCATGAAGCTGGTGACCAGCACGATCGGAATCACCGCCCCAAGCGACAGCCCGACGATCCACACCAGCGCCAGACTGGCGTGCAGGGTCCAGGCGACCATGTCCAGCGGGTGGAACCAGAAGGCGCTGTAGACGTCGATCCGCTCGGCGCTGTGGTGGGTCTGGTGCAGGTGTCGCCACAGGAAATCGACGCCGTGCAGGGTCCGGTGCCACAGATACTGGGTCAGGGCGAAGACGAACAGGCCGACCCCCAGCTGCAGTCCCAGCGGCTGGCGCGTCAGGTCGACCAGGCGGTGCCCGGCCAGGAAGGCGTCCCAGACCAGCGGCGCGGACAGGGCCACAACCATATAGGCGGCGAAGGCCAGCAGCCCCTTCACCCGCCACCCCGGTGTCGACGGGTAGTCGCGGGGCCGCCAGACGGCGTCCAGCAGGATGAAGCCGGCGAATATCGCCAGCACGGAAACGGTCACAACATTGATCATCTTTAACCTCTGGAAGGGCGTTTCGCCGCCGAACGGCGGTCGATCCGGGGAGGCTGAAGTGATAAGAGAGCGCCCCGCCCGATATCAGTCGTCGAGTGGTCCAGTGCCCTCGGGAAGCGTGTGTTTCCCCGTGTTTTCAGTGAGATGAAGACCCGCCCGGCGACCGCTTGCGCCGCCGGCCTGTGGCGAGAATGAGGAAAACCGCACTCATGGTGCAGTCAGTGGCGCGCGAAAGACCGGTCCAGCGCATCTCCCGCGGCGAGCAGACGCGCGACCGCATCATGGACGTGGCCGAGGCCTCGGTGCTGGCCAAGGGCTTCGCCGCCACCTCGATCGACGAGATCCTGTTCGAGGCCGGCATCACCAAGAGCGGCTTCTTCTACCACTTCCGCGACAAGAACGACCTGGCGCTCGCCCTGATCTCGCGGTTCCGCAACCAGTACCTGCCGTTGTTCGAGGAGGTGTTCGAACGCGCCGACGAACTCAACGAGGACCCGCTGCACGCCTTCCTGGTCGGCCTGAAGCTGTTGGCCGAACTCATGGCCGACGTACAGAAGGAGCGACCCGGCTGCCTCGTCGCCACCTTCGTCTATCAGGACCAGCAGTTCGACGGCCGGGTCCGGGCCATTCTGGTCGAGGTGAGCGAGACCTGGCGGGCTCAATTCCTGGCCCGCCTGGAGCGGATTGCGGCGATTCATCCGCCCCGGATCGATATCGATCTGGCGGACCTCGCGGACATGCTCACCACGGTCATCGACGGCGGCATTCTCCTGTCCAAGACAGTGCGGCAGCCCGAACTGCTGGCGCGTCAGGTGCTGGCGTACCGGACCTTCGTCCGCCTGGTCTTCCTGGGCTCCTGAGCCTGCGGGTCGGCGACCGTCTCCGGACAAGGCCGCTTTCCGCCCGGCGCGGAGGCGTTGTGCACGGCTATCCCTTGAAGCCCTCCTGATCCAGGAACGCCTGCTCGTCCGGCGTCGTCTCGCGGCCCAGCGCCCGATTCCGGTGCGGGAACCGGCCGAACGTCGCGATCACCCTGTGATGATGCTCGGCCCAGCGGTCGTCGGCGGGGCGCTCCATGGTCTGGAACAGCGCCAGCTGGCGGTCCTGCAGGGCCATGTTCTCGGCGTGCTGCAGCGGCAGGTAGAAGAACCGGCGCAGGTCGTTCTCGATCGCGTGGTCCTGCCGGTCGTCCAGCGCCATGATCGCGAAATGCCGCGCCAGCGGGTCTGTGGCGAAGGCGTGGCCGGTGTTGCGGAAGACATTGCGCGGGAACTGATCCAGCAGGATCAGCAGGGCCAGCGATCCTTCCGGCGTTTCCGCCCAGTGATCCAGCTCGCGCCGCGCGGCCATGAAATGCGCGGTCTCGAACCGCTGCCGGAACAGGGCGTCGAACGCGTCGTCCTTGGCGAACCACTTGCCGGGCCCGGCCTCTTTCCAGAAGCCGACGACGTCCGATGGCGCTATCTGTGTGCTCATGACCGCTCACATAGCCACGCCGCTGCCCGTCTTCCATGACCGCGACTGCGATCTCTCGATTATCCGCGGCAAACGGGTGGCGGTGATCGGCTACGGAAGTCAGGGCCGCACTCATGCCCTGAACCTGCGCGATTCCGGCGTGACCGACATCGTCGTCGGCCTGAAGGCGGCCTCCGCCACCCGGGCGAAAGCGGAAGCCGACGGCTTTCCGGTCCTCACCGCCGGCGAGGCCGCCGCCTCCGCCGACGTCGTCGCCATCATGGTTTCGGACGAGGCCCACCGCGACCTGTGGCGCGACGAGCTGGCCCCCGCCATGAAGCCGGGCGCCGCCCTGGTCTTCGCCCACGGCCTGTCGGTCCGCTTCGGCCTCGTCGAGCCGCGCCCCGACCTCGATGTCATCCTCGCCTCGCCCAAGGGCATCGGGCCGCGCATCCGCGACCTCTATGTCGAAGGGCAGGGGGTCTTCGCCCTGTTCGGGGTGCACCAGGACGCCAGCGGCGGGGCCCATGCCCTCGGCCTGTCCTACGCCGCGGCGCTCGGCTGCGGCCGCAAGGGCATTCTCGAGACCACCTTCGCCGCCGAATGCGAAAGCGACCTGTTCGGCGAGCAGGTCGTGCTGTGCGGCGGGGTCGGCGAACTGATCGACGCCGCCTTCATGAAGCTGGTCAAGGCGGGCTATCCGCCCGAGGTGGCCTGGTTCGAATGTTTCTACGAGGTCAAGCTGGTCACCGACCTGATGTTCGAGCGCGGCATCGCCGGCGCATTCGGCAAGATCTCCAATACGGCGGAGTACGGGGCCTATCTGACCGGACCCCGTATCATAGGCGGCGCATCAACGACCGCCATGGACGTCGTTCTTTCAGAGGTCCGCGACGGCTCGTTCGTCAAACGGCTGATGGCCGACTACGACGCGGGCTCCCCCGATCTGCTGGCCCGCCGCAAGGCGCTGGGCGAGCGCACGATCGAGGCCGTGGGCGCGCATCTGAATGCGGTGGCGGCGAAGGCGGGGGATTGAGGCGGGGAGAGGAGGGCGCCGGCGCGCCCGACCCGCGCTCAAGCAATGCGCCCCCGTGGGGCGAATGCCAGCGCGAGAAAAATGGTCGGAGTGAGAGGATTCGAACCTCCGACCCCTGCGTCCCGAACGCAGTGCTCTACCAGGCTGAGCCACACTCCGACTTGAGGAGGGGGCTTATAGCTAGGGGTTTTCACGCCCGCAAGCGTCGTTTCGCGGTCGGTGAAAATAGTCTCGAAACCGGTTCTTGCATCGCCCGCGGCCTTCGCGTATCTCGACCGCCTTCCGGCGCTTCGGCCCCGGATGCGCCGGACCTGCTGGGGAATGGTGTAATGGTAACACTCCGGTTTTTGGTACCGTCATTCTAGGTTCGAGTCCTAGTTCCCCAGCCATCCGCCTCTCCTGACATCGCGGAGCCTGCGTCCGGAACTGACGCAGGCGCGTGCCACGATCTCCCCATCACCGGATGGAGCGGTCATGGCGCGTTGGATGAAGTGGACGGAGCGGACTCTTCGGACTCATTGGACTGTGTTTTTTTCGGAATCGCGACTAGTGCGCCGCAGCCGTCTCGAGCGGCAGGCGGATGCGCACGCCCACGCCGGCCTCGGGCGCGGTTTCGATGTTCATCGAGCCGCCGAGGTGGTCGACCAGCCCCTGAACCATCAGCAGGCCTTCGCCCGGCGTCAGCGCCTCGGCCCCGATTCCCGAATCGCGGACCACCAGGCTGACGCCTCCCACGGCGCGGGAAAAGGCGACCGCGATCGACCCGCGCCGGTTATCCGGGAAGGCATGACGGCAGGCGTTCGAGATCAGTTCGTGGGTGATGATGGCCAGCGGAAACAGATGGCTGTCGGGCAGGAGCGTCGTCTGGCCGCGGACATCGATCCGCACCGGCCGGCCCTCGCAGGCCCGACCCCAGAAGGCGGCGACGTCGTCCAGATAGCCGGCGAAGTCCAGCGGGCCCTCCGCCGTCATGCGCCGGCCGATCAGTTCCATGGCGGCGGTGACATCGCTGAGCCAGGACAGGTGCCGCACGCTCTCGGGATCGGTCACGCTGCGCAGGCGGATGCCCACCAGCGTCTGCAGCAACTGGTAGCCGCCCAGAACGCGTCGTTGAAGCGCGACGAGGCGATCCTCGGCAGTCGCGGCCATTTCGCCCCCAAGCATTGAAAACCCCGGATTTTCTTAGCCGAGCCGAACCAAATATCCAACGGTGCGTTGGACTGTCCGCTAACCGACACAAATGGTGTACGAGTCGGTGCGCGTTGGGGGTGTTGCGTGTCGAATCCGCCCGACCTTCGGGTCATGATCGTCGAAGACCAGGCCCTGCTCGCCATGGAGCTGGAGCTGGTGCTTGGCGAATCGGGCTGCGATGTCGTGGGCTGCGCCATGGACCGGGCGGGGGCCTTCGCCGTCGCCGAGCGCGAGCGGCCCGACCTCGCCCTGATCGACGTCAATCTGCTGGACGGCCTGACGGGGCCGCAGATCGCCCAGCGAATGGTCGGCGACTTCGACTGCGCCGTCGTCTTCCTGACGGCCAATCCGGAACAGATTCCCGATGGCTTCGCCGGCGCGCTCGGGGCCGTGTCCAAACCGTTCGACGAGGCCACCATCCGGGCCGTCGTGGTTTTCGCGCGCCAGTTCATCCAGCACCGGACCCTGGGCGAGACGCCGCGCCGGTTCCGCCTGGCCCCGTGGCTGACGACGCCGCCGGCGGATATCGCGCCACACTGACCCGGAACGTGCGGCGCGGGCCTCGTCAGCCAGGCGTGAGCCGCGGAAGCTTCACGTGAGGCCGCCGGTCAAATCCAGCCCCGGCCCCGACGGCGGATCGCCGTCGGGCGCCATGTCCAGCTGCATCAGGGTGACGTCCAGCCAGCGCTCGAACTTCCAGCCCACCTGGCGATAGACGCCTGCCTGGCGGAACCCGAGCGATCGGTGCAGGGCGATCGAGGCGGCGCTGGTGTCGCTGTCGCTGATCGCGCCGATGACGTGACGCAGGCCCATCGCCCGGGCCCGGGCGATCAACGCGGCCAGCAAGGCCCGGCCCACGCCGTGCCCCCGCGCGGCCTCCTCGACATAGATCGAGCCCTCGACGCCATAGCGATACGCCGGCCGGGGCCGGAAGGGCGAGGCGTAGGCATAGCCGGCGAACCGGCCGTCGATTTCGGCGACCAGCCAGGGCAGGCCGTGGCGCCTTACCGCCGCGAATCTGCCGGCCATCTCGTCGAGCGTCGGCGGCGTGGTTTCGAAGGTGGCCGTGCCGCCCTCGACTTCACGGCCGTACAAGGCGGCGACAGCCGCCAGATCGCGCTCGTCTGCGTCGCGGAGGAGGGGGGTCATGATCGGCTGTCCCGCGATTCAGGCCCGCTCCCAGCCCTTCTCGATCGCCCAGACCGCGAAGGCGTAGTCGTGGGCGACCTCCTTCAGATAGTCGAAGCGACCCGAGGATCCGGCGTGACCCGCCTCCATATTGATCTTGAGCAGGATGGGTTTGCCCGAGGTCGTCGCAGGACGCAGCTTCGCCACCCATTTCTCCGGCTCCCAATAGGTCACCCGGGGATCGGAAAGCCCGCCCGTGGCCAGCACCGCCGGGTAGGCGCGCGGGGCGACCTGGTCATAGGGGCTGTAGCTCATCATATAGTCGTAGGCCTCGGGATCCTCGATCGGATTGCCCCATTCGGGCCATTCCGGGGGCGTCAGCGGCAGGCTGGTGTCGCTCATGGTGTTGATGACGTCGACGAAAGGCACGCCGCCGATCACCCCGGCCCACAGGTCGGGCCGCATGTTGTTGATCGCTCCCATCAGCATGCCGCCGGCCGACCGGCCCTCCGCGACGATGTTTCCGGCACGGGCGTAGTTGCGCGAAATCAGGTGTTCGGCGGCGGCGATGAAGTCCGTAAAGGTGTTCTTCTTGGTCATCCGCCGCGCGGTCAGGAACCAGTTCCAGCCCTTGTCAGAGCCGCCGCGGACATGGGCGATGGCGTAAATCCAGCCGCGGTCGACCAGCGACAACCTGTTGGTCGAGAAGCTGGCCGGGATCGGACTTCCATATGAGCCATAGCCGTACAGCAGGACCGGGGCCGAGCCGTCGACCGGAGTCGATCTGCGGCGCAGCACCGTCACAGGCACCAGCTCGCCGTCGGGGGCGGGGGCGTTCAGCCGCTCGACCACATAGTCGGCCGGGTCGTGGCCCGACGGCACCTCCTGCACCTTTCGCAGGGTCCGTTCACGCGTCGCCAGATCGTAGTCATAGGTCGAGGTCGGCGTGGACGGCGAGTTGTAGCCGTAGCGCATGATGGTGGTGTCGAACTCCGACGCCCCGCCCAGCGACAGGGAATAGGCCGGCTCGTCCACCGCGATCTCGTGCTCGGCGCCCGCCCGGTCGCGGATGACGATCTTCGTATTGGCGTCGGCCCGTTCCTGGCGGCCGATGTAGTCCCTGACCAGGGCCACGCTCTCAATGAACCGGCCCGGCGTATGGGCGACCAGATCGGTCCAGTGGGCCTTGGCGGGTGAGGCGGTGGGCGCCGCGACGATCTTGAAGTCGATGGCGCCGTCGGCGTTGGTGCGGATGACCCAGCGGTCACCCCAGTGATCCGCCTCGTACAGCCGGCCGACGTGGCGCGGCTCCAGCACGACGGGCGTCGCAGTCGGCGTGGCGGCGGGGATGACGCGGGCTTCCGCGGTCTCCTGATTGGCGATGGAGATCAGGATGAAGGCATCGTCGGCAGTGCGACCGACGCTGATGAACATGCCGTCGTCGGCTTCCTCATAGACCAGGCTGGTCTCCCCGCCGCGAACCGGCCGGCGGAAGATCTTGTCCGGCCGGCCGTTGTCGTCGCGGTTGGTCCAGAAAATCCACTGGCTGTCCGGCGAGAAGGTAAAGTCGCCGGTGGCGGAGCCGATCGGATCGGGGAGAACCGCGCCGGTGGCCAGGTCCTTGATGAAAATCTGATGCACTTCCGACCCCTGCGCATCCTCTGCGTAGGCGAACAGGGCGTGATCGGGGCTGTGGTCGGCGGCCGAAACCTCGGAATAGGCCTTGCCGGCGGCCAGGGCGTTGGCGTCGAGCAGCAGCTGGCCCGCACCACCCTCGCGCGGCTTGCGCATGTAGCGGGGGTGCTGATCGCCGGTCTGGTATTCGGTGTAATAGGCCCAGGCGCCGTCGGGCGAGGGGACCGACGAGTCCGCCTCCTTGATCCGCCCCTTCATCTCCTCGAACATCGCGGCCTGCAACGGCAGGGTCGAGGCCATCATGGCCTCGCGATAGGCGTTCTCGGCCAGCAGATGTTCCTTGACGTCGGCCTTGATCACGGTCGGGTCGCGCAGGACGGTCTGCCAGTTGTCGTCCTTCATCCACTGATAGTCGTCGGTACGGGTCCGGCCCAGCTGTTCGATCGTCACGGGAATCTTCCTGGCGACGGGCGGGACGGGAAGATTCTGCGGCATCGAGGCTCCGGGCGTGCGGGCTGAAACGGGAAGGGCGCTGGCGGCGAGCGCGGCGGCGGACGTGGCGAGAAGATCGCGGCGGTTCATGGAGGCCCCCTAGGATGACGGCGGACCTTGTGCGCGCGGGCGACCCGCCGTCAAATGAACAAACGCCGCTGACCCGATAGGGGATGATGTTCGATCTTCAGACGCCCCCTGAACCGGTCCAGGAGCCGCCGCCCGTGGCGGGTCTGTCGGCGCCGCCCTGGGACCTGACGGTCGGCCTGATCAACGCCACCGTGCAGATCGACCAGATGAATGGAGACGGCACCCGTCGTGTTGGAACCGCCTTCCTGATCGATGCGCCGCGTCCCGACGGGGAGCCCCGGACGGTGCTGGTCACGGCCCATCACGTGGTTTCGGGGATGAGAGCCGCCGAGGCGCGGATCGGCTGGCGGGTTGAAAGTCCAGACGGCGGCTGGCGCTTCGCCCCTGAAACGCTGCGTATTCGCGACGAGGCGGGCGAGCCGGTCTGGATCAAGCATCCGGACCGGGACATTGCGGTAATGGAGGTGTCCGCGCCACCCGCCTTCGCCCGCGCCGCCATTCCGCTGGCGTGGCTGGCGGACGAAGAGTCTCTCGACGCGTGGCAGGTCGGACCGGGCGACGAGCTGTTCACCCTGGGGTTTCCCCGCGGCTATGCGTCGAACACGGCGGGGTTTCCGATCCTGAGAGTAGGCCGGGTTGGTTCCTGGCCTCTAACCCCAATAGAGAGGTTTCCAGTATTCCTGCTTGATTTTCCAGTTTTTCCCGGAAATTCAGGTGGGCCCGTTTTCTGGACCCCGGCCGCGCGGAAGCTGCCCGGGACCGTGCAGCCGGATCATCCCTTCATCGCCGGGGTGCTGACATCCGAGGTGAGGCCCTCTGATCAGCCGCTGGGCATCGGCCTGGTGGCCCACGCCAACTATGTCCGCGAAGCCATTGTCCTGCTTGAGGCCGCTGAGCAGGCGGCGGCGGGACCGTAGATGTTGAACGCGCCGACCGGAGCGGCGATAACAGGACCACGCTGTTATTTTCGGTGAAGGCGCGAAGCCGATCGTTCCGGTTCGGGAACGGCGCGAAGGACCGATCCCTTGTCGTTCAATCTGACGCTTGCCACCGGCCGCCTTGTCATCTGCGTCACCGATCGACGGCTGTCCTCGCCGGATGGCCGGCGCATCGTCACAGAACGCTCAAACAAGCTGACGGTCTTCAGGTGCCGCGATGCTCATGGCCTCATCACCTACAATGGCGTCGGGCAGGATTTCGAAGGGGCCACGCCGAGCGACTGGCTGGCGAACCTTACCGCTCTTCCGGATCAGATGCTCGATGCCGCTGTCGAAGCAATCAGGTTTGACGCCGATCGCCGACTGGAGGCGGTCCGGGCGCGAGGCGTCGATGTTCGCCACAGCTTCGTTCTGAGCGGCTTCCGGCGCGGGACTCCCTTCATTCAAATGATCTCCAATTACGAGTCTCTGGGGACGGAGGGGGCGCTTCCGGTCGCCGAAGCGCGACTCACCGTCAGCGGAACTTCTCTCTCAACCAGCACGACGGCCGGAACGCCATTTGCCTTGGTCGCGACTGGCGCACATCCGCGTCGCCTGGCTCATCTCCAGCGGATCGCTGATCGCGTACGCGACGGCGCAGCCCCGGGGGAACTCCGCAAGATGATGGTGAAGGTCGTCAAAGACATCGCCTATGGACAAGGGCGACGGGGTTCGGTCGGCACGAGCGTTCAAAGCGCCATGGTGGGGCCGGTTTCCGGATTTGAGACCTCCGGCCACATCCCTGGCGGAACGACGTTGCAGGAGATGCCCAACTTCCTTGCGCCCGGCATGCTCTTCAAAGACATCTATATCGATGTCTCGGGGTCACCGGATCCCCGAGGCAGATACGACCTCGTCCGACGCAAGGCCCGCATCGCCGAAACAAGCTGCAAAACGTGCGGCAATCCTGTTCCGGAAGGTTATCGCAGATGTGGAATCTGCGATGAGGTTGTCCACCCCACATAGACCTTCCAAGCCGGCAACGGTTCCGGGCGAGCCACGCTTGCGTAAGCCCAGGGAGTCGAGTGTGGTCACACTCTAAATGCGCATAAGATATATTATGTGAAATATCGTTTGCAGTTTGCGCCTCAGGCCTGCCTGGGCCGGTCCTGCAGCCGCGCCGCCAGACTGGACGTGTCCCAGCGCGCGCCGCCCATGGATTGCACCTCGGAATAAAATTGATCGACCAGCGCGGTGAGCGCCAGATGCGCGCCGTTGGCCCGCGCCTCGTCGAGCACAAGTCCGAGATCCTTGCGCATCCAGTCGACTGCAAAGCCGAAATCGAACCGCCCCTCGGCCATCGTCGCCCAGCGGTTGTCCATCTGCCAGGACTGGGCCGCGCCCTTGGATATGGCGTCATAGGCCGCCCCGGTGTCCAGACCCGCGACCTGGGCGAAATGAACCGCCTCCGCCAACCCTTGCACGACGCCGGCGATGGCGATCTGGTTGACCATCTTGGTCAGCTGGCCCGCGCCGGACGGCCCCATGTGCTTCACCGCCTTCGAATAGGCCATCAGCGCGGGTTCGGCCCTGGTCAGGGCGTCGGAGTCGCCGCCGGCCATGACGCTGAGCTGGCCATTCTCGGCCCCGGCCTGACCGCCGGAGACCGGCGCATCGATGAAGGTGCGGCCCTGTCCGGCCGCCAGAGCCGCCATTTCGCGCGCCACCTTCGCAGACGTCGTCGTGTGATCGACAACGGTCGCTCCGGCGTTCAGGTGCGGCAGCGCCGCGTCGACGACCTGCCGGACGTCGTCGTCATTGCCGACGCACAGGATGAACAGGTCCGCGCCGGTCGCCGCCTCGGCGACCGTCGCGGCGAACCGGCCGCCGCTGGCCCCGGCCCATGTCCGCGCCTTGTCGGCGGTCCGGTTGAAGCCGGTCACCTCATGTCCTGCATGAACCAGATGTCGCGCCATCGGCCCGCCCATCACGCCCAGGCCCGCGAAACCGATCTTCATTCTTCAGGCTCCGGCGCGACGCCGTATCGGCCGCGATAATAGACAAGGGCCGCACCCGGCCGGGTTTCAAAACTGCGCACCGCTCCCACAATCGTCAGGTGATCGCCCATGACGATCCGTTCGGTCGCGGTGCAGTCCAGTCGCGTCAGGGCGTTTTTCAGCCGCGGCGGCTCCGCGCTGGAGCTGTCGAACTCGTCCGACGACAGACGGCAGACGCCCCAGGCGAAACGGTCCGACATCTCGCGATCCTCGGCCGGCAGCATGTGCACGGCGAAGCGGTCGGCGGCCGCAAAGGCGTTGTGGCGATCCGATGTGCGATCCAGGCACCACAGCACCAGCGGAGGCGTCAGCGACACAGAGGTGAAGGAGTTGATCGTGATGCCGAAGGGCCCCTCCTCCGTATGGGCGGTCACCACGCAGACGCCGGTCGCGAAACCGCCCAGCGCGCGGCGGTAGGCGAAAATGTCGGATGCAGGGTCGGAGGGCGTGCTCACACCGCGACGACTAGGCGAGGCCCCGCCCCGGAGCAAGACCGGGCGGTATGGGAAACGCGGTCTTAACCTTGCCGCATCCATCTTCGCGGCGAGTTCACCGTCGAGGCCGCGTCCCATGTCCATGAGCGATCGTCCGATCCTCATCAAGAAGGTCAAGAAGGTCATCGGCGGCGGCCACCATGGCGGCGCGTGGAAGGTGGCCTATGCCGACTTCGTGACGGCCATGATGGCCTTCTTCCTGTTGATGTGGCTGATCAATACGACCGACCCCGAACAGAAACGCGGCATCGCCGAATATTTCGCTCCGGCCAGCGTCTCGCAGACGACCTCGGGTTCGGGCGGCATCCTGGGCGGGACATCGCTGGGCGACGACGGGGCCAAGGGCTCGGGCTCGCAATCGGTGATCAGCGCGCTGGCGCCCGAAGCGCCGCCGGACGCGCCCGCCGAGGCCGGCCAGAGCCAGAACCTCGCGGCCGCCAGCGAAGCGGCCCTGCGCGAGGAGATCGCCCGCCGCGAGGCCGCCGAATTCTCCTCGGCCGCCGAATCACTGCGTCAGGCGATGCAATCGATGCCCGAGCTGGCCGAGCTGTCGAAACAGCTGATCATCGACCAGACGCCCGAAGGCCTGCGCATCCAGCTGGTCGACCAGGAAGGCCGCTCGATGTTCGAGCAGAATTCGGCGCGGCCCAATCCCCGGGCCCAGCTGCTGTTGCGGACCATCTCGAAGGTCATCACCCAGCTGCCCAACCGCATCTCGGTGACGGGCCATACCTCGGCGGCGCCGGGATCGAACCGCGCCACCGGTCCCAACGACTGGACCCTGTCCGCGAGCCGCGCCAACGCCTCGCGGCTGATCCTCCAGGGGGCGGGCGTTGATCCGGACCGCGTCTATCAGGTCTCGGGCAAGGCGGGTTCCGACCCGCTCTATCCCGACGATCCGACCCTGGCCGGCAACCGTCGCATCGCCATCGTCCTGCTGCGCGAGGCGCCGGTCCTGCCCACGGACACCAGCCTGTGACCCTCCGCCCCGCACAAGCGTGTGGGGTGAACGGGCTTGCCCCGCGAGGCGACGCGGGCGCAAATCATCCCATGACGGGACGATGGCCAGATTGTCGACGAAATCGGGTGCGGATGTAACGCCGTGACCTTCGTTCCCCAGCGCCAGCTTCGCTTCTACATGACCTCGGTGGCCCCCTGCCCCTATCTGCCCGGGCAAACCGAGCGGAAGGTGTTCGCCAACCTGCCGTTCAGCGAGGGCGCCCACGTCAATGACGAGCTGACCCAGGCCGGGTTCCGCCGCAGCCAGAACATCGCCTACCGCCCGGCCTGCGAGGCCTGCGACGCCTGCGTCTCGGTGCGGCTGCCCGTGCCCGAGTTCGCCTTCTCGCGCTCGCAGCGGCGGGTGCTGAAGCGGAACGCCGACCTGTCGCGCGATCTGGTCGAGGCCGAGGCGACGACCGAGCAGTTCGACCTGCTGCGCCGCTATCTGAACGGCCGCCATCCGGGCGGGGGGATGAGCGCCATGAGCTGGCTCGACTATGTCGCCATGGTCGAGGATACGGCCGTGCGCACCCATCTGATCGAATATCGCCTGCCCTCGCCCGACGGCGGGCCCGGGGATCTGGTGGGGGTCTGCCTGACCGATCTGCTCGGGGACGGGCTGTCGATGGTCTACAGCTTCTTCGAGCCGGGGATGGAAGCCCGCAGCCTCGGCCGGTTCGCCATCCTCGATCACGTGCGTCAGGCGACCGCGGTGAACCTGCCGTTCGTCTATCTGGGCTACTGGGTCCGGGGGTCGCGCAAGATGGACTACAAGGCCGACTTCCGGCCGATGGAGCAGCTGACCCGGCTGGGTTGGGAACGGATGATCGATCAGCCTGCAGCGGGCGTCGACGTCGCATAGCCGGACGGGCCGGAACCGGTCTCGCCGCCGATCCACGGGCCGGGATCCCGCCCTCCCCCGAATTTCACCAGGGCGTCGACCCGCTTCTGGATCGACGGATGGCTGGCGAACAGGCCTTCAAGACCGACGCCGTCCGGCTGGTTGTCGAGGAACAGCTGCTGGAGTTCGTCGGGTCCCTTGAGCGAGGAGCGGCCCTCGACCTTGCGCAGGGCCGAGATCATGGCGTCGGGGTTCTTGGTCAACTCGACGGCCCCGGCGTCGGCGACGTACTCGCGCGTGCGCGACAGCAGCATGCGGATGACAATGGCGAGGGCGAAGCCCACGACGGCGAAGGCCAGGCCGATCAGGACCAGCGGGAGCGCGTTCTTGTTGTCGTCCCGGCGGCTGCCCCCGCTCGAATACATCAGGCCCCGGAAGACCAGTTCGGCGATGACGCTGATGATGCCCGCGAAGATCGAGGCGATCACCATGGTCCGCACATCCTTGTTGATGACGTGGGTCAGTTCGTGCGCCAGAACCGCCTCGAGTTCGTCGCGGGTCAGGGTGTCGACGAGACCGCGGGTGACGGTGATGCTGTACCGGCCCTCGTGCAGGCCGGTGGCGAAGGCGTTGAGGCTGTCGTTGTCGATGATGCGCAGGGTCGGGGTGCGGAGGCCGCGCGAGATGGCGAGATTTTCCAGCAGGTTGTAGAGGTCAGGTTCAGATTTCCTCTCAACCTTACGGGCCCCGGTCATCAGGTCGATCATGGTCTGGCTGCCGAAGTAGGAGATGGCGAACCAGATGCCGGCGACGATGAAGGCCAGGGGCACGGTGCCGCCCAGCCATGAGGCGGCCAGGGCCATGTCCTCGCCCAGACCGCGCCCGGTCCCCGGCAGGAAACCCAGCCCCATCAGGATCAGCTGCACCCCGTAGATGATGCCCACCATCAGGACCGGAAAGCCCGCCAGCAGCAGGACCGAGCGGGTGTTGTTCGCCCATATGTGGGTCTGGAGCCCGACGGCGCCCATCAATTCAGCCTCTTACGCCGTGAAGCTGACCTTGGGCGGGGCGGCGGTCATCGCAGCGCGGTCGCCCTCGCCCAGGTCGAAGAAGGGCTTGTCGGAACCGAAGCCGACCATGCCGGCGAACAGGACGGTCGGGAACTGGCGGCGCACGGCGTTGAATTCGGAAACCGCATTGTTGAAGAAGCGGCGGGCGGCGGCGAGTTTGTTCTCGATGTCCGACAGCTCGCGCTGCAGTTCGAGGAAGTTGGTGTTGGCCTTGAGGTCCGGATAGGCCTCGGCGACGGCGAACAGACGGCCCAGGGCGCCGGTCAGCAGGTTCTCGGCCTGGACCTTGTCGTTGACGGAGGTGGCGCCGGCGGCGGCCGCGCGGGCGGCGGTGACGGCGTCCAGGGTGCCGCGCTCGTGCGTGGCGTAGCCCTTCACGGTCTCGACGAGGTTGGGGATCAGGTCGTGCCGCTGCTTCAGCTGGACGTCGATGTCGGCGAACGACTGGTCGGCCCGCTGGTCCAGGGCGACCAGCCTGTTGTAGGCGCCGACGATGACGAAAAGCACCACGGCGACGATGACGGCGATGACGATCAGGGTGGTCAGCATGGCGGTCTCCAACCTCGGCCGATGATCGACCGTTCAGGGATTATCGGGCGCCGGGGCGACGCTCGATAGTGAAATCGGCGTTAGCTCTGCGGCGGCGCCCCTCCACCGCTTCGCGGTCCCCCTCCCCGCTCCGCGGGGAGGAGACGGTTTACCTGAACTTCCTCAACCCCCTCGGCCCCTGCCGTCCCGCCCCGGCGCGCTTGCCCAGCCAGTCCTTCCAGTCGGGCCAGTTGCGGCGGCGGGCCCCGCCGTCGACCCATTCGGGGCCGTGGGCGCTGTCGAAGACCGTGACGTCGGCGAGGCCGCCCTGTTTGTAGGATTGCAGCTTGACGCCCTTGCCGCGGCCCATCTCGGGCAGTTCGGCGATGGGGAAGATCAGGGCCTTGATGTTGTCGCCGATGGTCGCGACGTGGTCGCCGACGACGCGCAGGGCGGCCTGCATCTCGCCGTTGAGCACCTGTTTGCCGCCCCGCTTCTGGGCCAGCAACTCGTCCTCAGGGGCGATGAAGCCGTAGCCGGCCTTCGAGGCGATCAGCAGCCTGCCGCCCGGCTGGTGCATCAGCAGATTGACGATCCCGGCCTTTTCGTCGAGGTCGATCATCAGCCGCAGCGGCTCGCCGTGGCCCCGGCCGGACGCCAGCCTGTCGGCGCCGACCGTGAAGATGCGGCCGTCCGTGGCCGCCACCAGCAGCTTGTCGGTCGTGTAGCCGGGGACGAGGAAGGCGAGGCTGTCGCCCTCCTTGAACTTGAGCTCGGACGGGTCCTCGACCTTGCCCCTGGCTGCGCGGATCCAGCCGCGTTCCGACAGGATGACGGTGATGGCCTCGCGCGGGATGAAGGCCTCGACGGAGGCGAAGGCGGCGCTGTCGATGGCCTCGGCGATGGTGGTGCGGCGCGGCGAGACCAGGGCCTTGCGCACGGCTTCCAGGTCCTTGCCGACCTGTTTCCACTGTTTGGCCGGTGAGGACGACAGCGATTGCAGCGCCGCAAGTTCATCGGACAGGGTCTTGTATTCGTTCTCGATCGTCATTTCCTCGATCCGCGCCAGCTGGCGCAGTCGGGTGTCGAGGATGAAGTCGGCCTGGAGCTCGCTGAGACCGAAGCGGGCGATCAGGACGGCCTTGGGCTGCTCCTCCTCGCGGACGATGCGGATGACCTCGTCGAGGTTGAGGAAGACGATCCGCAGGCCTTCCAGCAGGTGCAGCCGCTTCTCGACGCGCTCGATGCGCCAGTTGGCGCGCCGGACCAGGACGTCGCGGCGGTGATCGAGGAAGGCCTGCAGACAGGCCTTCAGCCCCATGACCCGCGGCGTGCCGGTGGCGTCCAGCACGTTCATATTGATCGGGAAGCGGACCTCGAGATCCGAGAGCTTGAACAGGCTCTCCATAAGGACTTCAGGCTCGACCGTTCGGCTCTTCGGTTCGATGACCAGCCGGATGTCCTCGGCCGACTCATCGCGGACGTCGCCCAGCAACGGAGCCTTCTTGTGCTCGATCAGGTCCGCCAGGTCGGCGATGAGCTTCGACTTCTGCACCTGGTACGGCATCTCGGTGACGACGATGCGCCACACGCCGCGGCCGAGGTCCTCGGTCTCCCAGCGGGCGCGCAGGCGGACGCCACCGCGGCCCGTCTCATAGGCGTCGAGGATGGAGGCGTGGCCTTCGACGGCGACGCCGCCGGTCGGGAAGTCGGGCCCCGGAACGATGGCCGCCAGTTCCTCGGTCGTCGCGTCCGGGCGGTCCAGCAGGACGTGGCAGGCGTCGATCAGCTCGCCGACATTGTGCGGCGGGATCGAGGTGGCCATGCCGACGGCGATGCCCGACGAGCCGTTGGCCAGCAGGTTGGGGAAGCCGGCCGGCAGGACGATCGGCTCCTCGTCCTGATCGTCATAGGTGGCCTTGAAGTCCACCGAGTCCTGGTCGATGCCCTCCATCAGCAGGACGGCGGCGGCGGTCAGCTTGCACTCGGTGTAGCGCATGGCCGCGGCGTTATCGCCGTCGATGTTGCCGAAATTGCCCTGGCCGTCGACCAGCGGATACCGCTGCGAAAAGTCCTGGGCGAGGCGCACGAGCGCGTCATAGATCGAGGCGTCGCCGTGCGGGTGGTAGCCGCCCATGACCTCGCCGACGACCTTGGCGCATTTGCGCGCCGCCGCCTGCGGGTTCAGCCGCATCTGGTGCATGGCGTACATGATGCGCCGGTGCACGGGCTTGAAGCCGTCGCGCACGTCCGGCAGGGCGCGGTTGGTGATGGTCGACAGCGCATAGGCGAGATAGCGGCGCGACAGCGCCTCGCTCATCGGCTCGTCTATGATGCGTCCGCCTTCCGGCGGCGGGGTGTGAACGGTCATGGGGTCCGAATCGGCGGTCTGGAGCGGGAAGTCTAGCGCGGACCCGCTGGAACGGGGGACGTCTGCGCGTCAGCCTGTGGGCAAGCCTCCTCAGCCGCCGCGCGCGACCAGATCGTCGAGCCGGATCGCCTGTTCCAGCCGGACCGCGCCGGCGACGTCACGGATTTCGGCCAGGACGGTCGGTCGGGCGGCGTCCCAGCCCACGGTCAGCAGGCCGAAATTCCGGTCCCGATACGCCTCCCCGACCCGTCGCGCATTGGGTGGCAGAACGGGCCAGACCTCGGTGAGGCCGGACGAGGTGATGTCCCACAGCGGATAGGGGGTGTTGACGTCCAGCCGCGAAATCTCGGCGTAATGGGTGTCGCCCGACAGGCAGATCAGGCGGTCGGCCCCGCGCTCGCGGATGGCGGCGATCAGGCGCTGGTGGTCGTGGGCGAAATTGATCCAGCCTTCCCAGCCGGGGAAGTCGGCCACGACCTGAAGGCTGGATCCGAACAGGCGAAGATCGGCCGGGACCGACAGCTGTTCTTCCAGCCAGCGCCACTGGGTCTCGCCCAGTTGGGTGGCCATGGCTTCCGGGTTGCGCGCGTAGGGGCCGGGCGTCGGCTCGCCGGCCTCGGCGCGCTTTTCGATCCAGGCGTCATAGTCCTGGCCGCCCAGTTCCAGCGGGACCAGCGGGGTGCGGTTCCAGCGCAGGTCGGGCAGGATGACCTGCACCCGGCGTCCTGGCGGGCCGAAGACGTGGGCCGTATAGATGCCGTCGCGCGACCGGCGCGGGCTGTCGGCGGGCTCGCCGAAGAAGTCCAGGAACAGCCGGCGGCTCTCCTCCTTCATCGGATAGTCAATGCCCGCGTCATTCTCACCGTAGTCGTGGTCGTCCCAGATGGCCAGGATCGGCACGCTGGCCTTCAGCCGCTGGAAGCCCGGCTGGGCGGCCAGTTCGGCGTATTTGCGGCGCATCGCCGCCGGGTCGCGGGTGTCCAGATAGACGTTGTCGCCGAGGAAGATGAACAGGTCCGGCCGCGTGGCGAGCACGGCGTCCCAGATCGGCTGGGGCTTGTCGCTCCTGGCGCAGGAGCCGAAGGCGATCCGGGTCAGGGTGCGGTCAGCCTGCGGATGCGGATCGGGCGCCGCCCGGGCGGCGCCGGCGATCAGACCTGCGCCGGCTGTTGCAGCCATCAGGCCGCGTCTCGAGAAACCGTTCATCTCGTCATCCCTGGAACTGTAGAAAACAAACGGGGCGCACCGTCTCGATGCGCCCCGTCCTTGTACGCGATCAGAAATGACGGCGCAGTGTCACGAACGCCTGACGGGGGGCGCCCGGCAGGAAGGTCTGGCGACCGGCGCCGTTCTGGAAGCCGCCCGAACCGACCGTCGAGATATGGTCTTCATCGAACAGGTTGGTCACGTTGAACTGGACTTCCGTCCCGTCCAGCCAGTCGCCGCGACCGATGAAGCGATAGCCGGCGGTCAGTTCGAACAGGGTATAGGAACCGACCGATTCATCGTTCAGGTAGCTGGAGAAGCGTTCGCCGGTGAAGGCTCCCGCGACCGTGCCGTAGAGGCTGCCGTTGTCGTAGGTGAGTTCGGCCCGGGCCAGGGTCTCGGGCGTGTTCACCACGGTCTTGCCGGCAGTAGCGGCCACCAGCGCCCCGGTGCCGTCACGGACGTCGTCCTCATAGGTCGAGTCGTTGTAGCTGAACGAGCCGAAGGCCGACCAGTCGTCCGCGAACGACCAGACCGCGGCGGCTTCGAAGCCGCGGCTCTGGACCGAACCGACGTTCTGGATGCCGCTGCCGAGGCCCAGGATCGGGGCGCCGAGAGCGACGCCCAGCAGGCGGTTCTCGAACTGGACGTCATAGACGGCGACCGAACCCTGAAGCTGGTCGAAGCGGAAGCGCCAGCCGGCCTCGAGGGTCTTTGAGCTCTCCGGCTCCAGGGTGGCCTGCAGGGCCGCGAAGCCCGCCGCGGTGGCCGAGAACGGGCCGCCCGTGGCCGAGGACTCATAGGCCCGCAGGTTTTCGGCATAGGAGGCGAACAGCTGGTGATCGCCGTTGACGTCCCAGGCGACGCCGACCTGGGGCAGGAAATTGTCTTCCGCCTTGATCGATCCCGTCTTGTTGTCGCCGGCGATCGTCGTCGCCGAGTTCTCGACCGACAGCGACTTGAAGCCGGCGTTGATCGTCAGGGCCTCGGTGACCGACCAGCTGTCCTGGATGTAGAACAGCGAGGTCTCGGTCTCGAAATCATATTCCCACTGGGTGAAGAAGGGGTGGGCGAAGAACTCGAGCGAATCCCGCGTGTTTGCGGTGCGGGACAGGCCGTAGAAGCGACGGGCCTGGTTGAAGTCGTTCTGCTCCAGCCAGAAGCCGGCCTCGAGCGAATGGGCGCCCAGGTTCAGATTGACCGAGCCAATCGCGCCCTTGCGGTCGATGTCGTATTCGGTGGTGCGCACCGAAATCGGGCTGGGGTTGGTGATCGGCGAACCGTTCTCGTCAGGAGCCCCAAGCGGCGTGGCGACATAGGGCGACCACCACAGGCCCTGGCCCTCGTTCTTGTGGCCATAGCCGGTCAGCGAGACCGACAGCATGTCGTTGACCGGGTAGTTCAGCGTCAGGGCGCCGAGGGTGTCGTCGCGCAGGCCCGCGGCGTTGAAATAGGCGTCATCGACGGTCGCGATCGGCGTCGGATAGACCGTGCCCGCCGCCGCATTGGTCACCGGCGCGCCGGTGTCGCCGCGGTTGTTGGCGATGTCGGCGATCAGCACCGCCAGGGCGTAGTCGCCCGAGATGTTGTCCCAGTCACGGCCGAGGCGGGCGATCTGATCCAGCGACATGTCCTGGTAGTCGTTCTCGCGACGTTCGGAATGGTTGATGAAACCGGTGATCTCGCCGCGGCCGATCGGCTGGACCAGGTTGAAGTTGATCTGCTGCTGGTTCTGCTCGCCGACGCCCTTCCACTTGTCCATGCTGTGGTCGACGTAGGACAGCGACAGGGCGGTGTCGGCGGGGCCGAAGGCGCCCGAGTCGATGCGGACGAAGCCGCGCATCGTGTCCTCGCTGCCGTAGGTCCCGGCCAGGTCGAAGCCGAAATCGTCGGCCGGACGACGGCTGATGAACTGAATGGCGCCGCCCAGATTGCTGCTGGAGGCGGTGCCGAGCGCGCCCGAACCTTGGGCCACGTCAACGCGGGCCACATTCTCGGAGATGATGGCGCGCGAGATGTGCAGGCCGTTGTGGGCGCCGTAGCTCATGTCGCCCAGCGGCAGGCCGTCCAGGGTGAAGCCGAGCTGGTTCTGATTGAAGCTGCGCAGGGTGATGCGCGCCGACCATTCATAGTTTCCGAAGGCGTCGGCCGACTGGAAGCTGACGCCCGGCAGGCGCTCGATCGCCTTCAGGGGGCTGGTGCCCGGCGCCTCGATGGCGATGGCGGCCTCGGTGATCGAGGCCTGCTGCCGGCTCTGGCCCAGCCCGAAGACAACGACGTCATCCAGGTTCGTCGGGCCGTCGGGACCGGTGACAATGGCCTGGGCCGAGACGGTGGTCGGCGCCAGCAGGCTGCAGGCGAGCAGGGACGCTCCTGCCAGGAGGCGATGATTGGTCAAGTTGAGCCCTCATTTGGATTGTGGCGCGACAGCGCGGATCGGGGGCTAGACCGGGCTGACGACGGTACGGTAACCAACGCTACGAGATTTCGTGACGAGTGGCCTTCGGGGCATCAAAGGCGGCCCGCCGTGGCCTTATGGCTACGCTTGATCCGCCCACGTCTCATTCGCGAGCCGCTCCAGCATCCAGACCCGCGCCGGCGGCAGCGGCCGGTTCTGCGCATGGAAAACGAACTGTTCGAGGAAATGCCCGGTCAGGGCCAGTCCGTCCCTGACATCGCCCTCGGAAAGGCCCGCCTGGGCCCCGAGCATGAAGGGCGGCAGTTTCAGCAGCTTGTCGGCATAAGGCGCGCCCGCGTCGCGGCTGACGGCGCGGCCGGTGCGCGGGCTGACCCAGATCAGGTCGTCCATGCTCCCGGTGACGGCGCAACGCGACAGGTCGAGGCCGAAGCCCAGATCCTCCAGCAGGCCCGCCTCGAAGCGCACGAAGATGGCGGGCCATATGTCCGGCAGGGCGAAGGCGCTCATCAGGGCCTCGAAGGCCAGGAAGGCGCCGGGATGGGGTTCGCGCTCGGGCAGCGCGCCCTGCGCCACCGCGGCGGCGGCGGCGAGGCCAGTCAAGGCCAGCGGGTCCTCGAACAGGGCGCTGGGCCCCTCCCCCACGGGCTCCAGCCGGGCCGAGCCGAGGTGGTCCGAGGTGCGGGCGCGGTATTCGACGGTGACGCGTGCGCCGGCCTGAAGGAAGGGCTTCATCTTGCGCGAGGCCCCGCCGGCGACATAGGCGGCGCGGCGGCCGTGTCCTTCCGTCAGCAGTTCGACGACCACGCCCGTGTCGCCGTGGGCGCGGGCGGACAGGACGAAGGCGTCGTCGGTGAAATCCATCCGGCGGTGTTAGCGGTCCGGGCGTGAGTTGGCTATATGTTCCGCTTCTGACCGCAACCCTATCCGGCCGCCGCCGCCCGGATCCTCGCCGTCATGTCGCGGGCGAGAGCGTTCGGGATCGGGAAGGTCAGGGCGTAGAGGGAAATGCGCCACGTCCCGTCGTCGCCGCGCACAAGCACCCCCGTTCCCCGGCTGGTCCCGTAGCTTTCGCTGTCCAGCGCCTCGTCGAACCAGACCACGCAGCGGCAATCCAGTGGAGCGAGGGTCAGGGAGCGGGAGCGCGGGGTGTAGGTCCAGCCCCTGCCCCGGGCGAAGTAGGGCTCGGCATAGGCCCGGAACCCGGCGATGGACCAGTGCTCGGTCACATCCGTGCCGATATAGGTCGCGTCGGGGGTGAACAGGTTGAAATAGGTCGCCCCGTCGGCCGCCGAGGCCGCGCTATGCAAGGCGTCCAGCGTCGCGGCCGCGGCGGTCTCCTCCGGCGTGTCGGCGGCCTCGCCCGGGGCGTCGGCGACCGGCGTCGCCGCCTCGAACGCCTTGATCTCGGCCGTCATCCCGTTGGCGAGATCGTTGGGGATCGGATAGCTCAGGGCATAGCGCAGGACGCGCCAGTCGCCCCCGTGGCGGACCAGCATCCCCTCGCCTCGCGCCGTGCCGTAGGTGGCGCTGTCCAGCACCTCGTCGAACCAGGCGACGCAGGCGCAGGGGTCGGGGGCCAGGGTCACGTGGCGCTCGCGGGCCGAATAGGTCCAGCCTTCGCCGCGGGCGAAGATCGGGGCGGCGAAGGCGAGGAAGGCGTCCCGGTCCCAACGCTCGGACGTCTCGTTGCCGACCCAGACCAGGTTCGGCGCGAGGCGGTCGGCCCAGGCGGCGGAGTCGGCGCGGGCGGCCGCCGCATGCATCCGGTCCAGGGCGTCGGCGGCCTGTTGTTCGGGGGTCGCCTGGAGGGCGAGGGCGAGGGTCAGGGCGATCAGGGACATGGGCCACCCTATCCCGGCTTTTCATGCGCCGTCACGGGCGGAGTTGGACGTCAGTCCTCGCCGCCTTCCGGGACCGGATAGGTCGAGGGCCGGAGGACCTTCGCCAGGGCGACGAGGTTGCGGGCGGCGTTGCGGCCGACGCGGTCCGAGTAGTCGTGGCCCTGATCGGTGTCGACATAGTCGGGGCCGGGGCCGGGGCCGAGGTGCCAGTAGGTCCAGCTCTGGGCGGGGATGGTGAAGCCCATGTCGATCAGGCCCTGGCAGACGGTGGCGACGATGTGGTGGGCGCCGTCCTCATTGCCGGTGATCACCACGCCCGCGACCTTGCCGAAGGCGACCGGGCGGCCGCTGTCGTCGGTCTCCCCGAAGAAGGCGTCCATCCGCTCCAGCGCGCGCAGGCAGACGCTGGACATCTGGCCCAGCCAGGTCGGGGTGGCCATGATCAGGATGTCGGCGGCCATGATCTTTTCATGGACGGCGGGCCAGTCGTCCCCCTCCCCCTCGTCCGTCCTCACGCCGGGCTTGAGGTTGAGATCGATCAGCCGGATCAGTTCGACGCTCGCCTGCTGCCTTTCGAGCTCGGCCATGACCACCCCGGCCAGGGCCCCGGTGCTGGAGGTTTGCGGCGACGGCTTGAGGGTGCAGTTCAGGATCAGGGCTTTCATCGGTCTCCTCGCGACTGGCAGACCAACCCCGGCGCCGGGGAGACGTTCCGCGATTTTATTTAACCGAACGGTTGACAACCGGGCCGGCCCGATGCATTTAACCTCCAAGTTAGATACGAAGCAGGCCCATGCAGACCGATCCGCTCAGCGCCAAATTCGCCGCCCTCGCCGACCCGACCCGCCGGGCCATCCTGGCGCGGCTGTGCGAGGGCGAGGCCAGCGTCAACGACCTGGCCGAGCCGTTCGACATGAGCCTGCCGGCCGTGTCGAAGCATCTGAAGGTGCTGGAGAAGGCCGGGCTGATCAGCCGGGGCCGCGAGGCCCAGTGGCGCCCGGCCCGGCTCGAACCCATGGGGATGAAGGGCATCGCCGACTGGCTGGAACACTACCGCCGGTACTGGGACGCCAGCTTCGACCGCCTCGACGCCTACCTCAAGAAGATCCAGAAAGGAGACCCCAGTGGCCCAAGAAACTGAGAACAATCCCTGCATCACCGACGGTGTCGCGCATCAGCACGCCCTGGTCCTGCGCCGCGTCCTCGACGCCACGCCGGAGCAGATCTGGAAGGCCTGGATGACGCCGGAACTGCTGCAGCAATGGTTTGCGCCGCGGCCGTGGACGGTGTCGGACGTGAAGATCGACCCCCGCCCGGGCGGCGTCTTCAACTTCGTCATGCACGGGCCGGACGGCGAACGTTTTCCCAACAGCGGTGTTTTCCTCGAGGCCATCCCGAACCGCCGGTGGATCACGACCGACGCCTTCACCCCCGACTGGCAGCCGGCCGGCCAACCCTTCATGGTGGCCACGGTCGAACTGACGCCGAGGGACGACGGCAAGACCGACTACGTCGCCACGGCGCGCCACTGGAACGCCGAGACGATGAAGCAGCACGAGGCCATGGGCTTCCATGAGGGCTGGGGGACATGCGCCGACCAGCTGGCCGAACTGCTGAAGACCCACTGACCTCCCCGGCCTTCGACCGGACCCGCTGAAGAGCCCGCCCGATGACCTTCGTCGAAACCCTCGCGACCCGTCCCGTCCTGCAGATGCAGCGCTTCTTCGATGCGCCGCGGCCGCTGGTGTGGCGGGCCTGGACGAACCCCGAGGTCATGGTGCTGTGGCTGGGTCCGGTCGAATGGCCGGCGGTCAGCGCCACCCAGGACCTGAGGGTCGGGGGCGAATGGCGGGCCTGCCTGCGCTCGCCCGACACCGGCCAGGACCTGTGGCAGGGCGGGGTCTACCGCGAGATCGTCCCGGACGAGCGGCTGGTCTTCACCTTCAAATGGGACGAGTCGCATGAGGACGGCCCGCCGGTCGAAACGCTCGTCACGGTTCAGCTCGGCGACGCCCCGGGCGGCGGCACCCTGATGGACTTCACCCACGAGGGCCTGAAGTCCGAGGCCAGCCTGACGGGCCACAGACATGGATGGACCAGCACCTTCGAGCGGCTGGAATCCTTCCTGGCCGCGGGAGGCGTCACTTGAGGAGTCGCCGGGATGCGGCGCCGTAACACCGCCCGAGGGCCCGGAGAGGCTCATGGCAGCATTCGCCCGATATATGTCATTCGGGACAGGACCAGGCGGGCGTAGATTTGACGTGCTCTGCCGCGCGTCCGACAGCCGCCCGAGAGGGAGCCGCAGAGCTCCCGGCGGATCAGTACCGGCGCCGAGGCGTCGCGCGTTCGATGCAACCGTTCACGGAGGAATGACCATGAAGATCGTGACCAGCCTGAGCTTCCGCGGCCAGGCCCGCGAAGCCTTCGAATTCTACGCCAGGGTCCTGGGTGGAGAGATCACCGCCGCCATTCCGTACGGCGAAGGCCCGCCCGACATGCCGGTGGGACCGCAGTACAAGGACTGGCTGATGCACTGCTGGCTGCAGGTCGGCGACCAGGCGATCATGGGCGCTGACATGGACGTCGACTGGGCCCGGAACATCGACAAGCCGAAGAACGGCTTCGACGTCACCCTGCACACCGACGACGCGGCCGAGGCCAGACGCTGGTTCGACGCCCTGTCCGACGGCGGCAAGACCGTAATGCCCTTCGGCGAGACCTTCTGGTCGCCCGGTTACGGCGCCCTCGTCGACAAATTCGGCGTGCCGTGGATGGTCAATGTCGTCCCCGGCGCCAACTGGAAGCCTGCGTCGTGAAGGCCTCCCCTTCCGTCTGGACGGGCCGGGTGCTGAGCGGATTGTTCGCCCTGTTCATCCTCGGGGCCTCGGCCTTCCCGAAACTGAGCGGCATGCCGATCGCCGAGGAGACGATGGCCCAGCTGGGCTGGCCGTCCGGCTATGTGCTGATGATCGGTCTGATGGAGCTGGGATTCCTGATCCTCTATCTGATCCCGCGCACCAGCCTGCTGGGCGCCGTTCTCTTCACCGGCCTGCTCGGCGGGGCCATGGCGACCCAGGTCCGGGCTGAAAGTCCCCTGTTCAGCCATGTGCTGTTCTCGATCTACCTCGGCCTGTTCATGTGGGGCGGGCTGTGGCTGCGGGACCCCGCCCTGCGCGCGCTGTTCCCGTTCCGGCGCGGCGGCGCGGAGGCGGTCTCGTGACCGTCTCCGCCGCCATCCCGGAGCGGCTCAGGCGGCTCAGCATCGTCCGGACCTTCGACGCCCCGCGCGCCCTGGTCTGGAAGATGTGGACCGACCCCGCGCACGTCGCGGCGTGGTGGGGGCCGGAGCATTTCACCACGCCCGAGGTCCGGATGGACGTCCGGCCCGGCGGGGCCATTCACATGGTCATGCGCGGTCCGGACGGCGCCGACTTCCCCTTCGACGGCCGCTTCACGGCCATCGAGGAACCGGAGCGGCTGGTGATGCGGACGTGGGTGCGCCGCGAGGACGGTTCGACCTGGTTCGAGGTCGAGCAGAGTTTCCGGTTCGAGGAGATCGACGGCCAGACGCGGCTGCACCTCGACGCCGTCGTGATCGAAGCCGGCGAGGACGCGCTCGGCCCGCTTAGCGGCATGGAAGCCGGCTGGACGCAGAGCCTCGACAAGCTCAAGGCGCATGTCCTGGCCGTGACGGGAGACTGACAGGGGACGCCGGATCCGGCGACCTGACGACAACCCTGAAGAAGGAGACGATCCGATGATCCGACTGCCTTTCAACCGCTTCGCCTTTCTGGCGGCGGCGTCGGTGCTGGCCTTGACGGCGGGTTCGCCCGCGGTCGCCGGGATCCCGACGCCCGCGCCCGCCGCCCCGGCCCAGAACCAGGCGGCCCCGAACCAGGCGGCCCCGCGCGCAGAGTCCGCCGCCGTCGAGGGCGGCGAGGTGCGTTACTTCGTTCATGGCGACCTGAACGCCGGCAAGACGCCGGTGCTTGTACTGCACGGCGCCTTCATGTCCTCGGATGCGATGAAGCCGCTGACCGACCGGCTCACCGGCCGGCCGCTGATCGTCGTCGACCAGCGCGGTCACGGGCGGACCGGCGACCTGCCCGGACCGATCACCTACGAGAATCTCGCCGATGACGCCGCCGCCGTTCTGGCCGACGCGGGGGTCCGGAAGGCGGACGTCATCGGCTATTCGATGGGCGCCGGCGCGGCCCTGCAGCTGGCGCTGCGTCACCCGGAACGCGTCGACCATCTGGTCATCGCCTCGGTCAGCTTCAACGAGGCGGGCAACCTGCCCGGCTTCACCGCGATGATGGAGGGCATCACGCCCGAAATTTTCGCCGGAACGCCGATGGAGGCGGAGTTCAAACGCCTGTCGCCCAACCCCGACGCCTTCGCCTCCGTGGTCGACAAGATCAAGGTGATGGACAAGGGCCAGGACTGGCCCGCCGAACAGATCCGCGCCCTGACCTCGCCGACCTTCATCATCATCGGCGACCATGACATCGTCCGCCCGGAGCACGCGGTGGATCTGTACCGCCTGCGCGGCGGCGGCGACACGGCGCGCGCGTCCCAGCCGTTCCTGACCGAGGCCCCGCCGGCGCGGCTGGCCATCCTGCCGGGCGCTTCGCACATCGACGTGTTCGGCGACCCGGCCCTGCTGGCGGCGATGATCCTGCCCTTCCTGGACGACCAGACGCGGCCGTCGCCGGGGGGCCTGTTCGACAACGTCCCCGGAACCGAGTGAGGCCCGCCATGCGCACGATCAGGACCGCCACCTTCATCAGCCTGGACGGCGTCATGCAGGCTCCGGGCGCTCCCCATGAGGATCCCCGCGGCGGCTTCGCCTTCGGCGGCTGGGTCGCTCCCTTCTGGGACGAAACGCTCGATCAGATGATGGGCGAGGCCATGGGCGCGGATTACGATCTGCTGCTGGGCCGCCGGACCTATGAAATCTTCGCCGCCCACTGGCCGTTCCAGGACGACGAGATCGGCCGGACCTTCAACGCCATCAACAAATACGTCGTCGCGGGCCCCGACACCCCCATGACCTGGTCCGGCAGCCACAGGCTGGAGGGCGAGGCGGCGGACGCCGTCCGCACGCTCAGGCAGACCGACGGCCGCGACCTGCTGATCCAGGGGTCGAGCGAGGTGATCCACGCCCTGCTGGCCGCCGATCTGATCGATGCGATGACGGTCCTGACCTTCCCGCTGGTTCTCGGCAAGGGCAAGCGGCTGTTCGACGACCGCTCGCGCCCCCACGCCTGGAGGATGACGAACACGCGTCTGTCGACGACGGGCGTGGTGGTCAGCCGTTATGAACGGGACGGCGCGGTGCCGACCGGCTCGTTCGGGGCGGACAACCCCGGCGAGGCCGAACTGGCCCGGCGCGCACGCTGGGCCCGGGAGGGCTGAGGGGCCGACCGGAGCGCAACGTGGGTCGGGACGCCCCGTTGGAGCTCGACGGCTGCCGACGGGCGGTGTCGGTCATGTCGATGATGTCGCGGCGATTGTCGTGGTTATCGCTGATCACGCTTGTCGCGGATGTATCGCCCGGGATCACCGCGCCATCGAGGTCGGGACCTCGCGGCCCAACGCCTCGGCCATCCCCTGCTGCGACAGCAGGAAGACCGCATCGCGCTGGTGGAAATTGTTGGACAGGACGATCACCGTGACGTCCGCGTCCGGCTGGTAGGTGACGAGGTTCCGGAAACCGGACCAGCTGCCGGTGTGGAAAATCTGACGGTCGAGGAACGGCGGCGAGACCCGCCGGCCGATGCTGTTGGAGAACAGGCCGAAACCCCACTCGCGCCGGGGCCGGCCGCGCTCGTCCGGCGTGGTTTCCGGGGCGTGGTCGGCGATCATCATGGCGTAGCCGCGCGGCGACAGCAGATGGCCGCGATGCAGGGCCCGCTCCCAGACCAGCAGGTCGTCCAGCGTCGAATACAGGGCGCCGGCCGCGAAGATGATGCTGACATTGGCGTCGGGCTGGGGCGAAGGACCGCCGCCGCCGAGGTTCGCGTAGCCCATGACCACGCCGGAGGCGCCGTCGTCATAGCCGGTGTCCGCCATGCCCAGCGGCTTGAAGAAGGCCTGCTGCAGATAGTCGTGCAGCGGCATGCCCGAGGCCTTTTCGACCACGGCGCCGAGCAGATTGTAGCCGGCGTTGTCGTACCGCACCTTCGTTCCGGGGATGAATTGAAGCCTGTAAAGTTTGGATTCTTCGGTCAATTCCTCTGAGGTCGCGGGTGTGACCCGACGCACGCCCCACCCCGGCCGGGCCATCAGGTCGGGCACACCCGAACTGTGCGCCAGCAGGTGGTGCAGCCGGATCGGCTCCCAGGCGGGGGGACAGGGCTGGATCCATTTGCACAGGGGATCGTGGGTCGACAGCACGCCCTCGTCCTGCAGTCTCAGGATGGCGGCGGCGGTGAACTGCTTGCTGACCGAAGCCAGGCGAAAACGCGAGGTCAGCTGCAGCGGCGCGCCCTGGCTGCGGTCGGCGAAGCCGTGGACCTGCCGGAACAGGACCTGATCGCCGCGGGCCACCAGCACGCCGCCGGTGAACTGGCCCGAACCGCCCCACCGGTCCAGCTGGGCCTTCAGTTGCGGCAGGGCTTCGACCACCACGACCGGCGGCCGGGGCGGCAGGGGTGCGGATTCGGGCGCGGCCGGCTCAGGCCGGGCGCTGGCCCACGCGACCAGCGCCGCCGCGACGATCAGCAGGGCCGCGAGGACGGCGATCACAAGCCGGGGATGGCCCCCGGCGTTTCTGGGTACGTTGAACACTGAAACTAGACGTCGAAATCCAGCCCGAACTGGGCGTACAGCGCGCGGGAATCCTGCCACTTCGGGTCGACCTTGACCGTCAGGAACAGGTGGACGGGACGGTCGAGCAGCTCGGTCAGCTCCTCGCGCGACTTCTGGCCGATCCATTTCAGCGTCTGGCCGCCCTTGCCCAGAACGATCGGCCGCTGACTCTCGCGCTCGACATAGATGGTCTGTTCGATCCGGGCCGAGCCGTCGGCCTTGTCCTCGAATGCGGTGGTCTCGACGGCCGCCGAATAGGGCAGCTCCTCGTGGACGCGCAGATAGACCTTCTCGCGGGTGATTTCGGCGGCCAGGACCCGCATCGGCACGTCGGCGGACTGGTCTTCCGGATAGAGCCAGGGGCCCTTGGGCATGGCGCGGGCCAGACGCTGCTTCAGATCGTCGACGCCGTCGCCGCTGAGGGCCGAGATCATATAGACCTCGGAATAGACGCCGGTGTCGAACAGCCGCCGGGACAGGGCCAGCAGGGTGTCGCGGCGCATGCCGTCGATCTTGTTCAGGGCCAGGATGACCTTGGTGTTCGTCGCCTTGAGGTTGGCGATGATGGTCTCGGTGTCCTCGGCCGAGCGGCGATCGGCGGCCTGGCCTTCCTTGCCCTCGGCGGCGATGTGCGAGGCGGCGTCGATCAGGTGGACGACGACGTCGGCGTCGGAGGCGCCGCCCCAGGCCGAGGCGACCATGGCGCGGTCCAGGCGGCGGCGCGGAGTGAAGATCCCGGGGGTGTCGACCAGCACGATCTGGGCGTCGCCCTCGATGGCGATGCCGCGCACGGGAAAGCGCGTGGTCTGGACCTTCTGGGTGACGATCGAGACCTTGGTTCCCGTCAGACGATTGACCAGCGTGGACTTGCCCGCGTTCGGGGCGCCGATGATGGCGGCGAAGCCGGCCCGCTGGTTTTCTGTATCGGTCAAATCACGCCTTCACGCTGCAGCAGGCCGATCGCGGCCGCTTTCTCCGCGTCCTGACGCGAACGGCCTTGCGCGGTCAAGGGCGGATATCCGGTCACGCTGACTTCCACGGTGAACGTCGGGGCGTGATCCGAGCCCTTGCGTTCAACGATACGGTAGGCGGGCAAAGGCTTTGAGTGGGCCAGGGCCCACTCCTGCAAGGCCGATTTCGGATTGGTCAGCGATGTACGCGGCGGAGCGGCCAGTTCGTCCGCCCACGTCCGGTCGAACACGGCGCGGGCGGCGTCGATGCCGCCATCGAACCAGGCGGCGGCCAGAATGGCCTCCATGGCGTCGCCCAACATGCCTTCGCGGCGTCGGCCGCCCTGTTTGGCCTCGCCGGGCGACAGGCGCATGGCGTCGCCGACCCCGACGGCCTCGGCCACGCGGGCGCAGGCGGCCTTGTCGACGAGGGCGTGCAGGCGGGACGACATCTCGCCCTCGTTGGCGTCGGGGTAGTCGCGCATCAGCCGGTCGGCGACCAGCAGGCCCAGCACCCGGTCGCCGAGGAACTCCAGCCGCTGGTTGTCGGCGAACAGCCGGCCGCGGGCGTCGCGCTCGGCCCCCTCCCCCACGCTGGCGTGGGTCAGGGCGAGATCCAGCAGGGCCGGATCCCGGAACTCATGGCCGAGGCGGCGCGTCAGCGCCCGGACAGCCTCGGCCCGTCGGTCAGCCATCAGTCGAGGACGGTGAAGAACCGGCTCGGACGGATCTTCGAGAACCAGCTGATCGGGTTCCACAGCGAGGCGCCGGGCGACCACGAGAACAGGATGATCTCGGCCTTGCCGATCAGATTTTCTTCGGGCACCAGGCCGACGCCCTGCGACTGCTCGACCCGGCTGTCGATCGAGTTGTCCCGATTATCGCCCATCATGAAGTAGTGCCCGGCCGGGACCTCGAACACCGGGGTGTCGTCCAGGTCGTTGCCGGGGCCGAAGTCCTGGATGGTGATGGTCTTGCCCTTGGGCAGGGTCTCGCGCATCCGCACGATGGGCATGCCGTACATATTGGTCACGTCGGCGCCGCTGACGACGACGTCGCGCACGGGCTGGCCGTTGATGTTCAGCACGTTGTTGATCATCTGGATCCGGTCGCCCGGCAGGCCGATCAGACGCTTGATGTAGTCGGTCTTGTCGTCGCGCGGCAGCTTGAACACGACGATGTCGCCGCGCTTCGGCGTCTGGGCCAGGATGCGGCCGTCGAGGATCGGCGGGCTGAACGGGATCGAGTGTTTCGAATAGCCGTAGCTCCACTTGGAGACGACGATGTAGTCGCCTTCGTAGAGGTTGGGCTCCATCGAGGCCGACGGAATGGTGAAAGGCTGGAACAGCACCACGCGCAGGACGAAGGCGATCAGCAGGGCGAAGAAGATCGTCTTGACGAACTCGAAACTCTCGCTGCCGGATCCGCCGGATTTCTTCTTCTTGCCGCCCTTGCCGCGGGCATAGACGGGGGTGGTGTCGACGTCCTCGAACGGCGCGTCGCCGGCGTCGCTCCAGACAGGCCGTGGGGCCGCAGCGGCGGCCACGGCCGCGCCGGCGGCGGCGGCGGGCTCGACGTGGGGCTCGTGATGGTCGGCGGCCGGAGCCTGATGGTCGTCATGGCCATGAGCCTCGGCGGCCGGATGCGCGTGATCGTCGTGACCATGAGTCTCCGCGACGGGATGGGCGGCATGGTCGTCATGCGCGGGCGCGTCATGGCCGTGATCGTCGTGACCGTGAGCGTGAGCCTCAACGGCTGCATGGTCGTCATGACCGTGGGCCGCGGGCGCGTGGTCGTCGTGCGCATGGCCATGGTCGTCGTGGGCGTGATCCTCGACTGCGTGCGCCGGAGCCGCATGGTCGTCGTGCCCATGGGCGTCCGCGACGGGATGCGCGGCGTGGTCGTCATGCCCGTGCGCGTCAGGCGCGGCGGGGGCCTGATCGTCATGCCCCGCAGGGCCGTGGTCGTCGTGCGGCTTGTGCTCGTCGCTCATCTTGGCTCAGTCCCCCAGCCGCTGTTCCGCGGTCTTTGCGGCGAAATCGGTATAACGTGATTAAGCCACGGGCAAGGCTTCGATCACCACGAAGGCGAGTGCGTACGGATGCTCGTCGCTGAGCGTCAGATGTATCCGCGGTTCGTGACCGGGCGGTGTCAGCCTTGACAGGTGTTCGGCGGCATGCCCGGTGAGGACTAGGGTCGGCTGTCCCGAGCGCTGGTTCACCACCCCCATGTCGCGCCAGTAGACGTCGGCCCGCATGCCCGTGCCGAGGGCCTTGGCGCAGGCCTCCTTGGCGGCGAACCGCTTGGCGTAGCTCCAGGCGGGTTCGGGTTTGCGGTCCGAGCGGATCTGCTCAAGGTCCGTGAAGCAGCGCTGTTTGAACCGGTCGCCGAAGCGGTCGAGCGAGCGCTGGATGCGGCGGATGTCGCACAGGTCCGCGCCGACGCCGAGGATCACGCCGCGGCGTCCATCGCCGCCCGCATACGGTGGATGGCGGGGGTCAGACCCACGAACACCGCCTCGCCGATCAGGAAATGCCCGATGTTCAGCTCGCGGATCTCGGGAATGGCCAGCATGTGGGCGGCGGTGACGTAATCGAGGCCGTGGCCGGCATGGACTTCGAGCCCCAGATCGAAGGCGCGTGTCGCCGCCGCCTGCAGCCGTTCGAGCTCCACGGCCCGGTCGTCGCCGGCCAGATGGCAGTACCGGCCGGTATGAAGCTCCACGACCTGGGCCCCGACGGCATGGGAAGCCTCGATCTGATCGATGCCGGGCTCGACGAACAGCGACACCCTTATGCCTGCGTCGGCCAGGGCTTTCACGACCGGCTGGATGCGGGTTTCGTGGCCGGCGACGGCCAGTCCGCCCTCGGTCGTAACCTCCTCGCGACGCTCGGGTACGAGGCAGGCGGCGTGCGGACGGTGGCGCAGGGCGATGGCCAGCATTTCGTCGGTGACCGCCATCTCGAGGTTCAACGGTCGCCCGGCCCCGGCGCACAGGTCGCTCAGGGCGGCGATGTCGGCGTCGGTGATGTGGCGGCGGTCCTCGCGCAGGTGGGCGGTGATGCCGTCGGCGCCGGCCGCCAGCGCCTCCCGCGCAGCCCGGACCGGATCGGGATGAACGCCGCCGCGGGCGTTACGCACCGTGGCGACGTGGTCGATGTTGACGCCCAGCCGGACCGGCGTGACCATCGCTCCGCTCCTTATTTCGCCAGCCGCCGACTGCCGGGATCCTCGACCGGCAGGGCGGCCAGTTCGGGCGGCAGGGCGTCGGCAGGATACGCGGGCACGTCCAGGGTCGCCAGGGCGACCAGCGGCACGCCGACGTCCGCCCGTCCGCCCGAGCGGTCGACGATGCAGGCCGCCGCGACGACGTCTCCGCCCGCCGCCCGGATGGCCGCGATGCATTCGCGCGAACTCAGGCCCGTGGTGACGATGTCCTCGACCATGACGACCTTCTGGCCGGGCTCGACATGGAAGCCGCGGCGCAGCTTGAATTCGCCGCCCTCGCGCTCGACGTACATCGACGGCACGCCGAGCCAGCGCGCGGTTTCGTAGCCGGGGATGATGCCCCCGACGGCGGGGGAAATGGCCACGTCGACCGATCCGACCGCCGCCGTGATCTTCTCCGCCAGCGCCTTGCACAGCCGGGCGCAGCGCGCCGCGTCCATGAACACGAGGTTCTTCTGCAGAAATACCGGGCTGTGCAGGCCCGAGGACAGCACGAAATGGCCTTCGCGCAGGGCACCGGCGCCGCGGAATTCGTCGAGTACGTCGTCTGAGGTCATGGCGGCTGTCATAGCGGGCGCAACCGTGGCCGCAAGGCCCTACCCCCGCGCCCGTTCGACCGTATCGACCGACGGGTTGGTGCGCAGGGCGGCCATGATGGTGGTGGCGTGTTTGGCGTCCTCGACCTCCATGTCGATGTCGACGTCGAAAAAGTCCTGCTGCCGGTGGCTCATGACAAGGTTCAGGATATTGCCGCCCGCCTCGCCGATGATGGTGGCGACCTGGCCGAGGACGCCGGGCGCGTTCTTGATCGTGGCGCGAATACGGGCCGAGGCGACCGCTCCCTGCTCGGCCTGCGGCGTCCACTGCAGATCCTGCCAGACGGAATCGTCGTCGGCGTAGTCGGCGAGGCGCTGGCAGTCGATCGTGTGCACTGTCAGGCCCGCCTCGGGCTCGAGGATGCCGACGATGCGGTCGCCGGGCACCGGCGAGCAGCAATGGCCGAAATGGACGCTGACCCCCGGCGTCAGCCCGCCGCCACGCACGAACAGACGAGCCTGCTCGTCGCCGATGCGCTTGCGATCCGGTCCGGCCTTGAGCCGCCCCTTGAGCGCGGGGAACAGGATTTCGCCGACCTTGGCCGCCGACAGCCGGCCGCGGCCGATGGCCTCGAACAGATCGTCTTCCGAGGCGAACGACAGGGTCTCCAGGGCCGCCTTCAGCGACACCTCCGCCAGGGACTTGCCGGCGCGCGACAGAGTCTGGTCCAGGGTCGCCCGGCCCAGTTTCTGGAATTCGCCCCGCTCCGAGGTGCGGATATGCCGCCGGATGGCCGACCGGGCCCGGCCGGTGATCGTCAGAGAACGCCAGTCCACCGGGATTTCGCGCTTGGACCCCCGCACGATCTCGATCACGTCGCCGTTCTGGAGCTGGGTGCGCATCGGCTTGAGTTCGCCGTTGATCTTGGCGCCCACGGCGGTGTCGCCGACCTCGGTGTGGACGGCATAGGCGAAGTCCAGCGGCATGCCGCCGCGCGGCAGGGTGATCAGCGACCCCTTGGGGGTGAAGACGAAGACCTGTTCGAGGTACATCTCCAGCTTGGCGTGTTCGACCCAGTCCTCGCCGCCCTCGCCGTGCTCGATGACCTGGACGAGATGGCGCAGGTTCTGCAGCGGATCGCGGCCGCCGTCCTTCTCCATGGCCTCCTTGTCGAAGCCATAGGACTTGTTCTTGTAGGCCCAGTGCGCCGCCACCCCGTCCTCGGCCACGCGATCCATGGCCTCGGTCCGGATCTGCATCTCGATGCGCAGTCCGGACGGGCCGACAACAGTCGTGTGCAAGGACCGGTAATTGTTCGACTTCGGCGTTGAGATGAAGTCCTTGAACCGCTCGGGCACCACGGGCCAGGCGCGGTGGATGACGCCCAGGGCGCGGTAGCAGTCGTCCTCGGCCTCGACCAGGACACGGAAGCCGTAGATGTCGGACAGGGACGAGAAGCCGACCGACTTGCGCTGCAGCTTGCGCCAGATCGAATAGGGCGTCTTCTGGCGGCCGAAGACCTGGGCCTTGACCCCGGCTTCCGAGAGCACGCGCTCGACCTCGCGCGACACGCCGTCGATGGCGCGGCCGTGTTCCAGCTTGAGCGCCTCCAGCCGGCGCTCGATGGCGGTCCGGGCGGTGGGGTTCAGGTGTTCGAACGCCAGCTCTTCCAGCTCGGAAGCGATCGAATGGATGCCGATCGAGCGGCCCAGCGGGGCGTAGACTTCCAGCGTCTCGCGGCTGATGCGCTCGCGCTTCTCGGGTTTGACGTGTTTCAGCGTCCGCATGTTGTGCAGACGGTCGGCCAGCTTGACCAGCAGGACGCGGACGTCCTTGGAGATGGCGAGGATGAATTTGCGCAGGTTCTCGGCCTGGCGCGTGTGCTCGGCCTGAAGCTCCAGCCGCGACAGCTTGGTCACGCCCTCGACCAGGGAGGCCACCTCCTCGCCGAAGCGTTCGGCGATGTCGTCGCGGGTGGCCGAGGTGTCCTCGACCACGTCGTGCAGCAGGGCGGTGACGATGGTGGCGGTGTCGAGCCGGTAGTCGGTCAGGATGCCGGCGACCTGGATCGGATGGGCGAAATAGGGATCGCCCGAAGCCCGCAGCTGCGAGCCGTGCATCTTCATCGCATAGACATAGGCGCGGTTCAGCAGCGCCTCGTCCGCGGTCGGGTCATAGGCGCGGACGGCCTCGACCAGCTCGAACTGGCGCAGGACCTTGGAGCGCGGATGGTCGGACGGGTCCACGTGGGGACGCGGACCTCCGGGGTCGTTCAGATTGGCGGGTTCGGGCGTCGGCGCGGGCTGCCGCGCCGGCAGGATGGTGATACCGTTGGCGGGCTCCGCCGTCAGTAGCGTTCCTCCTGCCCGCCGTCGCGGTCGCTTTGCAGCGCACGGATCAGTTCGGCCTCGGCCATGTTCATGTGCTGGGGTTCGGCCAGCAGGCCCACGATCTCGGCCTCGTCCTCGGCTTCGGTGCGTTCGTCGACGCGTTGCAGCGCGACGATGACCGTCTCGCGCAGTTCTTCGGGCGCGACGGTGGAGTCGGCCAGTTCGCGCAGGGCCACGACGGGGTTCTTGTCATTGTCCCGATCGAGAGTCAGCGGCGCGCCGTTGGCGATGGCGCGGGCGCGGTTGCCCGCCAGCAGAACCAGGCCGAACCGGTTCGGCACCTTCTCGATGCAGTCTTCGACAGTGACGCGGGCCATGAATATCCTCGGGCGCGGGGGAGAACCGCACAAACTATAGGGTCAGGCGTAATTGTGCAACGCCGCATGGGCGAGAATGAGACCATTCGCGACAGGCGGCGGGACGACCGTCCGGATCAAACCGGGTGATCGCCCGTCGGCGCGACGACGGGATCAGCCGCCGCCGGCGCTGCGGTTTCCAGCGGGGCCGGCCGGACCGGCGGCGTGGCCAACATCAGCACAGCCAGGCCGATTCCAACCACGGGGGCGACATAGGCCCAGTAGCGGGTCGGGATGAAGAACAGTGAGCCCGCGTGCTTGCGGACCACGATGCGTTGCTGGGTGGCTTCGTCGATGAACGCCCGCCCCTCGCCCTTCTCGATCTGTCGAGCCAGCAGGAAGGATCCGAGCCCCGCCAGCAAGCCGGCGCAGATGAAGCTCACAGCGGTGGCTGTGTCCGGGTCGGCCGAGACCAGGCTTCCGACCGGAATCCCGATCAGGAACCCGACAAGATAGAAGACGACGACAAGAAAGCCCCAGCCGGACCAGATGATCATGGAAATATCCCCCGCGCCCTCCCATGGCGCGAGGCAAGCTTAGCCATACAGAGCCCGCGTGGAACAACTTTCGCGCTCAACGGGATCGTCGCAATCCGGGTGTTGAAAAAATGCCTCACCCGATGGGGCAGGCATCCCTTCCGATCGAAGCCGAAATTGAAAGATCGGTCGCGGTTCGCCCTGCCTCCGGATGCAGCCATCCGGGTGCGATTTCGGCGAGCGGCCCCATCACGAAACGCCTGTCGGCCGCCCTCGGGTGCGGCAGGATCAGGCCGTCCAGATCACCGGTCAGCCGACCATAGGCGATCAGGTCCAGATCCAGGGTCCGGGGCGCATTGGCGACCCCGCGCCTCCGGCCGAACGCCTCCTCGATCCGGCCCAGCGCCGCCATAAGGGCGTGGGGTTCGTGTTCGGTGCGCACGATCACCACGCCGTTGAGGAAGGGCGGATCGCCCGGGTCCGGCCAGGCCGCCGACCGCCACCACGAGGACCGCGCCACGACGTCGACCCCCTCCGACCGGAACCGCGCCAGCGCAGCCTCCAGCGCCTCGCGGCAGTCGGCCCAGGCCCCCTTGTCATTGCAGCCCAGCGCGACGATGACAGCCGAGTCCATATCCAGCGCGCCGTCTATTTCGACGGAGGCGTGGACGTCTGTTTCCCCGGAGTCCTTTTCCATGACGCCTTATCCGACCGAACGCATCGCCCTGTTCATCGACGGGGCCAATCTGTATTCCGCGGCCAAGGCGTTGAACGCCGATCTCGACTTCAGGAAGCTGGTCGAGATGTATCGCGACCAGGCCGTTCTGGTTCGCGCCTACTATTACACGGCGGTGATCGAGGGCGAAGAGTTCTCGCCCATCAAGCCTCTGGTGGACTGGCTGGACTACAACGGCTTCACCGTCGTGACCAAGCCGGTCAAGCGATTCACCGACGCCCTGGGCCACACCCGCACCAAGGGCAATATGGACATCGAGATCGCCGTCGACATGCTGGAGTTCGCGCCCCACATCGACCACGCGATCCTGTTTTCCGGCGACGGGGACTTCCGCCGGCTGGTGCAGGCCGTGCAGGCGAAGGGCGTGCGCGTCACCGTGGTCTCGACGACCAAGAGCCAGCCGCCCCAGATCGCCGACGAATTGCGCCGCCAGGCTGACGCCTTCGTCGAGCTGACCGATCTGCTGCCGGACATCGGCCGGCCGCGCGCCGCCCCGTCGCAGCCGACCAGCCGGGTGTTCGAGACGGATCACCGCGAATGAGCCTGAATCCGGAGCCGCCCCGCGACTGTCCCCTGTGCCCGCGCCTGGTCGGCTACCGGCGCGAGAACGAGCGCCAGAACCCCGACTGGTTCAACGGGCCGGCTCCCTCGTTCGGCGACCCGGCCGCGCGCCTGCTGGTCGCCGGACTGGCGCCAGGCCGGACCGGGGCCAACCGCACGGGCCGACCCTTCACCGGCGACGGCGCGGGCTGGATTCTCTACGAAACGCTGATCAGGACCGGCTTCGCCACCGGAGTGTACGAAGCCCGGCCCGACGACACCCTGAAGCTGGTCGACTGCATGGTCACCAACGCCGTGCGTTGTGCGCCGCCCGGGAACAAGCCGCTGCCCGCCGAGGAGGCGACCTGCCGCCCCTTCCTGACCGCGCGCCTCGCCGCCCTGCCCCGACTGAAGGTCATCGTCACTCTCGGCGATGTCTCGCGGCGCAATGTGCTGAAGGCTCTGAGTCTCAAGGGAACGGCGGCGCCCCCGGGGCACGGCGTGGAAGCGGCGCTGGGCGGCTACGTCGTCCTGAACAGCTATCACTGCTCCCGCCTCAATACGAACACGGGCCGCCTGACGCCGGCGATGTTCGAAGCGGTGTTCCGCCGAGCCCGCGAGATCATCGACGGTTGACCGAACACCGCTCGCCCGACCGGCGAGTGTGGCTCCCGCGCCACGCGAATCAGGCGGCGTGGGGCGCGGCCTCATCCATCAGGAACGGCGCCGCCCAGCTTGCGTTGATCGAACAGCTTTGGAGGCTGTGATGCGCAGGTCGAACGGGGTGTTCACGCCCCAGGAACGGAAGGCGGCGATGTGGGCCCTGTTGACGGCGGCGTTGCTCGCGGCGACGGGGCTGATGGTCCAGCAATACAGCCAGCCCTCTGTCGGGCCCGGCGGCGTCGACGCCTATATGACGGCCTCGGCTCCGGGGGTGCTGGACGCCCAGCCGGTGATGGACGCAGCGGCGCCCCTCGCCTGAGACGTCAGCCGCGCTCCTTCATCAACCGGGCCTTGTCGCGCTGCCAGTCGCGCTGGGCGGTGGCCTCGCGCTTGTCGTGCAGCTTCTTGCCCTTGGCCAGGGCGATCTCGATCTTCGCCTTGCCGGCCTCGTTCAGGTAGAGCTTGACCGGAATGATGGTCTGGCCGTCGCGCTGGACCGCGCCGATCAGCTTGTCGATCTGCTTGCGGTGCAGCAGCAGTTTCCGGTGCCGGCGCGGCTCGTGATTGAAACGGTTGGCCTGTTTGTAGGGCGGGATGTCCGCGTTCACGAGCACGATCTCGCGCCCCTCCACCGCCGCATAGCTCTCGGCGATATTGGCCCGGCCGTCGCGCAGGGCCTTGATTTCGGTGCCCAGCAGCTGGATGCCGGCCTCGATGAAGTCCTCCAGGAAATAGTCGAAGCGTGCGCGCCGGTTTTCGGCGATGACCTTCATCTTGGGAGCCGCGGACGCCATCAGCCGACGCCCGCCTCCGCCATGGCCCGGTCGATGGCCGGCTTGACGGCGTCTGAAGTCGGGGCCAGCGGCAGGCGCACCTCCTCGCCGCAAAGCTGCAGGCGCGACAGGGCGTATTTGGTCGGGGACGGCGAGTTGTCGAGGAACAGGGCCTTGTGCAGACCGATCAGCCGGTCCTGCCAGTCGCGCGCGGTGGCATAGTCGCCGGTCGCAGCGGCCTCATGCAGGGCGACCATGCCCTCGGGCGCGACATTGGAGGTCACCGAGATCACGCCCACGCCGCCATGGGCGTGGTAGCCGAGGTAGCTGGGATCGTCGCCCGAGATCAGGTCGAACTGGCCGCCGATGTTGGCGCGCATCCAGCTGACTCGCGACAGGTCGCCCGTGGCGTCCTTGATGCCGACGATGTTCGGATGCGCCACCAGCCGGGCGACGGTCTCATTGGCAAGGTCCACGCCGGTTCGTGCGGGCACATTGTACAGCAGCAGCGGCAGCTGGACCGCCTCGGCGATGGCCTCGAAATGGAGCGCCAGACCCTCCTGCGAGGGGCGGTTGTAATAGGGGGTGACGACCAGCGCCCCGTCGGCGCCCACGGTCTTGGCGTGACGCACCAGATCGATCGCCCTGTCCGTCGCCGACGACCCCGCGCCGGCGATCACCCGGATCCGTCCGGCCGCGACCTGCACGCACAGTTCGACCACGCGCTTGTGCTCGTCCGGATGCAGGGACGCGCTCTCGCCCGTCGTACCCATCGGCACGACGCCGTGAATTCCGGCGGCGATCTGGCGTTCCAGCAACCGGGTGAAGGCGGCTTCGTCCACCTTTCCGTCACGAAGTGGTGTGATCAGGGCGGTGATCACGCCCTTGAACAAGGGGGCAGTCATTGAGACAGATGGTCCTGCGTGGAAAGAGGCGGCGTTCGCCGGGAGAAGCGCTGGAGGGTAGGTTGCCGGTCGCCCGACCGCAACCGCGACGCATGGAGTTCGGACACGCAATGATCGCTGCCAGCCTCGCGGCCGCCCTGGCCCTGCTCGCCCCCGCGCCGGAAAGCCTGCTGCCCCAGGAGACGCCGTACAGCGCGGTCGCCCCGGGTCCCGTCAGCAACCAGCCGCGCCTGCTGAACGATCAGGATACGGCGCTATTCCGGCAGGGTCTGGCCGCCGCCCGCAACCGCGACGTCATGGGCGCCCGCAACGCCGCCGCCCAGATCGGCGACCCGACCGCGCGCAAACTCGTCGAATGGGCCCTGCTGGACACCTCCGCCGAACAATTGCCGTACAGCGACCTCGCCGTCGCCCAGACATCGTTCGCGGGCTGGCCCCGCGTCGAGAGCCGGCGCGCGGCCGCCGAACGCGCGCTGGACCTGGCGTCGCCCGGACCGGATACGGTCATGAGCCTGTTCGCGTCCGCTCCTCCTTCGACGGTCCAGGGCGCCATCGCCCTGACCGACGCCCTTGAACAACGCGGCCGCCGGGACGAGGCGCGGGCCCTGATCATCGAATGGTGGCGAACCCGGTCTTTCGACGAGGCGGCCCAGAACCGCATCCTGAACCGCTGGGGCGGCTGGCTGACCCAAGCGGATCACGAGGCGCGGCTGAACATGCTGCTGCTCGGCCCGCACGGGCCCGCCACGCGCGCCATGGTCGCGCGCGTGGGGTCCGATCGTCAGGCCGTCGCCAACGCCGCCATGGCGCTGCGCAGCGCCTACAGCCCTGACGCCCTTGTCGCGGGCCTGAGTCCGGCGCAGGCGATGGATCCCGCCGTGGTGCTGGAGCGGGTGCGCATCCTGCGCTCGCAGAACCGCCAGTCCGAAGCCTTCCCCCTGCTCGGCGCCCTCCCCGCGGCCCCGTCGCATACCGAGGGCCAGAACACCCTGTGGAGCGAGCGCCGCAACTATTTCCTCGACGCCCTGCAGCAGCGTAACTGGCAGGCGGCCTATGACGCCATGGCCGGCCACGGCTTCCCGTCCGGGGACCGCAAGGTGGACGCCGAATTCTTCGCGGGCTGGGTCGCCCTGGTGAAGCTGAACGACCCGGCGCGGGCCACGACGCATTTCGAGACCCTGCGCCAGTCGTCCTCGACCCCGATCACCCAGGGCCGCGCCCTCTATTGGCTGGGCCGCGCCGCCGAGGCGCAGGGGGCCACGCCGGCCGCCATCCAGTACTACCAGGCCGGTTCGCGGCACATCCAGACCTTCTACGGCCAGCTGGCGGCCGAAAAGGCGGGGATGACCTCGATCGCCCTGCCCGGCGATCCCGTGCCCTCTGGCGCCGAGATCGCCGCCTTCGAGGGCAATGAGGTCGTCCGCGCCATGCGCATTCTCGGCGAGACGGGCGAAACCAGCCTGTTCCGCGTCTTCGCCTACCAGTTGGACGATGATCTGCCCGGCGCGTCCCAGCTGGCCCTGCTGATGGATATGTCGCGCAACTACGGTGAAGGCTTCACCGCCATGATGGTCGGCCGCGCCGCCAGCCAGCGCGGCTTCCTGATGCCCGAACGCCAGTACCCTATCCGCATTCCGCCGCAGGTCGGCGGCGCCGCGCCGCTGGAGTTCACCCTGGCCATTACGCGTCAGGAATCCAGCTTCGACCCCCGAGCCCGCTCCCACGCCAATGCGCGGGGCATGATGCAGTTCGTGCCCGCAACCGGCCGGGCCGTGGCCCGACAACTGGGCCTGCCCTATTCCGACGAGCGGCTGTACGACCCCGATTTCAACATGACGCTGGGCAGCTACCACCTCGGCGATCTGACCAGCGATTTCGGCGGTTCGATGCTGCTGACGACGATCGGCTACAACGCCGGCCCGGCGCGGCCGCCGCAGTGGGTGGCGCGCTGCGGCGATCCGCGGGGCGGCGGGGTCGATCCGATCGACTTCATCGAATGCGCGCCATTCACAGAGACCCGCAACTATATGATGCGAGTCATGGAAAACATGCAGGTTTACCGCGCGCGACTGAATGGTGGATCGGCGCCCCTGACGTTGTCAGAGGACCTCAGCCGCGGCGCCGCCGCGGGGCCCGCTCCCTATACGGCCTATGCGCCCGAGACGGATTCGACCGCGACGCCCTACCCGGCTGACTGACGTCGACCCGCCGTCAACAGGGGGCCGTCGGGGCCAGTGATCCACCGGCCCGTCAAACCGAAGACGCCGGCCATGACATCGGGGGTCAGGGCCTGCATGGGCGCGCCGTCGGCCGTCACCTTGCCATGGTCCAGTACCACGACCCGGTCCGCGAACCGCGCCGCCAAGGCCAAGTCGTGCAGGCTGACCAGCACCGCCTGCCCTCTTCGCGCCCGCGCCTGAAGCCGTTCCAGCACCATCAGCTGGGCGTCCGGATCCAGTCCGGCGATCGGTTCGTCCACCAGCAGGCCCCGCGCATCGGCGGCCAAGGTCCGGGCCAGCAGGATTCTCGCGCGTTCGCCGCCCGACATCTCGGCCACGCCGCGGTCGGCCAGGTGCCCGGCCTCGACCTCATCCAGAGCGGCCTGGGCGGCGCCTGTGGCCTCCACCGCTGACAGGAAGGGCACACCCAGCGCAGCGATCTCGATGGCGGGCAGATTCCAGGCGATGTGCCGTTCCTGCGGCAGATAGGCGACCCGTGCCGCGCGACCGCGGGGCGACAGGGTGCTGACGTCGTCACCCTGCAGACGTGCGACGCCCCTCGTCAGGGGCAGCAGGCCCGCGAAGGCCCGGATCAGGCTGGACTTGCCCGCCCCGTTAGGGCCGACCACGGCCACCAGTTCGCCGGACTCTACCTGCAGGTCAGCGCCGTCCAGCACGGTGCGGCCGCCCAGACTGGCGTCGGCGTCCCACATCGTCAGAAACGCCGTCACAGCCGCCATTCCCGCGCCGCCCGCCAGGCGATCATCGCGAACAGGGGCGCGCCGACAAGCGCGGTGAACACGCCCAGCTTCAGTTCCTGATCCGTCGGCGTCAGTCGGGCCAGCAGGTCGGCGACCACGAGCATCAGCCCTCCCGCCAGGGCGGCGGGCGCCAGAAGTCGGCCTGGATCGCCGCGCACGGCGCTGCGCACCAGATGCGGCGCCGCCAGTCCGACGAAGCCGATCACCCCCGCCACGGCCACGGCCGCCCCGGTGGCGAGCGCGGCGGCCAGCAGGGCCAGCAGCCGCAGCCGCGCCATGGGCAAGCCCGAGGTCCGCGCCGTCTCCTCGCCGAGGCTCAGCATCCGCAACCCGGGAGCGGCCAAGGCGGCGAGGACCGCCGAAAGCAGCACCGCCGGCGTCACCCAGGCCACGTCCACCCAGCTGCGGTTCTGCACCGAGCCCAGCAGCCAGCTCATCACCTCCGCACTGGCGATGGGCGACGGGGACAGGTTGAAGATCAGGGCCGTGGCCGCGCCCGCGAAACTGGACACCGCCACGCCGAACAGGATCAGGGCCTCCGGCGAACGGACGCGCGCCGAGAACAGGATCAGCAAGGCTCCCGCCAGCCCCGCCCCGACGAGGGCCGAGACCTCGACCGCTCCCGGAACCGCCGCCGCGCCCAGCACGATCGCGCCGGCCGCGCCCAGGGCCGCGACCGCAGACACGCCCAGCACCCCGGGGTCGGCCAGCGGGTTCCGGAGCAGGCCTTGCATGACCGCCCCCGCCAGCCCCAGGGCCGCGCCGACCATCAGGGCGGTGACGACGCGCGGGGCCCGGACCTGCCACAGGACCTCGCCCGGACCGGACGCCGGATCGGTGAAGGCCTGCGCCCATTGCCGGCTGTCGAAAGCGCTTTCGCCCAGCAGCACGCCTGTGACGACCGCCGCAAGGATCAACAGAACCAGGCCGAGGGTCAGACGTGGCGGCTTCACGCCCCGCCCCTCAGCACGGCCGCGGCGTCGGCGGCGAACCATCCCGGACAGGTCAGGGCCGCCGCCGGCAGGCGGGCGGCGATGCGCCCGCGGGCGACCCGGCGCAGCGCCGGATGGCGGCCGGCGCCGCGCCAGTCCATGCGGGCCTGATCAAAGAAGCCGAGGACAAACCGCGCCGGCGGGAACAGGACGGTGCGCTCGATGCTGACCGGCGCGAAGAAGGACGCCTGCGCCGCATTGGCGAAACCCGCGGCCGTCAGGATGGCGTCGATCAGCGTCCCCTTGCCGGCCGTAAAGCCGCCAGCCGTCAGATACAGGGCCCGGGGTTTCGCTGTCCCATTGTGATCGGGGCGACCGGTGAGCTTGCGGTCCATGCGCGCGATCAGGGCCTCGCCTCGCGCCGGGGCCCCCAGGCCCCGGGCCACGGTCCGGATATCGGCGCGCACCCCGTTGAAATCCGTCGCGTCCTCGATGGTGAGAACCCGGACGCCGTCCGCCTCCAGCCGCGCCAGCAGGCGGGGTTCGCCGCCCCAGTAGCGGACCACGACATCCGGCTGGAAGGCGATGGCCGCTTCCAGGGTGGGCCGGATCCGACGATGGTTCGCAGCAGCGGCGCGCATCCAGGCGTCGGGATCATCGGCGCGGGGCGACAGGGCGATGTCGGCGTTGGGCGCCAGGGCCAGAACATACTGATCGGCGCACTGGTCAAGCGACATGACCCGCAGCGGACGCGCATCGGCCGCCGCCGGCGCGACCAGGATCGCGGCGGCGAGACCCGCGGCGCAGCGCTTCATGGCTTGAGCAGTCCCGCGAGCAGTCCGTCGATGAGAGTGACGACAAGGGCTTCGCGGTCAACCCAATCAAAATAGGGCTTGGTGATCATCAGCGAAACCACGCCATGTCCGCCGGCCCACAGCGCCTGGGCCGCCGTTCGCGCGTCGCCGCGCAGCAGGCCCGCCGCCTCGACGTCCTCGACGGCCTTCTCGAACGACCGGAACAACTCGTGTCCCAGTTCCCGCGCGGCGGACTGGGCCCCTTCGCGCAACTCGATCGGCCGGGTCATATAGGCCAGGCGATAGGCGTTGGGGTTCTCGAAGCCGAAGTCCACATAGGCGCGCAGCATCAGCCTTAACCGCGCTTCGGGATCGACCGGCTGGCTGATCACCGCCTCATTGGCTTCCAGCAGCGCCGAAAAGGCCCGGCGGCAGATCTCGTGCAGGATCTCGCTCTTCTCCGAGAAATGCATGTACAGCGCCGTCGACGACAGGCCGACGTCGTCCGCGATCTTGCGTATCGTCGCGCCTTCATAGCCGTGCTCGACGAAGATCCGCTCGGCCGCCGCGAGGATTTCCGCGCGGCGCGCATGGCCCTCGCCTTTCGGCTTTCTCTGCGAGCGGGGGTTGATGGTCACGGCGGTCAAACGCGCACTCCGAACGTCGACCCCATGAATAGCGACATTCCCGGGCGTCCGCCAACCGCTTGCCGTGCGCAAATCGCTGGGATAACCATGCGTTGTGGAGAGGGCTGAGCCAAGCAATCTGGAGGATCGCCGGCGCGACGCCGGACGGTATGGACCGCCGCCCGGTCAGAGCGCGGCCATGCGCGGCCTCGCCCCTGCGCAGATCGGCGTCATGGCGGCGCTGCTCGCAGCGACGGGAACCTTGGCCTGGTTCAGCCCGGAGGTGTTCGGGCGGGGGATCATTCTCGCCGGAGCCTGGGGTTTCCTGGCCGTCGCAGCCTGGCGCACAGCCCTGATCCTGCTCAGCGCCGCACCGGCGCGGCCGCCGACCGAGCCGACCGTCTGGCCGCGGTACACAGTGCTGGCGGCGCTTCATGACGAGGCCGAAGTCGTCGCCCAGTTGATCGGCCGTCTCTCGCGCATCGATTATCCGGCCGACCGGTTGCAGGGCCTGCTGGTGCTGGAAGCTCATGATCACGCCACCATCGCGGCCGCCCTGGCCACGCAGCGGCCCGGCTGGCTGGAGGTGTTCGTGGTCCCGCCCGGCAAGCCGCAGACCAAGCCCCGCGCGCTGAACTGCGCCCTCGCCCACGCCACCGGCGACCTGCTGACGGTCTATGACGCCGAGGACGAGCCGGACCCGCTTCAGCTGCGCGAGGCCGCCAGCCGGTTCGCGGCGGACACGACGGGGCGGCTGGCCTGCCTGCAAGCCCCGCTGCGCATCCGCCGCCGGGGGCCGGCGGACGGTTCGCCCTTCCTCGACCGCCAGTTCGCCGCCGAATACGCCAGCCTGTTCGAGACCGCCCTGCCCGGCATCGCCCGCCTCGGCCTGCCTTTTCCCCTGGGCGGGACCAGCAACCATTTCCGCACCGACGTGCTCAGCGCGGTCGAGGGCTGGGACGCCTGGAATGTCACCGAGGACGCCGACCTCGGCTTCCGGCTCTGGCGTCGCGGCTGGCGGCTCGGGGTCATATCTCGCCCGACCTGGGAAACGCCGCCCGGCGGGCTCGACAATTGGCTGCCGCAGAGAACCCGATGGCTGAAGGGCTATATGCAGACCTGGGGCGTGCACACGCGCGATCCTTGGCGGCTGGGCTGGCGGGGCTCCGCCGCCCTCGTCATGACCGTCGGCGCGGGCCTGGTCTCGGCGGCGCTGCACGGGCTGTCGCTGGCCTGGGTGGCCGCCACGATTCTCGTTTCCCTGATGGCGGGCCTGCCGCCGGAGACGCCCGCCCTGGCGTTGAGCGTGCTGGTGCTCGGCGCGGCCTCGGCCTGGCTGTCCTGCGCCATCGGAGCGCGGCGCGCTGGCGTGCCCTATGGTCCCGGCGACATGATCGCGGCGCCCGCCTACTGGGCCCTGCTCAGCCTGGCCTTCGTCCACGCCGGGTGGAGGCTGATCCGCGATCCCTTCGCCTGGGACAAGACCCGCCATCGCCGCGACGCGGCGCCCGCCGCGGAGGAAGCGGCCCCCGAAACGCACGACGTGCTGGACGCGACCGGGCCTCTCCGCCTATCAGCCCTTCATGCCGCCGCGCCTGAACCCGTCGCCTGAGACCCTGGTCACCCGCGCCTGGGCCGACTACGCCCTTCTGGACAGCGGCGCCGGCCGCAAGCTGGAGCGCTATGGCCGGTTCACCGTCGTCCGACCCGAACCCCAGTGCTTCTGGTCGCCGCGCGATCCGGGCGCCTTCGATGCGGCCGACGCGGTGTTCGATCCGACCGACGAGGACGAGAGCGGGCGCTGGCGCTTCGCCGGCGCCCCGATCGACACCTTCCCCCTGGCATGGCGCGACGTGCGTTTCACCAGCCGGTTCACGCCGTTCCGTCATCTGGCCTTCTTCCCCGAACAGGCCGCGAACTGGGAGTGGCTGGATGGGCGGATCCGCAGACTGCGCAAGCCCCGCATCCTCAATCTGTTCGGCTATACCGGCGTGGCCAGTCTGGCCTGCGCTGCGGCCGGAGCCGAGGTCACCCACGTCGACGCCTCGAAGAAGTCAGTGGCCTGGGCCCGCGAGAACGCCGAGCTGTCGGGCATGGCCGACAAGCCGATCCGCTGGATCGTCGAGGATGCCCGCAAATACGCGGCGCGCGAGGTGCGGCGCGGGTCGAAATACGACGGGATCATCCTCGATCCGCCCAAATACGGCCGGGGTCCGACGGGCGAAGTTTGGCGTCTGTTCGAGGATCTGCCGGGGCTTCTGAAGGATTGCGCCGCCCTGCTGTCGGATGACGCCTCCTTCCTGCTGCTGAACGCCTACGCCGCGCGTATCTCGGGCCTGTCGCTGTCGCATCTGATGGCCGAGGCGACCGCCGACCGGGGCGGCGTCATCGACTGGGGCGAGCTGGCCCTGGCCGAAGACGGGGCGGACGGGCGCGCCATCGGCCTCAGCTTCTTCGCGCGGTGGTCGGCGTGACAGACCGGCTGATCACCTCCCTGACCAATGACACGGTCAAGGCCGTGCGCGCCCTGCATATGCGCAAGGAGCGCGAGGCGACGGGGCGGTTCCTGGCCGAGGGGCTGAAATTCATCGGCGAGGCGCTGGATCAGAGCCGCGCGCCGCGCCTGCTGCTGATCGGCGAGGACGCCCGCCCCCATCCGATCCTCGACCGCGCCCGCGAGGCGACCCGGGCGGCGGGCGGCGAAGTCGTGACCGTCACCCACGCCATCCTTGAAAAGATCAGCCGGCGGGACAATCCGCAGACCGTGCTGGGCGTATTCGATCAGGTCTATACGCCGCTGTCGGCGATCCAGCCGGAGTCGGCGCCGGCCTGGGTGGCGCTGGAGCAGGTCAGGGATCCGGGCAATCTGGGCACCATCATCCGCACGGCGGATTCCGCCGGCTGCGGCGGGGTGATCCTGATCGGCGACTGCGTCGATCCCTATTCGGTCGAGGCGGTGCGGGCGACCATGGGCTCGGTCTTCGCCGTGGCCATCGCCCGGGCCACGCCGGCCGAGTTCCTGGCGTGGCGGCAGACCTGGCCCGGCAGCGTCATCGGCACCCGGCTGGACGCGACCGAGGGCTATCGCGACGCCTCGATCCAGCATCCGGCCCTGATCCTGATGGGCAACGAACAGGCCGGTCTGACAGACGCCCTGGCGGCCGCCTGCGACGTCAACGTCAAGATCCCGATGCGCGGCCGGGCCGACAGCCTGAACCTCGCCGTGGCGACGGGGATCATGGTCTATGCCGTGACGGACCCGGCCTAGAAACTGCGGCCGTCGACGCGCTGCGCCGTCCAGCTGAAGGGCTCGATATCGGTCAGGGTGCGGATGTTGACCGCCACCGTGGGGCCCTTGGGCCCGCTGCCCCGGGCGAAGGACTGGACGCCGCAGGTGTCGCAGAACCGGTGGCGGATCTTGTGGGTGTTGAACAGATATTCGGTCTGCGGCCCCTCCTGCGTCACCCGGAAGGCGTCGGGCGAGACGAAGGCCAGGACGAAGCCCTTGCGATAGCAGTGTGAGCAGTTGCACTCCATCAGCCCCTCGAGGTCGGTGTCGACCTCATAGGCCACGGCCCCGCAGGCGCAGGAACCGGTGTGGGTCTTCATCTCAGCCATCATGCATCCTCCAGCAGCACCACGCCGGGCGCCGATTTGAGCGCGCCGCGCAGGGCGCCGTCCAGCCGGTAGCGGCCCGGCAGTTTCAGCTCGACCTCGCGGCGGCCGTCCAGCGAGGCGATCAGGGAGACCTCCCCGCCCTTGCCCGGCGATTGCGCCTTCTCGAGCCGCGTCCGCAGGGCCTCGGCGTCGGCGGATTTGGCCGACACGTGGATGCGCAGGCCCATGGCCCCGTCGTCCAGCAGGGCGTCCAGCCGGGAGGCGTCGTCGCCGAAGAAGCGCACCTCGCCGTCGGCCGACTTGGCCCGAACGCGGACCATGATGGAGGCCCCGACCTCCAGCACCTCGCGGCATTTGCGCAGCTGTTCGGGCGGGAACAGGCATTCGAACTCGCCGGTCGGGTCGGAGAAGGTGACGAAGGCGAATTTCTCGCCCGATTTGGCGCTGGCCCGCTCCTGGCGGCGGCGCACGACGCCGGCCATCAGGAAGGCCTCGTGACCGCTCTCGGCCAGGGCCGTGGCCTCGGCGACGAAGGTGACGCGCTTGCGCTTCAGCGCCGGGGCCATGTCCTCCAGCGGGTGGCCGGACAGGTAGAAGCCGACGGCGGCCAGTTCCTGATCCAGCTTCTCGGGCCCGACCCAGGGCTCGACCGGCTTCAGGCGCGGGCGGGCTGCGCCGGCCTGATCGCCGCCGAACAGGGAGACCTGGGACGAGGCGCGTTCGGCGGCCACGCTCTGGCAATAGGCCATCAGGGTGTCGGCCTGTTCGAACAGCTGGCGGCGGTTGGAGTGGAAGCTGTCGAAGGCGCCGGCGCGGGCGAGGTTCTCCAGCGCCCGCTTGTTGACGCTGCGCGGATCGACCCGCTCGAGGAAGTCGAAGATGTCGGTGAACCGGCCGCCGGTCTCGCGCACCTCGACCAGATGCTTCATCGCCTCCAGGCCGACGTTGCGGATGGCGCCCAGGGCATAGAGGACGGCGCCCACGCCGTCGTCGTACGCCACGTCGAAATCGGCCGAGGAGCGGTTCACGTCCGGCGACTTCACCGGCACATCGAAGCGCCGACAATCCTGATAGAAGACAGCCAGTTTGTCGGTATTGCTGAGATCGAGACTCATGGACGCGGCCATGAATTCGACCGGGTGGGTCGCCTTCAGCCAGCCGGTCTGGAAGCTGATCAGGGCGTAAGCGGCCGCGTGTGACTTGTTGAAGCCGTAGCCGGCGAACTTGGCCACCAGATCGAAGATGCCGCCGGACTGTTCCTCGGGAACGCCCTTTTCCGACGCGCCCGCGATGAAGCGCGCGCGCTGGAAGTCCATCTCCTCCTTCTTCTTCTTGCCCATGGCGCGGCGCAGGAGGTCGGCCTCGCCGAGGGAGTATCCCGCCAGGATCTGGGCGATCTTCATCACCTGCTCCTGGTAGATGATGACGCCATAGGTCTCGGTCAGGACCTCGGTCAGGGAGGGGTGCAGATAGTCCACCTGCTGCCGGCCGAATTTCCGGTCGATATAGGTGTCGATCATCTCCATCGGCCCGGGCCGGTAGAGGGAGATCAGGGCGGTGATCTCCTCGATCGAACCGCAGCGCATCTTGCGCAGGGTGTCGCGCATGCCCTGGGATTCCAGCTGGAACACCCCGACGGTCTGGCCCGAAGCCATCAGCTCATAGGTTTTCGGATCGTCCAGCGGCAGGCCGTTCCAGTCGGGCGCGGCGCCGCGCCGTTCCAGATACTGGCGCGCGCGGTCCAGCACGGTCAGGGTCTTGAGGCCGAGGAAGTCGAACTTCACCAGACCGGCGGCCTCGACCCATTTCATGTTGAACTGGCTGGCCGGGATGGTCGAGCGCGGGTCCTGGTACAGCGGAGCCAGCTCGATCAGGGGGCGGTCGCCGATGACGATGCCGGCGGCGTGGGTCGAGGCGTTGCGGTACAGCCCCTCCAGCTCCAGCGCCGTCTCCAGCAGGGTCGCCACGGCCTTGTCGCTGTCGCGGGCCTCGCGCAGGCGCGGCTCGATCTCGATGGCCTGGGCCAGGGTGACGGGATTGGCGGGGTTGGCCGGCACCATCTTGGCGAGCCGGTCGACCTGGCCCAGCGGCATCTGCAGCACCCGGCCGACGTCGCGCAGCACGGCCCGCGCCTGCAGGGTGCCGAAGGTGATGATCTGGGCCACCCGGTCCTTGCCGTAGCGGGCCTGGACGTAGTCGATCACCTCTTCCCGCCGCTCCTGGCAGAAGTCGATGTCGAAGTCGGGCATGGAGACCCGTTCCGGGTTCAGGAAGCGCTCGAACAGCAGGCCGAACCGCAGGGGATCCAGATCGGTGATGGTCAAGGCCCAGGCGACCAGCGAGCCGGCGCCCGAACCCCGGCCCGGACCCACGGGGATGCCGTGGTTCTTGGCCCATTTTATGAAGTCCGACACGATCAGGAAATAGCCGGGGAAGCCCATCTGCTGGATGATGCCGACCTCCCATTCGAGGCGGGCCCAGTAGTCGGCCTCGGGCGCGACGGGCGTCACGGCCGCCAGCCGCGCCTTCAGCCCCTCGCGGGCCTGATGCATCAGCTCGTCGGGCTCGGAGCGGCCGGCGCCGGCGTCGAAGCGCGGCAGGATGGGTGCCCGGGTGGGAGCGAGGAAGGCGCAGCGGCGGGCGATCTCAATGGTGTTGTCGCAGGCCTCGGGCAGGTCGGCGAACAGCGCACGCATGGCCGCCGCGGGCTTGAACCAGTGTTCGCCGGTGATGCGGCGGCGGTCCTCCTGGCCGGTGAAGGCGCCGTCGGCGATGCACAGCAGGGCGTCGTGGGAGCGCGCCTGCGCGGCTTTCGCGTAGTGGACGTCATTGGTGGCGACGAGGGGCGCGTCGTGGGCGTACGCCCATTCGACGAGACCGCGTTCCGCCTGCCCTTCGCTGGCGAGCCCGTGGCGCTGCAGCTCGACATAGAAGCGGTCGCCGAACACCCGCGCCATCTCGGTCAGGGCCGCGGCGGCCTCGTCAGGGCGGGACTGGACGAACAGGGGATCGACGGGCCCGTCAGGGCCGCCCGACAGCAGGATCAGACCCTCGGAGCGCTCGGCCACCATGGTCCAGGGCACGCTGGGCTCGTCCATCGCGCCGGCGTCGAGGAAGGCCGAGGACGACAGGGCGCACAGGTTCAGCCAGCCGGCCTCGTTCTGGACCAGCAGCACCACGGTCGGGACCCTGGCCCAGCGCTCGTTGATCTTGCCGCCGATGCCGGTGACGGGGATGGCGCAGGCCACGAGGGGCTGGACCCCCGCCCCTTTCGCCGCCTCGCTGAACTCCAGGGCGCCGAACAGATTGGCCCGGTCCGCCACGCCCACCGCCGGCATGCCCGCGTCGGCCGCCAGGGTCGGAACCTTGCCCGCCTTGATCGCGCCTTCCAGCAGCGAATAGGCCGAGCGGACGCGCAGGTGGATGAAGCCCTGATTGGCCATCGCTTCACTCACAGCGCCGTCGCTCCGTTCCGGGTTGGAATGTCATCCTGCCCCGAGTCCCACATCGCGTCCGGCCGGAACACAGGAAACCGGTGAAGAGCCGCCGCCGCCGGACGACGGACTGTGGATAGCCTTCCGGCCAGACCCTCAACCGGGGCCCGGCGAAAAAAACAGAGTCCGAAGAGTCCGAAGAGTCCACTCGTACGGGCCAAGTGCCTGATAACGTTCGGATGGAGAAACGGCCGGTCCGGACTCTACGACCCGCTTCAGGCCGCCGAAGTCAGCAGCGCCGCCTGCCACATCACCCAGACGAAACCGCTGCACGACGCCAGCGACAGCATATCCCTTACCCAACGCGCCATGATCTTTGTCCCCGGATTGCGTGTTCCGGCTATGTTCTATGTTCTCGTTGCGTTCTCGTCAAGCGCATTTGAGGTGAGCGACTCGTCCAGCCCTGTAGGATGGGGGCGCGCGTCACCCACCATCCGCCCCTTCCGGCGGCAGGCGTCGCAGGAGAGCGGCCATGGCCAAGGGTCAAGTGAAGAGCAACAAGGAAGTCCGCAAACCCAAGGCCGAGAAGCCCAAGCCGTCCGTCGCGGTCAGCAGCAGCTCGCCGTTTACGACGCCTCCGGGGAAGAAGTAGCGGTCCGGATATCCGCTCATCCCGGCGAAAGCCGGGACCCAGTTCTTTGGGCGATCAGTCTCACCGATACCGCGCGCTGGTGATCCCTTGCACCGTGCGTCGCGAAAGCACTGGGTCCCGGCTTTCGCCGGGATGCACGGAGTGGGGTCGGGCCCGATTGTTCTTGCCCCTAGTGCGGCCAGACTTCCTTCAGCACCTCGGCCCGGCCGTCGTGGACGCGGACCTCCAGCGCCGGGGTGGCCGGCTGGCCGTCGGCGAACAGTTCGTAGATGACCGCGCCGTCCTCGGCCTGGGTGCTTTCGATCACCCGCACGGGGATGAAGCCCGCCCGCGCGCCTTCGGCCGCAGCGCGGACTCCGGCCGGAACGGCGGTCCAGGGGAGGTCGCGCTGGATCTCCACCACCTTCCAGCCTGCGGGCGTCTCGAGCAGATCGAGCTCGATCTCCGAGCCGTCGGGCATGCGGCCCTCGACGTCGTAGTAGCGCCGGCCCTCGCGCTCCTTCAGCTCGGCCTCGGCGATGATCATGCCGGGCCGCGCGGTCAGGACGGCGGCGCGCACCGCGCCGGGGATATGCCCGGCCTTGGTCGGGGTGATGGCCGTGGCGGGAGCGGCCGGCGCCGCGGGCGCCTCCGGCCCGGCCTGATTGCAGGCCGCGATACTGATGACACCGGTAGCAACGGCGGAAACAAACAGGGTGCGCGTCATGGCGGTCTCCCTTTTTGGCTGAAGCCGCCAGTCTAGTCCGACCGGAGCGGCGCGCAAGGCGGCCTCAGTCCTCGTCGGCCTCGAGGCGCCGTTCGCACTCGGACACGCCGGCCGCGACGCCGCTGTCGGCGTAGAGGTCCCGCGCGGCGGTCCAGGCCGCTCGCGCTGGTCCGGCGCGGCGCAGGCCGTCCAGCGCCAGGGCCGTCAGCCGCAGGGCGTTGGCCATGTCCAGGGATGCCCCCTGCCCGTTCGCCCGGTACAGGGCCGCCGCCTGTTCGGCATGGGCCAGAGCCTCTTCCAGATGGTCGGCCTCGCGGTCGATGTCCGAGAGGTGGCGCAGGGCGTGGGCCTGCAGCAGGGGCGCGCCGCTCTCGCGGCTGAGGGCGGCGGCGCGGGCCCAGGCGTTGCGGGCGTCCAGCGTCCGGCCCTCGGCCAGGGCCTCGCGCGCCGTCGTCAGATGGGCCTGGATGGCGTCGGTCATGGAAGGCTCCGGGTGAACGTCAACCTTAGCACGATCTCAACAGGCGTGGCTCAGTACGCCTTGCTCCGGGCCGGGCGTTCTTCCAGATGGCCGTCCTTGAGGGCGAAGACGCGGTCCATATGGCCGGCCAGCTCCATGTTGTGGGTGGCGATCAGGGCGGCGACGCCGGTCTTCTTGACCAGGTCGTGCAGGGCCTCGAACACCGTCTGGCTGGTGGCGGGGTCGAGATTGCCGGTCGGCTCGTCGGCCAGCAGCAGGCGCGGACGGTTGGCGAGGGCGCGGGCGACGGCGACGCGCTGCTGCTCGCCGCCCGACATCTGGGCCGGCTGGTGGGTCAGGCGTTCGCCGAGGCCGAGGGCGGACAGGACCTCGGCGGCGCGGGCGCGGGCCGCGGCCTGGCCGACGCCGGCGATGCGCAGCGGCAGGGCGACGTTGTCGCGGGCGTCGAACTCGGCCAGCAGGTGGTGGAACTGGTAGACGAAGCCGATCTTGGCCAGACGGATGTGGGTGCGCGCGCGTTCGTCCAGGGCGCCGACGTCCTTGCCGTCGATGAGGATCTGGCCGGATGTCGGGCGCTCCAGCAGGCCGGCGGCGTGCAGCAGGGAGGACTTGCCCGAGCCGGACGGGCCGATCAGGCCCACGACCTCGCCCGGACGCACATCGAGATCGACGCCCTTGAGCACCGTCAGGGGGCCTGCGGCGGAGTCGTAGGTGCGGGTCAGGCCGCGGACCGAGAGGACGGGACTACTCATAGCGAAGCGCCTCGACCGGATCCATTTTCGCGGCCCGCCACGACGGCAGCAGGCTGGCGATACAGCTCATGAACAGGGACCAGACCGTAACCCAGAAGACGTCGCCCGGATCGACCAGGGCCGGCACGGCGTCCAGCATGTAGACGTCGGCGTTGAACAGCTGGACGCCCAGCAGGGCCTCGAGGAAATGCTGGATGGGTCCGATGTTCAGGCAGAAGATGAGGCCGAGGAACAGGCCGGTGGCCGTGCCCGCCACGCCGATGGCCGCCCCGGCGACGAAGAAGACGCGCAGCATCGACATCTGGCTGGCGCCGACGGTGCGCAGGATGGCGACGTCGCGGGTCTTGTTCTTCACCAGCATGACGATGCCGGAGATGATGTTCAGGGCCGCGATGGCGACGACGAGGCCGAGGATGATGCTCATCGCCACCCGTTCGACCTTGAGCGCGCCCCAGAAGGCCGCCAGCCGGTCGCGCCAGTCGCTGACGACGGCGTTGGGTCCCGCGGCGGCGCGGACGGCGGGATAGAGGTCGGCCACGCGATCGGGCTGGTCGACCTTCATCTCGATGACGTCCCAGACGCCCTCCTTGGCGAAGAAGAGCTGGGCCTGTTCCAGGGGCATGAAGATGAAGGCGCGATCGAAGTCGGCCGTGCCCGAAGTGAAGACCCCGCCGACGCGATAGGTCTTTTCCAGCCCGCCGAGATTGCCGAAGGCGCTGTCGGCCCCGGTCGGGGAATACAGGGTGATGGGGTCGCCGACCCGCAGGCCCATGCCCTCGGCCAGCGCCTTGCCGATGATGATGTTGTCGCCGCCGTATGCGCCCTGGCCGAAGGTGCGCTTCGCCTCGGCCGACAGGCTGTCATAGACGTAGGACATGGAGTCCAGGTCCTGCGGGCGGATGCCGCGCACGACGGCCCCGGTCGTCTGGCCGGCGGCGCGCACGAGGCTCTGGTTCTCGATGACCGGGGTGACGCTGATGACGCCCGGGACGCGGCCGATGCGCTGAACGGCGGCGTCGCGGTTGGGATCGCTCAGGATCTGGCCCTGGACGTACATGTGGCCGTTGAACGACAGCATGCGGCTGAGCAGCTCGGACCGGAAGCCGGCCATGATGCTCATCACCACGATCAGCGCCATGACCGCCAGCGAGATGGCGACGTAGGAGATGATGGCGATCAGGGCGATGCCGCCTTCTTTCCGCCGGGCGCGCAGATAGCGCAGCGCCAGTTCGATCTCCCAGGCCGAGAACGGCCCCGCCGGTTTCGTCGGCTTCACCGCCGCGACCTCCGTCATCCGCGCACCTTCGCCAGGGCCTCGTCCAGGGGAATGGAAAGCTTCTCGCCGGTCGCCCGGCGCTTGAGCTCGACCACGCCTTCGGCGACGCCCTTGGGTCCGATGGTCAGCTGCCACGGAATGCCGATCAGGTCGGCGGTGGCGAACTTGCCGCCCGGACGCTCGTCGGTGTCGTCGTAGAGGACGTCCTTGCCGAGCGCCTCGAGCCTGGCGACGGCCTCCTCGCAGGCGGCGGAGACGGCCTCGTCACTGGCGCGCAGGTTGATGACCACGACGTCGAACGGCGCGACGGAGTCCGGCCAGATGATGCCGCTGTCGTCGTGGCTGGCCTCGATGATCGCGCCCAGCAGACGCGAGACGCCGACGCCGTAGCTGCCCATGTGGACCGGCGCGTCCTTGCCGTCGGGGCCGGCGACGAAGGCCTTCATCGGGGCGGAATATTTCGTGCCGAAATAGAAGATGTGGCCGACCTCGATGCCGCGTGCGGTCAGGCGGTCGCCCTCGGCGGTCTGGGCCTCGAACTGGCCGGCGTCATGCATTTCCTCGGTCGCGGCGTACAACGCCGTTCGCTGATCAACGATTGACTGCAGGTCGTCCCAGTCGACGCCCGCGCCCGGCGCCGGCATCTCGACCAGCTTGCGGTCGCAGAAGACCTGGCTTTCGCCGGTGTCGGCCAGGACGATGAACTCGTGGCTGAGATCGCCGCCGATGGGGCCGGTGTCGGCGCGCATCGGCACGGCCTTCAGCCCCATGCGGGCGAAGGTGTTCAGATAGGCCACGAACATGCGGTTGTAGGCCTTGCGGGCCGAGGCCTCGTCGATGTCGAAGGAATAGGCGTCCTTCATCAGGAATTCGCGGCCGCGCATGACGCCGAAGCGGGGGCGGCGCTCGTCGCGGAATTTCCACTGGATGTGGAAGAGGTTCAGCGGCAGCGCCTTGTAGCTCTTCACGAAGCCGCGGAAGATGTCGGTGATCATCTCCTCATTGGTCGGTCCGTACAGAAGCTCGCGCTCGTGCCGGTCGGTGATGCGCAGCATCTCCGGGCCGTAGGCGTCGTAGCGGCCGCTCTCGCGCCACAGGTCGGCCAGCTGCAGGGTCGGCATCAGCAGCTCGACAGCGCCGGCTCGCTCCTGCTCCTCGCGCACGATCTGCTCGATCCGGTTCAGCACCCGCAGGCCCAGCGGCAGCCAGGCGTAGATGCCGGCGGCCTCCTGTTTGATCATCCCGGCGCGCAGCATCAGCTGGTGCGAGACGATCTGGGCGTCCGAAGGCGCCTCCTTGAGGGTGGGCAGGAAATAGCGCGACAGGCGCATGGGCAGAATCCGGGGACAAAAGGTGAAGCACCGCTTTAGCCGCTCGGAAGGGGCGAAAGCTAGGCGGTCGTCACAAACGCGCGGGATCGATCAGGGATGCGGCAGGCCGATGCCGTAGCGGGCGGCCAGATAGGGGATGATCGCCTGGTCCTGCAGGAAGCGTCTGCCGGTCGTTTTGCTGGTTCGGGCCTCGGGCCAATCGAAGGTCTCGTCGAGAACGAGGATGGGGCAGCTCTGATGCTCTTCGCCGACCAGTTCGATGACGGGCGGCCTGGGACGCGGGTGGTCCAGCCGCGTGATGTCGAGTTGCGTCTTCAGGGTCGGATAGAAGGCCAGAACGCCTTCGACGACCGCGCCGGCGGGGCAGTACCAGGGTCCGCCGAGGTCGTCGGTCCAGCCGGGATTGAGCACGAAGAGGCGGTCGGTCATCAGGCAATCCTCAAACGGGCGGCGCGAGATCCGGCAGCGGCATCCAGCCGATGTAGACAAGGACCATCACCAGCGCCCAGATCAGGGCCGCGACCCAGGTCGTGGTGAGGAATTTGCGCTTCAGGTCCGGCTTCTCGGGCGCCCCCCACTGGGCGCCGTCGGTCGGCGGCTCATGCGTTTCCCTCGACGTGCCCAGCGGCAGGACGGCGAACAGCACCGTCCACCAGCAGACGAGGTAGATGGCCAGCATCGTGATCGGGCCGATCGGCATCAGTGCGCTCCCGTCTTGTGATTGGCTTTCGGCGTTTCCATCAGTTCGACCAGGACGCCGCCCATGTCCTTCGGATGGACGAAGATGATCGGCGTGCCGTGGGCGCCGATGCGCGGCTCGCCGGTGCCGAGGATGGTCGCCCCCCTCGCCCGCAGGGCGTCGCGGGCGGCGAGAATGTCCTCGACCTCGAAACAGACGTGATGCTGCCCGCCCTTCGGGTTCTTCGCCAGGAATCCGTGGATCGGGCTGTCGTCGCCCAGGGGCTCGATCAGTTCGATCTGGGCGTTGGGCAGGTCGATGAAACAGACGCGCACGCCCTGGGCCGGCAGGTCGAAGGGCGGATGCGCCTTCGTGGCGCCGAGCATGTCGCGGTACAGGGCGACGCTGGCCTCGATGGAGGGGGTGGCGACGCCGACGTGGTTCAGTTTGCCGATCATGCGGATGCCTTAGCCGGTGTCGCGCCCGTGGAGAAGGCGGTTCTCCGTCCATGCGACGTCAGGTTCCGCCGGTCGCCAAGCGGCCCGCTGTCGACTACCAGTGGCCGTGACGACGCGAGAGGGCGTCCAGAATCGGGAGGAACCCATGGTGGTCGCGCTGACCCTCGCCGGACTGCTCGGACTGCAGGAACCGCCGCCGCCCTATCCGGTCATGCCCGGCCGGCCGCCGCCGATAGCCAGCGGTTTCGCCTTCGGCGGGGTGCTGGGCTCGGCCTGCGACGACAGGCGTGGCGATGACGGCCGGTGGTTCAACGATCATGCGTTGTCCCTGGGGCCCGGCCAGAGCGTCGGCCTGAACGTCAGTTCCCGGGAATTCGCGCCGCTGATGCAGGTGATCGACGCGGATGGGGGCGTGGTCGCCGGGATCGGGGCGGCCGCCGACGGCGAGGCGGCCGGCTTCGTCTTCACTGCCCCCGGCGAGCGGTCCCGCGAGCCTCAGCCGTCGCTGGGCTACCGGATCAGGGTCACGAGCGCGAAGCCCGGAGCCGGCGGCCCGTGGCGGGTGGAGCAGGATTTCGAGGGCCGGATCGATGTCGCCTATCCCGGCGAGGCGTCGCCGTTTCCGGTCCGCACAGGTTGCCAGCCGATGCCGCCCCTCCCGCCGCGCGCCGGCTAAGGCGGCAGGAGGCGCGAATCCCGGGTTCCATCAATGCCGATGCCGGCCCCGGCGGCAACGAAAAGGCGCGGGATGCCAGCAGATCAGCACCCCGCGCCCTCGATGCGCTCCCTAACGGTCGGGAGAGCCTGTGCAGGAAAGGCGGCCTCTGATCGCCCCGCCTTGATCCAGATCAGAAGAAGCCCAGCTTGTCGGGGCTGTAGCTGACCAGCAGATTCTTGGTCTGCTGGTAGTGATCCAGCATCATCAGATGGTTTTCGCGGCCGATGCCGGACTTCTTGTAGCCGCCGAAGGCCGCGTGCGCCGGATAGTGGTGATAGCAGTTGGTCCAGACACGACCGGCCTGGATGGCGCGGCCCGCCCGGTAGGCGGTGTTCATGTCGCGGGTCCAGACACCGGCGCCGAGGCCGTAGTCCGTGTCATTGGCGATGGCGATGGCCTCGTCGAACGTCCTGAAGGTGGTCACGGCCAGGACCGGGCCGAAGATCTCCTCCTGGAAGATCCGCATGTCGTTCGTGCCCCTGAAGATCGTCGGCCTGACGTAGTAGCCGCCCGCCAGATCGTCATGCAGCACGGCCTCGTCGCCGCCGGTCAGGACTTGCGCCCCCTCTTCCTTGCCGAGCTTGAGATAGCCGAGGATCTTCTTCAGCTGCTGGGCGGACGCCTGGGCCCCGATCTGGGTCGCCGGATCCAGGGGATCGCCCTGGACGATGGATTCGACCCGCTGGATCGCCCGGGCGATGAAGGCGTCGTAGATATCCTCATGGATCAGGGCGCGGCTCGGGCAGGTGCAGACCTCGCCCTGGTTCAGAGCGAACATGGCGAACCCTTCCAGCGCCTTGTCGAGGAAGGCGTCGTCAGCGTCCATCACGTCCCTGAAGAAGATGTTCGGCGACTTGCCGCCCAGTTCCAGGGTCACCGGGATGATGTTCTGCGTCGCATATTCCATGATCTTCTGACCGACGGCGGTCGAGCCGGTGAAGGCGATCTTGGCGATGCGGGGATTGGTGGCGAGCGGCTCGCCGACTTCAACGCCCGTGCCCGACACGATGTTCAGGACGCCGGCGGGCAGCAGGTCCTGGATCAGTTCGACCACCACCAGGATCGAGGCCGGCGTCTGCTCGGCCGGCTTGAGCACGATGCAGTTGCCGGCGGCCAGGGCCGGAGCGATCTTCCAGGCCGCCATGAGGATCGGGAAATTCCACGGGATGATCTGCCCGACCACCCCAAGCGGCTCGTGGAAATGATAGGCGACCGTGTCGTTGTCGAGCTGCGAAATCCCGCCCTCCTGGGCGCGGATGCAGCCGGCGAAATAGCGGAAATGGTCGATGGCCAGCGGGATGTCCGCGGCCAGGGTCTCGCGCACCGGCTTGCCGTTGTCCCAGGTCTCGGCCTCGGCCACGGTCTGGAGATTGGCTTCGATGCGGTCGGCGATCCGGTTCAGGATCACGGCGCGCTCGGCGACGCTGGTCTTGCCCCAGGCGTCCCGGGCGGCATGGGCGGCGTCGAGCGCCAGCTCGACATCGGCGGCGTCGGACCGGGCGACCTCGCAGAGCACCCGCCCGTTCACCGGCGAGGGGTTCTCGAAATAGCGGCCGTTGACCGGCGCGACCCACCGGCCGCCGATGAAATTGTCATAGCGCGTCTTGAACTTCGGCATGGCGGCGCGAACGAATTGCGGCCTGGTCATGAAAGCCTCCTGGTTTCCTCGGGCGTCGATTGTCGACGTCGTTGGAACGAAGGCTCGACCTCGCGGGACGGAGACGCCAGACGGCCGCCTCATGGTGCGCCGCAAACCTGTCGCAGGTTTGCGACAGGTTTGGTCAGTGCAGATCGCCGCCCAGGCCGAGACGACGCAGCTTGCGGTGCAGCGTCGCGCGACTGACGCCCAGGGCCCGTGACGCCGCCGAGACATTTCCGCCGCTCAGGGCGAGGGCGCGGCGCACCGCTCCACGTTCGGCCTCCGTCAGACCGGCTTCCGCCGAGCCGGCGCCGAGCACCTCCGAGGCCGCCAGTTGGCCGGCCATGCGTTCGTCGGTGATGGAAAGCGCCAGCCGCGCGGCCCGGGTCGCCCCGATCACCAGATCATCGCGATCCACCGCCAGCAGGGCCGAGGCGTTCCGTTCGGCCGCTTCGCCCGCCAGCACGATCCGCGCGCCGGAGAAGGCCTGGCGGAAGGTCTGGGCCTCGATGGCCCGCGCCGCGTCCTCCACCGCCGCCGCGATCAGACCCAGCACGCTCGCCGTCGCGTCAGCCCGGCACGAGGACACGTCCAGCAGGCCGGCGAGCCGGCCCAGATGGTCGTGAATGGGGTGGCTGGTGCAGCTGAGCGCTGTGTTCCTGCTGCGGAAATGCTGATCGCGGTGAATGGTCAGCGGCCGATGCTCCGCCAAGGCGGTGCCGATCCCGTTGGTGCCCTCGGCCGCCTCCGACCAGACGGCGCCCGGCCAGAGCCCCCAGCGGTGAAAGGTCTCGTCATCCGCGGCCGCGCCCCGGCGTTCAACGGGCACGCCGTCGGCATTGGTCAGCAGGACGCAGCAACCCGTGTCGCCGACCGCCAGAAACAGTCGATCCAGCACGTTCCGGGCGGCCCGCACCATGGGCTCCGCCGCCTCGCACGCCTCGCGCAGCTGGAACTCCGTCAGCGTCTCGACCTGGCCGTGATCTTCGGGATCGAGCCCGTAGAGCGTCAGCGAACGTCGCCAGGATGCGGCCAGCGCCGAGCGCGCCGGTCCCGGCCCGTCGTCCAGAGCCTGTCTGATCAGGCTGCCGTGGTCGCGTCCCGTCCGCTCGCCCACGCTCGATCTCCCAGGAGGCTCCTGCGACCGGCATCAGACGCCCGCGCCCGGGAGGCGTCAAATCCGGGCTTCCCCGGAGGTGCGCCGGGCGATCATGGCGCTCGCGCCGGACAGGAAAAAGGGCCGGCGACCCGTGGCCGCCAGCCCCTTCATCCGATCATCCCTGAAGGGAAGAAAGCCTACTGGCCGCCGGTCATCGCGGCGACTTCGCTGGCGAAGTCCGGGCCCTCGACCTTCTCGACGCCTTCGCCGAGGGCGAGGCGGACGAAGCCGGCGAGGTGCAGGCCGGGATGGCCCAGTTCCTTGCCCGTATCGGCGACCAGCTGTTCGATGGTCACGTCGGGGTTCATGACGAACGGCTGCTTGGTCAGCACCACGTCCTTCTGGAACTTGTTGATCTGGCCTTCCACGATCTTGGAGATCATGGCTTCCGGCTTGCCTTCTTCCTTGGCCTTCTCGGTCAGGACCTGACGCTCCTTCTCGACCGCGGCCGGGTCCAGATCGTCGGTGTTCAGCGACAGCGGGGCCGTGGCGGCCACGTGCATGGCGATCTTGCGGCCCAGTTCGCGCAGGGCGGTCTTGTCGCCGCCGCCGTGCAGGGCGACCAGCACGCCGATGCGGCCGAGGCCCGGCGAGACGGCGTTGTGGACGTAGGAGGCGACGACGCCTTCATCGACCGACAGGCGGGCGGCGCGGCGCAGCTGCATGTTCTCGCCGACGGTGGCGATCAGCTGGGTCACTTCATCCTGGACCGTCTTGCCGGTTTCCAGCTCGGCGCCGTGCAGGCCTTCGAGCGTTGCGTGCTCGAGGCCCAGTTGGGCGAACGACTTGGCGGCGTTCTGGAACAGGTCGTTGCGGGCGACGAAGTCGGTTTCGGCGTTGAACTCGATGGCGGCGCCGACTTCGCCGGCCCCGACTTCCTTGGAGGCGACGGCGACCAGGCCTTCGGCGGCGACGCGGTCGGCCTTCTTGGCGGCCTTGGACAGGCCCTTGGCGCGCAGCCAGTCGATCGCGGCGTTGATGTCGCCGCCGGTTTCCTGGAGCGCCTTCTTGCAGTCCATCATGCCGACGCCGGACTTGGCGCGCAGTTCCATAACGAGGGCGGCTGTGATCTCGGCCATGGGGAATATCTCCTTGGTATGCGTATGCGGGAACGGCCGGGGCCCCGGAATTGGCCGCCGCGCGGCCAATTCCGAATTCCTAGATTAAGAGCCCAGTGCGACAATCGTCGCACTGGGTGGCCCGGCCGTATGTCAGTTTCGCCGTCGATGGAAAGTCGGGGTCGTTTAGACCGCGGCTTCCTCGGTTTCGACGGCGTCGTTGGCTTCCGAGGTCGCGGCCTGGGCGGCTTCGTCGGCCACGGCCGGCTCGGCTGCCGGTTCGGCGGCGGCGATCATTTCCTCGGCGACGGCTTCCGTGCCGGCCGGGGCGGCGTCCTCAACCTTGGCGGCCTTGGGGGCCCTGGCTTCGCGCAGCATCGGCTCGTCCGGGTTCACAGCGGCGCCCAGATCGACGCCGGCGGACGCCTGGCCGGCGGCCAGGCCGTCGAGGACGGCGTCGGCGATCAGATCGCAATAGGTCTGGATGGCGCGGGCGGCGTCGTCGTTGCCGGGGATCGGATAGGTGATGCCGTCCGGGTCCGAGTTGGTGTCGAGGATGGCGATGATCGGGATGTTCAGCTTGCGGGCTTCAAGGATGGCGATGGCCTCCTTGTTGGTGTCGATCACGAACATGATGTCCGGCACGGAGCCCATGTCCTTGATGCCGCCCAGCGACAGTTCCAGCTTGTCGCGCTCGCGCTGAAGGTTCAGCAGCTCCTTCTTGACCCGGCCCTCCCCGCCGGACTCCAGCAGGGCGTCCAGCTCGCGCAGGCGGGCGATCGAGCCCGAGACGGTGCGCCAGTTGGTCAGGGTGCCGCCGAGCCAGCGGTTGTTCATATAGTACTGGGCGCAGCGCTTGGCGGCTTCGGCCACCGGGTCCGCGGCCTGGCGCTTGGTGCCGACGAACAGGACGCGGCCGCCCTTGGCGGCGACGTCGCGCACGGCGACCAGGGCCTGGTGCAGCAGCGGGATGGACTGCGACAGGTCGATGATGTGGATGTTCGAGCGCGAGCCGAAGATGTAGCGCTCCATCTTCGGGTTCCACCGGTGCGTCTGGTGGCCGAAGTGGGCGCCGGCTTCGAGCAGCGAACGCATGGAGAATTCTGGCAGGGCCATGAGGGGTCGTCCTTTATCCGATTGATCCGCCGCAGGCGCTGTAAAGACCGGAGTCCTCGGAACGGAGCGGACAGGATTTCTCCCTGGCCGCGCCACGCCTGCGTGTGAAGTGGGCGGGCATGTAGGCGGGATAGGCGCAAAAGGCAAGCGCGGCGATCAGACCAGGGCGAGCCCCAGTCCCGCAAGTCCGGCCAGCAAAAGCACGATCGGCGGCGCATACCGGGTCCTGACGACATACAGGGCCGCGAGGGCGGCGCCGGCGATGGCGATGGACGCCAGCGGATGCGGGGAGCCCGACAGGCCGACGGCCAGGCTGATCGCCGTCGCTACGATCAGGCCGACGACGGCCGCCGCCACGCCGTCCAGCGCGGCCCGGACGCGCGGCTCGGACACCACGGCCTCGAGCCGGTCGTAGAAGATCATGGAAAAGGCGAAGGCCGGCAGGAAAACGCCCGCCGTGATGGCCACGGCGCCGGCGAACCCGCCCACGGCGTAGCCGGCGAAGGTCGCGAAGATGATCAGGGGGGCCGGCAGCACGTTCGCCAGGGCGACGCCGTCCAGAAAGGTCCCGTCCCCGAGCCAGCCGCGGCCGACGACGTCCTGCCGCAGGAACGGGATCGCCGTATAGGCTCCGCCGAACGTCAACAGACCGGCCTTGAGCCCTGAAGCGAACAGGAGAGGCCAGGCGCCCCCGCTCGAAAGCAGGCCGGCGGCCGGCGTCTGTGTCGGCGCCCCATGCCGCGCGAGGTTCCAGACCACGACGACGCCGACGCCAGCGACCAGCAGAAGCGCCGCCGCCCCGCGCCGTCCGCTCCGGACCAGGGCGTAGATCGCCGCGCCGAGCGGCAGGATGATCCAGAACGGCGCCCCCAGCAGCGTCGCGCCGGCGGAAGCGACGCCGATGGTCCACAGACCCCGATCAGCCAGCACATGCTCGCCGATCCGGTGCGCGGCGCGGACGATCAGGGCGACCACAGCCGCCTGGGCGCCGATCAGGACAAAACCGGCCAGACCACGGTCGATGTCGAAGCGGAAATACGCCCAGGCGGCCAGCAGCATCAGCGCGAACCCGGGCAGCATGAACCCCAGCCCGGCCAGCAATCCCCCGACCCGTCCCCTCGCGTGGATGCCCAGGTGGACGCAGAGCTCGTGCGCCTCAGGCCCGGGCAGGACCTGCATGACGGCCAGCAGCCGGTTGAACCGGGCGCTCGAAATCCACCGCTCCTGCTCCACCAGTTCCCGCCGGATCATGGCGATCTGGGCGACGGGACCCCCGAACGCCAGGACTCCGAACCGGAGGAAGCGCAGGAACAGCGCCGGATACGACAGATCCGGCGGACGGAGATGAACATCGTCAGCCATGGCCCGACGATGCCAGTTTTGCCCCGACGCGTCTGCCGCCCTCTCGCAAGCTTCGCATAACGACGCTATGGTGGGTTCGGGGAGGGTCGATCACATGAACATCCGCACCGGAGCGCTTGTCGGAGGCGTCATTCTGGCCGCCGCCATGGCGGGCGTCGCCACCTCGCAGCAGCCGCCGCCTTCGCCCGTCGCGGCGACCCAGATCGATCTGCCGCGGTCGCGCGCGGACAACGCCGCCCTGGCGGTCGCGCAGAAGGAGCCGCTGGCCGCCCGTCTGCGCGGCGTGCTGAGCCAGGACCCGGCATCGCAACGCGTCCTCGCCGTCGCGGACGCATCGCCCGTGCCGGTGCTGGCGCCCGCCGATCCGGCCCTGCTGCGCACCGCCCGCATCTTCACCGGCGACCGCCACTATATGCTGGTCGTCCAGCGGGGCGAGCAGATCATCGAGATCTATGGTGCGACCAAGGCCTTCCAGTCGCCGATCGCGCCGGCTGCGCAGCCGCAACCGACAAGGCCTCCGACCGCGGGAAGCCTCACCGCCGTACGCCCCACGGCTCCGGCCTCGACGATCGTGCGCGCCGGCCCCCGCATCGCCGCCGCCCGGGTTCCGCCAGCCGCTTCACGCGCCGCCGCCCAGGCCCGGACCGAGGGGCTGACCAACGTCAGGACCGAGCGCACCGAGTACGGCGTCGACGTCACCTTCAGCCGTTTCGGCGCGGCCTATAATGTCAGCTTCATCTGCGAAGGGCCGGGCGCGGCCGGCTGCACCGAGCCGGAGGCCATCGCCTTCGCCTCGACCCTGCAATTGATCGGCGGGGGCGCGTCGTGAAGCGCCTGACCCTCGCGGCCCTGCTGCTGCTCACGGCCTGCTCGCCGAATGGCTGCGCCCAGGATCCGGCCGCCCCGCCCGTGAAGACCGACCCGCCAGCGCCCGCGACGACGCCGACCGAGCCCGCCCCCGCGCCCGGCGAGGTCCCGCCGGCGCCCATGCCCGAGCCGGAACCGGTCCCGGAGACTCCGCCGGCGCCGGAACCCGTCACCTGGCCGCACGATCCGGGCGGCGCCCTGCCCCCGGGCTCGGGCAGCGGGGCGACCGATGCGACCCTGTGGGCCGCCGGCATGCGTTTCCCGATGGAGGCCGGGCCCGCCTACGCCAACTCCCAGGTCTACGGCTACGGCGGGTTCGCCGCGCCGGGACCGGGCGGCCAGTGCGATCCCCGCAACTACGCCTATCCGTGGCGCGACAATTTCTGCGAGACCCGGTCGTGGACCAACGGCATGTGCCCCGCCGGCCGCGGCCATCAGGGACAGGATATCCGCCCGGCCACCTGCGTGAAGAAGGTGCACTGGATCGTGGCGGCCGAAAGCGGGCGGATCACCTCGATCGGCAGCTACACCGTCACCCTGCTGGGCGATTCGGGCCGGATCTACCGCTATCTGCACATGGACATGCCGGGCGTGAACGCCCTGTTTCCGACCATGGCGTCGCGCGATGTCGAGCGGGGCCAGCATATCGGCAAGGTCTCGGCGGACTTCGGGGGCAACGCCACCACCATCCACCTGCATTTCGAGCTCAAGGCGCCGGTCTCGATCGGCGGCAGCCCGGCCAGCGTCAATTTCGTCCCGACCTACACCAGCCTGGTCGACAGTTACGGCCGGATGCTGAACGGCGCGGCCTGAGACCGCGCCGTCCGGGTCAGTCCGCCGGGCTGCTCACATAGACGTCGGCTTCCAGGCCCGAGCCCAGGATCACCGTCACGCGGACATAGTCCGACGTCTCATAGGCGTCCGCCGCCGCGATCTCGGCGGCGGTCACCCGAAAGGCGACCCCTTCGACGCGGTCGTCCGGTTGGTCCGTCCTGCGAACCATCGGATGCCGGTTCGAACCGCTGATGGCGATGACCTCCGGATCGGTGATCTCGATCATCGAGAGCACATAGCCTTCGAGCACGTCGTTCCGCCCCTCCAGCGGGCGGCCGAAATTCGCCAGTTGCACCTCGGGCTGGCGCAAGGTCCCGTACGAGAACAGCCATCGGTCCGCGGCAACCACGGGGTCGACCTGGTTTGTCCGGGGCATCCGGCGCCTCCTCTGACGGGGCGAGCACCGCCCCCCCGAAGAGACGAGAGCAACGGGAAGGCCGCAGTCAAGTCCCGCGAGGCTTCGCCCGCGAGGTCGCCTCGGCCCTCGTCGGGTCCTCGGGCCACGGATGCCGCGGATAGCGGCCGCGCATCTCGGCCCGCACGGCCGCCCAGCTGCCGGCCCAGAAGCCCGGCAGGTCCTTCGTCACCTGCACCGGCCGTCGCGCCGGGGACAGCAGGGCGAGCGTCAGCGGAACCCGTCCGCCGCCGACCGCCGGATGCGCCGTCACGCCGAACAGTTCCTGCACCCGGATGTCCACGCGCGGTCCTCCGGGGGCGGCATAGTCGATCGCCGCCGAGCCGAGCGGCGTCTGCAGCCGCGCGGGCGCCAGCTCCTCCAGAGCCCGCTGCCGGTCCCACGGAACCAGCGCCTTCAGGCCGGCCTCGAGCGCCCCGTCCGCAAGGGCGTCGAGGGCCTGGACCGTCTCCAGCAGCGGCCACAGCCAGGTCTCGCGGGCTGCCAGCAGTCCCGCGTCCGACACATCCGGCCACTCCGCATCCAGCCCCTTGAGGAAGGCCAGCCGGGCGCGCAGACCTGCAGCCCGCTCGCCCCATTTCAGGTCCGCCAGCCCGCCGCGCTCGACCTCGGCCCGAAGCGCCGCCGTGACCGCCGCCCGGTCCGGCGCGCCGACGATCTTCTCGTCCACGACGATTGCGCCGATGCGGCGGATGCGGCGCATCGTCATTCGTCCTGACGGCTCGCGGCTCAGCCGGTCCTCGACCTCTATCCGCCGCTCAAGCGCCGCCGGATCGACCGGGGCGGCCAGCCGGATGCGGTCGCGGGCGTCGCCCCCGCCCAGTTCGGCCACCGCCAGCCAGGGTTCGCGGGCGAGCAGATCGGTCGGCTCGACGAAGGCGCCGCGGCCCGCGGCCAGCAGAACCTCGCCGGGCTTGCCGCGCGCCTTCGCCACGCGCTCGGGGAAGGCCTCGGCCAGCAGCGCGCCGGGGTCCGCCTCGCCGCCCTGCCCGCCCCCGGCGGCGCGGGCCCAGCGGTCCGCCAGTTTCATCGCGTCGCGCGCCCTCATCGAGCGGTCCCGCGCCAGTTCCCGCAGCCGCTCGCGCAGATCGACATCGTTCCCGCCCAGCCCCGGCTCGCTCAACACCGCCGCCATTCGCGCGCCCAACACAGCAGCGCCGGCGTCGCTCGCGACAGCGACCATATGCGCCAATCTCGGCGGCAACGGGATGCGGGTCAGCCTCCGGCCATGCGCCGTCAGGGTGCCATCGGCGTCCAGCGCCTCCAGCCGTTCCAGCACCTTGCGCGCCTCGGCGAAGGCCCCGGCGGGGGGCTGATCCAGCAGGGCGAGGCCTTCGGTCGTCCGCGCGCCCCATCGCGCCAGATCCAGGGCGAAGGCCGTCAGGTCCGCTTCCAGAATCTCGGGCCGCTGGTGCGCGACCAGGCCCCGTGTCGCCGCCTCGTCCCACAATCGGTAGCAGACGCCGGGCTCGACCCGCCCTGCCCGGCCGCGCCGCTGCTCCGCCGACGACCGGCTGACCCGCACCGTCGCCAGCCGCGTCAGGCCGCTGGACGCCTCGAACCGCGGCACGCGCGACAGGCCGCCGTCGATGACCACGCGCACGCCCTCGATGGTCAGGCTGGTCTCGGCCACCGAGGTCGCCAACACCACCTTGCGCCGCCCGGGCTCCGCCGGCCGGATGGCCCGGTCCTGATCCGTCGCAGCCAGGGCGCCGTACAACGGTGCGATATCCACCGAGCGATCCCGCACGGTTTCCCGGAGCCGCTGGGCCGTGCGATGGATCTCGCCCTGTCCCGGCAGGAAGACGAGCACCGAGCCGGTTTCCTCGCCCAGGGCCAGCCGGACCGCCCGCGCCGAGGCGTCCTCGATCCGTTCGGCGGCGTCCCGGCCCAGGTAGCGGGTCGCGACCGGATACATCCGCCCCTCGGCCTCGATCACCGGCGCGTCGCCGAGCAGACCCGAGACGCCCGCGATATCCAGGGTCGCCGACATGACCAGCAGCCGCAGGTCCTCGCGCAGCAGCCCCTGCGTCTCCAGCGCCAGCGCCAGCCCCAGGTCCGCGTCCAGCGACCGCTCGTGGAATTCGTCGAACAGCACCGCCCCGACGCCCTCCAGCCCCGGGTCGTCCAGAATCATCCGCGTGAACACCCCCTCGGTGATCACCTCGATCCGGGTCCGCGGGCCGACCCGGGTCTGCAGCCGGGTGCGGTAGCCGACCGTGTCCCCGGCCTGTTCGCCCAGCGACGACGCCATCCGCTCCGCCGCAGCCCGCGCCGCCAGTCGTCTGGGCTCCAGCACCAGCACCTTGCCGTCGCCCAGCCACGCCTCGTCCAGCAGGGCCAGGGGCACGACCGTGGTCTTGCCGGCGCCCGGCGGCGCGGCCAGCACGGCGACATTGCCCGCCGACAGGGCGATTTTGAGCGGCTCGAGGACGGCGTGAATGGGCAACATCGGACCCGGGTCTAGACGCTCTGCCCCTGTTCACGAAAGCGTCTCCGCGCGTTCATCAATCGGAAACCGCGTTGCCAGCGGGGTCGTGCGCCGCTAGCGTCCGCGCCATTGAAGGCGGTCCGGGGAGGACTTGCCGTGTATCAGGGGGCGAGACTCGATGTCCGCAGAAGGCCTTAGGCCCAAGGGGAACCGCCTGTTCCTCAAGAAATCCGTAGCCCAGATCCAGAAGGAAGCGGCCAGGAGCGAGCTGAAGCGCTCGCTGGGTCCCATCAATCTGATGAGCCTGGGCATCGGCGCCATCATCGGCGCCGGCATCTTCGTCCTCACCGGCCAGGTCGCCGCCGCCCACGCGGGCCCGGCGATCATGCTCAGCTTCGTGGTCGCCGGCATCGCCTGCGGCCTCGCCGGCCTGTGCTACGCCGAACTGGCCTCGACCATGCCGGTGTCCGGCTCGGCCTATACCTATGCCTACGGCACCCTGGGCGAGGTCTTCGCCTGGATCATGGGCTGGTTGCTGGTGCTGGAATACGGCGTCGCGGCCTCGACCGTCGCGGTCGGCTGGTCGGGCTATGTCGTCTCGATCCTGCGTGATTTCGGGGTGGCCGACAGCCTGTTCCCGATGATCCAGTACGCCGGCGGCGAAGGTCCCTCCTGGGCCACGCCGCTGATCCAGGCCGTCACCTCCGACGGCGGCGTCGCCAGCTTCCCCCTGACCGGCACCTTCAACCTGGTGGCCGCCATCGGCATCGCCGCGGTCTGCAGCCTGCTGGTCCTCGGCGTCAGCGAGTCGGCCTCGATCAACAACATCATCGTGATGATCAAGATCGTGGTTCTGCTGACCTTCATCGCGGTGGGGATCCAGTACATCAACCCCGCCAACTGGACGCCCTTCATCCCGGAAAACACGACCGGCAAGTTCGGCGAGTACGGGGCCACCGGCATCCTGCGCGGCGCCTCGATCATCTTCTTCGCCTACGTCGGCTTCGAAGCGGTCTCGACCGCGGCGGCCGAGGCCAAGAACCCGTCCAAGGACGTGCCCGTGGGCATCCTCGGAGCCCTGATCGTCTGCACCCTGATCTACATGGCCGTCGCGGCGGTCATGACGGGCGTCGTGCCCTACCTCGAACTCGCCAGCCCGGCGCCGGTGGCCGTCGCCATCGACCGCATGGGTCTGGAATGGGCCGACACGCCATTCATGACGCCGGACGGAACCCCGCTGAACCTGATCAGCTTCCTGATCAAGGTCGGCGCCATCACCGGCCTGTCCTCGGTCATGCTGGTGCTGTGCTACGGCCAGACGCGGATCTTCTACACCATGGCCCGCGACGGCCTGCTGCCACGCGCCTTCGCCGTCATCCATCCGAAGTTCCGCACCCCCTGGATCGGCACCATCCTGCTGGGCGTACTGATCGCCGTCGCGGCCTCCTTCCTGCCCATCTCGATCCTCGGCGACCTGGTGTCGCTGGGCACGGCCGTGGCCTTCTCCATCGTCTGCCTGAGCGTGATCTTCCTGCGCATCAAGCATCCGGAGATGGAGCGTCCGTTCAAGGTGCCGGGCGGCATCGTCACCGCCGTGCTGGGCATCCTCGCCTGCCTGGCGCTGGCGGGCTTCAACTTCTGGCCGATGATCCAGCACGCGATGGACGGCAATCCGCTGCCCCTGACCATCCTGGCCGGCTACGCCGCGGTCGGGGCGGTGATCTACATCCTCTACGGGTTCTGGCACTCAAAGCTGGCCAAGGGGATCGACATCACCGAGGACACCAAGCTGGAAACCGCGACGGACGCCTTCGTCCGCGGCGTGGATCCCAAGCGGGACGACTGATCCCTGGATCAGTCTCGACAATGCGGAGGCCCGGGAGCGATCCCGGGCCTTTCGCTTTTCCGCCGTCTCGCCTAGAGGCTGTTCCCGTACCTGAGCGGATGTGGCGGAACTGGTAGACGCACTGGATTTAGGTTCCAGCGCCGCGAGGCGTGGAGGTTCGAGTCCTCTCATCCGCACCATGCCTTCGTTGGGCCTATGCTCGCCGCGCGGCGGCTCGCGACTCGAGGCCCGGAGGCCCGCCCTGAAAAGCGGGCCTTTTCATTGGCGATAATGTTCTTGCTTTGTTCCGATCCGTCGCTATCCTTCTCTCATGGCTGAAGCGGCGAAAGGACGAGGCGCCCGATCGAATGCGACGGGTCGGTTCGAGCCGGAAACCGTGCAGGCCTTCGATGACGGCTGGACGACCGACGACGCCGAGGCCGCGCCCCTGCGCACGACCCTGACGCCCGAACACGCCCGGACGATCATCGCCCGAAACACCAGTCCGGACATCGGTTTCGACCGGTCCATCAACCCCTACAAGGGCTGTGAACATGGCTGCATCTACTGCTACGCCCGTCCGTCCCATGCCTTCATGGGCCTATCCCCGGGCCTGGATTTCGAGAGCCGGATCTTCTTCAAGCCCGAGGCCGCGCGTCTGCTGGAGCAGGAGCTGTCAAAGCCCCGCTACGTCTGCAAGCGCATCCACATAGGCGGCAACACCGACCCCTATCAGCCGGTCGAGCGCGAGCTCAATTCGACCCGCTCGATCCTCGAGGTGATGCAGCGCTTCAACCACCCGTTCAGCATCATCACAAAGTCGGTGCTGATCGCGCGTGACACCGACATCCTCGGGCCGATGGGCCGGGCCGGCCTGGCCTCGGCCATGGTCTCCATCACCACCCTGGACCGTGGCCTCGCCCGGGCGATGGAGCCGCGCGCCTCGACTCCTGCGAAGCGGCTGGAGGCGATCCGCCGTCTGGCCGACGCCGGCTGTCCGGTCGGCGTCGGCTTCGCCCCGGTCATCCCCGGACTCAACGACCACGAACTGGAATCGGTGCTCGAGGCGGCGTCCAGGGCGGGCGCGACCTCGGCCATGTATGTGACCCTGCGCCTGCCGCTCGAGATCAAGGATCTGTTCCGCGAATGGCTGGCCGACGCCCGGCCCGACCGCGCCGCCCGCGTCATGTCGCTGGTCCGCCAGACACGCGGCGGCCGCGACTACGACCCCGACTGGTCCCAGCGCATGAAGGGGACCGGACCGGTCGCCGAACTGATCGCCGCGCGATTCCGGGCCGCGATCAAACGCTACGGCCTGGACGCCCCGCGCCGGCCGCTGGACGAGACGCAGTTCCGAGTGCCGGCGGATATGAAGAAGCAGATGGATCTGTTCGACGCGCCTCACTCGGTCCCTTCCCCCATTTCGGGGGAAGGTGGGCCGCGGAGCGGCTCGGATGGGGGCCTGCCGGATGCAGCCTGAACAGACGATCAGACGCGCCCGCCGTTTGTGTAAAGCGCCGACTCGGGCGGAAGATTTCTTCCGGTCGCTGGTTCGGGACCGGGCTGTCGAAGACCTTCGCTTCCGTCGCCAGGTTCCGATCGGCTTCTATGTGGTGGATTTCGCCTGCCTGTCGGCGCGTCTGATCGTTGAGGCGGACGGCGGCGACCATGCCTTACGGATGTTCGATGACGCGAAACGAGACGCCTGGCTGACGTCTCAGGGATTCCGGGTCCTTCGTTTTTCGAACTCAGATATCCTCGCCCGACCGAACGACGTGCTGGCCGCGATCCGGAACGCCGTCGGCAAGCCCCCATCCGTCAGGCTTCGCCTGCCACCTTCCCCCGAAATGGGGGAAGGGCGACGAATTTAGTCCCCCTCCGCCGCCGAAGGATCGATCGCGTTCGTGACCAGCTCCCGCCAGGTGGGATCGGTGGCGTCGACCAGATCGACATCCTCCATCAGGGCGACCGCGCCGCCGCCGTCGGGCAGGATCAGGCCCAGGATCTCCATCTCCTCGCCGTCCGGCCCGAGGTGGCTCTCGGCCTGCACCGCCACCGCCGCCTGCTCGCCGTCGTCGTCCCACCAGATCACCGGCTGCGGCAGCTCCATGGCGATCGGGCGCGGGTCGTCGGTGTCGCCGAGGGCGAACACCGCCCGGCGCGCCTGGACATCGTCCAGCGTCGCCACCGCCCCGGCGAAGGGCGTCAGCCGGGTCCAGTCCTCGGCGTCGAAGCCGCCCCCACCCTCATCGCTCCCGTCCTCGTCGGGCAGGTTGTCGTTCATCGTCATCGCCGGAACACCCCGACCAGCTCGACATGAGCCGACCACAGGAACTGGTCCACCGGGGTGACCCGTTCCAGCCGGAAGCCGGCGTCGATCAGCACCCGGGCGTCGCGGGCGAAGGTCACCGGGTTGCACGAGACATAGACGACCACGGCCGCCTTCGACCCCGCGATCTGCCGGGTCTGCTCCAGCGCCCCGGCGCGCGGCGGGTCCAGCACCACGGCGTCGCAGCCGCGCAGGTCATACGGGGCCATCGGGCGGCGGAACAGATCGCGGACCTCGGCCGTGACCGGCTTCATGCCGGGCCCGGTCCCGATGCCGGTCTTCAGCGCGGCGATCCCCGCCGCCGAGGCGTCCGCGGCCAAAACCGGCGCGACCGTCGCCAGCGGAAAGGTGAAGGTTCCCGCGCCGCAGAACAGGTCGGCGATCTTCCTCGCCCCCTTCACCGCCTCGACCGCCCGCCCGACCATGGCGAACTCGGCCTCCGGCACGGCCTGCAGGAAGCCGCCGGGCGGCAGGGGCACGATCGCGGGGCCAAAGGCCACCTTCGGCTGGCGCTCCATCATCAGGGTCTCGCCCGCCAGGCTCAGCCGGGCCAGATCGGCGGCGGCGGCGGCCTCGACGGCCCGCATCCGTGCATCCCCCGACAGACCGCCCGAGCGGCGCTCGACCCCGGTCACGTCGACATCCAGGCCCGTCAGGGTGGCCGTTACATGCAGGGTCGGGGCCGATTTCGGATGCTCCAGAAAGGCCCCGGCCACCCGCGCCAGCGCCGGAAGGGCCGCGACCAGGCGCGGATCCGCCACCGGGCAGGCCGTCACCTCGACCAGGCGCCAGCTCTTGCGCGCCTTGAAGCCCAGCAAGACACGGCCATCCTCTCCGCGCCGCGCATGCAGGGCCAGCCGGCGCCGGGCGCCGGGCGGCACGGCGACCGTGGCCTCGATCCCGGTCTCGATCCGCTCGCGCGCCAGCGCCAGCCGGACCTGCTCCCGCTTCCAGTCCAGATAGGGACCGGTCGCCCAGTGCTGCAGGGAACAGCCGCCGCAGTCGCCATAGTGGGGCGAAACCGGCGCGATCCGTTCGGGACTGGCCTTGAGAATTTCGACGGCCTCCAGCCGTCCGTCGAGGAGTCTCCCGCGCACGACCTCGCCCGGCAGCGTCAGGGGGGCGAACACGGGCCCGGCGGCGGTCTCGGCGATCCCGTCGCCCTGCCCGCCTATGCGCGTGATCGTCAGTGTTTCCGTCATGGGCCGGTCGTAGACGCTCCGGACGGTCGGGGAAACCTGAACGAAGATGAACGGCCTGCTCAAAAGCCGTTCAGCTTCGCCCGGTCATAACGTGCTGCAACAGACAGGGGCGCCCGCCGTTCGGCCCCTGTCCCTGCCTCAAGGACCGACCGCATGTTCGCCCGCCTGACCATGAAGACCGCAGCAGCCGCCACCGCCCTCGCGGTCGCCGGCGCCCTGCTGACGCCCGCAGCGGCTTCGGCCCAGACCTATTCCTATCCGGGCCCCCAGAACTACGGCTCCGGGACCTACAGCCAACGGTATGACTACGACCAGTCGCGCTACGGCTACCAGGACGATCGCTACGGCGACTATCGCAACACCTATGACTATTGCCGCAGCGATCGCAGCAATCGCCAGGGCGCGGGCGTCGCCATCGGCGCGACCCTGGGCGCGGTCGCCGGTTCGCAGCTGGCCGCGCGCGGCCGCCGGACCGAGGGCAGCATCCTCGGCGGCGTTCTCGGCGCCGTGGTCGGCGCCGGCGTTGGCGGCAGCTCGGCCCGCGACTGCGGCGACAGCTACGGCCGCTACGACTACCGGTACGATCAATCGCGCTATGGCGACGACGACCGCTCGTACGACCGCGGCTATGACCGGGGTTACGACTACAATCGGGACGACGGCTACGACCGCTCTTACCAGGACCGCTACCAGTCGGGGTACGGCTACCAGTCGGGCTATCAGACGGGTTGCCGGACGGTCGAGGTCCGCAGCCGCGACTACAACGGCCGCTACGTCACCCGCTACGAGCAGTCCTGCCCGGACCGCTACTGAATCACGGAATTGCGTCGCCGGTTTTTTTTCAGCCCCCCTGTCGATCGGCGACGTGACGGAGACCGCCGGTGGAGAAATCCGCCGGCGGTTTTTCCTTGTTCGGGCGCTGGCGCGGCCGGCGCTAGCGGTCGTCGTGCGAGGACTCGCTGCCTGAGCGCCGTCTCGCCCACAGCAGGAATTCGACATTGCCGTCGCCGCCCGTGATCGGGCTTTCGGCCGTCGCCTGCACGGACCAGCCCCGCCCTTCGAGCCATCCGGACACCGAGGCCAGCGCCGCCTGGCGGGCGGCCGGGTCCTTGACCACGCCCTTCTTCGCCCGGCCCGGCCCGGCCGCCTCGAACTGCGGCTTGACCAGGGCGACAAGGTCCGCGTCCGGCGCGGCCAGATCAAGGACCGCCGGCAGCACCTTGGACAGGCCGATGAAGCTGGCGTCGCATACGATCAGCTGCGGCGCCTCGGGTATCAGCGCGGGCGTCAGGTCGCGGGCGTCCGTGTGCTCCAGATTGATCACCCGGGGGTCGGCGGCGACGCGCGCATGCATCTGGCCCGAGCCGACATCGACGGCGAATACCCGCTTCGCGCCGCGCGACAGGCAGACTTCGGTAAAGCCGCCCGTCGAGGCGCCCACGTCCAGAACCGCCCGCCCCTCGACTGCGACCGGCCACAGGGTCAGGGCGTGGTCCAGCTTCAGCGCGCCGCGGCCGACCCAACTGTGGACGTCGGCATAGGTGACGAGGGCGTCTTCTGCGACCGGCTGGGACGCCGCCTTCGCGGGCGCGCCGTCCACGGTCACGCCGCCCGACTCAATCGCCGCCTTCGCCCGTGACCGGCTCTCCGCCAGACCGCGCGCGACCAGCAGCTGGTCGAGCCGCGTTTTCACCCCACCGCGTCCAGCCGCGTCAGGGCCGCCTGCAGCTTCGCCTTTCCGGCCTCGGCCTCGGCCAGTTTCTGGCGCTGCTCGTCGACGACCTCGGGGGCCGCGCGATCCACGAAATTGGGATTGCCGAGCTTCTTGTTCACATGGCCGATGTCGCTGTCGAGGACGGCGATCTCCTTGATCAGGCGCGCGCGCTCGGCCGTCAGGTCGATGACGCCCGCCAGCGACAGGGCCGCCGTGGCCCCGCCCGAGACGAAGGTGACCGCCCCCGAAGCCGCAGCCTCGACCGCCGACAGGTCGGACACCCGGCCCAAGGTCAGGATCAGGTCGCGATGGCGCGCGATCCGGTCTCCCGTGGCGGCATCCGGCGCGATGAAGGCCAGCGGCGGCCTGGCGCCCGGGGGCACGTTCATTTCGGCCCGCAGCTGGCGGATTTCGGTGACCAGATCGACCAGCCAGCCGATCTCGGCCTCGGCCCCCGCGTCGATGAAGCCGTCCGGCAGATCGGGCCAGGCCGCGCCGATCAGCGTGGCCTCTGCGCGCGGCGCGCCCTCGTCCGCCAGCTTGTCCCACAGCTCCTCGGTGATGAAGGGCATGACCGGGTGCATCAGCTTCAGGGTCTGGTCCAGGGTCCAGGCCGTCATGGCCCGGGTCTCGGCCTTCGCGCCTTCATCGGCGCCTGTGAACACCGGCTTGGCGAGCTCCAGATACCAGTCGCAGAACACGTTCCAGACGAAGCGGTACAGGGCCGAGGCCGCGTCGTCGAAACGACCGCCTTCGATGGCCTCGCTGACCGCGCGCCCGGCCTTCGTCACCTCGCCGCGGATCCAGCGGTTGATGGTCTGGTCGACGGCCGCCGGATCGAAATCCTCGACCCGCCGCGCCTCGTTCATCTGGGCGAAGCGGGCGGCGTTCCACAGTTTAGTGCCGAAGTTGCGATAACCTTCAATGCGTTGCCGCGACAACTTGATATCGCGTGTACCCGACAGAATGGCCATGGTGAAGCGCAGCGGGTCGGCGCCCAGTTCGTCGATGATGCCCAGGGGGTCGATGACGTTCCCCTTGGACTTGCTCATCTTCTGGCCCTTCTCGTCGCGGACCAGGCCATTGATGATGACCCGTCTGAACGGAACCTCATCCATGAAGTGAAGTCCCATCATCATCATCCGGGCGACCCAGAAGAAGATGATGTCAGCGGCGGTGACCAGATCGCTGGTCGGGTAGAAGCGCTCGAGATCCTCGGTCTTCTCGGGCCAGCCCATGGTCGAGAACGGCCACAGGGCGGAGGAGAACCAGGTGTCGAGGACGTCCTCGTCCTGGGTGAGCGAAGTCTCGGCGCCGTAGTGGCTGCGCGCCGCCGCCCGGGCGTCATCCTCGTTCTCCTCAACGAATATGGTCCCGTCGGGGCCGTACCAGGCGGGGATGCGATGGCCCCACCACAGCTGCCGCGAGATGCACCACGGCTCGATGTTGCGCAGCCATTCGAAATAGATCTTCTCGTAGCTCTTCGGCTCGAAGACCGTGTCCCCCTGCTCCACCGCCTTGATGGCCGGCTGGGCCATGGTGTGGGCGTCGACGTACCATTGGTCCGTCAGCCACGGCTCGATGACGACGCCCGAGCGGTCGCCGTGCGGGATCACATGCCGGGTCTTCTCGATCTCCTTCAGCCAGCCGTCTTCCTCCGCACGGGCGACGATGGCCTTTCGCGCGGCGAAGCGGTCCATGCCCGCGAAGGGTTGGGGAATGGCCCCATAGCCCGGCTCATTGTCGACGATGCCGGCGGGCATGTCGGCGTAGGAGTCGCTCTCATGTCCGACACTGGTCCGGACCTGGATCGAGGTTTGCGCGTGATCGAAGCGCTCAAGCACGCGACCGAACGCGTCGAAGATATTTATCAGTTCAAGCCCGGCCCGCTTGCCGACCTGAAAGTCGTTGAAGTCGTGCGCCGGGGTGATCTTCACCGCGCCCGAACCCTTGGTCGGATCGGCGTACTCGTCAGCCACGATCGGGATGCGGCGTCCGACGACAGGCAGGATCACCGCCTTGCCGACCAGCCCCGCATACCGCGCGTCGTCCGGATGCACGGCCACGCCGGTGTCGCCCAGCATGGTCTCGGGCCGCGTCGTGGCGACGACGATGTAATCCCGGGTCTCGTATTCCGTGGGCTGGCCGTCGCCGTCCCAGGCGACCGGATGCTGATAGGTCACGCCGTCGGCCAGCGGATAGGCGAAATGCCAGTACGAGCCATCCATCTCCTTCTGCTCGACCTCGAGGTCCGAGATCGCCGTCTGGAAATGCGGGTCCCAGTTGACCAGCCGCTTGTCGCGATAGATCAGCCCGTCCCTGTGCAGCTGGACGAAGACCTTGCGCACCGCCGCGTTCAGTCCCTCGTCCAGGGTGAATCGCTCGCGGCTCCAGTCGCAGCTGGCGCCCAGCCGGCGCAGCTGCTGGACGATGGTCCCGCCGCTCTCGGCCTTCCATTCCCAGACCTTGGCCACGAAGGCGTCACGGCCCATGTCGCGTCGCCCGACATTGCCCGCGGCGGCCAGCTGGCGCTCGACCACCATCTGGGTGGCGATGCCGGCGTGGTCCGTGCCCGGCAGCCACAGCACCGCCTTGCCCTTCATCCGGTGATAGCGGGCCAGGATGTCCTGCAGGGTGTTGTTCAGCGCATGGCCGATGTGCAGCGACCCGGTCACGTTCGGCGGCGGGATGACGATCGAATAGGCCTCGGCGGCGCCGTCGGTCCTGGGAGCGAACAGGCCGCTGTTCTCCCACATCGCATAGAGGCGAGGTTCGGCGGCGGTCGGGTCGAAGGTCTTGTCGAGCATGAAGGGTCTTCGGACATCAAAGAGAAAGGGCGGCCCCGACTGGAGCCGCCCCGGAATGATCTAGCCTTGATCAGGTCGCAGGTGAAGTCAGCCGGCCGTGCGGGCGATGCGTTCGACTTCCTTGCGTACCTGGGCCTCGACGATGGCCGGCAGATTGGCGTCCAGCCACTCCTTCAGCATCGGCCGCAGCAGGCCGCGGACCATTTCGTCGATGGTCGGTCCCGACGGGAAGGACACATCGGCCGGCTCGGGCTTCTTCAGGGTCGAGGCGAAGCCGGCGAAGGCCGAGGCGGCGCTGGCCGCGGCGCTGTCGCCGACGAGGCTGTCATAGGATGTCGTCGGCACGGACGGATGCTCCGGGGTGCGCACCTCGGCGGGAGTGTCAAACACCGACTCGCTGACCGGGGCGCCGGGGAATGGCTCGGGCTCGGGCTCTTCGGGCGCGGAAACGTCCAGATCGCCGATGCTTTCGATGGCGGGAGCCTCGTAGGCTTCGGTCAGTTCCAGCACGTCCTCCTCGGCGGCCTCGGGCTCCTGCATCGACGGCGTTTCGTCCATCAGGGCGGGCGATGGCGCGGTTTCGGCCTCCGCCTCCGGTTCGGGCGCAGCGGCGGCCGTCGCGGTCTCGGCGGGTGCGTCGTCCTCGGAGATGATCCGGCGGATCGAGGCCAGGATTTCCTCCATCGTCGGTTCCTGGGCGGCGGTCTGGTCGGTCATGTCGAAACCCCGGGGCGAATGGCGGCAGGGTCGGCGGACCGCCCCTGTACGGTTGTCGTCGCATCTCAGCCCGCTGGAATCAACGGGCGTTTTTCGCCTGACCGGTTAACCGCCCGACCGCGAGTCGCGCGACAGGCGATCAGTCGCGGGGAGCGGTCTGGACGATCTCGGACTTCAGCTGGGCGTCGATCGGCGCGTCAACGGCGTCGTTGGCGGGCGTGACCGGCGGCGCGGCGATCCGGTCGATGGCTTCGATCACGCCGTCCCATGGCAGGGCGCCGCGATTGCGCACGCGATTGTAGTTGGCCGCCGGGTCATAGACCGCGATCGACGCATCCAGATCCTGGCCTTCCAGCCGGCCCATGGCGGCCAGCAGATTGGCCTGGGCCACATATTCGTTGCGGCGCGCGCTGGCCAGGGTGACCTCGGCGTTGCGCAGTTCCAGTTCCTGGTTCAGCACGTCGAGGGTGGTGCGCAGACCGACCTGGGCCTCCTGCCGCACGCCCTCGGCGGCGACGGTGGCGGCGCGGACCGCCTCTTCTCCGGCCGTCAGGGTCGAGCGGGCGGAAAGGGATTGGGCGTAGGCCGAGCTGACCGACTGCAGGGTGTTGCGGCGCTCGCCCTCGACATTGATCTGGGCGACATTGGCGCGCTCCAGCGCCTGGGCCACGCGCGATCCGTTCAGCCCGCCGGTGAACAGGGGCACCGAAATGGTCGCCCCGGCCTGGAAGCTGGTGTTGTCGACGATGTCCCCCGGCCGTCCGAGGTCGTCGCTCGAGCCGCCGTACGACGCCGTCAGTCGGGCCGAGGGCATGTATTCCGCCCTGGCCGCGGCGACATTGGCCTCGGCCGCACGCAGATTGTAGCCGGCGGCCCGGATGCCCGGGTTGTCCTGCAGGGCGACGTCCAGGGCGGTATCGAAATCGGTCGGCAGGTTCGGCAGGACCGGCATGGGGGCCAGGTCTCCGGGCGACTGGCCGACGACGGCGGCGTAGGCTGCGCGCGACACCGACAGCTGCGCCTGGGCGTTGGCCAGGTCGGCTTCCGACTGGGCCAGACGCGCCTCGGACTGGGCCACGTCGGTGCGGGTGATCTCGCCGACCTCGAACCGGGCCGAGGCCTCGTCGAGCTGGCGCTGCAGCACGACCAGGTTGGACTGGCGGATGCGCAGGATCTCGCTGTCGCGGATCACGTCCGCATAGGCCTGGATGACCGAGGTCAGGACGGTCTGTTCGATGTCGCGCAGGTTTTCGCGCCCGGCCATGATGTTGGCCTCGGCGGCGCTGATGCCGTGGCCGATACGGCCGCCGGACCAGATCGTCTGCGACAGGCCGATGCTGGCCCCGACGCTGGTGCTGTCGCTGTTGGAGGCGGGAATGTTGATGGTGGTGTCGGGGATGCCGTCGCCGTTGGTGTCGACTTCGCGGAGGCCGCCGGCGCTGTCGCTGAAGGTGTAACCGGCGGTCGCGCTGACATCGAGCTGGGGCCGCAGGCCGGCGCGGGCCTGGACGATCGATTCGTCCAGCGCCCGCTGGCTGGCCCGCTGGGCCAGAAGCGAGGGGTTGGTCTGGTAGGCGAGGGCCAAGGCTTCCTTCAGCGTCTCGGCCCATGCGGGGACGGCGATGCCGGAGAGGATGGCGATGGCGGCTGCCGAGGCGAGCGCGCGCGAACGTTTCAGCATGTCTGTTCCTGCCTGGCGCGGGGGAAGCACGCCCTTGGTATATATAGGGTATATATAGGTCTGATGCGGGACGCTTTACGCCCGCGCCAGTTAAGTTTTTTTCACGCGAAGGTTCTGCGGAATCCGTCGCCCCGGCGCTACAGGGCGAAGGCGGGTTCCGGAGCGAGGTCCGAAAGGACCGGCGGGGTCGAATTGAACAGCTCCCGACGCGACACGCCCTGGTCGCCGCGAACATACAGCACCGCCTTGCCGACCGGCCCGCTGCGCTCGACGACCGCCAGCCGGCCGCCGACCTTCAAGGCCGCCAGCCAGGCGTCCGGACGTCCGGGGACGGCCGCCTCGGAAATGATGACGTCGTAGCCGTCGCCTGCCGGCGTCGACAGGGGCGCGATCACGGTCCGGACCCCCTCCTCCGCAAGGACGGCGCCCGTAATCCCGAACACTGCATCGCCGGCCTCCTGGGCCGTCACGGTCAGGCCGAGTCGCGCCAGCACCGCCGCTGCATACGGGGCGGCCATGGCCAGGGCGGTTTCGCCCGCCCTTGCGTCCAGCGCCATCAGCAGCTTGGACAGGTCGCGGGCCATCATCAGCCGGCGCCCGCCCGCAATCTCGGGCTCGATCTCGGCATAGGCCGACCACGCGCGATCCGCGGGCAGAAACCGCTCGCGCGGCACCGCCAGCAGCGCCGCCTGCAGCGACCGGTCGGTGACGTCGTTCACGCGGACCTGGCTGTCGACCATGACCTTGCGGGCGGCGGCGAAATCCATGGAGCGACGATCCTGCGGCTGTGGGCGCCCGGCGACAGGCCGGGAAATCTGGCGCGCTTATAGGTCTGTGCGTTGCGGGCGACAATCCGATCTGATAGCGAACGCCCCTCGCGATGGCGAGGTCGCCCCCGGATCGTTTCCGGGGCGGCCCAGGGCCTGATGGCGGAGTGGTTACGCAGAGGACTGCAAATCCTTGCACCCGAGTTCGATTCTCGGTCAGGCCTCCATCGCGATTTTCTTCAGATCGGCCCGTCCAGGCGTCTAGACGGGCGCGGTGATCCAGCCGATCACGCTGGCCGCGCTGACGCCGGCCGTAACGATGCCCACCGCCAGCGCCAGGCGCGCATTGCGATGGATGAAGACGAAAACGCCGCCAAACATTGATTGAACCCTCCCCGGACGCCGCCACTGCGACACAAGTCCGGCGGTTCATCAAGGTGTACAAAGCGTTAATCTCGGTTTGGTGATCGTTTCACGCCTGTCGGGTGAAATGGTGCAGCGCGATTCCACTGGCGACCGAAACATTGAGCGAATCAAAGCCGCCCGACATCGGAATTCCCACCGGGCGGCACCGGGCGATCACGTCCGGCGCCAGGCCCGGGCCCTCCGGTCCCAGAATCAGCGCCACCCGGCCGCCGCGCGGCGCGCGGTCCAGCGGCGTCTCCGCCCCGGGGGTCAGCGCCAGCACGGCGAACCCCGCCCCCTCCAGGCCGTCGATCATGTCGGACGCTTCGAGCCCGACGACCTGGGGCGTGCGCAGCACGGCGCCGACCGAGACGCGGATGGCCTTGCGGTAGAAGGGGTCGCAGCAGGTCCGGTCCAGCAGCACCGCCCCGGCCCCGAAGGCGGCGGCGTTGCGGAACAGTCCGCCCATGTTGTCGTGGTTGCCGATGCCGCACGCGGCGACCACCACGGCCTCCGGGCCGAGCGGCGCCAGACAGTCTTCCAGCGTCGGGCGCGCCGGCTTGCGGCCCAGCGCCAGGATGCCGCGGTGCAGATGAAAACCGGCGATGGCGTCCAGAATCGGCTGGTCGGCGACATAGACCGGCGCATCGTCCGGCACGCGGGCGACCAGTCCGGCCAGTCCCTCGACCCGTTTTTGATCCAGCAGCAGGGCGACGGGCCGGCACAGCGATTGCGGCGAGGTCAGCACGTTCAGCACCACCTCGCCCTCGGCCACGAACAGGCCCTGCCTGCCCGTCAGGTCGCGTTCCTTGATATCCCGGAAGCCGGCGATGCGCGGATCGTCGGGGTGGTCGATGCGGATCAAGGCCAAGATCGGATATTTCCCGTTGCGTCAGTCTGACTCGCGCTGCTATAGCGCCCGCCTTCCCGAGAGGAAGTGTTCCGCGGTAGCTCAGTGGTAGAGCAGCCGACTGTTAATCGGCTGGTCGTAGGTTCGAATCCTACCCGCGGAGCCACTCTTTCCCCACACATCGCCAGCGAAAAAAAGCCCGACGCGAGCGCCGGGCTGAAGAAGTTCGGTGATGGTGGGTGTCCCCGAAGAAGGAAGACACCCTTCCGTTGAAGTGAATTGGTTAACCGGAAGTAAACCGCTTCAGGCGGCGTCGGGCAGCCAGGTGGACTGCCGGGCGCCGGCCGCGCCGGTCCAGGCGATCCGCCACCCCTGCCCGGCCCGTTCAACCCGCGGCGACGCGCCGGGGTCCGCCTCTCCGGGCCAGGCGAAACGCCCGCCCCCCGCCTGGATTTCGTCCGGGCCGTTCGAGGGCCGCAGCATCAGGCTCCAGCGGCCCTCGCCGTCCGGCGCGACGCGCACGGATTCGCCGCCCGCCCGCACCACGACCGGCGCCCCCGCCGGCGCCCTGCCAGACGCCAGCCGCATGCGGCCGTCGCTGTCGACCGCCCCAAGAGCCGGCGCCCGGTCCAGGCGCCGGGTCGGTCCGCCGGCGCGCAGGATGGCGATGGGCCCGCGCCCGCCCGCCACGATCAGCAGTCGGTCCGGCGACGGGGCCGCGTCCTGACCGACCTGGGTCTCGGGCCGGAGCCACAGATCGCCCGCCGGCGCCGCCATGCGGATGTCGAACCGGCCGCGTGCGTCCGCCACCGCCGCATAGGCCGCCCCCGAATCGCTTCGCAGCACCACACGGGCCCCCGGCTCGGCCTCTCCGGTGAAGATCAGGCTGGCTGCCGCCCTTTGCACCGACAGAATCTCCGGCGGGCGGGTCCATCCCGCGGCGACGGCGCTTTCCGCCTCGACCGTCGGCGGCGCGGCGGGGGGCGCGCAGGCCGTCGCCAGCACGCCCAGAAGCGCCGCCGTTCCCGCCTTGCCGAACATGGCCCGTTTCATCGCGTCCATCCGACCGCTAGGAGTATTCCCCTGGATAGCGCGCCCGGGGGGCCGCTGTCTCCCATCGTTCCAGAGGCCCCATGTCTTCGCCTGTCGCCATCCAGCCCTTCGACGGAAAGTCCGTCTGCCTGTTCTGCGGTTCCTCGGATGCGTCCGATCCCGCCTATACCGAGGCGGCGCGGGCGTTCGGCGAGCAGACGGCCAGGGCCGGCTGGCGGCTGGTCTATGGCGGGGGCGGCGTCGGCCTGATGGGCGCCTCGGCCCGCGCAGCTCACGCCGCCGGCGGACGGGTGCTGGGGGTCATGCCGGGCTTCCTGCGCAGCCGGGAACGGCTGTTCGATGACGTTGAAACCCTGGTTGTGTCCTCGATGCATGAGCGCAAGACCATCATGTACGACCAGTCGGACATCTTCGTAGTCGCACCCGGCGGCGTCGGCACCCTGGAAGAAGCCATCGAGGTGCTGTCTTGGAAGCGCCTGGATCTGCATTCAAAGCCGGTCATCTTCCTGAACCTCAACGGTTTCTGGGAACCGCTTCTGGCCATGATGGAGCACAGCATCGGGTCCGGCATGACCCCCGCCAGCTTCCGCGAGGCCTGGGTCGTGCGCGACACGGTCGAGGCCGCGATCGAGACCATGAAGGGCGCGGACGCCATGCCGCACTTGAAACATGATCAGCGTTAAGTAATCACTGGTCAGTCAGCCGGTGTTCGTGCGTCTCTTTTGGAAACGCGCCTTGACAGTTTCGTATAGAAACGGACACTGGCGTTGCGGAAACGATGGTCGTTTGCGCCCGTCCGGAGACCTCCCCATGCGTGCTCTGCTAATCGCCGCGGCCCTGTTCGCCGCCGCTCCCGCTCCCGCCCTCGCCCAGGCCCCGGCCTCCAGCGCTGTCCTGACCGATGCGTCCAAGGCCCCGGCCAACGCCACCATCATCGACGGCGCGTCCTGGCGCTGCAACGGCGGCTCCTGCACCGCCAGCGGCGGCGCGAACCAGCCGGCGACGCGCGCCTGCCGCCGCGTCGTGGCCCGTTTCGGCGCGGTGTCGTCGTTCAGCTACAAGGGCGTCGCCCTGACGGCCGAACAGATCGCCGCCTGCAACGCCTGATCCGACGGATCGCAGAAACGAAAAGGCCGCCCTGCGAAGGGCGGCCTTTTTGCTGTGCAACGTCCTTTTTGAAAGGCCTAGGCGGTTTCGCCGTTCAGCCGTTTCACGATCCGCTCGCGGCCGATCATCGGCGCCAGGGTCGCCATGTCCGGGCCGTGCGACTGGCCGGTGATCATCAGGCGCAGCGGCATGAACAGCGCCTTGCCCTTGGCCCCCGTCGCCTCCTTCACCGCCGCCGTCCATACAGGCCACAGGGTCTCGTCGATGATTTCCGGCAGGGCCGCCAGCGCGGCCTGGGCGAAGGCCGGATCCTCGATCGTCGGCGTCACCGGACCGCGCACGATCTTCGCCATTTCAACGACATCCGCGAATTTCTGAAGATTGCCTCGCACACCGTTCCAGAAGGTCTCGCCCAGATCAGCATCCAGTTCCACCAGCCTCGGCCGCGCCACGGCGTACGGCATGGCGTGCAGGGCCTGGGCGTTCAGACGGTCTAGATCGGCGGTGTCGTAACGCGCCGGCGACCGGCCCATCTTGGCGAAGGCGAAGCTGGCGCCGAGGGCGTCGATGGACTCCCCCACCTCCAGCGGATCGGACGTCCCGATGCGGCCCAGATGGCTGGTGATGGCGATCGGCTCATAGCCTTTGTCGCGCATCTCGGCGATCGACAGCGACCCCAGGCGCTTGGACAACGCCTGCCCGTCCTCGCCGACCAGCAGGGGCATGTGGGCGAACTCAGGCACGGGGCCGCCCAGCGCCTCGAAGATCTCGATCTGGGCGCCGGTGTTGGTGACGTGGTCCTCGCCGCGGATCACATGGGTGATGGCCATGTCGATGTCGTCGACGACGGACGGCAGGGTGTAGAGGAACAGGCCGTCCTCGCGGATCAGCACCGGGTCCGACATGGACGCCGTATCCACCTCGGCGTGGCCGCGCGACAGATCTTCCCAGGCCACGCGCCGGCCGTCCAGCCTGAACCGCCAGTGGGGTTTGCGCCCCTCGGCCTCATAGGCCGCCTTTTCCGCGTCGGTCAGCGCCAGGCCGGCGCGGTCGTAGATGGGCGGCAGGCCGCGGGACAGCTGCACCTTGCGGCGGCGGTCCAGTTCTTCGGAGGTGTCGTAGCAGGCGTACAGCCGTCCGGCGGCCTTCAGGCGCGCCGCGGCCTCCTCGTAGCGATCGAATCGCTTCGACTGGTTGTGGCGTTCGTCCCAGACCAGGCCCAGCCAGGTCAGGTCGTCCTCGATGCCCTGTTCGAATTCCGGCGTGGACCGCGCCAGATCGGTGTCGTCGATGCGCAGCACGAACGACCCGCCCTGCCCTTTCGCGAACATCCAGTTCACCAGGGCGGTGCGGACATTGCCGACGTGCAGCTTACCCGTCGGCGACGGGGCGAAACGGACCTTGACGGACATGCGATAGACCTTGGAAACGCGGGGCGCACAGGTCGCCCTCGCGGCCCTTCAAGTCAAGGCTCGCGGGCGATCAGTCGTCGCGGTGGACGCGCTCGCGGCGCTCGTGCCGCTCCTGGGCCTCCACCGACAAGGTCGCGGTCGGGCGGGCCTCCAGCCGTCCGAGGCTGATCGGCTCGCCGGTCTCCTCGCAATAGCCGTAGGAGCCGTCCTCGATGCGGCGCAGCGCCTCGTCGATCTTGGAGATCAGCTTGCGCTGGCGATCGCGGGTGCGCAGCTCCAGCGCCCGGTCGGATTCCGACGACGCCCGGTCAACCAGATCCGGATGATTTTCCGTCTCGGCCTTCAGGTTTACGACAGTTCCCTTGGACTCGCGGAGGATGTCCTCCTTCCAGTCCATCAGCTTGCCCTTGAAATAGGCAAGCTGGCGTTCGTTCATGAATGGCTCGTCGTCGGATGGCCGGTAACCGGCCTTTTCGACAGGCACAGAGGCCAATGCGGTCATCGTCGCACTCACGGTCTCTTACAGCGCCCCCCTGTGGCGCAGCCCTGCCTATAGGGATGGCGAAGAGTCGCGGCAACAACGCTCGCGAGAGCGTGACCCGTAAAGCTTACAGTCGCTGCGGAAGCGTGACATTTCTTCATCACCCGGCGCTCGGCGATTGTCCTTTTTCAAGGAATTCCGGCGACTTATGCTGCAGTGCGGCGAAGATCGGCCTTGGCCAACTCAACCGCGGCGCGCAAGTCGATCTGATCCAGCAGGCTGTTCAGACCGGCGTCGGCGTCCATGGGCCGTTCCTCCCGCAGCGTCCGGGACAGGCGATCCAGCGCGCCCTCGCCCGCCTCGCCCTGCAGCAGCGCCAGTTTCAGCTCTTCCAGCCGGTCCAGCAGCCCTCCGCCGCGACGGATGGCGCGGCGGCGGCGTTCGGTGACGTCCTCGACCCCCTGCAGCGCCATCAGGGCGGACACGTCGCTGACCCCCGACACGCCGGAAGCCGAACTGGCCGGCGCCGCGGTCGCGCCCGCCGCCGCCTGGGGCACGGAGAAGCCGCCGCCCGCGCGGGCGGGACGGCTGCCTTGCGGGGACGACGGTCCGGACGGGCCTGTGACCTTCATGCGATGCGACTCCAGCACATGCCGGACCATCGTCGGGACCGCGTCACCGTTTGGTTAACGGCCCGGCAGTTTCTGCCGCTCCCTCCAGGGGTCGATCGGGTCTGCTCACTGTTTTCATGGAAGTTTTCGTCTGGCACGCCTTTGGCAACACACAGGGCGCAACAGTACCTGGACGCCCCGCCCATGCAGAAACTGCTCGCCTCCCTCCTGACCGCCGCGGCCGTGGCCGGATTCGCCGCGCCGGCGTCCGCCCAGTCGCGGATCAAGGACATCGCGGCCATCGAGGGCGTCCGCACCAACCAGCTGGTCGGCTATGGCCTGGTGGTCGGACTGAACGGCACCGGCGACAGCCTGCGCAACTGCCCCTTCACCCGCCAGTCGCTCGAGGGCATGACCGAGCGGCTTGGCGTCAACATCCGCGGCTCCAACGCCAACTCCAAGAACATGGCCGCCATCATGGTGACGGCCGAGCTTCCGCCCTTCGCCACTCCGGGCTCCCGCGTCGACGTCAGCGTGGCCAGCATGTGCGACGCCAAGAGCCTGCTGGGCGGCACCTTGCTGGTCACCAGCCTGCAGGGCGCCGACGGTCAGGTCTATGCGGTGGCCCAGGGCTCGATCCAGACCGGCGCCGTTTCGGGCGGCGGGGCCTCCGGCTCCTCGGTCACCCGCGGCGTGCCGACCGCCGGCCGCATCGCCTCGGGCGCCACGGTCGAGCGCGAAACCGGCTTCCACCTGGCCAATATGAACGAGGTGCGGCTGACGCTGCGCAATCCGGACTTCACCACGGCCCAGCGCGTCGCCGCCGCCATCAACCAGACCTATCCCGGCACGGCCCTGGCCGAGAACGGCACCGTCGTCGCCCTGCGCGCACCCGGTCAGATGGGCATGGCCGGCTTCATCAGCATGGTCGAGAACCTGCCGGTCCAGGTCGACGCTCCGGCCAAGGTCATCATCGACGAGGTCAACGGCGTCATCGTCATGGGCGAGGCGGTCCGCGTCTCCACCGTGGCCATCGCCCAGGGCAATCTGACCATCTCGGTGCAGGAAAGCCCGCAGGTCAGCCAGCCCGAGCCCTTCAGCCGTGGCGGCCAGACGGTGGTCGTTCCCGAGTCCACCGTCGCGGTCGAGGAAGACCTGGGCCGCCAGATGCGTATCGTCGGCGGCGGGACCTCCCTGTCCACCCTCGTCAACGGCCTGAACGCCCTCGGCGTCAGCCCGCGCGACATGATCAGCATCCTGCAGGCCATCAAGGCTGCGGGCGCCCTGCAGGCCGACATCGAGGTGATGTGAGCATGAGCGACTTCCCCGTCGATCCCGCCCTGGTCCGGCCTCTCGTCGCCACGGCGCACCCCGCCGTCACCGATCGCATGCGCGAGACGGCCGAGAATTTCGAGGCCACCTTCCTCGCCCAGATGATGAAGCCGATGTTCGAGGGCCTCTCCACCGAAGCCCCCTTCGGCGGCGGCGAGGCCGAGTCGACGTGGCGCAGCTTCATGATCGAGGCCATGGCCAAACAGACCGTCAAGGCCGGCGGGGTCGGCCTGGCCGACCAGGTCGTGGCCCAGATGCTGAAGATGCAGGAAGTCCAGGAACTCGCCGCATGACCGAGACAGCCACCGTCAACGCCCGGGCCCGCGTCCGCCAGCTGACCGACCTGACGACGCGCCTCACCGCCCGTCTCATCGAGGAATCGAAGGCCTTCGAGTCCCGCCGCCCGCAGGACGCCGCCGCGACTCTCGGCGAGACCCAGCAGCTGGCCAACGCCTACCGCCGCGAGTCGGCCCAGGTTAAGGCCGATCCGTCCGTGCTCGCCGCCGCCCCGGCCGCCGACCGGCTGGCGCTGGTCAAGGCCACGGAAGCGTTCGAAGCCGTGCTGTCGGGCCACGCCCGCGCCGTCGAGGCCGCCCGCATCGTCTCCGAGGGACTGGTCAGGACCATCGTCGCCGAGGTCGCCGGCCAGCGCGGATCGCCGTCCGCCTATGGAGCCTCGGGCCAGGCCAACGCCGGCGACGGCCGGGCCGTGGCCTTTAACCGCACCGCCTGAGAGCGACGGTCCTCCCGATCCCGATCGCGTCGAGAAAATCGGCGTCGTGGCTGACCACGACCAGCGCGCCTTCCCAGGCGTGCAACGCGGCCTCCACTGCCGCGATCGAGTCCAGATCCAGATGGTTGGTCGGCTCGTCGAGGATCAACAGCTGCGGCGGCCGCGCGCCGCTCATCACGCAGGCCAGGGCCGCCCTCAGTCTCTCACCGCCTGACAGCGTCCCCACGACCCGATACGCCGCCGTGTTGCGGAACAGGAAGCGCGCCAACGCCGCATGGGCGTCGTTCGGGGTGGCCTCGGGGTTGAGCCGGCGGTAGGCCTCGACCAGCGTCTCATCCGGTTCCAGTATCTGCGCGGCCTGATCCAGCAGGGCCGCGGCGACCGGCCGCTCGACCCGGCCCGACGAAGGCTCCAGGTCGCCGGCGATCAGCCGCAGCAGGGTCGTCTTGCCGGCCCCGTTCGGCCCCGTGATCGCCACCCGCTCGGGGCCGGTCAGCCGCAACGGGACCGGCCCGACGATCCGCCGTCCGCCCGGCGCGTCCCACGCCGCCTCGTCCAGCACCAGCGCCGTCCGCCCCGCCGCCAGGCCCGTCGGCGGCATGGGAATGTCCAGCGCCCGCACCCGTTCGACCCGTTCGCGCGCCTCGGTCAGCGCCGTCTCGGCCTCGGCCGCCTTGCGCTCGGCCAGCCGGTTCTCGCGCGCGCCGCTGGTCTCGGCGCGCTCGGCCATGGCGCCCAGCAGGATTTTCGGCTCGGACTTCTTCGCGGCGAAGGCCCGTCCGGCCTTGTCGCGCCGCGCCTTCTTCTCCAGCGCGACCTGGCCTTCGCGCGCAACCCGACCGGTTTCGCGCTCCGCGACCTCCAGATCACGCGACGCCGCCGCCCGTTCCGCCGCCTTGCGCGCGGCATAGAGGTCGAAATTTCCGCCGTAGATCGCCGCGCCCAGCGACGACAGCTCGACGATCCGGTCCATGGTCCGCAGCAGGCCGCGGTCGTGGCTGACCACCACCGCGCCGCCCTTCCAGCGCTGCAGCACCCCGGCGACGGCGGCCCGACCCTCCGCGTCCAGATGATTGGTCGGCTCGTCCAGCACCAGCAGATCCGGCTGCGCCAGCAGCAGGGCCGCCAGCCCCAGCCGCGTCTGCTCGCCGCCGCTCAGAGACGCGACGGGCCGGTTCAGATCCAGTCCCTCGAGCCCCGCCTCCGCGAGGGCCGCGCCGATCCGGTCTTCCAGCGTCCAGTCCGCCTCGGCCAGATCGTCGCCGGACGCTTCGCCCGCCAACACCCGGGCGACGATCGCCAGAGGCCCCGCGACGCCCAGCGTCCCGGCCGCGGTCTCGTCCGGCCCGGGCTCGCGCCTCTGCTCGAGCCAGCCGATGCGGCCGACGCGCGCCACCCCGCCCTCGGCCGGTTCGGTCAGGCCCGCGATCAGACGCAGCAGGGTGGTCTTGCCCGCGCCATTGCGGCCGACGACGCCCGTGCGCTCGCAGCCGAACGTCAGGCTCAGATTGTCGAAGAGGGTGGAGCCGTCAGGCGTCCGGGCCGCGACGCGATCGAGCGTCACGAGTGCGGATGCGGACGGGTTTGGGCTTTGGAGCGAGGGCATGGGCGAGCACGAGCAGCAGAGGGATGGAAAGGGCGAAACCGATTTCCAGCGCGCTGATCATGTTCGTCGGGCCTCCAAACTCACTCGAAGAATTCGAGGATGGGGTCGAAGGGGCTGATGCGCAAGCCATTTCGGCAATGGCGCGCCCGGTTGAAGCTGGAACGCGTGATTTGTCCGACGGCGATTGGCCGCAATGGCGGACCGAAGCCAGGCCGCCTAATTAGGAGGGGTGACCCTTTCTGATGATCCTGCCACCCGCCGCCAGTCCATTGTCCGCCGCATCGAGGCCGAGACCGGTATCGACGAGCCGATGATCGCCCGACTGGTCGACGCCTTCTACGACCGGGTGCGTCTTGATCCGCTGATCGGGCCGGTCTTCGATGCGCGCATCTCCGACTGGGGCCCGCATCTCGAGCAGATGAAGCTGTTCTGGTCGTCCGTCGCCCTGATGAGCGGCGTCTATCACGGCCGGCCCATGCCCAAACACCTGCCCCTGCCGGTCGACGCCCGACATTTCGACCGCTGGCTGGAGCTGTTCGAGGCCACGGCCGCGGACGTCTGCCCGCCCGCCGCCGCCGCCCACTTCATCGAGCGCGCCCGCCGCATCGCCGAAAGCCTGGAACTGGGCATAGCGGGCGCCAACGGCGTTCTGCTGGACAAGGGCGAGCGGTATATTCGCCCGCCGGAACCCTGGACCCCGCCGGCCTGACGCCAGACTTGCTGACACGGGATGTCAGCAGGTTGGCGCGGACCCATCCGTGTTCTCACATTGTTCTTGCTGAATCCCGCGAATTGATCCCCATATAGCAGCGTCGCGCCGGACCCTCCGCGGCCCCGCTGCGTTCCCGAATACCCAAGCCGTCAGGCCTCATGACCGAAAAGCACAACTTCATCCGCGTGCGCGGCGCGCGCGAGCACAATCTCAAGGGCGTCGATCTCGACATCCCGCGCGAGCAGCTCGTCGTCATGACCGGCCTGTCGGGCTCGGGCAAAAGTTCGCTCGCCTTCGACACCATCTACGCCGAGGGCCAGCGCCGCTATGTCGAGAGCCTGAGCGCCTACGCCCGCCAGTTCCTGGAGCTGATGGGCAAGCCCGACGTCGACCTGATCGAGGGTCTGTCGCCGGCCATCTCCATCGAGCAGAAGACCACCTCGAAGAACCCGCGCTCGACCGTCGGCACGGTGACCGAGATCCACGACTATATGCGCCTGCTGTGGGCGCGCGTCGGCGTGCCCTATTCGCCGGCCACCGGCCTGCCGATCGAGAGCCAGACCATCTCCATGATGGTCGACAAGCTGACCGCCCTGCCCGACGGCGAGCGGTTGATGCTGCTGGCGCCGGTCGTACGCGGCCGCAAGGGCGAATACCGCAAGGAAATGGCCGAGTGGCAGCGCGCCGGCTTCCAGCGCGTCAAGATCGACGGCGAGTTCCATGCCATCGAGGACGCCCCCGTGCTCGACAAGAAATTCAAGCACGACATCGACATCGTCGTGGACCGCATCGTCACCAAACAGGGGCTGGAAAGCCGCTACGCCGACAGCCTGCAGACGGCGCTGGGTCTGGCCGACGGCATCACCGTAGCCGAATGGGCCAGTGCGGCCGAGGGCGAGAAGGAGCCGCGGCGGCTGACCTTCTCGGAGAAATTCGCCTGTCCCGTCTCCGGCTTCACGATCAGTGAGATCGAACCGCGGCTGTTCTCGTTCAACAACCCGTTCGGCGCCTGCCCGGCCTGCGACGGCCTGGGTGTGAAACTGGCCTTCGACGCCGATCTGGTCATCCCCGACCGCGACAAGACCCTGCACAAGGGCGCGGTGGCGCCGTGGTCGCGCGGTCCCTCGCCCCTCTATACCCAGACCCTTCAGTCGCTGAGCCGCCACTACGGCTTCTCGATGGATGTGGCGTGGCGCGAACTGCCTCAGAAGGCCCAGGACGTGATCCTGCGCGGCTCGGGCGGCGACAAGATCAAATTCACCTACGACGACAACGCCCGCAAATACGAGGTCTCCAAGGCCTTCGAGGGCGTGCTGCCGAATCTCGAGCGGCGCTGGCGCGAGACGGATTCCTCGTGGGTGCGCGAGGAGCTGGGCCGGTTCCAGTCCGAGACCCCGTGCGAGGTCTGCCATGGCAAACGCCTCAAGCCCGAGGCCCTGGCCGTCAAGGTGGCGGGCACGGACATCGCCGAGGTCTCCTGGCTGTCGATCAAACACGCCCACGAATGGTTCACGGCCCTGAACGACAGGCTGACCGACAAGCAGATGGAGATCGGCCGCCGCGTCCTTAAGGAGATCACCGACCGGCTGCGCTTCCTCAACAACGTCGGCCTCGACTACCTCAGCCTGTCGCGCGCCTCCGGCACCCTGTCCGGCGGCGAGAGCCAGCGCATTCGCCTCGCCTCCCAGATCGGTTCGGGCCTGACCGGCGTGCTCTACGTCCTCGACGAGCCCTCCATCGGCCTGCACCAGCGCGACAATTCCCGCCTGCTGGAAAGCCTGCGCGGCCTCCGCGACCTCGGCAATTCCGTCCTCGTCGTCGAGCATGACGAAGAGGCCATTCTCACCGCCGACTACGTCATCGACATGGGTCCGGCCGCCGGCATCCACGGCGGCGAGGTCTGCGCCCAGGGCACGCCGGCCGAGGTCATGGCCAATCCCGACTCCCTGACCGCCAAATACCTGACCGGCGAGCGCGAGATCGAACTGCCGCCCGAGGGGCGCCGTCCCGTCGACCGCAAGAAGATGCTCAGGATCAGCGGCGCCACCGGCAACAACCTCAAGAGCGTCACCGGCGAAATCCCCGCCGGCCTGTTCACCTGCGTCACCGGCGTGTCCGGCGGCGGCAAGTCGACCTTCACCATCGAGACCCTCTACAAGGCCGCGGCCCGCCGGCTGCACAACGCATCGGACGCCCCGGCCCCCTTCGACCGGATCGAGGGGCTGGAGATGTTCGACAAGGTCATCGACATCGACCAGTCGCCCATCGGCCGCACCCCGCGCTCCAACCCGGCCACCTACACCGGCGCCTTCGGCCCGATCCGCGACTGGTACGCCGGCCTGCCGGAGTCCAAGGCCCGGGGCTACGGCCCCGGCCGCTTCTCGTTCAACGTCAAGGGCGGCCGCTGCGAGGCCTGTCAGGGCGACGGCCTGATCAAGATCGAGATGCATTTCCTGCCCGACGTCTACGTCACCTGCGACGTCTGCAAGGGCAGGCGCTACAACCGCGAGACGCTGGAAATCGTCTTCAAGGGCAAGAGCATATCCGACGTTCTGGATATGACGGTTGAAGAGGCGGCCAGCTTCTTCAAGGCCGTGCCCTCGATCCGCGACAAGATGCTGACCCTGAACCGCGTCGGCCTCGGCTACGTCAAGGTCGGCCAGTCCGCGACCACCCTCTCGGGCGGCGAGGCCCAGCGGGTCAAGCTGTCGAAAGAGCTGTCGAAACGCGCCACCGGCAAGACCCTCTACATTCTCGACGAGCCCACCACGGGCCTGCATTTCGAGGATACGCGCAAGCTGCTGGAGGTGCTTCAGGAACTGGTCGAGAACGGCAACACCATCGTGGTCATCGAGCACAATCTCGACGTCATCAAGGTGGCCGACTGGCTGCTCGACTTCGGCCCCGAAGGCGGCGACGGCGGCGGCGAGATCGTCGCGGTCGGCACCCCCGAACAGGTCGCCGCCAATCCCGCCAGCTGGACCGGCAAATACCTCAAGGAGGTCCTCGACCGCCACGAAACCCGCCGCAAGGCGCGGGTGGCCGCGATCAAAAAGCGCGCCTGATCTCAGACCGGGACCGGGGCCGCTTCAACGCCCTGGTCCCGGGTCCGTCCGCGCGCCATCAGCACGACGATCCCCGCCAGCAGCACCGCCGTCGTGACCAGGCTGGCCTCCGGACCGAAGGCTCCGCCCGTCAGCCACCAGGCCGCGCCGGGCGCCGTCGTCAGGTCGGTGATCAGAGGCGTGGCGTCCACCGCCATGCCGGACACTTCCAGCCCGAAGCCCAGGCCCAGCAGCCAGTTCCACGCCGCATGCCATCCGCACACGCCCCACAGCGAGCCTTCGCGGACCGCGTAGAGGCTGATGAAAAGGCCGAACAGGAGGATGTTGCCGAGGCCGCTGTACAGCTCGTTCGACGGCTCCATGTTTCCGGCATGGGCCAGGGCGAACAGGGCCGAGTTGGCGATCACGGCGATCCACAGCCCGTGCCGCGAGGCGATGAGCTGCATCAGCCACCCGCGGAACAGGATTTCCTCCGACGAGCCCTGGATGACGAAACCCAGCATCAGCACGCCGATGGGCAGCAGACTTGCGCCGACGGCGGCGGTGCCGAACGCCCCCGCTCCCTCGACCACATAGCCTCCGAGGCTCCAGATCACGCCGACCACGGTCAGCATGAAGGCGAGGCCGACCAGGTAGCCGCGCGCGAAACGCATCGGCCCCCGTGCGTTCAGCCCCAGGGCGCTCGGCCCGCGCCGCTCGAACAGGCGCGCCCACAGCAGGATGAGGATCGAGGTCAGGCCGAAGGATGCGCCCAGCTCATACGCCAGCTGCGGCCAGCCCTCGGCGCTGTCGCCGGGAACCACGAAGCCGGCAGCGATCGCCGGCAGGAGGGCGCCCACCTGGCCGCCGACCATGAAGACCAGGCCCAGCAGGACGGCAGCCGCCGTCCAGGTCCGGCGGTGGCTGCGCTTTCGCTCTGCGTATAGTTCAGTGCCGGCCATGCGATCCCCCCTTGTCATGAGCCAGCGGACGGGCTCCGTCACGACAGGAGGCTGCGGAGGCTCCCAATGGATGCGCCGCCCCCCGAATTTCAGCCGCTCGACGTCACTTCAGGCCTCGCCAGGACCGAGGGATCAGGGCGGCCCGCCGTGGAATCGGCGCTTCGGTGCGTCAAGGATCGGTTTAATCGATTACCGCCGCGTTGGACGGGCCGCCCGTAATGTCGCGGTAGGCGGCCGCGAACGGCGCGTACAGGATCCCGACCGTCAGGGCGGATACGATCGCCTCGACCACGGCATTGGCGATCACCCAGGGGTTGCTGACGTCCAGGGCCGCCCGGACGGCCGCCGGGTCCTGGTCGCCGCTGAACGACCAGTCTTGCAGCCCCGACATGATCGCCATCGGCATGCTGACGATGGAGGACAGCAGCTGGACGAGCAGGACCATCACGATGGCCAGGACCGCCATGCCCAGCAGCGGCCAGAACCGGCCCTTCGTCACATTGAACGAGTCGAAGAAGGCGAAACGTTTCTCCGCCACCGTGATCGGCACGGCAAGGCTGAGCCGGACGGACAGCCAGACCAGGCCGCAGATGATGGCGAGGAAGCCGACAACCCCCGCGATGGCCGCTCCGCCTCCGCCGCCCCCGGCCTTCGCTGCCGCCACCAGCAGGCCCAGGGCCATGAAGGCCACAAAGGCGACAAGGCCCCCGAGCAGGCCCAGAACGAACGTCACCACCAGCACGCGAACCTCGTCCATGCCGAGCCGCAGATAGCCGAACCGGTCGCCGGACGGATTCAGTACGCCGCGCGCCACCGCAGCGCCCAGCATGGCGCCGACCACCAGGCTGACCGGCATCAGCCAGGCCACCTGGGCCATGATCGCTCCAAACCCGGCCATCACGGCCATGACCTGATCGAGGCTCGGCTGATCCACGGACTCCAGCGCTTCCGCCTGGGCGGTCACGGCTTCGAGCGGGCCGATCATATTGGACAGCGAGAACAGGGCCGTCAGCGTCAGGACCGCGTACAACAGCGTCCAGGCGACAAGCGCCAGGGGATTGCGCCGAACGAGGCGGAAGCCCTCGAAGGCGGCGTCGGTGGCCGAAAACGCCATGGCAGAATCTCCTGTCTCTGGCCCGATCCTAGACTACTTCGGCAGGCGCGGGCGACTGCTCGTCCGCCTTGGGCGGCGTTTCGCCTTCGGCCAGCTGCCGGCAGGCGGAGGCGTAGGGCGCGATGTGCAGCGTCACGAGCAAACCATAGATGGCGGCCGCCACAACGGCCCCGACCGCGAACCATGGCCAGTTGGCCGCGACCATGGCGGAGATGCCCGCGAATGGATTGGCTTCCGTGTGGTGTGATTGAAGTCCGGCCCAGTCGATGCCACCCGAAGCTCCGACCGCGACCGCGATGGCCAGGCCGACGCCCACCACCACCACCTCGACGACGACGACCAGCAGGATCAGCAACAGCATCATGCCGAACAGGCGGCCGGTCTGGCCCCGTCCCAGCCGCCATCCCTCCGCGAAGGCGAACGTGCGGTACAGCACGCTGGCGGGCGCTATCATGCTGACCCGCGCCATTCCGAGGAAGATCGCCAGGATCGCCGTGACGACCAGACCGACGATGACCAGCCAGTTGACTGGCGAACCCGCGCCCCAGGCTGCGAAGCCGACCGCGGCGCCGATCAGCACCATCACCATCATGGTGATGTAGAGGCCCACGACCACCGCGAGGCCGACGACCGCGACCCTCAGCTCGTCCATGCCGATACGCAACGAGAAGAAGCTGTCCTCCCGCGGCCGCAGGACGGCTCGCATGATCGCCGTGTAGACGACGACAATCAGCAGCATCTGGAGAATGTTCAAGAGTCCGGACATGGCCTGGAACTGCATCATGTTGGCGAACGCGGTGTCGTGAACGCTCCCGTCGCCGCGGGCCTCCATCGCCATCGCGCCTATCATCTCGCCCATCATCGGCCAGACGAGACCGAACGTGGCCGCCGACGGCGCCACCATCAGCAAACCCCAGACGAACACCGCCAGCGGCCGCCGCCGGATCAGGTCGAACCCATCGCCGATCGCAGTCCCGATTGAAAATCGCGCCATTTCATTCCCCCGTCCCACGGCCACGCTAGCCCAAGCCGGGCCGCGCCGCTAGAAGCCGCCCATGACGGAAACCCTGAAGCCCATCCACGTCGTCGGCGGCGGCCTCGCCGGCTCGGAAGCCGCCTGGCAGATCGCCAGCGCGGGCGTGCCCGTGGTCCTGCATGAGATGCGCGGCGTTCCGGGCGTGAAGACCGACGCCCACCACACCGACGGGCTTGCCGAGCTGGTCTGTTCCAACTCCTTCCGTTCGGACGACTGGGAGCATAACGCCGTCGGCCTGCTGCACGCCGAGATGCGGGCGCTCGATTCCATCATCATGAGCTGCGGCGACGCCCATCAGGTCCCCGCCGGCGGCGCCCTCGCCGTCGACCGTGACGGCTTCTCCCAGGCGGTGACGGCGAAGCTGGAGGCTCACCCGCTCCTCACCATCGTGCGCGAGGAGATCGCCGGCCTGCCGCCCGCCGACTGGGACAATGTCATCGTCGCCACCGGCCCCCTGACCTCCCCGGCCCTCGCCGCCGCCATTCTCGACCTGACCGGCGAGGACGCGCTCAGCTTCTTCGACGCCATCGCCCCCATCGTCCACGCCGACTCGATCGATTTCGACATCGCCTGGCGCCAGTCGCGCTACGACAAGGAGGGGCCCGGCGGAGACGCCGCCGCCTACGTCAACTGCCCGATGAACCGCGAGCAGTACGAGGCCTTCATCGACGCCCTGCTGGCCGGTCCCAAGGCCGGGTTCAAGGACTGGGAGAACGTCCCCTATTTCGACGGCTGCCTGCCCATCGAGGTGATGGCCGAGCGCGGCCGCGAAACCCTGCGCCACGGACCCATGAAGCCCGTCGGCCTGACCAATCCGCGCGACCCCCAGGTCAAGGCCCACGCCATCGTCCAGCTGCGCCAGGACAATGCGCTCGGCACCCTGTTCAACATGGTCGGCTTCCAGACCAAGCTGAAGCACGGCGCCCAGGCCGAGGTCTTCCGCATGATCCCCGGTCTGCACGACGCCCAATTCGCGCGCCTCGGCGGCCTGCATCGCAACACCTTCCTCAACAGCCCCAAACTGCTGGACCGCCAGCTGCGTCTGAAAGCCATGCCGCGCCTGCGTTTCGCCGGTCAGGTCACCGGCGTCGAGGGCTATGTCGAGAGCGCCGCCATGGGCCTGCTGACCGGCCGCCTCGCCGCCGCCGAACGCCTCGGCAGACCGCTGGAGGCTCCGCCGGTCCACACCGCCATGGGCGCCCTGGTCGAGCACATCACCGGCGGCCACCTCGACGGCCCCGGCGGCATCTCCAAATTCCAGCCGATGAACATCAACTACGGCCTGCTGCCGCCGCTGGAGGCGCCGAAGGTCGACGAGGCTGGCGTCAAGATTCCGATGAAGGAACGCGGCCGGGCGAAGAAGCGGCTGATGAGCCTCCGGGCGCTGGAGGCCCTGAAGGCGTGGCGCGATGCCGCGCCCGCCCGACCCTGATGGCGCCGGTCAAGGACATGTTCTGGATTACGGGCGCGATCATCCTCCTGGCGGCCTTGCCGGCCCTCCTGAACATCAGGACCGCCCCGCTGGAGCTGCTCGCCAACCTGCGCCCGCAGGTCATCGTGCTCTGCATCGCCTTCGGCTGCGCGGCCCTGACTGTCGGCCGCTATCTCCCGGCCGGTGTGGCGGCCGTGTTGGTCGCCGTGCTTCTGGCGACGACTCCGGAGTTGTTCTCAAGGGTTCCGCCTCCCGTCGCGCAGCCGGCGCTGACGATTGTGTGGTGCAATGTGTTCAGGACGGACGACGTGGTGGCCCGGCTGGCCGTCCTCGCCCGGAAGGAAGCCGCAGACCTCATTATCCTCGCGGACCCCCCCAACGATTCAGCCAGAACCCGTCAGGCCCTGTCGGAGTATCCCTTCGTCTACGGCGCGATGGACCCCGATGAGCACGGCGCGGTGATTTTCAGCCGGAGTCCCCTGACCGGGCGGCCCCGGCCCGACCTGCCCCCTGGAGTCTACCCGGTGTCGATAATCGACACAGGTGAGATCAGGATCGTCGCCATGCACCCGCCGGTGGCCCTCACGCCCTCCCGTCTCCGCGCGAGCAACCTCATGATGGCCGCGGCGGTTCAGGAAGCGACGGCGGGCCCGACCCTCGTCATCGGCGACATGAACGCCACGCCATGGTCCGACCGTCTGCGGCTCCTCTCGTCAACGCTGGTTCGTCTTTCGCCGGCGCTCGGCTCGACGTGGTTCTCTTCGCTGCCGGTGCTGGGCCTGCCCATCGACCATGCCTTCGTGACACCCGATCTCCGCGCCTCCGCCCGGGTCGGCCCCGGCGTCGGTTCGGATCACCTGCCGCTGATCGTGTCCATCCAGCAGCCTGCGGTCGTCGGACCCGGGCCGGGACACCGCCCGGCCGCCTGATCACCAGGCGGTCATCCGCCGCAGCGTCCCGTCGCGCAGCACATGGTGGTGGAACAGGGCCGCCGCCGCGTGCAGGCCGACCAGCCAGTAGCCGATCGTACCCAGCGTCTCGTGGATCTCCTCGGCCTGTTCGGCCAGCGCCTCGTTCGGTCCGGTCAGCGGCGGCAGGCCGAGGCCGAACAGCTGCACCGGATCGCCCTCGGCGCTGAGGGTGATCCAGCCCAGCAGGGGCATGGCGATCATGAAGCCGTACAGCGCCACATGCATTACGGCGGCGGCCCAGGCCGCGGCGCCGCCCGGCCGGTGTCGGATCCCGCCGAGCCGGCGGGCGATCAACCGCACCCAGACCAAGGCGAACACCGTCAGTCCCAGACTGAAATGCCACGCCTTCAGCGCCTCGCGAATCTCGCTGCCGCGAGGATAATTCTCGCGCATCAGAATGGTCGCATAGACCGCCGCCAGCAGCAGCAGCATCAGCCAGTGCAACGCGACGGACAGGCGACTGTAGGCGGGAAGCGACAGCTTTGGTTCGGCGAGGCTCACGGTTCGACTCCTCAAATCAGATTCAGGCTGCGCCGTTGTCCGGCAAGGATCGTTGATCCAGCGCAAACCGTGGTCCGGGACGCATCGGGACGATGCCGCCGACGGTCCGTTCATGGTATCGGCCGGTCTCCCGCGATCGCACGCCCGGACCCGAATGCCCCCTCTCCTCGAACCCGCCAAGGTCGCCATTCGCCGGCGCATCACCGAGCTGTTCAACGACGCCTCGAGGGGCGAACGCCCCATCCTGCGGCGGGCCGACGCCCTGTTCGCCGCCGACTCCGTCGCCTGGCGGGTCAATGGCGACATCGTCACCATGATGATCGGCGGCGTCTCGGGCCTGTTGTTGCAGATGCTGCATCCGGCGGTGCTGGCCGGAGTCTGGGACCATTCCGACTTCCGCTCCGACATGCACGGGCGGCTGCGGCGCACGGCCAAATTCATCGCCGTCACCACCTATGACCACGCCGGACACGGTCTTGCCGCCATCGACCGCGTCCGGGGCATCCACGACAGGATCGGCGGCGTCCTTCCCGACGGAACGCCCTACCGGGCCGGCGATCCGGCCCTGCTGGCCTGGGTCCACGTCACCGAGGCGATCAGCTTCCTCGACGCCTGGATCCGCTACGCCGAACCGGACATGCCCGTCGCCGACCAGGACGGATATTTCGCTGAAATGGCGATCGTCGCCGATCGGCTGGGCGCCGACCCGGTCCCCCGGGACCGCGCCGCGGCGGAGGCCCTGATCCAGTCCATGCGTCCGGCCCTGCGCGTTGACGCCCGCACCCACGAAGTCGCGCAGCTGGTGCTGAACCAGTCGGTCGGCGCGGCCCTGACCGACGCCGCCTCAGCGGTGATCATGCAGGCGGGGGTCGACCTGTTGCCCGACTGGGCCCGGGCCATGCACGGGTTGAAGACCCCGCCGACGCCCGTGGTCCGCGGCGGGGCCCATGCCCTCGCCCGCACCCTCGGTTGGGCCTATGAAGGCTCGCCCAACCACGAAGTCTGGCCCGCGGAGGTGACGGTCTGGCCGCGCGGCTGAACCGTCGCCGCCCGGCGCCAGGACGGGTCGCCGGCCCCTAGACTCGTCCGGTCAGCATCGCCCAAACCAGTCGCAGGCGTTTAACCGGCTCCCGCGTTTCGCGGCGAACCAGGGCGGCGTGGGCCGCGGCGGGAAAGGCGACCGCCGGCAGGCCGCGCAGGGTCGCATTGGCTACGGGGCGCAGCGCCGTGGCCTCGTCCGGCCGCCCCGTCTGCGCCAGCCCCCACACACGTCCGGCCT